>JAJZTW010000074.1 GCA_021847345.1 Pseudomonadota bacterium
GCGACGGCCCAGCGCTTCGCCGAGCGCGAAGCCGTGACCATAGAGCGGATCCACGCCTCGGGCGTCGGATGCATGCACCGGATCCGATGGGTCGGGCGGATCGCCAGCAGGATCCTGCGGATTCCCCGGTTGCTCGGTCAGCGTGGCGAGATCGCGCACGGCGATCTCGATCCACTCCAGCAAGCCCGGCTCGCAGTCGGCCTGGAGTGCAGCTTCGCAGGACGCGTCCGTGGCATCCCGCTGGGGCGGCGCTGGTCGCCGCTGCTCGCGCGACATGGGTTTCCTCGCGTTGTTCTTGTTGTGCCGTTGCGCTTTCGGCAGGCAGGTCGCTCACAGCATAAACCAGCGAGGCTCGGGCAGCGAGTCCGACGCGCGGGGGCTGCACGGCGCGAGCCCGACGCGCGTGCAAGATGTAACCAAAACATGTTTTCCGATCCTGCCAAGTACCATCCGGCTGCGGCCAGTGACCCATGCGGCACGCGCTGGCGGTGGCCGTGGATCTGCGCTTGAGCTTGCCGCCCGATGCGGCAGGACGGTCCGGCGAGTTCCCCGAGGAACGTGCTTGCATGTAGCAACTGCTTGCCAAATGCCGGCGCCTGGGGCTGTGCGCGACGGCCAATTCTGGCGATGATTCGCGCCGCCGCGGCCCCGCGCTCCTCGGGCGTCCGGGCCCGCTCGCCGGGCCTCGGGGTGTCGGCGGCAGCGCATGAGGGGCTATGCAGACAGATTCCGGTGGGGGAGCCGCTTGCGCGGCCATGCGGTGGGCTGCACGCCACGCGGTTCGCGGTCGTGGCGCGGGGAACAGGCCCGCCGCGCATGCGGTGCTCGTGGGATGGGCAACTGACCCCCGCTGGTGGCAGTACGCGCGCCTGCCGCTGCTCGGTGTGCTTTGCGCCGTCGCCGCGGCGCTGGGGCTGCTCGCGTGGCGACGTCGGCGCCAGGGTCGCGGCGCCGCAGCTGCGCCGGGCCTGGCGCTTGTCGGGTACTCGGCGCATCGCCAGCCCGCGACCGAGGCGCCGGCGCAGCCGCGCCACGAGGCGCCCCCGGATCGCTGCTTCGCCGTGCTGCTGCAGCTGATGCCGATTCTGCATGAACAGCCTCCGCGAAGCCTGCGCGGCATCGCCCAGCCGGTGAGCGAGATACTGGCGCGCGAGTTGGGCGTGCGCGTCGTGCTGATTGGATTCCTGGCGCCGGGATCGTCGTGGCTGCGCGTGGTGGCCATGGCCGGTCCGGGCCATGCGGCGGCCGCCGGCATGCGGCTCAGCCGGCGCGAAGACCTGCCCGACGGGCGGGGAGCCGTAGGAAGCGCGCTGCGTAGCGGGCAAGCCGAGGAATGGCTGCTCGACGAGCCGCGATCGGCCGAGCGCGAGCCCTGGCTGCGACGCATGGGAGCTGCGGGCGGGCTGGCCATCCCCGCGGCCGGGCCCGACGGAATGACCTTGCTGCTGGGCGTGATGTTCGATGCGCCGAGCCGGCCGCCTCGGCGGGCCTGGCCGCTGCTGCAGCACTTGATCGGGCTCATGGCGCGGCATCTCGAAGTCGACGCAAGCCTTGCGCGCGACGCTCGACGGGAGCGTTACCGGCAGGCCTGGCTGGCCATGCAGCAGCGGCTGCCCGGCGCGCGCAGCCAGCGGGAGGTGCTGGGAGTCGCGGCCGATTGCCTGCTGGAACATACCGACGTCGTCGCCGCCGAGGTGTTCGTGCCCGAGCCCGGCGGCGGGATGCGCCGTGTGCATATTCCCGGCCGCGCCGACGAGCCGGGTGCGAGGACGCTGACCGGCGGGGTGGCGCGCGACACCGCGGCCGGGCAGGTGCACCTGCTGGCCTGGAGCAGCGGCAGGCCGCAGTTCGTGCAGCGGCCGACCGACGACGATTCCATGGCATCACGGTGGCGCGACGGCCCGCTGGCCAACGTGGGCCTGGTCGCCGGATGGCCGCTGGCGCCGGCCGGGGCGACGCGGCGGCTGGGCGTGGCGCGCATCACCGTCAGGGATCCTCAGGGTCCGGATGCGCTGCTGCACGACTTGCTGCTCGACATGGCCGGCCGCATCGCCAAGCGGCTCGAGCGCGTGAACGGGGCCGAGCAGGCGCTACCGCGCTCACCGGCCGATGCCCTGACCGGCCTGCCGGGACGCGACGCGCTGCTGCGCTGCCTCGGGCAGGCGAGCGGCCCGAGCGAGCCCGGCTGCGCGGATCTGGTGCTGTGCCTGCTCGACATCGACGACTTCCACGCCGTCAACGAGCGATGGGGACGCGCCCTCGGCGACTCGTTGTTGCATGCCTTCGGCGAGCGCCTGCGCGTCGGCATGCCGCAAGCCCTTTGCGTGGCCAGGGTCGGCGGCGACGAGTTCGCGGTGCTGCTGGGCTGCGCGCGGGGCGATGCATCGGTGGCGCTGCTGGCCGCGCGCATGCAGGATGCGATGCGTACGCCCGCGCAGCCCGGCTTCGCGCAAGGCGACTCGCGTGGCGAGCTGGGTTTCCGCATGGGCGTGGTGCGAATTGCCGACGCCAGCGCGTCGGCCGAGCAATGGCTGCGGCGCGCCTACGCAGCGCTGCGCCAGGCCCAATGCCTGCGCACCGCACAGGGCGCGAACTGGGCCATGTGGGACCGGCGCCTCGACGGCTGATGAGTTGGCGAGGCGCGCCGCGCGGGTGGCGCCAAGCCCTTGCCTGAGCGAGGGGGGGGCGCGGCACCGAGAATCGGGCCTCCAGCCGCTTGTCTCGCCGATTCTCGTCATGCTGCCTGCAGCCGCCATGCTCGTGGGATGCGGATTGCATCTGCGCCAGCAGGCGTTGTGGCCGCAGTCCGCGTATGGGTCGATGATCGCCTCGGCGGCGCTGGCCCTGTGCGCGCTCGCGTGGGTGCGCTCGCAGCTTCCGGCGGGCAGCCGGCGCCTGGTTCTGGCTCGATCCCTGCTGGTCGCCTGCGCGCTGGCCGAATTCGCGTTCGGCCTTGCCGGCTGGCGTGCCGTGCCGCGTCTGCACGACCGGCTCGCGCTGCGGCTGTGGGGGGCGCATGTGCGCGTGGCCGGGGTCGTGCAGGAGCTTCCGGTATCCACGCCTTCGGGAACCCGCTTCGTGCTGGCTCCGCTGGCGCCGCCCGCCGGCGTGCCGTCGCGGCTGCTGGTGTCGTGGCCGGCCGTCGGCGCGGGGGCGCCGCCGCGCCTGCGTGCCGGGCAGGCCTGGTGCCTGTCCTTGCGCCTGCGCCCGCCGCATGGCTTGTCGAATCCGGGTGGCTTCGACACCGAGTCGTGGCTGTTCCGCCAGCGCATCGGCGCCACCGCCACGGTGCTTCGCGCGCCCGCCGCGCGGCGTTGCCCGGGGCTGGACCGGAGCACGCCCTGGCAGGCGCTGCAGGCCCTGCGGGAGAGGGCGCGCCAGCGGATTCGCGACGCGCTCGCCGGCGACGCCCGGGCCGGCACGCTGGCGGCGCTCGCGCTGGGGGACCAGGCCGGGCCGACACAGGACGAATGGCGCATCTACCGCAGCACCGGAGTCGCCCACCTGATGGCCATCTCGGGGCTGCACATCACGATGCAGGCCTGGCTGGCCGGCTCGCTTTGCGGCGCGTTGTGGCGCCGCCTGCGCTGGCGCGGCGTGGCCTTGGCGCTGCGCCTGGCGACGCCGCTGCCGGTCGCCATCGCGCGCCTGCTGGCGGCGCTGGGCTACGGCGTCGCCAGCGGGCTGGGCGTGCCGGCGCAGCGTGCGGTGCTGATGCTGGCAGTGGCCGTGCTGGCACGCATCGGTGCGCGACGCCTGGGCTGGAGCCAGGTGCTGGGCCTGGCCCTGTGCGCGGTACTGCTGTGGGACCCCTGGGCCATCGCGCAAGCCGGGCTGTGGCTGTCCTTCGGCGCGGTGGCGGCCTTGCTGCTGGCCGACGGCGCCGCGCCGGCTCCCGGCCCGCCGGCGCAGCGCCTGCCGCGCATGCGCGCGCTTTGGCTGCGCGCGTGCGCGGCGACTCGCGCGCAGTGCACGGTCAGCCTGGCGCTGGCTCCGCTGACCCTGGCGTGGTTCCAGCAGGTGTCGCTGGTGTCGCCGCTGGCCAATGCGCTGGCCATACCGGTCGTGACCCTGCTGGTGGTTCCGCTGGCGGTGGGCGGCCTGCTGGTGCCGCCACCGCTGGATGCGCTGGCATGGCGCGTCGCCGCCGCCGCCCAGGACCACTTGCTGACGGCGTTGGGCTGGCTGGCCGCCTGGCCGCTGGCGCAGTGGAATGCGCCGTCGCCGGGCCCCGCGGTGCTGGCGCTGGCCGTGGCCGGCGTGCTGGCGATGGTGCTGCCGTGGACCTGGCGCCTGCGTGCCGCCGGCGCGGCCGTGCTGGGCCTGTTGCTGCTGGCGCCGGCGCCGCGCCCGGGTTACGGCCATGTACAGGCCTGGATGGCCGACGTCGGGCAGGGCAGCGGCGTCGTGCTGCGTACCCGGCGCCACACCCTGGTGTTCGACACCGGTCCGCCGCTGGGCGGCGCGCAGGACGCGGCGACCCGCGCCTTGCTGCCGCTGCTGCGCCAACTCGGCGAGCGCCGGCTGGATCTGGTCGTGCTCAGCCATGCCGATGCCGACCATATCGGCGGCGCGGCCTCGCTCGCGCACGCCTACCCGGGCACCCCCGCGCAGGGTTCGGTGGCCTCCGAGCGCGTGCTGGGCTTCGGCTACGCATCGGCCGCGCGCTGCGGCCAGGGCCGCGGCTGGATCTGGGACGGCGTGCACTTCGAATGGCTGTATCCGCTGCCGGGCCAGGCCTTGCGGGAAGGCAATGCCGGGTCGTGCGTGCTGCATGTGCGGGCCGCCGGAGGCGCGCTGCTGCTCACCGGGGACCTGGAGCGGGCGGGAGAGCGCGAGTTGCTGCGCGAGCCGGGTATGCCTGCTCGGCTGCGCAGCGACCTGCTCGTGGCCGGCCACCACGGCAGCCGCGGCTCCAGCCACGATGCCTTCGTCGACGCGGTGGCACCCCGCGTGGTGGCGGTGCAGGCGGGGCTGTTCAACCGCTACGGACATCCCCACCCGGCGATGCTGGAGCGACTTCGCACGCGAGGATTGCCGGTGGGGCGCACGGACCGCGACGGTGCGCTGCTGTGGAGCGACGAGCAGCCGGCGCGCCTGATCGCATGGCGCGCTTCGCAGCGTCGCTACTGGCAGATCGAACTGCCCGCGGGCGGCAATTCGCGGAGCTTGGAATAATGCGCGCATGAAATCATCCCACCGCCTTTCCGCCGGCACCGTGGTCATGCTCACCCTGCCGCCGATGTTGTGGGCCGGCAATGCGGTGGTCGGACGCCTCATGGTCGGCCAGATCGCGCCGATGGCGCTGAGCTTCTGCCGCTGGTTCTTTGCGCTGCTGGCGCTGCTGCCGCTGACCGGATCGACCCTGTGGCGATCGCGCGCGTTGCTGCGCGGCCACTGGAAGGTGCTGGCTCGGCAGGGGTTCCTGGGCGTGGCCTGCTACAACTCCATCCAGTACGTGGCGCTGCACAGCACGACGCCGTTGAAGGTCTCGCTGATCACGTCGGCCGCGCCGGTCTTCGTGACCCTTCTCGGCGCGGTGTTGTTCGGCGAGGCCATCGGCATGGCCGCCTGGGGCGGCAGCGTACTGTCGGTGGCCGGGGTGGCGGTCGTCGTCACCGAAGGCCACCTGCAGCGCCTGGCTGGCCTGCACCTGGCGCGCGGCGACCTGATGATGCTGGGTGCGGTGTTCCTGTGGGCGCTGTACACCTGGGACCTGCGGCGCAATCCGCTGTCGTTGCCCCGCCTGAGCGTGCTCACGGCGCAGATCGCCTGGGGCGTGCTGTTCATCGCGCCACTGGCCGGCTACGAGCGCTGGGTGCAGGGGCAGTACACGCACTGGAGCGAGCCGGTGGTGTTGAGCATCGCCTACGTGTCGCTGCTGGCTTCCGTCGTGGCCTACGCCTGCTGGGGCACCGCGGTCGCCAGGGTGGGGGCGCAGATTCCGTCGTACTTCGGCAACCTGGCGCCCCTGTTCGCCGCCTTGCTGGCGTACCTGTTCCTGGGCGAGCGAATCGCTGCCTACCACGTGATCGGCGCGGTGCTGATCTTCGCCGGCATCCATGTCGCGCTGCGCGGGCGCGCCAGCGCGAGCGTGCCGGCGCTTCCGGAGAAGCAGGCATGACCCATTCGCAGATCCTGCACGACGCCGTGCTGCTCGGCGCGGCTTTCTTCGGCGCCGCGCTCAACGCCGTGGCCGGAGGCGGCAGCTTCCTGACCCTGCCGGCGCTGCTGTGGGCAGGCGTGCCGGCGGTCGCGGCCAACGCCACCGGCACGGCGGCGCTGCTTCCGGGCTACGTGGCCAGCGCCTGGGGTTTCCGCGAGGACATGGGGACTCCGCGTGCGCTGGGCCTGCTCGGGCTGCTCGGCAGTTGCCTGCTCGGCGGGCTGCTCGGCGCCTGGCTGCTGGTGTCGACCAGCGACCATGCCTTCCGCGCGCTGGTGCCGGCGCTGCTGCTGTTCGCGACCGCGCTGTTCGCGTTCTCGCAACCCCTGTTGCGACTGATCGGGCGCAGCGCGCACGACCACACGCCGCGCTGGGTCGCCTGGATCGGCATGTTCGTCGTCAGCGTGTACGGCGGGTATTTCAACGGCGGCCTCGGCGTGCTGCTGCTCGCGCTGTTCGGCCTGATCGGCGAGACCGACCTCAATCGCATGAACGGCCTGAAGAACGTGGTGTCGGCCCTGCTGACCGTGTTCGCGCTGGGCATCTACGCCGCCGCGGGCACGGTGCACTGGGGCGTGGCCGGGCTGATGGTTCCGGCGGTGCTGCTGGGCGGCTATTTCGGCGCGCGAGTCGGGCGCCTGGTGCCGCGCGCCGTCATGCGCTGGGGCATCGTCGCCATCGGCCTGGTCATGGCCGTGCTGTTCATGCGCTGATGCCGTTCATCGAGCCGGCCCGGCCGGCCTCGGCGGGTGCTCAGGCGGCGGCTTCGAGCTCCACGCGGTGTCCCAGCTCGAGCACGGACAGCGCGTAGAACGCGGAGTGGTTGTAGCGCGTGACGGCGAAGAAATTGTCGGTCCCCAGCACGTAGTCGGGGGCCTGTCCGGCGTTGGGCAGCTGCACCACCGCGAGCTTGCCCGGGTAGTCGAGCACCTGGGGCAGCAGCGACAGGCCGGCGGCCCGCAACTGCGCCGCGCTGAAGCTGGGCACGATGTCGGGCGCCAGCAGGTGCTGCAGCAGCCCGGGATCGATGCTCGCGGGCAACTGCAGCGGGAACCAGGCCGGCATGCCGGCGACCCAGCCGTGGCCCGACAGGAAATGCCCGACACTGGCGATCGCGTCGGGGGCGCTGTGCACCAGGTCCACCGAGCCCTCGCCGTCGAAGCGGGTGGCCCAGCGCAGGATGTTGCCCGGCATGAACTGCGGCATGCCGATGGCTCCGGCGTAGGAACCGCGCACGCTGGCAGGGTCGATTCCGGCTCCATTGCACCAGATGAAATAGTCGCCGAGCTGCGACGCGAAGTAGTCGCTGCGGTCCTTCGGCGCCGCGGCCGGGAAATCGAGCGCCAGGGTGCTCAGGCTGTCGAGCACCGGGAAGTCGCCCATGCTGCGCCCGTACAGGGTCTCGACGCCGAGGATTCCCAGTACGACCTGCGCGGGTACGCCGAAGCGCTGCTCGCCTTCCTGCAGCCAGGGCTGGTTGGCGCGCAGGAAGCGCACTCCCGCGGCGATGCGCGACGCGTCGAGAAAGCGCTCGCGGTAGGCGCGCCAGTTCTTCTGTTCCGGGCGCCCGGGGATGATCAGGCGCGCGACCTGGGGCTGGAAGTAGGCCCGGCTGATCTGCTCGTGCAGCCACGCCACCGGCAGCGCCGTCTGGCGTGCCAGGCGCATGGCCAGGCGCAAGGCCTTTTCCGAGCGACCGTAGCGCAGGGCCGGGGAGTCGTCGGCGCGCGAGGAACCGCCCACGGCCAGCAATGCGCCGGGCAAGGCCATGCCGGACAGCAGCGTGCCCGCCGCGGCACGCAGCGCGGAGCGGCGCGCCGGCGAAGGCGGGCCCTCCTGCAACACGGCAGGCGCATTCACGGCGGGAGTGCTGACGGGGCGGGGCATGCGGGTGGAGTTCGGCTTCCGCGGGGCTCGGGACGGTCGGCGGGTTCGCTTGGGTACGGACCTTGCATGAAGCGTACCGCATCAGGGCCCGATACCCGCCGGCAGCTCGAGTGTACCGATTGCCGAGGCCGGCGGGGCGACGGGCCGCCCGATTTCCCGGGCCGACGGGGGCGATGGCAGCCGACGCGGCCGTCAATCTCCCGGCGTGCCGGAGCAGGATTCGTCAAGAAACCGTCGCCCTCTGGGCTATTTCCACCATGTCCGATCCTCTGTCCTGGTCCTCGATGCTTCGGGTGCTCGCCGGCCTGGCGCTGGTGCTGGTGCTGTTTTTCCTGCTGTTGCGTGGGGTCAAGCGCCTGCACCCCGGTTTCGCCGCCGGGCGGGCCGACTTTCGCGTCGTGGCCTCGCTGGCGTTGTCGACCCGGGAACGCCTCTTGCTCGTGCAGGTGGGCGAGCAGCAGCTGCTGCTGGGGGCCGCGGCGCAGGGCCTGCGCTGCCTGCACGTGCTGCCGCAGCCGCTGGCGTCGCGCCCGCCGACGGCCGTGGGCGCCGCCGCCGTCACGCCGTTCGCGGAGTGGTTGCGCAAGGCCCGCGCCGCGCGTGATTCATCCGATTCATCCGATTCATCCGCTTCGTTCACGTCGTCCACGTCGTCCACCGATTCGCATCGACCGTCATGAAATCGCTGTCCCGTTCCTGCCTGCTGCTGCTGCCGCTGCTGCTGCTCGGCCTGCCAGCGTGGGCGCATGCGCAGGGCCTGCCGGCGCTGACCAGCACCCCGGCCGCCGGCGGCGGCACCGAGTACAGCCTGAGCCTGCAGACCCTGCTGTTCATGACGGTGCTGGTGTTCCTGCCGGCCATGCTGCTGATGATGACCGCGTTCACGCGCATCGTGATCGTGCTGTCGCTGCTCAAGCAGGCGCTGGGCACGACCACCGTGCCGCCGGCGCAGGTGATCGTCGGCCTGTCGCTGTTCCTGACCCTGTTCGTCATGAGCCCGGTGTTCAGCAGCATCAACGACGTGGCGGTCAAGCCGCTGATGGACGACTCGATCTCGCTGACCCAGGCGCTGCAGGCCGGCGCGCAGCCGCTGCGCAAGTTCATGATGGCGCAGACCCGCAAGGACGACCTGGCGCTGTTCGTCAAGCTGTCGGGGCACAAGCCCCTGGCGAGCCCGCAGGACACGCCGATGACCCTGCTGATCCCGGCCTTCGTCACGTCCGAGCTGAAGACCGCGTTCCAGATCGGGTTCATCGTGTTCATACCCTTCCTGATCATCGACATGGTGGTCGCCGCCGTGCTGATGTCGATGGGCATGATGATGCTGTCGCCGGTGACCGTGTCGTTCCCGCTCAAGCTGATGCTGTTCGTGCTGGTCAACGGCTGGGACCTGGTGATCGGCTCGCTGGTGCAGAGCTTCGTGCGATGAGCCCCCATTTCCCGGAGCAGGAGCGCCCATGAGTCCGGAAACCGTTGCTTCGCTGGGCCAGCAGGCCCTGTGGGTCATGTTCCTGGTGTCGCTGCCGCTGCTCGGCGTGGCGCTGGTGGTGGGCCTGCTGGTCAGCCTGCTGCAGGCGGCCACGCAGCTCAACGAGATGACCCTGAGCTTCGTGCCCAAGATCCTGGCCATCGGCCTGGCGGTGGTGCTGGCGGGGCCGTGGATGCTGCACGTGATGATGGACTTCACGACCCGCCTGCTGCTGAGCATCCCGCAGTTGCTGGGCTCGTGAGCGGGGGGGCGATGATCTCGATTTCGTCGCTGCAGGTCGAGCAATGGATCGGGGCCTTCTTCTGGCCCTTCCTGCGCGTGCTGGCGCTGCTCAGCACCGCTCCGCTGTTCAGCGCCTCGCAGGTGCCGGTCCAGGTGCGGGTGGGCCTCGCCGTGGTGGTGGCGCTGGCGCTGGCGCCGGCGCTGCCGGCGATGCCGCCGGTCCGCCTGGACAGCGCGCTGGGCTGGACCCTGGTGGTGCAGCAGCTGTTGGTGGGCGGGGTGGTGGGGCTGGCGATGTCGCTGATCCTGAGCAGCGTGCAGCTTGCCGGCAGCGTGGTCGGGCTGCAGATGGGCCTGGGCTTCTCGACCCTGTTCGACCCGCTGCAGGGCGTCGAGGTCACGAGCCTGGCGAGTTTTCTGAACCTGCTGGCCTTGCTGCTGTTCGTCGCGATGAACGGGCACCTGCTGCTGCTGGCGGTGCTGGCGCGCAGTTTCACGCTGCTTCCGGTGGGCGCCAGCGCAGGCCTGGGAGCCGCCGGCTGGCACGCGCTGGCGCTCGAGGGCGGCGCGCTGTTCAGCCTGGCGCTGGCGATGGCCGCTCCGGCGCTGGGGGTGCTGTTGATCGCCAACCTCGGGCTGGCCACGCTGAGCAAGCTGGCGCCGCAGCTCAATCTGTTCGCCATCGGCTTTCCGCTGTTCTTCGGCCTGGGCTTTCTCGCGCTGTACCTGCTGATGCCGGTGATGCAGGCGGTCGTGCACCACCTGGTCGAGTACGGCGTGAACCTGGCCGGCTCGCTGCTGAGCCAGGCCGCCGTCGGCTCGCCGACCTTGCCGGGAGCCTGAGTCCATGGCCGACGACAGCGCACAGGACCGCGACTTACCAGCCTCGCTCAAGCGCCGGCAGCAGGCGCGCGAGAAGGGGCAGGTGGCGCGTTCGCGCGATCTCACGTCCAGCCTGCTGCTGCTGGGCGCGGCGGCCGCCGTGTACTACGGCGGCTCGTGGTTTTTCGGGCACGGCACCAGCGTGCTGCGCGAGGCGCTGCGCATTCCGGCCGCGGCCAGCCGCGACCCGGCGCACATGCTGATGCTTGTCGGATCGGTGGTCAGGGACGGCCTGCTGCTGGCGTTGCCGCTGCTGTTGCTGAGTTTCGCGCTCAGCGCGCTCGGCGGGCTGGCGCTCGGCGGCTGGGTGTTCAGCACCGAGGCGCTGGTGCCCGATGCGTCCCGGCTGGACCCCGTCGCCGGGCTGCAGCGCCTGTTCTCGCGCGAGGGGCTGGCCGAATTGCTCAAGGCCGTGCTCAAGGCGCTGGTCATCGGCTCGCTGCTGGCGCTGGTGCTGTGGTCGCAGCGCGGCGCGCTGATGAGCCTGCTGCGCATCGACCCCGAGCTGGCGCCGATGCAACTGGGCAGCATCTGCGGCCATGCCTTCGTCTGGCTGGCCGCGTCGACGCTGCTGATCGCCGCGGTGGACGTGCCGTGGCAGATCGTGCAGCTGGGCAGCAAGCTGAAGATGTCGCGCCAGGACCTCAAGGACGAGATGCGCGAAAGCGAGGGCAACCCGCAGGTTCGCCAGCGCCTGCGCGCCTTGCAGCGCGAGCGCGCGCGCAAGCGCATGATGGCGGCGGTTCCCAAGGCCGACGTGGTCGTGACCAACCCGACGCACTACGCCGTCGCGCTGGGCTACCAGCAGGGGCGCCAGCGTGCGCCGGTGGTGCTGGCGATGGGTGCCGATCGCGTCGCCGCGCGCATCCGGGAGCTGGCCGCCGAGCATGGCGTAGCGGTGGTCGAGGCGCCGCCGCTGGCTCGCGCGCTGTACCGCTACGGCGAGCTCGAGCAGGAAATTCCCGTTTCGCTGTACAACGCGGTGGCGCTTCTGCTGGCCTATGTCTACCAGTTGCGCGCGCTGCCACAGCAGGCGCAGGTGCCCGCCGACTGGGCCATTCCCGCTGATCTCGACACCTCGGCCGAATCGGCCATGCCCGTGCACTGAACACCATGGCGACTTCCGCTTCCCCCGCCACCAACGCTGCCGTCGGCGCATCGCTGACGGCGCGCCTGGCACGACTCGACTGGCGCCTGCTGGCCGCGCCGGTGCTGGTGGTGCTGATCCTGATGATGCTGGTCGTGCCGCTGCCCAGTTTCGTGCTGGACGTGCTGTTCACCTTCAACATCACGCTGTCGCTGATCATCCTGCTGGTCACCCTGTACCTGACGCGGCCGCTGGACTTCGCGGCTTTTCCGACGGCGATCCTGCTGACCACGCTGCTGCGACTGTCGCTGAACGTGGCGGCGGCGCGCGTGATCCTGCTGCACGGCCAGAACGGGACCGGCGCCGCCGGCCAGGTGATCGAGTCCTTCGGCCAGTTCGTGGTCGGCGGCAACTACGCGGTGGGCATCATCATCTTCGCCATCCTGGTGGTGATCAACTTCGTCGTGATCACCAAGGGCGCAGGACGCATCGCCGAGGTCAGCGCGCGCTTCACCCTGGATGCGATGCCGGGCAAGCAGATGGCGATCGACGCCGACCTCAACGCCGGGCTGATCGACCAGGACGAAGCGCGTCGGCGCCGCGCCGACATCGCGCAGGAGGCCGACTTCTTCGGCGCCATGGACGGCGCCAGCAAGTTCGTGCGCGGCGATGCGGTGGCCGCCATCCTGATCCTGTTCATCGACCTGCTGGGCGGGCTGGTGATCGGCGTGCTCATGCACGGCCTGAGCCTGTCGCAGGCGGCGCAGAACTACACGCTGCTGTCCATCGGCGACGCGCTGGTGGCGCAGATCCCGTCGCTGGTGATCTCCATCGCCGCCGGCGTCGTGATCAGCAATGTGTCGACCGGGCAGGACGTCGGCCTGCAACTGGTGGGGCAACTGTTCCGCCACAAGCGGGTGCTGGGAATCGCCGCCGGCATTCTCGGCCTGATCGGCCTGGTGCCGGGAATGCCGCATGTGTCGTTCCTGCTGGCCGCATCGGTGCTGGGCGGCGTGCTGTGGCTTCGCGGTCGGCGCGAGCAGCAGCAGGCCGAGGCCCCGCCGGCCGAGCCGGCCGCGGCAAGCAGCGAGCCCGAGGAGGTGAGCTGGTCGCAGATCGAGCCGGTCGATACGCTGGCGCTGGACGTCGGCTACCGACTGATCGCGCTGGTCGATCGCACGCAGGGGGGAGAACTGCTCGCACGCATTCGCGGCGTACGGCGCAAGTTCGCGCAGGAGCTGGGATTCCTGGTGGCCCCGGTGCATATCCGCGACAACCTGGAACTGCGCCCCGGGGGCTATCGCATCGCGCTCAAGGGGGTGGAGATCGGCGCCGGCGAGGTGTTCCCGGACATGCTGATGGCGATCAACCCGGGCCAGGTCAGCGGCAACCTGCAGGGCCAGCCGACCACCGACCCGGCGTTCGGGCTGCCGGCGGTGTGGGTCCAGCCCGGACAGCGCGACGCCGCGCTCGCCATGGGCTACACGGTGGTGGACCCGAGCACGGTGATCGCCACCCACCTGCACCACCTGTTGCAGATGCACGCCGCCGAGCTGCTGGGGCGCGAGGAGGTCGAGGGCCTGCTGTCCCATCTGTCGGAGCGCTCGCCCAAGCTGGTGGAGGACCTGGTGCCCAAGCTGATCAGCGCCGACCGCCTGCGCAAGGTGCTGCAGAACCTGCTGGTCGAGGGAGTGCCGATCCGCGACATGCGCAGCATCGCCGAAGTGCTGGCCGAACACGCGCAGCAGGTCCAGGACAGCGACGAACTCACCGCGCGGGTGCGCCAGGCACTGGGTCCGTTCATCGTGCAGAACCTGGCCGGCGCCAACCGCGAACTCGCCGCCGCGGTGCTCGACGGCCAGCTGGAACAGATCCTGCTTGCCAGCCTGCGCGCGGACCCGGCCCAAGCCGCCGTGGAACCGGGGCTGGCGCAGCGGCTGATGGACCGGGCACGGGACATGATGCAGAACATGGAGGCGCAGGGGGCCAGCCCCGTGTTGCTTACCGTGGCTCCGCTGCGCCAGTTCCTGGCCCGCCTGCTGGCGCGCTCGGCGCCCCGTCTGCGCGTGTTGTCGTACACGGAAGTGCCGGACACCAAGCAGGTGCGGATCATTTCCACGCTCGGAGCCTAAGACGTGAAAATCAAACGCTACACCGGCAAAAGCACGCGCGAGGTGCTGGCGCGCATTCGCGGCGACCTCGGTCCCGATGCGGTGATCCTGTCGAATCGCGAGATCGTCGGCGGCGTGGAGTTGATGGCGGCCGTGGACTTCGACGCCAGTCGCCTGCAGGCCGAGCCGGATGCGCCGGAGGCGGTGCCGCCGCAGGTGGCGGCTTCCGCGCCAACGCCCGCGCCCGCGCCGGCGCCCTCGTCGCGGCTGCTGCCGGCGCGCGTGCTGCCTCCGCTGGGCGCCGGCAAGCCGTCGCCGCGCCAGCAAACCGTCGCCGCGCCTGCGGCACCCGGGGCGCGGCAGGCGCCGCAGCCGGCGCGTGCCGAGGCCGGGGCGGGGCAGCGGGCAGCGCCGGCTGGAGCGCAGGCAGCGGGCAATCCGGGATCGCAGGCCGGCACTGCGGTGTGGGCGGGCGAGCTGCGCGACCTGCGCAACGAACTCGAGGCGTTGCGCGACTGGGTGCACGC
>JAJZTW010000018.1 GCA_021847345.1 Pseudomonadota bacterium
ACCAGCTGCTGTGCCTGCGCACAGCAGCGCGCCGGCCGAATCCGAGCAGCCTGCAAGCTGCGAGGTGGAACGGGCTGGGCGCAGCCCGGCCCTGGGGGCGCTTTCAAGCAACCGCTGGGCCGCCCCAAGACTGCTTGCCCCCCCCGGGGGGCTCAGGAGCGGTGCGTCCTGCCCGGCTTGCGCCGACGCGCACGCCAGCCACAGCCCTGCGGCCAGCAGCCACGCCGCGCAACCCCGCCCCTGCAAGCAAGACTTCATGGCCCCTCCGTTCGCGACCGGCCAGGCACAGGCCGGTCATATACTCCTGGTAGTATATAGGGAAAACCCTGTGGCTTGCATCGATGGCTCGATGGCTCGATGGCTCGATGCACGGGGCCCGGGCGCAGGCGTCAGGCTCAGCCGCCGCGCAATCGGGCCCGCGCCTGCTGCATCGACCGATCCACATAGGCCTGGTAGAAATCGGGCTCACCCGCTCCGACCAGGCGCTCGCCCAGTTCCTGCCCACCAGGCCCCAGGAACAGCACGGTGGGGGCCAGGCGCACCCGGTAGCGCTCGGCCAGCGCCTTGCCGTTGGTCGGCCGGCCGTCGAAATCCCGCAGGCGGAAGGAGGGCACCATTTCCAGCTGCTCGACGTCGATGCCGTCCCGCACCATCCAGCGGTAGGTGCTGCGGCGCAACTGCTCGCAGTAGGCGCACCCGGGAAGACTGAACATGAGCACCAGCGGCTGACCCTGGCGTGCCGCCTGGGCGGCGCTCGCGCGCAGGTCGCGCGCAGCGGGCAGCGAAGTGTCGGCATGCGCCGGGGGCAGCCCCCCCAGGAAGGCCGGCACGGCCCCCGCGACCAGCGTGGCGGCGAGCAGCCCGCGCAGGACCAGGCCGCGCCGCGACGCGGCGAAAGGGGTCGAAATGCCGGGCATGGCCATGTGCGAGGCGCGGGCAGGGATAATGTCGACCATGCTATCTCCCTTCCCTGCGCAAGAGTGTTGCGCGCGATCAAGCGCGCGCGGCCCCGCTCGCCACCCGCTGCGCCCGCTGCTGCAACTGCTGGCTGGCGTCGGGCTGGGCGCCGCGCTGCTCGGGTGCTCCCCGGCGCTGGACTGGCGCCAGGCGGGCCCCGAGCATGTCGACCTGCTGATGGACTTCCCCTGCAAGCCGCAGAACCTGTCCCAGCCCGTGGTGCTGGCCGGCAAGCGCCTGCAGATGACCATGACGGGCTGCGAGGCCGCGCACATGACCTTCGCGCTGGCGCACGCCGACGTCGGCGTGCCGGCGCTGGTCGCGCCGGCCCTGGCTGAGCTGCACCACGCGGCGCTGGGCAACATCTCCGCACGCGTGCTGGCCCAGCATGCCACCAGCGTGCACCACGCCGACGCCGGACTGGCCGATGCCGTCGAGCTCGACCTCGCCGGCCAGGCTCCGCACGGCGCCGGGCTGCGCGAGCATGTGCTGCTGTTCGCCCAGGGCACGCAGGTGTTCCAGGCCACCGTGCTGGCGCGCGACAAGGACTACGAGGAGGACGCCGCGCGCACCTTCGCCGGCTCCGTGCAACTCGGCCCGCCCCCGGCGCATGCGCCGCGCGCCGCCTCCGGCGCCGGAGCCTCCGATGACTGACGGGCCCACCGGCACGCGATTGCTGCATTGCAGCTACCATCGACCGTGTCGTCGTCGCCGCTGATTCCTCCGTGCCAGGCATCCTGATCATCGCCCATGCTCCGCTGGCAAGCGCACTTTGCGCCTGCGCCGAGCATGTCTATTGTTCGGCGCCGCGCCGGCTCGAGGGGCTCGACGTCGCTGCCGACGCAGACCCGCAGACGGTGTTGCAGCAAGCGGCGCAGGCCATCGCGCGCCTGGCCGCCGGCGACGGCGAGGTCCTGGTGCTGGCCGATGCCGCGGGGGCCACGCCGTGCAATACCGCGCGCCGGCTCGTATTCGACGCGGCGGGCGCGGCCCGCCTGCGCCTGATCGGCGGGGTCAACCTGCCGATGCTGCTGCGCACGCTGTGCTACCAGCACGAAGGCCTCGACGATCTGGTGTCCCGTGCCGTCGAAGGTGGGCGCCGCGCGATCGCCGAAATCGAACCCGCCGAACCCGCCGGCAACGACCCGAGCGGCCTGGCCGGCGCCTCGTCATCCCCATGTGCCTCGTCGGGGGCATCCGTTCCATGCCCAGACTCGACCTGCTGATCGGCAACAAGCTCGGGCTGCACGCACGCGCCTCCGCCAAGCTGACCAAGCTGGCGTCGGAATTCGACAGCGAGGTCTGGCTGAGCAAGGGCTCGCGCAAGGTCAACGCCAAGAGCATCATGGGGGTGATGATGCTGGCCGCCGGCCAGGGCACGCGCCTCGTCGTGGAAGCCGACGGCGCCGACGCCGAGCAGGCGCTCGCGGCCATCGAAGCACTCGTGCGCGACAAGTTCGGCGAAGGCGAATAGCCCCCGGCCGCCCCGGCTCGCAGGACGAGGCGCGGGCGGCGCTTGCTGCAATACTTCGACATCTGCGCGAACATGCCGGCAATGCCCGGCGCGCATCATCGGTGGCCTGGGCTCCCAGCCCCGTCGCACAGGTCCGCTCCGAATCGCCATGTCCGAGTCCGTCTGCCCCACCAGCTCCCAGGTCGCCACGCCGGCACGCGCACGCGTGCTGCTGATCGAGGACGACGCGCGGCTGGGCCAGATGGTCGAGGACTATCTGCGCGACGCCGGCTGGAACGTGCGCCGCGCCCTGACCCTGGCGCAATCGATGGCCGAACTCGACGCGGCCCGCCAGGGCCCGGGTTTCGACGCCGTGATCCTGGACCTGATGCTGCCCGACGGCGACGGGCTCGACCTGTGTCGCCGTCTTCGCGGCAGCGGCGACGACCTGCCGGTGCTCGTGCTGAGCGCGCGCGGCGACCCGCTGGACCGGGTCATCGGACTCGAGCTCGGGGCCGACGACTACCTGCCCAAGCCCTTCGAGCCCCGCGAACTGCTGGCACGCCTGCGCGCCATCGTGCGTCGACGCCAGGGCCTGCCGGGCGCGGCCCAGCTGCTGCGCTTCGGGCGCCTGGAAATCGACCCGCAATCGCGCCAGGCGCGGGTCGACGGCGAGCCCCGCCCGCTGACCGGCTACCAGTTCGACCTGCTGCTGGCGCTGGCGCGGCATCCCGGACGCGTGCTGTCGCGCGACTTCCTGCTCGACGCGGTCAAGAGCAGTGGAGCGCAGGATGTCTACGACCGCTCCGTGGACGTGCACATCAGCCGCATCCGTGCGGTGATCGAGGACGATCCGCGGCATCCGCGGCGCATCCTGACCCTGCGCGGCGCCGGCTACGTGTTCGCGCGCAGCCAGGACGCCGCCTGAGCTGCCGGCCCGCCATGCACAACCCGTCGCTACCCGGCTCCGCGGACGGCGCGCCTGCCGCGCGGGCGGCCGCGCGCCCGGCCGAACCCGCCGCGCCCAGGGCGGCGAGGCCGCGCACTCGCCTGGGCGCGAGCATCGCACTGGCGCTGGTCGCCGCGCTGCTCGCGCAGGCGCTGGTTTCCGCGCTGGTGCTGCACATGGTGTTCTTCTCCGACCCGCAGCAGGCCGAGTTGCGCAAACAGTTGCTGCAGGCGTTTTTTCATCTCTACGGGCTCAAGCCGGCGCCTTGGCGGCACCTGCTGCTGTCGCCGCTGAGCACGACCCTGCTCAGCGCCGTGGTGGTCGGGCTGGTGACCCTGCCGCTGATGCACCGCCTGACGCGGCGCCTGCAGCGCCTGCAGCGCGGCGTGCAGGCGCTGGGCGACCTCGACCTGGGAGCTCGCGTGCCCGTCGAGGGCCGCGACGAGGTGGCCGCGCTGGCCGTGGCCTTCAACCAGGCCGCCGAGCGCGTGGAGGCCCTGGTGCGCAGCCACAAGTCGCTGCTGGCCTACACCTCGCACGAACTGCGCACGCCGTTGACCCGGCTGCGCATGACCCTGGAGGTGCTCGAGAGCGAAACCCCCGCGGCGGCGCTGGCGGCGGCACGCGCGCGCAGCCTGGAGGAGGCCCGGCACGACCTGGCCGAACTCGACCGGCTGATCGGCTCGATCCTGCTGTTCAGCCGCCTCGACGCGGGCGCCACGCACGCGCTGCAGCCCGAGGAGGTCGACGTGCTCGCGGTGGCGGCCGAGGAGGCGGCGCGCGAGGACATCGAGGCGCACGGCGACTGGGTGCGCATGCGCGCCGACGAACGCCTGCTGCGCCACGGCATCCGCAACCTGCTGAGCAATGCGCGCAAGCACGCCGCCGGCGACGGCGCGCAGCTCGAGGTGCAGCGCACTGCGCGCGGCGTGCGCGTGCTGGTTCGCGACCGCGGCCCCGGAGTGCCGCAGTCGCAGGCCGAGCGCATCTTCGAGCCCTTCGTGCGCCTGCGCGGCCCGGTCGAGGGCAGCGGCCTGGGGCTGGCGCTGGTCAGGCGCATCGCGCGCCTGCACGGCGGTGACGCGCGCTACGAACCCAACCCCGGCGGCGGGGCCTGTTTCGTGTTCGAGCTGGCGGCGCTGGGTGACATCGCGCAACCATAGGAGCCCGGGAGCCTGGGTCGTGTCCCGTGGTCGGCCGCAGGCAGGCTCGCACTCGTACCATTGACCCCATGGCTCTGCAGATGTTCGGTATTCCCGTTTCCCGCGGCGTGGCGGTCGGACGCGCCGTGCTGCTGTCGTCCGCTCGCCTGGACGTGGCCCACTATTTCGTCGACCCCGGGCAGGAAGAGGCGGAAATCGATCGCCTGCGCGCCGCGCGCGCGGCCGTGCGCAGCGAGCTGCAGACCCTGCAGGCCGAACTTCCGGCGGACGCCCCGGCGGAAATGGCCGCGTTCATCGACGTGCACAAGATGCTGCTGGACGACCCGCACATCGGACGCGACACGGCCGGCTGGATCCGACGCCGGCGCTACAACGCCGAATGGGCGCTGACCGCGCAGCTCGACGTCATCGCCCGCAGCTTCGACGAGATGGACGACGCCTACCTGCGCGAACGCAAGGCCGATGTCGAGCAGGTGGTCGAGCGCCTGCTGCGCGCGCTGCGAGGAACCCAGGGGCTGCCCGGAGTCGCGCGTGGCGACGACGACCTCGTGCTGGTGGCGCACGACATCTCCCCCGCCGACATGATGCAGTTCAAGCAGGGGGTGTTCCGCGGCTTCATCACCGACATCGGCGGCAAGACCTCGCACACCGCGATCGTCGCGCGCAGCCTGGACATCCCGGCGGTGGTCGGCGCACGCGAGGCCAGCCGCCTGATCCGCCAGGACGACTGGGTGATCATCGACGGCGACAACGGGCTGCTGATCGTCGATCCGTCGCCCGCCATCGTCGACGACTACCGCGTGCGCAAGCAGGAATCGGAGCTGGCGCGCCAGCGCCTGCAGCGCCTGCGCAACACCCCGGCACGCACTCTCGACGGCCAGAGCATCGAGTTGCTGGCCAACATCGAGCTGCCCGAGGACTGCGAAGCGGCGCTGCAGGCCGGCGCGACCGGTATCGGACTGTTCCGTACCGAGTTCCTGTTCATGAACCGCAACGGCAGGCTGCCGGGCGAGAACGAGCAGTTCGAGGCCTACCGGCGCGTGGTGCAGGCGATGGGCGGACGCCCGGTGACCATCCGCACCATCGACATCGGCGCCGACAAGCCGCTGGACGGCGACGGCGATCACCGCGACGGCGAGTTCACGCACCTCAATCCCGCACTCGGACTGCGGGCGATTCGCTACAGCCTGTCGGATCCGGCGATGTTTCGCGTGCAACTGCGCGCGCTGCTGCGTGCGGCCTGCTTCGGCCCGCTGCGCATCCTGGTGCCGATGCTGGCACACGCGCGCGAGCTGCACCAGACCATCGAACAGCTCGATCTCGCGCGCGCCGAGCTGCGCGCCGCCGGCGTCGAGCCGGGCAAGGTCGAGCTGGGCGCGATGATCGAGGTACCCGGCGCGGTGCTGATGCTGCCGCTGTTCCTGCGGCATTTCGATTTCATCTCGGTCGGCACCAACGATCTCGTGCAATACACGCTGGCGATCGACCGCGCCGACGAAAGCGTCGCCGAGCTCTACGACCCGCTGCACCCCGCGGTGCTGCAGCTGCTGGCGCAGACCATCGCGCAGGCGCATGCCGCGCACGGCATCAGGGGCCGCCCGGTGCACGTCAGCGTGTGCGGCGAAATGGCCGGCGATCCACAGCTCACGCGCCTGCTGCTCGGGCTGGGACTGCGCAGCTTTTCCATGCACCCGGCGCAATTGCTCAGCGTCAAGCATGAAATCCTTCGCTCCGATTGCTCGCGATTGGCGCCTCTGGCGCAAGCCGTTCTCGGCGAATTCGAACCCGAGGAACAGCGACGCGCGCTGGCCGCGCTCGACGCCTGAGCGCATGGCCGCCACAGCCCTCGCCCCCGCATGAAATCCGCGCCGAGCCACCCCGACCCCGCTGCCGCCTGCGCCGCGCGGACCCCGCATGCCGCGCGCAGGCGGGTGTTGCTGGGATGCCTGGGCTGCGCCGGCCTTGGGCTGTTCCCCGCGCTGGCGCAAGCCGGCGTGGGCGACGAGTCGATCACGCGCCTGCCGGCGCTCGGCGACGCCGGCCAGGGCGTGCTCAGCCCGGTGCTCGAGCAGCGCCTGGGCCAGCTGATCATGGGGCAGCTCCGCCAGGATCCGCACTACCTGCGCGACGTGCTGCTGCGCAGCTACCTGCAATACATCGTCGACCGCCTGCGCAAGGCCGCGGTGGCCACCGCCGAACCCGAGGCGCCGCGTGAATTCCGCGTGTTCCTGCTGCGCGACCCCACCTTCAACGCCTTCGCGCTGCCCGGCGGTCACATCGGCGTGCATACCGGCCTGGTGGTCGACGCGCTGGCCGAGGCCCAGCTCGCGGCGGTGTTCGCGCACGAGATGTCGCACATCACGCAGCGCCATGTCGAGCAGCGCCTGGCGCGCTCCGGCGGCGACACGGCCCTGTCGGTGGGCTCGCTGGTGCTGGCGGTGCTCGCCGGCCTGGCCGGCGCCGGCGGCCAGGCCGCCGAGGGCCTGGCGCTGGGAGGACAGGCCGCCGTGGCGTCGCGCCAGCTGCGCTTCTCGCGCAGCAACGAGCGCGACGCCGACCGCGTGGGAATCGGCGTGCTGCGCGCCAGCGGCTACCCGCCCCAGGCCATGGCCAGCATGCTCGAACGCCTGCAAAGCCTGTCGCGCCTGGACGACGCGGTGGTGTTCGCCTTCCTGCAGGACCATCCGCTGACCGGGGAACGAATCGCCTACGCGCAGGAGCTGGGAGGCGACAAGCCGCTGCCGCCGGACACCTCGCTGCGCTTCTGGCTGATGAACGCACGCGCGCGCGCGCTGCAGCCCACGCACAGCGACGACCTGCGCCAGCTGGCGCTGAGCATGCAGGCCAGCCAGCCCGGGCGCCCGGACGGCCTGCCCGCGCAGCGCGCCGCCTGGGCCTATTGCGAGGCCGTGGCATGGCTGCGTGCCGAGGAACTCGCGCGCGCCGACGCGGCACTGCGCAAGGCGCAACAGCTCGGCGCCGGCTTCGACCCCGTGCAGCGCCTGCCGCTGGACCTGCTGCGCGGGGACTGGCTGCTGGCGAGCTCGCGGCCCGAGCAGGCCCTCGAACTCGCCCGGCGCCTGCGCGGCATCGCGTCCGACGACGAAGCCGTGCTGCACCTGCAGGCGCGCGCGCTGCTGGCGCAGCCGGCCGGCAAGATCGCGGCTCGCGACTTCCTGCGCGAGCAGACCGTGCTGCACCCCGACGACGAACAGCTGTGGACGTGGCTGGCGCAAGCCTATGCCGCGTGCGGGCAGGCGGCGGCCCAGCACCGTGCCACCGCCGAGGCCTACGCGCTGCAGGGCAACCTGGAAGGAGCGCTGCTGCAACTGCACATCGCCAAGCGAACCCCCGGCGCCGATTATTTCGAGGCCTCGATCATCGATTCGCGCTTGCGCGCCATGCAGCAACGCGTGGCGCGCGACAAGGCCCTGGACAAGATGCTGCCGCAATGAACCTCCGTCCCGACGCCGACGCCCCGCCCTCCCCGCCGGCCTGGGCCGCGGCGCTGCTCATCGTCGCGCTGGGCCTGGGGCTCGTCTGGCCCTGGGATCCGGGCCCGACGTCGAAAATCGGCTCGATGTTCGTGTCGGCCTGGTCGTGGGCCCTGCTGCTGGCGGGCGCGGCGTGGCTGGGCGTGCTGCCGCGCCGCACCTGGTCCGCGCTGGGATTCGCGCTGCTGGCCGCGGTGATCGCGGTGCAGGGCGCCAGCGGCCTGCTCGCCTACCCCGGGCAGGGCTGGCTGGCGGTCGTGCTGCTGCTCGGCGCGGCCGCGGTGGCGGGCCTGGGGCGCAGCATGGCCTCGCGCCCGCGCTGGATCGAGCTGGCGGCGTGGGCCCTGCTGCTCCAGGCGCTGTTGCAGGTGGTCATCGGCGTGGCCCAGTTCGCGATGTGGCAGTCCCCGGACGGCAGCCGCTGGCTGTCGGCGCACGCGCCTTGGGTCTATGCACTGATCAACTACCCGGGAAGCGGGCGCGTGTACGGCAACCTGCGCCAGCCGAACCACTACGCCACCGCGGTCGCCCTGGGCTATGTCGGCCTGGCGCTGCTGGCGCCACGCTGGCGTGCCTGGCGCTCCTGGCTTGCCAGCGCCGCGCTCACCTGGGCGCTCGTGGTGTGCGGCTCGCGCACCGGCTCCGTGCACGTCGTGCTGGTCGCCGGGCTGGTGCTGCTGGCCTGCCGACGCCCCTGGCGCGACGCGCGCATGGGCGCGCTGCTCGCGGCGCCGCTGCTGTACGCGGCCTGGTGGGGCCTGCTGCACGTGGCCGACCACCTGGGCTGGATCAGCTATCTCGACGCGCTGTCGCGCCAGCTCGACCAGCCGGTGAATGCCCGCGCGATCATCTGGCGCAACGCCTGGCAGGTGTTCAACATGCACCCGCTGCGTGGCTGGGGCTGGGGGCAGATCGGCTGGGGCCTGGAGCAGACCACCGTGGCTGGCCGCCTGCACCCGCTGCCGCTGGAGAACATCGACAACGCGCACGACCTGATCCTGGAACTGCTGGCCGAGACCGGGCTGGTCGGCACGCTGCTTTGCCTGGCCCCCGTCGTGCCCTGGCTGTGGCGCGCGAGCACGCCGTGGCGCCGCGGCGCCGCCGGGCAGCCGGCGCGCCAGGCCGTACTCGCGCCGCTGCTTGGATGCGCCTTCCTCGCGCTGCACAGCCTGGTCGAATACCCGCTTTGGTACGTTTACTTCCTGCTGGATTTCGCGTTCCTGCTGGGCTGGGTCGAGGCCGCCGCGCTCGGCGCGCGCGAGCCGGCCGACGCGCAGGGCACGAGCGAGCCGGGCTGGCAGCGCCCGGCGGCGCTCGTCGCGGGGCTGCTGGCGCTGGCCATGTGCGCCAAGACGCAGCTCGATTACATGCGCACGTCATTGATCTTCTCGGTCGACGAAAGCGCCAGCCAGCGCGTGCGCGAGCAGGCGCTGCGCGACGACTGGTTTTTCCGGCCGCTGGCGCAGTTCCCGCAGGCAGCCGCGGTGCTGCCGGCGCCCGACGCCGACCGCGCGCAACTGCTCGCCGACCTCGCGCTGCTGCAGCGCTCGTCGCATGTCTGGGGTGACCCGAACCTGCTGACCAAGCGCATGATCGTGCTGCTGCGCCTGGGCCGTCGCACCGAGGCGCTGGACCTGGCACGCTACACCGCGCATGCCTTCTGGCGCTACGCGCCGCGGACCGCGCAGGATTTCGCGCCACTGGCCGACGCCGCGGGGCTTGCCGGCGATCCCGACGTCGCGCGCATCGTGGCGATCCTGCGAGCGGCGCCGGTGCTACGGCGCATCGAGGTGCCGCGCCAGTAACGTCGTTCGCGCGGACGGCGCGCCGGCACTGCGCGGCATCAAGGCGCGAACGGGTCGCCGCCAGGGGTCATTGCGCGTACATGCGATGCTCCTACACTCCATCGCTATCCGGGGCCCAGCCTCGCCACCCTGTCCACACGCCATGTCCCGCGCCACCAAGATCGTCGCCACCATCGGTCCCGCCAGCTCCTCGCCGGAAGTTCTCGAACGCATGATCCGCGCCGGCGTCGACGTCGTGCGCCTGAATTTTTCCCATGGCAAGGCGCAGGATCACATCGACCGGGCGGCGCTGGTGCGTGAGACGGCGGCACGCTGCGGGCGTGAGGTGGCGATCATGGCCGACCTGCAGGGCCCGAAGATCCGCGTCGG
Organism: Pseudomonadota bacterium; assembly: GCA_021847345.1. GTDB lineage: Bacteria > Pseudomonadota > Gammaproteobacteria > Burkholderiales > Burkholderiaceae_C > Thiomonas_A. The sequence continues at coordinate 10,191 of JAJZTW010000018.1, forward strand.
GCGCTTCGAGAACGACCGCATCACGCTGCACGACGGGCAGCGCTTCGCGCTCGACGCCACCTGCGAACTGGGCAACCAGGACTGCGCCGGCCTGGACTACAAGGACCTTCCGCGCGACGTGCGCCCGGGAGACCGGCTGCTGCTCAACGACGGGCTGATCGTGCTGGCGGTAGAGGCCGTGCGCGGCGCGCGCATCGACACCAAGGTGGTGGTCGGCGGAGAGTTGTCGAACAACAAGGGAATCAACAAGCAGGGCGGCGGCCTGTCGGCCCCGGCGCTGACCGCCAAGGACATGGACGACATCCGCACCGCGATGTCCTTCCAGGCCGATTACCTGGCGGTGTCGTTTCCGAAAAGCGCCACCGACATGGAAATGGCGCGCCAGCTCGCCAACGTGGCCGGCGAGCCGTACGGGCACAAGCCGGGGCTGATCGCCAAGATCGAGCGCGCCGAGGCGATCCCGCACCTGGACGACATCCTGCGCGCGTCCGACGGCATCATGGTGGCCCGCGGCGACCTCGCGGTCGAGGTCGGCAACGCGGCGGTTCCCGCGCTGCAAAAACGCATGATCCGGCGCGCGCGAGACCTCGATCGCCTGGTCATCACCGCCACGCAGATGATGGAGTCGATGATCTCCAACGCCGTACCCACCCGCGCCGAGGTGTCGGACGTGGCCAACGCGGTGCTCGACGGCACCGACGCGGTCATGCTGTCGGCCGAGACCGCGGCCGGGCGCTATCCGGTGGAAACGGTCGAGGCCATGGCCAGCATCTGCGTCGAGGCCGAGAGCTTCGAGGAGCTCAAGCTCGAGTCCGACTTCATCGACAAGACCTTCACCCGCATCGACCAGTCGATCGCCATGGCCGCGCTGTTCACTGCGCATCACCTGGGATGCAATGCCATCGCGGCGCTGACCGAGTCCGGTTCGACGGCGCTGTGGATGAGCCGCCACCGCGTGCGCATGCCGATCTACGCGCTGTCGCCGCGCCAATCCTCGGTTCGCCGCATGGCGCTGTACCGCAATGTCCGCGCCTTGCACATGCTGTTCTCGAGCGAGCGCGATGAGGCCCTGCGGCAGGCCGAACAGCGCCTGCGCGAAATCGGCGCGCTGGGCGCCGGAGACAGCTACGCGATCACCTGCGGCGAGCCGATCGGCGCGCCGGGGGGAACCAACATGCTCAAGCTCATGCGCGTGGGCGTCTGATGTCCACGCCGGCGCCTTGCGGCGCCGGCCGGCCCAGGCTGCTCAGGCGGCCAGCAGCTGCAAGCGGGTGCCGCCGCTCATCTCGATCACGTCGCCGGCGCTGAGCACCACCGGCACGACGCCCAGCGCGTTGCCGTTGACGCGCACGCGCTCGTCACCCTCGATCTGCGACAGCTCGTAGCCGCGAGGATTGCGCTGGATCGCGACCACCATGACCCCGCGCTGCCCGAAGGTCGTGCGGGACTTGTCGAGCGCGAGCTCGGCTCCGGCCGATGCGCCGTTGACCACGCGCAGCTTCAGCGCGGGCAGGCCCTGCTCGACATGCTGGGTGGCGCGAAAACCCGACTCAGCAGCCTGCGTTCCGGTCGCCGTGGGGGGGCCCGAACGGGGCCCGCCGGTGGTCGAGAAGCCCGAGCCGGCGTAGCCCGAAGGGGCGAAACGCGAACCGGCGAAGGCCGACGCGCGCGCGTCCGACAGCAGGCGCAGCGTGTACTTGCCGATGTCCAGGCTGTCGCCCTCGCGAAACGGCGCGCGCTTGATCGGCTTGCCGTTGATGTAGGAGCCGTTGGTGCTGCCCAGGTCCTGCACCACGTAGCCGTCGGCCTCGCGCAGCAGCACCGCGTGCTCTCCGCTGACCGCCAGGTTGTCGATCACCACGTCGTTGTGAGGGCGCCGCCCCAAGGTCACGCGATCCTTGTTCAGGGCCACTTCCTTGAGCACCTTGTCATCGAGAAAAATGACCAGCTTGGCCATGGCGGACTACCTCGTGAGCGAAAAAGCCGGATGGGCGGGCATCAGCAGCTGCCGCGCGGAGTTTGCTCCAGGCGCAGCCCGACCAGGATGACCGAGATATTATCGCGTCCCCCGGCGGCATTGGCCTGTTCGACCAGTTCCTGCGCTGCCCGCTCCGCATCATCGTCGTGCGCTTGCAGCAATTGCTCGATCTGCGCGTCGCCGAGCATGTCGTTGAGCCCGTCCGAGCAAAGCAGCACGCGGTCGCCGTCTCGCATGGCGTGCACGCCGATCTCGGGCTCGAGCAGGGGATCCACGCCGAGGGCGCGGGTGATGAGGTTGCGCACCGCCTGCCCGGCCGGGTCCTCGGGCTGGATCAGGCCCAGGTCGATGCGCTCCTGCAGCAGCGAATGGTCCTTGGTCATGCGCCGCAGGCGGGAATCGCGGAACAGGTAGGCGCGCGAGTCGCCGGCATGCGCGATCACCGCCACCTGGCCGGTGAATGCCGCGGCCACCAGGGTCGTGCCCATGCCGGTGTAGCGCGGATCCTTGTGCGCGACCCGGTAGATCTGCGTGTTCACGCGACGAATGGCGTCGCGCATGGCCTGCATCAGGTCGGCCGGGCTGAGCCGGGGATATTCGGCCTTCAGGCGCGCCAGCTCGGACGCCACCTGCGACGCCGCGGCACCACTGGCGACCTCGCCCGCCGCATAGCCACCCATGCCGTCGGCGAGTACCGCGACCCCGGCGACGGCGTCGCAGGCCAGCGCATCCTCGTTGTGCTCGCGCAGGCGTCCGCGATCGGTGCGGCTGGTCATCTCCAGCGTGAACATGGGGCCGTCGGCAAGGGAAGACATCCAGGTACCTCGGTTCAATGGCCGCGCGAGCGCGCGACATGTCGCCGGCGCAGCCAGCGCCCGCCGACCCATACCAGCAGCAGGCCCAGCGCGCCGCCGAGCACATGCGCAGCCTGGCCCCAGGACCGGGCCTGCAGCCACGGGTGCACGGCCGGGTCGACGGCGGCCAGTCCGCCGGCGATCCATCCCAGCAGCATCGCGCCCAGCTCGACGATCACCGGAAAGCGCGAGATCAAGCCGATCACCAGCGCGCTGCCCCAGACGATGATGGGCACGCTGAGCACCAGGCCGAAGGCGACCAGGGCCCACTCGTGCCCGGTCGCCGCGTTGCGCGCCGCGGCGGCGATCGCCACGACGTTGTCCAGGCTCATGATCAGGTCCGCGGTGATCACCGTGCGTACCGCAACCCACAGTCGGTCGGCGGCACGCACGTCGGCATGCTGGTCCTCGGGCAGCATCAGGCGCATGCCGATCCACGCCAGCAGCACCGCGCCGACCAGCTTGAGCCAGGGCAGCTCGAGCAGGCTGACGGCGAACAGGGTCAGCACCACCCGCAGGCCGACCGCGCCCACGGTTCCCCAGACGATCGCGCGCCGGCGCTGCGGCAGCGGCAGGCTGCGGCTGGCCAGCGCGATGACCACCGCGTTGTCGCCGCCGAGCAGCAGGTCGATCAACACGATCTGTGCCGCGGCGCTCCAGAAGGCAGCCGTGGCGAGGGTGTCCAGGGGCAAGATTCGAACTCCGGCAACACAAGCCCGGCGCGCTGCCGGGGTCACTGCGTGCACACGAAGCATAACGGCACACCCGAAGCGCGCCGCACAAGAAAATGCGCCGGACAGGTGTCCGGCGCATGGTCGTCGCGCTTTCGGGGCCCGGCGCGCAAGGCGAGGCGTCGCCCAGCCGGGAGTGCGGGCCCCGCGCCCGAAGGCGCCGGAACTCAGCCCAGGGCCTTGCGGATCAGCTGCCCCATCTCGGACGGGTTGCGCGTGACCGTGAAGCCGCAGGCCTCCATGACCTGAAGCTTCGCGTCGGCGGTGTCGGCGCCGCCGGAGATCAGCGCGCCGGCGTGGCCCATGCGCTTGCCGGCAGGCGCGGTGACGCCGGCGATGAAGCCGACGATGGGCTTTTTCATGTGTTCCTTGGCCCAGCGCGCCGCCTCGGCCTCGTCGGGGCCGCCGATCTCGCCGATCATGATCACGGCCTCGGTGTCCGGGTCGTCGTTGAACAGCCTGAGCACGTCGATGTGCTTGAGCCCGTTGATCGGGTCGCCGCCGATGCCCACCGCGCTGCTCTGGCCCATTCCCAGTTCGGTGACCTGCGCCACCGCTTCGTAGGTCAGCGTGCCCGAGCGCGACACCACGCCGATGCGGCCCTTGCGGTGGATATGCCCCGGCATGATGCCGATCTTGATCTCGTCGGGGGTGATCAGCCCGGGGCAGTTCGGCCCCAGCAGCAGGGTCTTCTTGCCGCCCGCGGCTTCCTTGGCACGCATGCGCGCACGCACTTCCATCATGTCGCGTACCGGGATGCCCTCGGTGATGCAGATGGCCAGGTCGAGGTCGGCCTCCACGGCCTCCCAGATGGCCGCGGCGGCGCCCGCCGGCGGCACGTAGATCACCGACACCGTGGCGCCCGTGGCGGCCTTGGCCTCGGCGACGGTGGCATGGATGGGAATGCCCTCGAAGTCCTCGCCGGCCTTCTTGGGATTGACCCCGGCGACGAAGCAGGCCTTGCCATTGGCGTATTCGCGACACATGCGCGTGTGGAACTGGCCGGTCTTGCCGGTGATGCCTTGGGTGATGACCTTGGTGTTCTTGTCGATCAGGATGGACATGGAAGATTCCTTGGCTGGGCCTGGGCCCCGGGCGCGGCGGCGACCCCTCGCGGGGCCGGCGGCGACGCGCCCGCGGCGCCGGCGCAACGAATGTGGGACGGAGTTCAGGCGGCTGCGGAAACGACCTTCTGCGCGGCCTCGGCCAGGGTCTCGGCGCTGAGGATGGGCAGGCCCGAGTCGGCCAGCATGCGCTTGCCCAGGTCCTCGTTGGTTCCCTTCATGCGCACCACCAGCGGCACCTTCAGCGCGACGGCGCGGCTGGCCGCGATCAGGCCCTCGGCGATCACGTCGCAGCGCATGATCCCGCCGAAGATGTTGACCAGAATTGCCTTGACCTGCGGGTTGTGCAGCATGATCTTGAACGCCGCAGTGACCTTCTCGGCCGTGGCGCCTCCGCCGACGTCGAGGAAGTTGGCCGGCTCGCCGCCGAACAGCTTGATCGTGTCCATGGTCGCCATGGCCAGGCCCGCGCCGTTGACCAGGCAGGCGATGTTGCCGTCGAGCTGGATGTAGGACAGGCCGTACTTCGACGCCTCGATCTCCGCCGGATCCTCCTCGTCGAGGTCGCGCATGGCGACGATTTCCTCGTGACGGAACAGCGCGTTGTCGTCGAAATTGAACTTGGCGTCGAGCGCCACGACCGAGCCGTCGCCCTGCAGGATCAGCGGGTTGATCTCGGCCAGCGACGCGTCCTTGTCCCAGAACGCGCGGTACAGCGCCTGCAAGGCCTGCGCGCCCTGCTTGCGGCTGCCCTCGGGCAGTCCGATCTTCTCGCACAGCGCCAGCGCATCGGCCTCGAGCAGGCCCTGCGTGGGCTCGACCCACACCTTGTGGATCTTCTCGGGCGTGCTGGCGGCCACTTCCTCGACGTCCATTCCGCCTTCGCTGGAGGCCATCACCACCACCTTCTGCGCAGCGCGGTCGATCACCAGGCCGGCGTAGTACTCCTTGCGGATGTCGGCGCCGTCCTCGACCAGCAGGCGACGCACGGTCTGGCCCTCCGGGCCGGTCTGGTGGGTCACCAGCTGCATGCCCAGCATCTGCCCGGCGAGCTGGCGCACCTCGTCGACGGAACGGGCGAGCTTGACCCCGCCGCCCTTGCCGCGGCCGCCGGCATGGATCTGTGCCTTGACCACCCACACCGGGCCTCCGAGCTGCTCGGCCGCACGCACCGCCTCGTCGACCGTGAAGGCCGGGATGCCGCGCGGCACCGGCACGCCGAACTCGCGCAGGATCTGCTTGCCCTGGTACTCGTGGATTTTCATTGGCTGTTCTCCAAAGGATTTCGCAATGGCCCGGACCCGCCCGGACCCCGGGCCCCCTGCCCGCCGGCCGGCGCCGACGCCAGGACCGCCCGCGCCTGCGGACGACCCTTGCGGCACGACGCACGTGTGCCGTTGCGCAGATCCCCACCGCGCGCCCGAGGGGCGCGGCAGAGGGAAGCTGCGCAACAGCACATGGATGACATGGGAATTTGACGGCGCGCAAATGATGCAGCGCAAAAGGCAAGTCTAGCAGCGCCGCAGGTGCCCGCGACGCAAAATGCGCCACCCCGCGGGGCCGCATCAGTCACATGGTGTGTCGTCTTCCGGCACATCGGCGCCGGCGCCGTGCATGCGCAAGGCGTGGCGCACGGCGTCCGCGCCAAAACCCCGGCGCTGCAGGAAACGCATCTGGCGCGCGCGCTGGGCCATGTCTTCCGGCGGCGTCGGGTGGTGCCGGCGCAGCAACGCCAGGGCCCGCTGCGCCTCGGGCTCGAGCTCGGCCTGCGCTTCGCGCAGCGCCTGCTGCGCCATCTGCTCGTCGAGCCCGTGCTGGCGCAGCTCTCCGAGCACGCGCGCGCTGCCATGCCCGCGGGCCACGCGTCGCGCCAGGGATTGCGCGAATCGTTGTTCGTCGAGCAGCCCCTGGGACTGCAGTTCGTCGAGCACGCCGGCCAGCATGTCGGGCTGCGGTGCCTGCTGCCCATTGCGCGGCCGGCCCAGCTTGCGCTCGAGCTCGGCGCGGCTGTGCTCGCGCTGGGCCAGCAGGCGCAGAGCCCGCGCGCGCAGCGTCGCGCGCGACTCGCGCGGCGCCTGGCTGCCCGGAGGGTCGCTGCGGGGCATGCCGTCACGGCCGCGCGCGGCGCGGCCGGTCGGGTTCATTCCTCCTGGGCAGCCTCGGCGCGGGCCGCGGCGCCCTGGTCGGGCAGTGCGCGCACTCCCAGCTCGGCGCGTACGGCGTTCTCGATCTCCCGAGCCAGCTCGGGGTTCTCCTTCAGGAATTCCCGTGCGTTGTCCTTGCCCTGGCCGATCTTCTCGCCCTTGTACGCATACCAGGCACCGGATTTGTCGACGATCTTGGCCGCCACGCCCAGGTCGATGATCTCTCCTTCGCGCGAAATGCCCTCGCCGTACAGGATGTCGAATTCGGCCTGCTTGAACGGCGGCGCGACCTTGTTCTTCACCACCTTGACCTTGGTCTCCGACCCGATCACCTCGTCGCCCTTCTTGATCGAGCCGATGCGGCGGATGTCCAGGCGCACCGACGAGTAGAACTTCAGCGCGTTGCCCCCGGTGGTGGTTTCCGGGTTGCCGAACATGACGCCGATCTTCATTCGGATCTGGTTGATGAAAATCACCAGACAGTTGGTGCGCTTGATGGTTCCGGTGAGCTTGCGAAGCGCCTGGCTCATCAGGCGGGCCTGCAGGCCCGGCAGCGAATCACCCATCTCCCCCTCGATCTCGGCCTTCGGGGTCAGCGCCGCCACCGAGTCGATGACGATCAGGTCCACCGAGCCCGAGCGCACCAGCGCATCGGCGATTTCCAGCGCCTGTTCACCGGTGTCGGGTTGCGAAATCAGCAGGTCCTGCAAGTCCACGCCGAGCTTTTGCGCGTACTGCGAATCCAGCGCGTGCTCGGCGTCGATGAAGGCGCAGACCCCGCCGAGCTTCTGCATTTGCGCAATGACCTGCAAGGTCAGCGTGGTCTTGCCCGACGACTCCGGGCCGTAGATCTCGACCACCCGCCCGCGCGGCAGACCGCCGACGCCCAGCGCGATGTCCAGGCCCAGCGAGCCGGTGGACACGACCTGCAGGTCCTCCGCCACCTCGCCCTCGCCCAGGCGCATGATCGAGCCCTTGCCGAACTGCTTTTCGATCTGCGCCAGCGCCGCAGCCAGCGCCTTGGCCTTTTCCGCGTTCACCATGGTTTTGCCTTGTTCCATTGCTGTGGATGCTCCTGCCGTCGGCCCTTGCCTGCACGGGCCGAGCCCGCCGTGGCGGCCAATGTAGCACAGGACTGTATGAAAATACAGGCGTCAGGCGCCGCGCGACGCGGCCGCCTGAAGCGGCAAGAGTGCTCCGCGCACTGTATCGCAAGCACGCGGCCAGCCCGGCGCAAGGGTGGCCCGCGCCGATGCGCGGTTCGCCGGCTCAGCCTGCGCCGCAGGCACGCCGAAGGCGGTCGCGCACGGCGTCCCACGGCGGCTGCTCGGGCACGGCCTCGACCCAGATCTCGCGCAATCCCAGCGCGTCGAGCTCGCGCAGCGCCGCGTACAAGCCCTGCGCGTAAGCCTCGGGAGCGCCCGGCAATCGGCGCCAGTTCGCATGCTGCGCGCCGGCTGGCGCGGCGCGCGGCGCCAGCACCCCGACCTGTCGCGACTGCGACGGCCACTGCGCATCGATCTGCGCCGCACTGCGCCGATGCAACGGCGTGCGCGGCGCGTAATGGGAGGCCAGCGCGCCGGGCACGCGCGGCGCGCCGGGCGCCGCGGCTGCGCGCAGCTCGTCCGGCGCCACGCCGAGCACCCGCGCCAGCTCGGCCGCCGACAAGCCGCCGGGCCGCAGGATGCGCGGATTCGCGCAGCTGCAATCGACGATGGTGCTCTCGATGCCCACCGCGCATTCCCCACCGTCGAGCACCATCGCCACCGCCGCGCCGAGTTCGGCGCGCACATGCTCGGCACGCGTCGGGCTGATGCGCCCGAAGCGGTTGGCCGACGGCGCCGCCAGGCCTCCCTGGCCGCCGTGCAGCAGCGCCAGCACGGCCTGCGCCACCGCATGGTCGGGGCAGCGCAGCGCGATGGTGTCCTGCCCCGCCGCGCAGACCCCGGCCACTCCTTCGCGACGCGGCAGCACCAGGGTCAGCGGCCCGGGCCAGAAGGCATCGATCAGGCGCTGCGCCGCCGGCGTGACGCGGGAAGCCCAGCGCAGCGGATCGGCATCGCGATGCAGGTGCACGATCACCGGATGGTCGGCCGGGCGGCCCTTGGCCGCGTAGATCGCGCGCACCGCGGAGTCGTTGGCGGCATCGGCCGCCAGCCCGTACACGGTCTCGGTGGGCAGTCCGACGAGTTCGCCGGCCTCCAGGCGGCGCACCGCCTGCTGGATGTCCGGCGCGGACACGACGGGCGCGGCCGGTGCGGCGCACGCGTCGGCGCCGGCCGTCGGGTTGCCTGCCTCGGGATTCGTCACGGCGCCAGGCCCAGCAGCTCGCAGGCGCGTCGCTGCGCCTGCCGGACCTCGTCCAGGGTCGGCGCCGTGAAGGTCAGGTGCCCCATCTTGCGCGCTCGCCGCGGCTGATGCTTGCCGTACAGGTGCAGGTGCGCCCCGGGCAGCGCCAGCACCGCGGCCCAGTCGGGCTCGCGCTCGGCGCCGTGGGAGTCGAACCACAGGTCGCCCAGCAGGTTGAGCATCAGCGCGGCACTGTGGCGTCGCGGCTGCGGCAGCGGCGCGCCGACCAGGCAGCGCCACTGCAGCTCGAACTGCGACACGTCGCAGGAGTCGATCGTGTGGTGTCCGGAGTTGTGGGGCCGGGGAGCCATCTCGTTGGCCACCAGCGCGCCGTCGCGCGTGACGAAGAATTCCACGCACAGCACGCCGACATAGCCGAGTCCCTCGGCCACGCCGCGCGCGGCGCGGACCGCGCGCTCGGCCAGCGCGTGGTCGATCACGCCATCGCCCACGGTGCTCGAGAACAGGATGCCGTCGCGATGCACGTTGCGCTGCGGCGGGAAATGCACCATGGCGCCGTCGGCGCCGCGCGCCAGCACCACCGACAACTCGAAATCCAGGTCCAGCCGGCGCTCCAGCACGCAGTCCACGCCGCCGAGCTGGCGCCAGGCCGCGCCCAGCTCGCCGGCAGTGCGCACGCCGATCTGGCCCTTGCCGTCGTAGCCCATGCGCGCGGTCTTCAGGATCGCCGGGTACAGGTCCTGCGACTGCGCGGCACGACATTGCTCGTCGTTGCCGACCAGCGCGTGCGGCGCGCAAGCCACGCCCAGGCGCGTGAACAGGGCCTTCTCCTGCGCGCGGTCCTGGCACACCGCGACCGCCGGCGCATGGGGCGCCAGGCGCACGTGCGCGTCCAGCCAGCGCAGCGCGGCGGCCGGGACGTTCTCGAACTCGATGGTCACGGCGCGCGCCTGGCGCGCCACTTCGTGCAGGCCGTCGGTATCGTCGTAGGCGCTGGCGACATGCCGCGTGGTGACCAGCGCGGCCGGCGAGCCTGCCTGGGGCTCGAGCACCACCACCTCGTAGCCGGCGGCCTGCGCCGACTGCGCGAACATGCGCCCGAGCTGGCCGCCGCCGAGCACCCCGAGCACGGCCCCCGGGGCGATGAAGTCGCGCGCCGCCGCCTCGCTCACAGCGACACCCTCATGGCCGCGGCCTGCGCGGTCTGCTCGGCGCGGAACACCTCCAGGCGCTGCAGCAACGCGGCATCCGAGGCGGCCAGCATGGCGGCGGCGAACAACGCCGCGTTGGCCGCGCCGGCCTCGCCGATGGCGAAGGTGGCGACCGGCACGCCCTTGGGCATCTGCACGATGGACAACAGCGAATCACGCCCCTGCAGGTAGCGCCCCGGCACCGGCACGCCCAGCACGGGCACCGTGGTCTTCGCCGCCAGCATGCCCGGCAGGTGGGCGGCGCCGCCGGCGCCGGCGATGATCGCCGACACCCCGCGGCTGCGCGCGGTGGCCGCGTACTCGAACATCGCGTCGGGCATGCGATGCGCCGAGACCACCTGTGCCTCGAAGGGGATCTGCAGTCGCTGCAGCATCTGCGCCGCGTGCTGCATGACGTCCCAATCGGAACTCGACCCCATGACCACGCCGACCAAGGCCATTTGCATCCCCTGCATGAAAACCCACCATTCTACCGGGGCCGGTATGCTTGCTGTTCGGCAGCTCGCTGCCTCCGCCGCGGGCCTGGAATATGGAGCTACAGCCCCCACATACTCGCGGACACTGGAGAAAAACTCACCATGATCGAAGCAACCCTAGCGAATTTCGAGACCGAGGTGGTGGACGCCTCGCGCACCCTGCCGGTACTGGTCGACCTGTGGGCGCCGTGGTGCGGACCCTGCCGCACCCTCGGCCCGGTGCTGGAGAAGCTCGAAGGCGCCTACGAGGGGCGCTTCAAGCTGGTGAAAATCAACACCGAGGACGAACAGGACCTGGCGGCGGCCTTCGGCGTGCGCAGCATCCCGATGGTCGTGCTGCTCAAGGACGGCCAGCCGGTGGACGGTTTCGTCGGCGCTTTGCCCGAGGGCCAGATCCGCCAGTTCCTCGACCGTCACGTGCCGCCCGCCGAGCAGGCCGCGCCCGAAGCGCAGGCGGACGCCGCGGCGAGCCCGCAGGACCCGGCGGACGAGCTCCAGGGCCTGCAGCAGTCGCTGCAGGCCAACCCGGCCGATGACGCGCTGCGCGTCGACGTCGTGCACCGCCTCATGCTGCTCGATCGCCTCGACGAGGCGCGCGAGGTGTTCGAACCCCTGCTGGGCAAGCTGGCCACCGACCAGCACGCCACCGCGCTGAAGGAATGGATGGACGCCATCGACGCCAGCGCGCAGGCAGCGCCCGACGAGCAGCTCGCCGCGCGCATCGCCGCCGACCGGCGCGACTTCGACGCGCGCTTCACGCTGGCGCGCCGGCGCATGGCGCAGCGCCAGTGGACCGCGGCGATGGACGAGTTGCTGGAGATCCTGATGCGCGACAAGAACTGGAACGACCAGGCCGCGCGCAAGGCCTACGTGGCGGTGCTCGAGCTCATGGCGCCGGCGCCGCAGAAGACCACCGACGGCCAGCCGCCGGCCTCCGATCCCACGGTGGACAGCTACCGCCGGCGCCTGAGCATGACGGTGCTCAGCTGACGCGGGCCGCGCGGGGGCCTGAGCAGCCGCGCCGCGTCAGGCGGCCTGCGGCCCGGTCAGGCGCTGCAAGGCCTCGCGGTAGCGGGCCGAAGTCGCCTCCACCACCTCGGCGGGCAGCGCGGGCGCCGGGGCCCGCTTGTTCCAGCCCGGCACCTGCTCCAGCCAGTCGCGCAGGTACTGCTTGTCGAAACTCGGCGGAGAGATGCCCTCGCGCCACTGATCGGCCGGCCAGAAGCGCGACGAATCGGGGGTGAGTGCCTCGTCCATCCAGACCAGGCGGTCCTGCGTGTCGAGCCCGAACTCGAACTTGGTGTCGGCCAGGATGATGCCACGCGACTGCGCGTGCGCTGCGGCACGGCCGTAGATCTCCAGGCTGACGTCGCGGATCTGCGACGCGACCTCGACGCCGACCATGCGCACCATGTGGCCGAAGTCGATGTTCTCGTCGTGCTCGCCCATTTCCGCCTTCGTCGCCGGAGTGAAGATGGGATGCGGCAGGCGCGCCGCCTGCTGCAGGCCCTTGGGAAGCGCGATGTCGCACACCTTGCCGTCGGCCTGGTAGTCCTTCCATCCCGAGCCGGCCAGGTAGCCGCGGACCACGGCCTCGATGGGCAGCGCGCGCAGGCGCCGCACCACGAGGGCGCGTCCGCGGACCTGGTCGCGCTCGGCGGGCGCCACCACCGACTCGGGGTCGATGCTGGTGAGATGATTGGGAATCACGTCCTCGAGCAGGCCGAACCAGAAACGGGAGATCTCGGTGAGGGTGCGCCCCTTGCCGGGAATGCCCTGGTCCATGATCACGTCGAAGGCGGAGATGCGATCGGTGGCGACCATCAGCAGCAGGTCGTCGCCGACGGCGTAGTTGTCGCGCACCTTGCCGCGGCCGACCAGCGGCAGGGATTGGATCGAGGTGCTGAGCAGGGGCGTTTCGGTCATGCGCGGAACAGGCGTTGGGCCAGGCGCATCGGCGACGCGCGCCCGGAAAAAAGAATCGCCCGCAGCGCCGACCGGCGGCACGACGGGCCCACGACGTCTATTGTAGGCAGCGCGCGGGAATCACCGCGCCGAGGCTCGCCGCGCGCGCACCGCGTCGGCCAGTTCGGTGACGAGTCGAATCGAGTCGTCCCAGCCCAGGCAGGCGTCGGTGATGCTCTGGCCGTAGGTCAGGCTGGCCGGGTCGTGCTGCCCGGGGTTGAATTTCTGCGCCGCGCCGACCAGGTGGCTCTCGGCCATGACCCCGAAGATGCGACGCTCGCCGGCGCGCAACTGCGCCGCCAGGTCGGCGGCCACGACCAGCTGGCGCTCGTGCTGCTTGAGGCTGTTGGCGTGCGAGCAGTCGATCATCAGGCGGCAGGGCAGCGACGCGGCCTGCAGCTGCTCGCAGGCGGCGCGCACGCTGGCCGCGTCGTAATTGGGCTGGCTTCCCCCGCGCAGGATCACGTGCGTGTCCTGGTTGCCGCGGGTCTGCACGATGGATACCTGCCCGCTCTTGTGCACCGACAGGAAGGAATGCGCACGCCGCGCGGCCTGGATGGCGTCGATGGCGATGCGCAGGTTGCCGTCGGTGCCGTTCTTGAACCCGATGGGCGCCGACAGGCCCGAGGCCAGTTCGCGGTGTACCTGGCTTTCGGTGGTGCGCGCTCCGATGGCGCCCCAGGAGATCAGGTCGCCGATGTATTGCGGGGAAATCACGTCCAGGAATTCACTTCCCGCGGGCACGCCGAGACGGTTGATGTCGATCAGCAGCTCACGCGCGATGCGCAGGCCGTCGTCGATGCGATAGCTCTGGTCGAGGTACGGGTCGTTGATCAGGCCCTTCCACCCCACGGTGGTGCGCGGCTTCTCGAAATACACCCGCATGACGATTTCCAGCGCATCCGCGTGGCGCCGGCGCAACTCGAGCAAACGCTCGGCGTACTCGAGCGCGGCACGCGGATCGTGGATCGAGCACGGTCCGATGACCAGCAGCAGGCGGTCGTCCTGCCCCTGCACGATCCTGTGCACGGCGCGCCGCGTGTCGCCGACCAGGGTTTCCACCGCCGTGCCGGCGATGGGCAGGCGGCGGATGAGCTGCTCGGGCGTCGGCAGCGGGCGCACATCCTCGACGCGTTCGTCGTCGGTCGAGGACGTGCGCTCGGGAGTCTGCATGCCGGGCCTGTCGGCGGCCTGGCGGGGTGCGAAATCGGGACTGGCGGGGTCGAGCATGGACATCTCCTGGTGCTCCTGGTTCGGAAACCGGCAGGGCCCCGGCGAAAAAAAACCGCCGGGCTCGGCCGGCGGTTTTCGAGGAATTCTTGGGGTTCAGCTCAAACTCTTCCCTCTCCCTCCGCCGGCGCGGTGCGAGAACCAAAAAAAGCCGTAAAACCAAAAGCGCGGGGAAGTCATGGCAGGTCGAGTCTGGAAGGCCCAGTATAGCCAGGAGTGCCACGTCGCGCCAGCGCCGCGGCGCGACGGCAACACAGCCCGCCGGGCGGGCAGCTCAGCGCCGCCGCGGCCACATGCGGTGCATCGTGTCGTCACGCAGCACGACGGCGTGGTAGAGCGCGCCCGCCACGTGCAGCCCGATGGCGCCGAGCAGAACGTAGGCCACGAACTGATGCACGTCGCCGAGCTCGTGGGCCCACGCGGCGCCCGCGGGCGCCAGCGCCGGCAGGCTCAGCACGCCCGCCAGGTGGACCGTCCACGCACGCGACGAGGCATTCGCCCAGCCCAGCAGCGGCAGCACGAGGAACCCGGCATACAACACCCCGTGCACCAGTTTGGCCAGGTGTTCCTGCCAGACCGGTCCGGCCAGCAGCGCGGGAGCTCCGGCCGCCGCGCGCCACACCAGGCGAAGCACCATCAGCGCCAGGATGCTGGTGCCCACGCCGATGTGCCAGGCGATCAGCCCGACGGGCTGGGTGTCGCGGCGAACGTCTGGCATCAGCCACGCCAGCACGAACTCCACCGCGATGAGAAGCACGATGGCCCAGTGCATGGCTCGGGCGACGGGGTTGTAGACGGACGTTTCGGACATGGCTGGCTCCCGGTGGTAACCCCTACATTCAACCAGGAATTACTGAGCCCGGACTTAGCTTGGCGCACGGCTGGCGCACAGCCCGCGCCCGCGTCGGCTCAGCCGGTCCCGCCGACCGTGACGCGGTCGATGCGCAAGGTCGGCTGGCCCACCCCCACCGGCACGCTCTGGCCTTCCTTGCCGCAGGTTCCCACGCCCGGGTCGAGTTGCATGTCGTTGCCGATCATGCTCACGCGGGTCAGCACGTCGGGGCCGTTGCCGATCAGCGTGGCGCCCTTGACCGGGTATTGCATGCGCCCGTTCTCGACCCACCACGCCTCGCTGGCGGAGAACACGAACTTGCCGCTGGTGATGTCGACCTGGCCGCCGCCGAAATTCACCGCGTACAGACCGCGATCCAGGCTGGCGACGATTTCCCGCGGATCCTTGTCCCCGGCCAGCATGTAGGTGTTGGTCATGCGGGGCATCGGCACGCTCGCATAGCTCTCGCGCCGGGCGTTTCCGGTGGGCTTGCGCTTCATCAGGCGCGCATTGAGCGAATCCTGCATGTAGTCGACCAGCACGCCATCCTCGATCAGCACCGTGCGCTCGGTCGGGTGGCCCTCGTCGTCGATGTTGAGCGAACCGCGGCGTCCGGGCAGCGTGCCGTCGTCCAGCACCGTCACTCCGGGCGCCGCCACGCGCTGGCCGATGCGTCCGGCGAAGGCGCTCGAGCCCTTGCGATTGAAGTCGCCCTCGAGCCCGTGCCCGATCGCTTCGTGCAACAGCACGCCGGGCCAGCCCGGCCCCAGCACCACGCTCATCTCGCCGGCCGGCGCGGGGCGCGAATCCAGGTTCAGCACGGCCTGGCGCACGGCCTCCTCGACATGCTCGCGCAGCGTGGCCTCGTCGAAACGGCTGAGCGCGTAGCGACCGCCACCGCCCGACGAACCGGTCTCGCGCCGCCCGCCCTGCTCGACGATCACGCTGACGCTCAGGCGCACCAGCGGGCGCACGTCGGCGGCCAGCAGGCCGTTGGCGCGCATGACCAGCACGACGTCGTATTCGCCGGCCAGCCCGGCCATGACCTGGACCACGCGAGGGTCGACGTCGCGCGCCATCTCGTCGGCGCGCGCCAGCAGCGCCACCTTGGCCGCCGAGTCCAGCGCCGGCAGCGGATCCAGCGCTTCGTACAGCTGGTGCCCACCCGTCAGCTGCGACACCGGCCCCAGGCGCACGCGCCCGCGGCCCTGGCGCGCGATGGCGCGAACCGTGCCCGCGGCCTGCATCAGGCGTTCGGCGGAAATGTCGTCGGAGTAGGCGAAGGCCGTCTTGTCGCCGTCGATGGCGCGGATGCCGAAACCCTGCTCGATACCGAAACTGCCGCTCTTGACCAGTCCCTCCTCGAGACTCCAGCTTTCCGAGCGCGTGTACTGCAGGTACACGTCGGCATCGTCCAGGCGATGCTCGAACGCGCTGGCCAGCGCGCGCTGCAGGGTGGACTCGTCGATGCCGTAGGGCTCGAGCAACAGTCTGCGCGCCTCGTTCAGGCGCAGCAAGGCGGGTTCGGTGGCGGTATTCATGGCCCGATTGTAGAAGCCGCGCCGCCCACCTGCCGGCGGTGCCTGTGCCCGGTAGCCTCAGGCGCTCGTCTCGGACCCTGCCACCCAGTCCCCCGACTTGCCGCCGTGCTTTTCCAGCAGGCGCACGTCGGTGATGGTCATGCCGCGATCGACGGCCTTGCACATGTCGTAGACGGTGAGCAGGCCGACCTGCACGGCGGTCAGGGCTTCCATTTCCACGCCCGTGCGCCCGTGGGTCTCGGCACGCGCGGTACAGCGCACGGCGCAGGTCTCGCGCTCGATGCTCAGGTCCACGCTGACGCGGGTCAGCGCGATCGGATGACACAGCGGGATCAGGTCGGCGGTTCGCTTGGCACCCATGATGGCCGCCAGGCGCGCCACGCCCAGCACGTCGCCCTTGCGCGCCGTGCCGGATTCGATCAGCGCGAGGGTCTGTGGCAGCATGCGGATGACGCCGCTGGCCACCGCCACGCGGGCCGTCTCGGCCTTGGCGCCGACGTCGACCATGTGGGCCTGGCCGGCGGCGTCGAAATGGGTCAGCGGCGAACCGGCCGGGGATTCAGAGGAGGACATGGCGTGGGCTGCGTCGGGTTGCGCGCGAACGCTCACAGCGGCGCCAGCGCCGCCATCGCGTCGCGCAGGCGCGTGGCCTCGGCACGAGCCGCTGCGGCGTAGTCGCGCCCGGCCGACGCGTACAGCACGCTGCGCGACGCGTTGATCAGGAAATGGTCGCCGGCGGCACGCACCGTGGCCTCGAGTTCACCACCCTGGGCGCCCACCCCCGGGATGAGCAGCGGCAGGCTCGGTGCGATGGCGCGCACGGCCTCGATGTCGTGCGGGCGCGTGGCGCCGGTGACCAGCCCGAGCTGGCCGGTACGGTTCCAGTCGCCGGCCACCAGGCGGGCCACGCGCTCGAACACGCGCTCGGCCGGCGCGTCCGCGGCGCCGCTCAGGCCCAGCGCCTGCAGGTCGTCGCTGCCGGGGTTGGAGGTGCGGCAGAGCACGAACAGGCCGCGATCGGGGTGCGCGTCCATGTAGGGGTCCAGCGAGTCGCGGCCCATGAAGGGCGACACGGTCAACGCGTCGGCCCCGTAGCGCTCGAAGGCCTCGCGTGCGTAATGCCGCGCGGTGGAGCCGATGTCGCCCCGCTTGGCGTCCAGGATCACCGGGACCCCCGGCGCGGTGTCGTGGATATGGCGGATCAGGCGCTCGAGCTGGGCCTCCCCGGCGACCGCGGCGAAATGCGCGATCTGCGGCTTGTAGGCGCACACCAGGTCGGCCGTGGCGTCGACCATCGCCGCGCAGAAGTCGTACAGGCGGGTCGTGTCGCGAGTCCACGGCGCCGGCAGGCGCTCGGGTTCGGGATCCAGGCCCAGGCACAGGCGGCTGGAATTGCGGCGGCAGGCGCCGCGCCATTGATCGACGAAGGACATGGCGCGCATTCTAGAAGCGTGGAAGCGCGCGCGGGGCGCGACGCGGACAGGCTCTCAAGCCATCGCCGGGCCGCCCCAAGATGGCTTGACCCCCACGGGGGGCGGGCTGGGCCCCAGGCCCGGCCCTGGGGGCACTCTCAAGCCATCGCCGGGCCGCCCCAAGATGGCTTGACCCCCTCGGGGAGCGGGCTGGGCGCAGCCCGGCCCTGGGGGCGCTCTCAAGCCATCGCCGGGCCGCCCCAAGATGGCTTGACCCCCACGGGGGGCGGGCTGGGCCCCAGGCCCGGCCCTGGGGGCGCTCACAGCATGTCGAGCAGGTCCTGCGCGCGGCACAGGTCGGCCCACGCCTTGGCCTTGTCCTGCGGCGTGCGCAGCAGGTAGGCCGGGTGGTAGCTCACCACCACCGGGGTGCCCTGCCAGTCCCATGCCCGCTGGCGCAGGCGTCCGATGGGCTCGCTGCTGCCGGTCAGCGCCTGCGCCGCGAAGCGCCCCAGCGCCAGCAGCAGGCGCGGCCGCACGAGTTCGATCTGGCGCCGCAGGATGGGCAGGCATTGGGCGATCTCGTCGGGCTCGGGATTGCGGTTGCCCGGCGGCCGGCACTTGATCACGTTGGCGATGTAGACGGTGCTGCGCGGGTCGTCACCGCGGCGCTGCAGGCCGCAGGCACGCAGCATGTTGTCCAGCAGCTTGCCGGCGGCGCCGACGAAGGGCTCGCCCAGGCGGTCCTCCTCGGCCCCTGGGGCCTCGCCGACCACCATCACGCGCGCCTGCGCATGCCCGACGCCGAACACCGCCTGGTGACGCATGCCGCCGAGCTTGCAGGCACGACATGCCTCGGTGAAGGCCTGCAACGGCTCCCAGGCCAGCGCGCGCACATGCTCCAGACGCTGCGCGGCCACCGCGGGCTGCTCCGCACGAGGCGCAGCGGCGGCAGCGGCTTGGTCCGCAGGCGCTGGCACGCCGGCTGCCGGGCGCACCACCGGCTCGGCGCGGGCCGCTGGCGCATCGGCGCGCGCCACGGCGGCCGGCTGCCGGCGCCCGGCAGCCGGCGCGGCGGGGCCGACATGGGGCATCAAAGCGGCAAGCTCGGTCTCGTCGAGCGCGTCGCGCGGCACCCACGCCTGCTGCACGCCGAGTGCGTTCAGCGCGGCCAGGCGGCGCGGATCGAGCAGGGGATGGGGCATGATCGTCAGGCCGCGCGCAGGCTCTTCAGTCCATGCCGCGGCTACGGCGCAGCGTCTCGACCGGCGACGACATGACGATGGCGTCCTCGCGCCCCGCGCGTCCGTCGACCATCGCCGGGTAGTACGCGCGGCGCCGCGCCACCGCGTGCAGGCCGTAGCGTTCGTACAGGCGCAGCGCGCGCTGGTTGCTCGGCCGCACTTCCAGCCACAGCAGCGCGGCCCCGTGCAGCGTGGCGCTGAGCAGCACCCCGTCGAGCAGCTGCAGCCCCAGCCCGCGCCGCTGCAGGCGCGGCTCGACGCTGATGTTCAGCAGGTGCATTTCCTCGACGCCGGCCATCGCGACGAAATAGCCCTGCACCGCGTCCTGCTCGTCGCACAGCACCTGGGCGACGTAGCCGGCCGCCAGCGAGTCGACGAAGTTGCCCCGGCTCCACGCGAACTCGTAGGCACGGCGCTCGATGTCCATGACGGCGTCGAGATCACTGACACGCATCTCGCGCAGCCCGGCGTTCACGACCTGCATCACCCGTGCCCTCCGGCAGCGGGCGCGTGGGCCCGCTCGGCCCGCTCGGCACTGGTCAGCGCGACCTTGTCGCGCACGTACAGCGGGCGCGCCAGCGCCGCCGCAACGCTCTCGCCGCGGGCATGCGCGGCGCGGGCCAGGCGCGCCACGGCACCCGCGCCTGGCGCGACGACACGCGCGGCGCGCAGCGCCGCCTCCCAGCCGGGCCCCAGCGCCTCGCGCAACGCCGGGGCATGCTCGGCCCAGGCATTGCCGCACAAACAAAGATCGGACACCGGCTCCGCGCCGAACTGCGCCAGCCAGCCCGCGGCAGCTTCGCGCGGCGACTGCACGCGGGCCGGCTCGGCCAGCTTCCAGCTCGCCGCCTGCGCGCCCTGCGCGTCGACCACGGCCCAGTACAGCTCACCCATGCGCGCGTCGTTGGCGACCAGGACGCGCGGCGCGTGCGCCGCAGGCTCGGCTGCCACTGCCACCGCCAGCAGCGTGGGCACCGCCACCACCGGGCGCTCCAGCCCGCGGCCCAGGCCCTGCGCCGCGGCGCAGGCCGCGCGCAGGCCGGTGAAGGCCCCGGGACCGGCGCCGAAGCCGATCAGCCCGACGTCGCGCAGCTCCAACCCGGCATCGCTCAGCAGCTCGGCCACCAGCGGCAGCAGTCGCTGCGAGGCGCGCGCGCCTCCCGGCTCGGTTCGCTCGAAGACCCGCGCGTCGCCCAGGTCCAGGGCGACCGAGAGCCACTCGGTGCTGGAATCGAACGCGAGAACAACAGCGGAGTCAGACACGGAAAACGTCGGTGGAAGGCGTTGCGCAACGGGGCGTGGACCAGCGGAAACAGGCGCCAGCGGCGGCACCCGGACGTGGCGCGGGCGCCGCCGGCGCGAAAGCGCTGCGCGACCCCGACCACACCCGCCTTGCGCAGTTTAGCCGTGGCGTCCGCGTGGCGCCGCATGGCGCATTAGCATGGCCGGACCCTTTTCGAGACGCTCACCGACCATGCTCCTGCCCGCCGCCGACGCCCCCGACCTCACGCGCCGGAAGGCGCTTCGCATCGGCGCCGGCGCGCTGGGAGGGCTCGCACTGGGCGGGCTCGCCTGCGCCCCGGCGCAGGCCCTGCCAGCGGCGCTGGCGCTGCCGCGTCGGGTGCGCCTGGCGCTGCACGAGGCAGGCATCGAGCCGGCCAACTGCAGCCTGGTCGTGCGCGACCTGCGGCTGGGCACGCCCCTGGTCGACTGGCTGCCCGATCGGCCGCGCAGCCCGGCTTCGGTGCTCAAGCTGGTGACCATGTACACGGCGCTGAACCTGCTCGGTCCCACGTACTGCTGGCGCACTCCGGTGCTGGCCGTCGGGCCGCTCGACGCCGGGGTGCTCGCCGGCGACCTGGCCTTCATCGGCAGCGGCGACCCGCACCTGATGGCGCAGGACCTGTGGCAACTCGCACTGCGCCTGCGCGGACTGGGCCTGCGGCGAATCGCCGGCAACGTGCTGATCGACCGCAGCGCGTTCGCGCTGCCGCCGCACGACCCGGGCGCCTTCGACGGCGATGCGCTGGCGCCCTACAACGTCGGCCCCGATGCCTTCCTGGTGAATTTCGGCAGCCTGCAGTGGCACCTGCAACCGCAGGGCGACAAGGTCGGCGTATGGGTGGAGCCCCCGGTCGAAGGCCTGGCACCCACTCCGCCGCGCCTGGCCGCCGGGCCCTGCGGGGACTGGCACCAGCGCCTGCAACCCGACTTCAGCCAGCCGCTGGCGCCGCGCTTCGACGGCAGCTTCGCCGCCGAATGCGGCGAACGCAGCTGGAACATCGCCGCGCTGATGCCCGCGGATGCCTTCGTGCAGGCGGTGCTCGCAGCGGTGTTCGCCCAGGTCGGCATCGAATGGAGCGGTCGCGTCGTCTCCGGGCGGGTGCCGCCCCAGGCGCAATTGCTGACCACCTGGGACAGCCAGCCGCTGGCCGTGCTGATGCGCGACATCGACAAGTACAGCAACAACGTGATGACCCAGCAGGTGTTCCTGACCCTGGCGCTGCAGGCCGGGCAGGCACCGGCCGACTTCGCGCGCGCTGCCGCGGTCACCCGCCAATGGCTGGACACGCATGGCCTGCCGATGCCCGACCTGGTGCTCGACAACGGCTGCGGGCTGTCGCGGCGTGCACGCCTGAGCGCCGGCGACATCGAACGCCTGCTGCGCACTGCCTGGCGGGGCCCGCTGATGCCCGAGTTCATCGCGTCGCTGCCGCTGGCGGGCGAGGACGGCACGCTGCGCGAGCGCCTGCGGGTCGACGGCCTGCGCGGCATGCTGCACGCGAAGACCGGCACCCTCGATGGAGTGTTCGCGCTGGCGGGCTACCTGCAGGCCGGCGACGGCAGGCGGCGCACCCTGGCAGCGCTGATCAACGACCCTCGCGCCGACCGCGCCTGGCCGGTCATGCAGGCGCTGCTCGAGCACGCGGCCGGACTTTCCTGAACCCTGCGCGCGGCACCCCCCGCAGCGCCCGACATGCCACAGGACATCACCTGGATCGACTGGCTGCTGGCGGCAGCCGGCGTGTTCGTCGCGCCGCTGGCCCTGCGCGCGTTCAAGCCCTGGCTGCTGCAGCACCTGCGCGCCTGGCAGCGCGCGCAGGGCTTCGGCTCGGCGATGCTGCGGCGGCGCCAGCAAGCCGTGCTCGACACCGTCGCCGCCACCCGGGTGAGCCTGCTCGCCATCCTGGCGGTCGCGCTGGCGCTGCGCGGGCTGCAACCGCCGCCGCCTTGGGGCAGGCTGTGCGACGGCGCGGCCACGGTGGCGCTGTTCGTGCAGATCGGCCTGTGGAGCGCGGCCTTCCTCGACCGCTGGATCAATGCGTCGCGCGACCGCGCGTTGCGCGCCGATCCGGAAGCGGCCACCGGCCTGGCCGCCGCGAGTTTCCTGCTGCGCCTGCTGAGCTGGTCGCTGCTGTCGCTGATGCTGCTGGACAACCTGGGGGTCAACGTCACCGCCGTGCTGGCCGGGCTGGGCGTCGGCGGCGTGGCGGTCGGACTGGCGCTGCAGAGCATCCTGAAGGATCTGTTCGCCAGCCTGTCGATCGTGCTGGACAAGCCTTTCCAGATCGGGCATTTCATCGTCGTCGACGGACTGCCCGGAACGGTGGAGAACATCGGGCTCAAGACCACGCGCCTGCGCGCGCTGGACGGCGAGCAGTACGTGTTCTCGAATGCCGACCTGACCATGGCGCGGGTGCGCAATTTCCGCACCATGGAACAGCGGCGCATCGAGCAGCGCTTCGTGCTGCGCCTGGACACCGACCCGCGAGCGCTGGAGCAGCTTCCCGACTGGCTGCGCGAAATCGTGCAGGCGCTGCCCGACGTGCGCTTCGACCGCGCGCACCTCAAGGACATCGAGCCCGACGGGCTGCGCTTCGAGATGGTGTACTGGATCGAGCAGGCCGACTACCTCGTCTACATGAACACCCGTCACGCGATCAACCTGGCGTTGCTGCGAGGCTTGCGCGCTCGCGGCATCGAGCTCGCGCAACCGGTGCGCCACGTCATGCTGCATCGCAGCAACGACATGCAGCCGAACGCAGCGGCCTCCTCCTAGAATCGGCTGCACAAGCCGCGCACCGCGGCAACCGAGAGGAGGAGACCGCCATGCGCATCCTGATCGCCGAGGACGACCAGGTCCTGGCCGACGGCCTGACCCGTTCGCTGCGCGCGAGCCATTACGCAGTCGACCAGGTGGGCGACGGCATCAGCGCCGACAACGCCCTGCACGGCTGCAGCTTCGACCTGCTGATCCTCGACCTGGGCCTGCCGCGCCTGTCGGGCTTCGACGTGCTCAAGCGCCTGCGCAGCCGCGGCGACACGCTGCCGGTGCTGATCCTCACCGCCGCCGACAACCTCGACGACAAGGTGCGCGGCCTGGACCTCGGCGCCGACGACTACATGGCCAAGCCCTTCGAACTGGCCGAACTCGAGGCCCGCGTGCGCGCGCTGACACGCCGCGGCATGGGAGCGACCAGCTCGGTGATCCGCCACGGCCCGCTCAGCGTGGACCTGTCGGGGCGCGTGGTCATGCTCGACGAGCGCGTGGTCGACCTGTCGGCGCGCGAACTGGCCTTGCTGGAAGTGCTGCTGCAACGCGCCGGACGCCTGGTCAGCAAGGACCAGCTGGTCGATCACCTTTGCGTGTGGGGCGAGGAAGTCAGCACCAACGCCATCGAGGTCTACATTCACCGCCTGCGCAAGAAGATCGAATGCGGGCCGATTCGCATCGCCACCGTGCGCGGCCTCGGGTACTGCCTGGAGCGAATCGCCGGCACGCCGGCGGCGGCCCCGGCGGCCGGCGCCGACGCGTCGCCCGGCGCCGGCGCGGCGCAGGCGGCCTGAGCCATGTCGGCCGGCGCAAGCACGGCGCTCGCGACACAGGAGCAAGCCGCAGGCGAAAAGGCGGCGCCGGGCAAGCGTCAACGCTCGCTGTTCGGCGAGATCCTGGACTGGATGCTGGTGCCGCTGCTGCTGGTGTGGCCGGTGGCCATCGGCATCACCTTCCTGGTCGCGCAGGCGATCGCCACGCAGCCTTTCGATCAGGGTCTGCAAAGGCGCCTCGGGGTGATCGCGCAGTGGGTCGCCAGCTCGGGCGTGTCGTTGCCGGGGGCCCACGCGGCCGGCGCCGCGCCGGGCTCGTCGCCGGACCTGCTGATGCAGCTGCGCGCCGCCGACGGCCGCGTGCTGGCGGGCAACGCGCAACTGCCGGCGCCGCCCGACAACGCCTGGCCTCGCGACGGCGCCGCGCACCTGCGCGACGCCAGCATCGGTGAGCGCAGCATGCGCATCGCGTGGCGCTGGGTGCAGCCGCCGCGAGGCCCCGAGGTGCTGGTGCAAGTGGCCGAGGGCCTGCGGCAGCGCTCGGAGCTGGCGCGCAACATCGTGCGCGGGGTGATCCTTCCGCAGTTCGTCATCGTGCCCATCTCGATCCTGCTCGTGTGGTTCGGGCTGGGCCAGGGCATCATCCCGCTCGACGAGTTGCAGGCACGCATCCGCCGACGCCGGCCGGACGATCTCAGCCCCATCGACCAGCGCGAGGCTCCCGAGGAAATCGCGCCTTTGGTGGATTCGATCAACGGCCTGCTCGGTCGCCTGGAGCAGTCCATCCACACCCGCAAGCGCTTCATCGCCGACGCCGCGCACCAGCTCAAGACACCGCTGGCCGGGCTGCGCATGCAGGCCGAGCTGGCGCAGCGCCAGACCGACCCGGAGGAACTGCGTACCAGCCTGCGCCAGATCGAGATCTCGGTGGTCCGCACCACGCGCCTGGTCAACCAGCTGCTGGCGCTGGCGCGAGCCGAGAACCACGGCGCGCTGGCGCAGCGCGGCGCCGTGCTGCTCGACCTGAGCCGGCCGGTGCGCGAGGCGGTGCAGGAGCTTGCGCCGCTGGCGCTGGCCAGGTCCCAGGAACTCGAGTTCGACGCGCCCGAGCAGGCGCTGTGGGTGCGCGGCAACGCGGTGATGCTGCAGGAACTGGCCAAGAACCTGCTCGACAACGCGATCGCCTACACGCCTGCGCACGGGCGCATCGTCGTGCGCCTGCGCCAGCTCGACGAACATGTGCTGCTGGCCGTCGAGGACACCGGGCTGGGCATCGCGCCCCAGGAGCGGGAAATGGTGTTCCGGCCCTTCTACCGCGTGCTCGGCACGGGGCAGGACGGCAGCGGCCTGGGCCTGTGCATCGTGCAGGAAATCGCTCGCCAGCACGGCGCGGCGCTGAGCCTGGACGACAACCCGCATTGCACCGATCCGGCGCACCCCGGGCTGGTGGTGTGCCTGCAGATCCCCGGTGCGCCGTCGCCCGACGGCGCACCCGCAGCCAGCGCGCCTTGAGGTCGGCGCCGGCCGCGGCGATGCGCCGCGCCGGTCAGCCGCGGGTCTTGCGCGCGGCCGGGGCGGCCCTGGCGCCGGCGGCCTTGCCGGTGGCCGCCGCGGCGCTCTTGGAGCCCGTGGTCTTGCGCGCGGCGCCGCCCTTGGCGGGTGCCGCCCCGGCACGCGGCGCGAACTCGAATCCCACCTTGCCGTCGGCCTGGCGCACCAGGTAGGCCTTGAACTTGCGCCGCGTGCGCGCGGACACGAAACCGTCGAGCAGGTCGGTACGGCCGTCGGCCAGCAGCTTGCGCATCTGCGCCGGGTCGACCGGCTGCTGCAGGATGATCTTGCCGCTGCGGAAATCGCAACTCGGCGAGGGGCCGACGCTGCGTTCGCAGACATAGGAATTGCCCGCGTCGAATACGTGCGAGCCGCATTTCGGACAGGCGCCCATCGGCTCCTGCCCGCTGAAGTCCGGCGCCTCGCCCGACTCGCCTGGACTGGCCTGGCCGAAATCGAACTCCAGCTTGTACTGCCCGTTGCCGCCCTCGCGCGCCAGGCGCAGTTCGGCGGCGAAGGGACGCCCCATCTTGCTGCGAAAACCCGTCAACGGGCCCAGGTGCTTGTCGGCCAGCAGGGTCTCCACCTCGGACAGCTCGAAGCTGCGTCCGCCGGGGTGCTTGCCGATCGAGAAATCGCACGCGGTGCAGGCGAAGCGGTGATAGTTCTCGCGCACCACGCCGCCGCAGTTCGGACACGGCGTGCGCAGCGTGGCGTAATCCCCGGGCACGCTGTCGCGGTCGAACTCCTTGGCGCGGCGAACGATGGTCTCGGTCATCGCCGCGATTTCCTGCATGAAGGCATCGCGCCGGATCTGACCGCGCTCCATCTGCGCCAGCTTGTGCTCCCATTCCCCGGTCAGCTCGGGCTTGGTCAGTTCCTCCACGCCCAGGCCCCGCAGCAGGGTCATGAGCTGGAAGGCCTTGGCCGTCGGCACCAGCTCGCGTCCCTCGCGCAGCATGTACTGCTCGGCCAGCAGCCCCTCGATGATCGACGAACGCGTGGCCGGCGTGCCCAGGCCCTTGCCGGCCATGGCCTCGGCGTATTCCTCGTCGCCGACCATCTTGCCGGCATTTTCCATCGCGCTGAGCAGCGTGGCCTCGGTGTAGCGCGCCGGCGGCCGGGTCTTGAGCTCGAGCAACTCGACGCTGTCGGCCAGCGGCTTCTCGTCGGCGCCCAGCGCCGGCAGGTCGGCGTCCTCGCCCTGCTGGGTGCGGCCATGGATCTCCAGCCAGCCCGGCACCACCAGGATGCGGCCCTCGGTGCGGAAGCGATGCTCGCCCACGGTGCTGATTCGCGTGGTCACCAGGAACTCGGCGGCGGGATAGAACACCGACAGGAAGCGCCGCGCCACCATGTCGTACAGCTTGGCCTCGGCTTCCGACAGCGAGCGCGGCTGCTGGTTGGTGGGAATGATGGCGAAGTGGTCCGACACCTTGCTGTTGTCGAATACGCGTTTGGTCGGCTTGACGTAGCCCTGGTCCAGCGCACGGCGCGCGAAGCCGCTGAGCGCGCCGCCTTCGTCGGCCATCGCCCCCAGCGTGTCGCGCGCCACGCTGACGTAGTCCTCCGGCAGGTGCCGCGAATCGGTACGCGGGTAGGTCAACACCTTGTGCTTCTCGTACAGTGCCTGCGCCAGCGCCAGGGTCATCTTGGCCGAGAAGCCGAAGCGCGAATTGGCCTCGCGCTGCAAGGTGGTCAGGTCGAACAGCGCCGGCGAGATCTGGGTCGCCGGCTTGGATTCGTCGCGCACCACGGCCGGCTGCCCGGCACAGGCCTGGACCACGGCCTGCGCGCGCTCGCGGTCCCACAACCGATCGGCGCGGCGATCGGGGTCGTCGTCCTTCCTGAACTCGGGATCGAACCACTTGCCCTTGTATTCGCCGGCGGCCGCCGCGAAGTGCGCCTGCACCTCGAAATACGGCCGGGCCACGTGGCGCCGGATCTGCTCCTCGCGCGCCACCACCACGGACAGCGTGGGGGTCTGCACGCGCCCCACCGGAGTCAGGAAAAAGCCCCCGTCGCGCGAGTTGAACGCGGTCATCGCGCGCGTGCCGTTGATGCCCACCAGCCAATCGGCCTCGCTGCGGCAGCGCGCCGCGTCGGCCAGCGGCTGCATGTCGGAATCGCTGCGCAGGTGCTCGAACCCGTCGCGGATGGCCTGCGGGGTCATGGATTGCAGCCACAGCCGTCGCACCGGCTGGCGCGCCGACGCGTATTGCTGGATGAGACGAAAAATCAGTTCCCCCTCGCGCCCGGCATCGCAGGCGTTGACCACGCCGGTGATCTCCTTGCGCTTGAGCAGCTTGACGATGGCCGACAAGCGCGAGCGGGTCTTCTCGATCGGCTTGAGGTCGAAGTGCGGCGGCACCACCGGCAGATGGGCGAAGCTCCATTTGCCGCGCTTGACCTCGTAGGCATCGGGCGCGCCGATCTCGACCAGATGGCCGACGGCCGACGTGACGATGTACGACTCGTTCTCGAAGTACTCGTCGTGCTTGTCGAACTTGCCGGCAACCGGAGTGAGAGCTCGCACGATGTCTTGTGCGACGCTGGGTTTTTCGGCGATGACCAGGGTTTTGCTCATGGTGGGGTTTCGACAAGGACAGACAGGAACGCGTCGGGCGGCGCCGGCATGACCTTGGTCACGCCGGACTCATGCCGGCATCGCATCCTTACAATGGCGCGCGCCGGGCTTCGCCGCGGGCCGATGCCCTGCGACGGCGCCGCGTGGATCGGCCGGCAATGCCGGTCCCTCTCCTTTTCTACTTTAACCAGTTTCGTGCCCGCGTTGCAGACCAGCCCCCGGCGCCCAGGCGCCCCCACCCGCCCCGCAGACGCGCCGCGCGGGCCCCGCACCGAAGTGCGCGAGTCGCCGGTGCACGGCAAGGGAGTGTTCGCGCGCCGCGCCATCGCCGCCGGCACGCGCATCCTGGAATACCGCGGCCAGCGCATTTCCTGGAAGGAAGCGCTGCGCCGCCACCCGCACGATCCGCAACAGCCCAACCACACCTTTTATTTCTCGCTCGAGCAAGGCGGCGTGATCGACGCCAACGTCGACGGCAACAGCGCTCGCTGGATCAACCATTCCTGCGAACCGAATTGCGAAGCGCGCGAGGTCGACGGCCAGGTGTTCATCCACGCCCTGCGCGACCTGCAGGCCGGCGAGGAACTGTTCTACGACTACCACCTCAGCCTCGACGAGCGCCATACGCCACGGCTCAAGCGCGAATACGCCTGCCACTGCGGCGCAGCGGCGTGCCGCGGCACGATGCTGACACGCAAGCGCTGAGCCATGCCCGGCTCCCCCCGCGGCGACGACCAGGCGCGCGCGCTGGCGCTGCAGCAGGCGCTGCACGCCGCGGGCCAGGCCTGCGAACTGAGCTGGGTGGCCGAGACCGGCTCGACCAACTCGGACCTGCTGGCGAGCGTGCGCGCGGGATGCGTCGGCGTGCATTGTCGGGTCGCCGGGCACCAGAGCGCCGGGCGCGGCCGCCGCTCGCGAACCTGGCAGGACGATGGGCACGGCGCCTTGCTGTGCTCGCTGGCCTGGCCGCTGCCCCACGATGCCGGCGTCGCCGGGCTCAGCCTGGCGATCGGCGTGTGGCTGCTGCAGGCGCTGGGCGACCTGGGGGTGGCTGGCGCCGCGCTGAAATGGCCGAACGACGTGCTGCTGTCGTCGCGCAAGCTCGCCGGCGTGCTGGTCGAAGTCGCCGACACGCCGCGCTCGCGCTGGGTGGTGCTGGGCATCGGGCTGAACCTGGCCTCGCCCCCCGACCTGCCACAGGCCATCGGCCTGCGCGAGCAGGGCCTGCAGGTCGACCGCTGGCAGGTCCTGCAGGCCCTGCTGCCTCGCCTGCTGGCGGGCCTGGGCGAGTTCGCACGGGTCGGCTTCGCTCCCTGGGCCGACGCCTGGAACCATGCCCACGCGTGGAGCGGGCGCAGGGTGCAGGTGCTGGCCGACGGCGTGCCGAGCCAGCAGGGCGTCGCGCTCGGGGTCGACACGCAGGGCTACCTGTGGCTGGCCACTCCCGGCGGGCGCGAGCGCGTGGCCAGCGGCGACGTCTCGCTGCGTGCAGAATCCGACTGAGCTCCCCCGCGGAAGGAATGCCCATGTTGCGAAAGCTGGTGCTGGCCCTGATTCTCGGCAACCTGGTGCTGTGGGCCTGGTCCCACGACGTGTTCGGCCCGCTGGGCTGGGCCCCTGCCCGGGTCGACGAACCGCAACGCCTGCGCCAGCAGGTGCACCCCGACGCACTGACCCTGCTGGACCCGCAAGGCCGGCCGCTGGCCTCCACCGCGCCGGTGGCGAGCGCCGCGGCGGCGGCGTCGACGCCTTCCGCGGCAACGGGCTCGGCGCCCGCCGAGGCCAGCTCGGCTCCCGCCGCGCCGCCTGCATCGGGCCCCGCCAGCGCCCCGGCCCGCGCGGCCTCGACCTCGGCCGCCGCGACCGGGACCGTCGCCGCCGCGGCGAGCTGCCTGCGCATCGGGCCGTACACCGGCGCGCCCGATGCGGCGCTGGGCTCGGCGCTGCATGCCGCCGGGCTCGACGCGCAGGCGCGCGAGCAGGACCTGCCGGCCCAGTGGATGGTCATGATGGGCCCCTACGCCGACACCACCGCGCTGCACCGCAAGCTCGGCGAGCTGCGCCAGCTGTCCCTGCCGCCGGACAGCTTCGTCGCGGTCAGCGCGCGCCCGCGTTACATGCCGGGCATTTCGCTGGGAGTGTTCGACAAGCGCGAGCAGGCGCAGGCCCAGCTCCAGCAGCTGCAGGCGCACGGCGTGCAGACCGCGCATATCGTGCAGCGCAATCTCGGCATGCGTGCGCAGTACTGGGTGCTGCCTTCGCTTTCGCCGGCCCAGGTCCGGCAACTGCGTGCGCTGCCCGCGCTTCGTGCGGCCAACGTGCGCGCACAGGACTGCCCGGCGTCGTCCTGAGCCGGGGCCTGCGACGCCGCCTCGCGGAGGGCCGTCAGCCGGCCTGTTGCGCCAGCCAGCGTTGCACCAGGTGCACCCAGAAGCTGGCGCCCAGCGGCAGGATCTCGTCGTTGAAGTCGTAGCTGGCGTTGTGCAGCGTGCAGGGCCCCGCGCCATGACCGGGCTCGCGGTGCTCGCCGCCGCCGTTGCCGATGATCACATAGGCGCCGGGGCGCTGCTGCAGCATGTAGGAGAAGTCCTCGGCGCCCATCGAAGGCTCGAAGGGCTGCACGCCGTCCTCGCCCACCAGGTCGACCAGCACGCGGCGCGCGAACTCGGTTTGCGCGGGGTGGTTCACGGTCGGCGGATAGTTGCGCCGGAACTCGAACTCGCAAGTCATTCCGAAGGCCTGCACGGTGTGCGTGGCGATGCGCTGCATGTTGGCCTCGATCAGGTCCAGCAACGAGGTGCTGAAGGTCCGCACCGTGCCCTGCAGGGTCACGCTGTCCGGGATCACGTTGGTGGCCTCGCCGGCCTGCAGCATGGTCACCGACAACACGCCGGCCTCCTGCGGATTGCGGTTGCGGCTGATCACGCCTTGCAGCGCCAGCACGAGCTGGCAGGCCACCGGAACCGGATCGAGCCCGAGATGCGGCATCGCCGCGTGCGCTCCCTTGCCGCGCACGACGATGCGGAATTCATTGCTCGACGCCATCACCGGGCCCGTGCTGAGCGCGAAGCTGCCGGCGGGGATGCCGGGCCAGTTGTGCATGGCGAACACTGCGTCGACGGGAAAGCGCTCGAACAGCCCGTCGCGAAGCATTTCACGGGCGCCGCCACCGCCCTCCTCGGCGGGCTGGAAAATGCACACCACGCGACCGGCGAAATCGCGCTCGCGGCTCAGGTGGCGCGCCGCCGCCAGCAGCATCGCGGTATGGCCGTCGTGTCCGCAGGCATGCATGCGCCCGGGGTGCCGGCTGGCATGCTCGAAGGTGTTCTTCTCGGTCACAGGCAGCGCATCGATGTCGGCGCGCAGGCCGATGCTGCCCGTGCCGGGCTTGTGCCCGTCGATCACCCCGACCACGCCGGTGCGCCCGAGCCCGCGGTGCACGTCGATTCCCCACTTCGTCAGTTGTTCGGCGATCGCGTCCGACGTGCGGTTTTCCTCGAAACACAGCTCCGGATGGGCGTGGATATCCCTACGGATCTGACGAAATGTGGCCGCTTCTGCGACGATGGAATCGATGAGCTGCATGATCGGTCGGTTTCCAGACTCCGGGCCGCGGCGGCCCGGGCTTGTTGCATTGTCGCGCAAGCGGGCCCGGACCGTCGCGGTACGCGTAGACTGCAGGCGCCATGCTGAACGAGCCCCAGACCCACGACGCCGACCCCGCGCTGCGCACCGTGCGCGCGGCGTGTCCGCACGACTGCCCCGATACCTGCGCCATGCTGGTGGGCGTGCGTGACGGCGTGGCCGTGCAGTTGCGGGGCGACCCCTCGCACCCGACCACCGGCGGCGCGCTGTGTACCAAGGTCTCGCGCTATCTCGAGCGCACCTACCACGCCGGGCGGGTGCTGCAGCCGCTGCGCCGCGCGGGCCCGAAGGGAAGCGGGCGCTTCGAACCCGTCTCCTGGGAACAGGCGCTGGGCGACATCGCCGGCCGGCTGCGCGCGCTGGCCGAGGTCGACGCGCAGTCGATCCTTCCCTACAGCTATTGCGGCACGATGGGCCTGGTCCAGGGCGAATCGATGGCCGCGCGGTTCTTTCATCGCCTGGGCGCCAGCCGGCTCGATCGAACCATCTGTTCGAGCGCCGGGGCCGAGGGCCTGCGCCAGGTGCTGGGCGGCCTGGTCGGCATGGACGTGGAACAGTTCGCGAACAGCCGACTGATCGTGATCTGGGGCAGCAACAGCATCACCAGCAACCTGCACTTCTGGTCGCTGGCGCAGCAGGCCAAGCGCCAGGGTGCCACGCTGGTGTGCATCGACCCGTGGCGCAACGACACCGCGCGGCGCTGCCACATGCACCTGCAGCTGCGCCCCGGCACCGATTCCGCGCTGGCTTGGGCGCTGATGGGCGAGCTGGTGCGCAACGACTGGCTGGACCACGACTACATCGAGCGCCACACGCTGGGTTTCGAGCTGCTGCGGGAACGCGCGCTGCAATGGAGCCCCGAGCGTGCGGGCGCGCTATGCGGGCTGCCACCCGACTCGATCCGCGAGCTGGCCCGCCTGCTGGGCACGACGCGCGCCGCCGCCATCCGCCTGAACTACGGACTGCAGCGCGTACGCGGCGGCGGCAACACGGTGCGCGCCATCGCCTGCCTGCCGGCGCTCACCGGGGCCTGGCGCGAGCCGGCCGGCGGCCTGCTGCTGTCGAGTTCCGGGCACTTCGCGGTGGACACGGCGGCGCTGGAGCGCCCCGATCTGCTCGGCGACCGAATCGTGCGCACCATCAACATGTCGGCCATCGGCGACGCCTTGCTGCATCCGGGCGGCGACGGCTTCGGCCCGCGCATCGACGCCCTCGTGGTCTACAACAGCAACCCGGCGGCGGTGGCGCCGGATTCCGGACGCGTGCTGGCCGGGCTGCGCCGCGA
Source organism: Pseudomonadota bacterium (assembly GCA_021847345.1). GTDB lineage: Bacteria > Pseudomonadota > Gammaproteobacteria > Burkholderiales > Burkholderiaceae_C > Thiomonas_A. The sequence continues at coordinate 43,078 of JAJZTW010000018.1, forward strand.
GGACCTGTTCACCGTGGTGCTGGAACACTTCCGCACCGACACCGCCGACCTGGCCGACTACATCCTGCCGGCGACGACGCAGCTCGAGCACATCGACGTGCACAAGTCCTACGGACATCGCTACTGGGTGGCCAACGAACAGGCCATCGAGCCGCTCGGACAGGCTCGCGCGAACACGCAGATCTTTCGCGACCTCGCCAGGCACATGGGATTCACCGAGCCCTGCTTCGGCGACAGCGACGAACAGATCGCGGCCCAGGCGCTGGCCGACGACCCGCGAAACGCCGGGCTGGATTTCGCCACGCTGCGCAAGCAGGGCTGGGCCAAGGTGGCCGGGTGCGAGGCCCCTTTCGCCGACGGCGGCTTTCCCACGCCGAGCGGACGCTGCCAACTGGCCTGGCCGGCCGACCTGGAAGCCGGCCGCGATCCGCTGCCGCAGGTCATCCTGCCGTACGAGTGTGCCGAGACGGCACCGGAACTGGCGCGACGCTACCCGCTGGCGATGATCTCGCCGCCGGCGCGCAACTTTCTCAACTCCAGTTTCGTCAACGTGGACTCGCTGCGCCGCACCGAGGGCGAGCCGGCGCTGCTGCTGCACCCGCTCGACGCGGCCGAGCGCGGCATCGCCGACGGGCAGCGCGTGCGCTGCTTCAACGACCGCGGCGAGGCGCTCGCGCGCTGCCACGTCAGCGACGACACCCGCCAGGGGCTGGTGGTGGTGTTCGGGGTCTGGTGGCGCAAGCTGTCGCCCGACGGACGCAATGTCAACGAACTGACCCACCAGGGCCTGACCGACCTGGGCGGCGGAGCCTGCTTCTACGACTGCCTGGTGCAGGTCGCCGCGGCGCCGGCCTGAGGCGGCCTCGCGCCACGGCCGGATTCAGGCCCCCAGGCGCTGCAGCGACGCCAGGAAGTCTCGGGCGTCCTGCTCGCCGACCACGCGCCCGATCTCGCGCCCGTCGCGAAAGAAGATGATCCCGGGCGGCCCGAACAGCTGGAAGCGCTTGAGCAGCGCCTGGTCGGCCGCGGTGTTGGCGGTGACGTCGGCCCGCAGCAGTGCCAGGTCGCGCAGGCGCGAGTGCACGCGCGGATCGGAGAAGGTGAAGCGATCCATTTCCTTGCACGACACGCACCAGTCGGCCCAGAAGTCGAGCATCACGGTGCCTCGCGTGTCGGCCAGCGTGCGGTCGAGCTGGGCCACCGACGCGATCGGCGCGAAACGCAGCGGCTGCTCGGCCTGCGCCACGGCGCTGCCTCCCAGGCCCTGCAGCGGCTGCAGCATGTTTCGGCTGCCGGAGGCCACGCCGATCACCAGCACGGCGCCGGCCAGCGCCAGCAGCACGCCGAGTCCCTTCCACAGGCGCAGCCAGCCCGACGCGTCGTCGGGCAGGCGATCGAACACATGCAGGAAACTGGCGCTGACCACGAGCAGCGCGGCCCACGCGAGCATGAGCAGCCACGCCGGCAGCACACCCGCCAGCATGTACAGCGCGGTGGCCAGCAGCAGCACGCCGAAAAACGCCTTCACCGCGTCCATCCAGCGCCCGGCGCGCGGCAGCAGCGCCGACGCGCCGAAGCCGACGACCAGCAGCGGCAGGCTCATCCCGGTGGCCAGCGAGAACAGCGCCACGCCACCGATCACGGCGTTGCCGGTCTGGCTGATGTAGAGCAGCGCGCCCGCCAGCGGCGCGGCCACGCAGGGGCCGACGATCAGCGCCGAGATGCCTCCCATCAGGAACACCCCCAGCAGCTTGCCGCCGGGCAGTGCGCTGGAGCCGCGGCTGAGTCGGCTCTGGATCGCCGACGGCATCTGCAGCTCGTAGAAACCGAACATCGACAACGACAGCAGCACCAGCAGCAACGCGAAGCCCGACAGCACCCAGGGGTTCTGCAAGGCCGCTGCCAGGCCGTGGCCGAGCAGGCCGGCGGCCACGCCGAACGCTGTGTAGACAAGGGCCATGCCCAGCGAGTAGGCCAGCGCCAGCACCAGACCGCGCCAGCGGGAAATGCGCCCGTCGCCGCTGCTCTGCCCGACGATGATGCTGGACAGGATCGGCACCATCGGCAGCACGCAGGGCGTGAAGGCCAGCAGCAGGCCGAACAGCACGAACATCGGGATGATTCGCAGCAGGCTGCCGCCGGCCAGGGCCGCGCCGATGCTGGAGCCTGCGTCGTCGGCGCCGGCAGCGGCTGGCGCCGTGGATGCGCCTGCCGCCGGGGCGGATCCGGAAGAGGCCGCCGCTGCCGAGCGCGACGCAGACGAGGCGGCGGTGGTTTCCGGGGAACTCGCCGATGCAGCCTGGCTCGACGCGGCGGCGGCCGGCGGGGCCTGGGTCGGCGCGGCGCCGCCGGTCAGCCCGCCGAGCAGTGAGCCGAGAACCGAGCGCTGCGGCGCCTGTCCGTCGACGACCGCGCTGCCGTCACCTCCGAAGGCCTTCAGGCTGACCTGCACCACCTTGTCGATCGGCGGATAGCACAGGCCCTGGTCCGAGCAGCCCTGGTAGGTCACCTTCAGCGCGAAATGCGCCGGAGCTGCGAGCACGCGCAGCGGAACGATCACCTGGTTGCGGTAATGCGCGACTTCGTGACCGAGGTTGGGGTCGAACTTGCGATGCGCCGGCGGGAAGTCCGGAGGGCCCAGGCGCACGCCAGGCGTCTGCGCGACAAAGTGGAAACGCTCCTGGTACAGGTAGTAACCCTTGGCGATGTCGAAGCGCAGTTGCACGGTGTCGGCCGACGCCACCGATGGCGCCAGCCGGAACGCGTCGTCCGGCTGCAGGAAATCGCCCTGCTGGGCGCGAGCCGGCGAGCTGGCCAGCAGCAGCGCCAGGGTCGCCAGCAGCAGCCAGGCTGCGCGCTGCAGCCCCTGGCCGCGCACGCGCAGCGACCAGCGCAATGTCTCGGCGGGAAAGACTCGGAACAGACGCATCGCGGGCAGCCCTATATCAGTCAGACTGGATATTGTGACACCAAGCAGCGGACTTCGCGCAAGCCCGCACTCCCGCCCCTGGGACACGGATGGGACGCACCAGCGAAAACGGCGCGCCTACCCCCGCGGGAACCCGGGGATGCGGCGCGCCGTGGCCAGGCCGGCCGAGGCAGGCTTACTCGGCGGACTTGTCTTCCACCGCGGCCGTCGGCTCGGGACGGTCCACCAGCTCCACCAGCGCCATCGGGGCATTGTCGCCGACACGCCAGCCGAACTTCAGGATGCGCGTGTAGCCGCCCGGACGGTTGCGGTAGCGCTCGCCCAGCTCGCCGAACAGCTTGACCACCGAGTTGCGGTCGCGCAGGCGATCGAAGGCCAGGCGACGGTTCGCCAGGCTGGGCTTCTTGCCCAGCGTGATCAGCGGCTCGACCACCCGGCGCAGTTCCTTGGCCTTGGGCAGCGTGGTCTTGATCGCCTCGTGCTCGATCAGGGAATTGGCCATGTTGCGCAGCATCGCCAGGCGGTGGCTCGAAGTGCGGTTGAGTTTGCGCAGACCGTGTCCGTGACGCATGATGAATGTCCTTCCTTCAGGGGTTGCTTGTCAGGCCGGCCGTACCAGGTACCGGCCCCTTTTTGCGGCCCGCGCCGACAGCGCGCAGCCGTGGGGTGCGCCGCGGCCATGCCGCGGCAGCTTGCTCAGGCGTTGCGGCCGTCGAGCTCGGCCGGCGGCCAGCTCTCGAGCTTCATGCCCAGGGTCAGGCCGCGAGCGGCCAGCACTTCCTTGATCTCGTTCAGGGACTTGCGCCCCAGGTTCGGCGTCTTCAGCAGCTCGGTCTCGCTGCGCTGGATGAGGTCGCCGATGTAATAGATGTTCTCGGCCTTCAGGCAGTTGGCCGAACGCACCGTCAGCTCCAGGTCGTCCACCGGGCGCAGCAGGATCGGGTCGAACTGCTGGGCACTCGCGGCACCGGCGGCTTCCAGGGCCTTTTCCGCACCTTCCAGGCTGGCGAACACCGACAACTGCTCCACCAGGATGCGAGCGGAGGTACGGATCGCCTCCTCGGCGCTGATCGAGCCATTGGTCTCGATCTCCATGACCAGCTTGTCCAGGTCGGTGCGCTGCTCGACGCGGGCATTCTCCACGGCGTAGCTGACGCGGCGCACCGGCGAGAACGACGCGTCGAGCACGATGCGGCCGATGGTCTTGCCGCCCTCGTCCGCATAGCGGCGCAGGTTGCCCGGCACGTAGCCGCGGCCCTTCTCGACCTTGATCTGCATGTCGAGCTTGCCCTGCTGCGACAGATGGGCGATCACGTGCTCGGGGTTGACGATCTCGACATCGTGCGGGGTCTGGATGTCTGCCGCGGTGACCACGCCTTCGCCTTCCTTGCGCAGCGACAGCGTGACCTCGTCGCGGTTGTGCAGCTTGAACACCACGCCCTTGAGGTTCAGCAGCACGGCGATCACGTCCTCCTGCAGGCCGTCGACCACCGAGTACTCGTGCAGCACGCCGTTGATGCTGACCTCGGTCGGGGCATAGCCCACCAGCGAGGACAGCAGCACACGGCGCAGCGCGTTGCCGAGGGTGTGGCCGTAGCCGCGCTCGAAAGGCTCGAGGGTGACCTTCGCGCGCAGCGCGCCGAGGCTTTCGACCTGGATGGACTTGGGACGCAGGAGTGCGGTTTGCATGACGATTCCTTCAATACCCTCCGCTCGTTACGCGGATAAGGCTGAATGGCGGGCCTCGGCCCGCGGGCTTCGCCCCGGCGCGTGCGCGCCGGGTGCGGGGATCAACGCGAATACAGTTCGATGATCAGCGACTCGTTGATGTCGCTGCCGAACTCGTCGCGGTCGGGGGTCTTCTTGAACACGGCTTCCATCTTCGACGGGTCGACCTGCATCCACGCCGGGAATCCGTTGCCCTCGGCCAGCTTCAGCGCATCGGCGATGCGCAGCTGCTTCTTCGCCTTGTCGCGCACGGCGACGACCTGGCCCGGGTTGACGCGCGCCGACGGAATGTCGGTGACCTGGCCGTCCAGCGTGATCGCGCGATGGCTCACCAGCTGGCGGGCTTCGGCGCGGGTCGACGCGAAGCCGGCACGGTAGACCACGTTGTCGAGGCGCTGCTCGAGCAGGGTCATCAGCTGCACCCCGGTGTTGCCGCGCAGGCTCTGCGCCTTCTCGTAGGTGCGGCGGAACTGCTTTTCCAGCACGCCGTACATGCGCTTGACCTTCTGCTTCTCGCGCAGCTGGGTCGCGTAGTCGGACTGGCGGGCCCCCGAGGTGCGGCCGTGCTGGCCAGGCTTGGTGTCGAACTTCGCCTTGGACTCGATGCCGCGACGCGCGCTCTTGAGGAACAGGTCTGCGCCTTCGCGACGGGACAGCTTGGCCTTCGGGCCGAGATAACGTGCCACTTGAGAGATCCTTCGATGTTGCTGCCGCGGCCTCGAATCGCCGCGGGAGCCTGCGCCCTGTGGGCCCAGGCAGTGGGCTTGCCGCTTTCACGGCAGGAAACAAGGGCCGCGATGCGCCTGTTCGGCGCCGCGACCCCTGGCTGAACCGATCAGATGCGACGACGCTTGGGCGGGCGGCAGCCGTTGTGCGGCACCGGCGTGACGTCGGCGATCTGCATCACCTTGATGCCCAGCGCGTTGAGCGCGCGCACCGCGGACTCACGGCCGGGGCCCGGGCCCTTGATGCGCACCTCGAGCTGCTTGATGCCGCACTCGATCGCCAGACGCCCGGCGTTCTCGGCAGCCACCTGGGCCGCGAACGGGGTCGACTTGCGCGAGCCCTTGAAGCCCTGGCCGCCCGACGAAGCCCACGACAGCGCGTTGCCCTGGCGATCGGTGATGGTGATGATGGTGTTGTTGAACGACGCGTGCACGTGCGCGATGCCGTCCGCGACGTTCTTGCGGACCTTCTTGCGCGCGCGTTGCGCCGAACCGGAGGTGGAGCCTTTTGCCATGACGTGATCCTTGAAAGCTTATTTCTTCAGCGCAGCGGCGCCCTTGCGCGGGCCCTTGCGGGTACGCGCATTGGTGCGGGTACGCTGACCGTGCACCGGCAGGCCGCGACGATGGCGCATGCCACGATAGCAGCCCAGGTCCATCAGGCGCTTGATGTTGATCGAGACTTCGCGACGCAGGTCGCCTTCGATCACGTATTGACCCACCTGCTCGCGAATTCGCTCGAGCTCGGCGTCGGTGATGTCCTTCACCTTGGTCGTGCAGGCCACGCCAGCCGCGTCGCAGATCCTGCGCGCGGTCGACCGGCCGATGCCATAAATCGCAGTCAGACCGATTTCTGCGTGCTGATGCGGCGGAATGTTGATACCAGCGATACGGGCCATGGAAATCCTCGATTCAAAAAAGGCCGCTCAACCCTGACGCTGCTTGTGGCGCGGGTCGGCGCAGATCACGCGCACCACCCCCTTGCGGCGGATGATCTTGCAGTTTCTGCACATTTTCTTGATGGACGCACTGACTTTCATCATTTACCTCTTTTATTTGGCGCGGAATACGATCCGCGCACGCGTCAAATCGTAGGGCGTCAGCTCAACCGTGACCTTATCGCCCGGCAAAATACGGATGTAGTGCATGCGCATCTTTCCCGAAATGTGCCCAAGTACCACATGCCCGTTTTCCAGCTTCACGCGAAACGTCGCATTGGGCAGGTTCTCCAGAACCTCCCCCTGCATCTGAATCGCATCGTCCTTGGACATGGGAGTGTCGAACGTGGGCGTGAGGCTTCAGCGCAAGGTCATGCCACCCTTGAAGTTGGAACGCTTGAGCAGGGCGTCGTACTGGTGCGACATCGCGTACGCCTGGACCTGCGCCATGAAATCCATGGTCACCACCACGATGATCAGCAACGAGGTGCCGCCGAAATTGAACGGGACATTGTATTTGAGCACCAGGAACTCGGGCAGCAGGCACACCAGCGTGATGTACAGCGCCCCGATCAGCGTCAGGCGCATCAGGATCTTGTCGATGTAGCGCGCGGTCTGCTCCCCCGGGCGGATACCCGGGATGAAAGCGCCGCTCTTCTTCAGGTTGTCCGCAGTCTCGCGGCTGTTGAACACCAGCGCGGTATAGAAGAACGTGAAGAAGATGATCGCGCCGGCGTACAACGCCACGTAGATGGGCTGGCCCGGCGACAGCAGCGCGGCGAGGCTCTTGAGCCAGCTCATCTGCGCGCCCGCACCGAACCAGTTGGCCACCGTCGCAGGCAGCAGAATGATCGACGATGCGAAGATCGGCGGAATCACTCCCGACATGTTCAGCTTGAGCGGCAGGTGCGACGACTGCCCGCCGTACACGCGGTTGCCGACCTGGCGACGCGCGTAGTTGACCAGGATCTTGCGCTGGCCGCGCTCGACGAACACGACGAAATAGGTCACCGCGACGACGATGGCGAGCACGAACAGCGCCACCAGGATGCTCATCGCACCGGTACGCACGAGTTCGAGCAGCCCGCCCAGCGCGGTCGGCAGGCCGCTGGCGATGCCGGCGAAGATGATGATCGAGATGCCGTTGCCCAGGCCGCGCTCGGTGATCTGCTCGCCCAGCCACATCAGGAACATCGTGCCGGCGGTCAGGCTGACCACCGCGGTGAGCCGGAAGCCGATCCCCGGGTCCAGCACCAGGCCCTGGGTCGAGCTGAGCGCAACCGAGATTCCCAGCGACTGGAACACCGCCAGGAACAGCGTGAGGTAGCGCGTGTACTGGGTGATCTTGCGTTGGCCCGACTGGCCTTCCTTCTTCAGCGCCTCCATCGACGGCAGCACGTAGGTCATCAACTGCATGATGATCGACGCCGAGATGTAGGGCATGATGCCCAGCGCGAACACCGTGAAGCGCGAAAGCGCTCCGCCGGAGAACATGTTGAACAGGCCGAGGATGCCGCTGGAGTTGCTTTGAAACAACTTCTGCAGTTCCTGCGGGTTGATGCCGGGAACGGGGATATGCGCCCCGATCCGGTAAACCACCAGCGCCCCCAGCAGGAAAAACAGGCGCTTACTCAAGTCGCCGTACTTCCCGCCGATAGCATTCGGTGCCTGTGCCATGCCTTACGCTCCAGCCGCTCAGGCTTGCGCCTGCGCTTCGACAATGCGCCCGCCGGCGGCCTCGATGGCCGCCTTCGCGCCACGGGTCACCGAAACGCCGTCGATGGTGAACGCCCGCTCGACCTTGCCGGAGGCGAAGATCTTGACCTGACGCGCCTGCTGGGACACCAGACCGGCGGCCTTCAGGCTCAGCAGATCGACCTGGTCGCCCTGCACCTTGGCCAGTTCCGAAAGCCGCACCTCGGCCTTCAGGTCCGCCGTCGGCGACTTGAAGCCGCGCTTGGGCAGGCGGCGCTGCAGGGGCATCTGACCGCCCTCGAAGCCCACCTTGTGGTAGCCGCCGGAACGCGACTTCTGGCCCTTGTGGCCGCGCCCGGCGGTCTTGCCGAGGCCGCTGCCGATGCCGCGGCCGACGCGCTTGTTGCGGTGCTTGGAGCCTTCCGCCGGGGAAATGGAATTCAGTTCCATGATGCGTATCCGAATTTAGGCGATCACGCGGACCAGGTAGTCGACCTTGCGGATCATGCCACGCACGGCCGGCGTATCTTCCAGCACGCGCTCGTCGTTGAGCCGGCGCAGGCCGAGCCCGCGCACGGTCGCGCGATGGTCCTCACGGGTGCCGATGACGCTGCGCACCAGCTTGACCTTGATTTGCGGTTTGTTTTCCATGATGTGCGCCCGGCTCAACCGGTGATGTCCTCGACGCTCTTGCCACGCTTCATCGCGACCTCGGCCGCGGTGCGAACCTGGGCCAGGCCGTCCAGCGTGGCACGAACCATGTTGTAGGGGTTGGTCGAGCCGTGGCTCTTGGCCACCACGTCGGTGATGCCCACGACCTCGAAGATCGCGCGCATCGGGCCGCCGGCGATGATCCCGGTACCCGCCGGAGCCGGCGACATCCACACGTCGGACGACGCGTGGCTGCCCTGCACCTCGTGGTGCAGCGTGCCGTTGCGCAGCTTGACGTTGATCATGTTGCGGCGCGCCTGGTCCATGGCCTTCTGCACGGCTACCGGCACCTCGCGTGCCTTGCCCTTGCCCATGCCGACCTTGCCATCGCCGTCACCGACCACGGCCAGCGCGGCAAAACCGAGGATGCGGCCGCCCTTGACCACCTTGGTCACGCGGTTCACCGCGATCATCTTTTCCCGCAGACCGTCGTCGCGGCCTTCGGGGCTCATCTTCGCTTGGATCTTGGCCATTGCAACCTCAGAATTTCAGACCGGCCTCGCGGGCCGCTTCGGCCAGGGCCTTGATGCGACCGTGGTACTGGAAACCCGAGCGGTCGAACGCAACCTGCTCGATGCCCGCGGCACGCGCCTTCTCGGCGATGCGACGGCCCACCAACTCCGCCGCGGCGACATTCGCGCCGCCGGTCGACAACTGCTCGCGAACCTCGCGCTCCAGCGTCGACGCGCTGGCCAGCACGCGGCCACCGTCGCCGGAGATGATGCTGGCGTAGATGTGCGTGTTGGAACGATGCACGGCCAGTCGCGTCGCGTTCAAGCGTGCGATGCGCGCACGCGTCGCCTTCGAGCGACGCAGACGGGCTTCTTTCTTGTTCAGCATTTCGCGACCCCTTACTTCTTCTTGGTTTCCTTGATCACCACGACCTCATCGGCGTAGCGAACACCCTTGCCCTTGTAAGGCTCGGGAGGACGAATGGCGCGGATGTCGGCCGCGATCTGCCCCACCAGCTGCTTGTCGCAGCCCTTGAGCACCAGCTCGGTGGGGGTCGGGGTCTCGGCCTTGATTCCGGCGGGCAGCTCGCGCACCACGGGGTGCGAGAAGCCCAGCGTCAGGTTGAGCTTGGCGCCCTGCACCTGCGCGCGGTAGCCCACGCCGACCAGGTTGAGCTTCTTCTCGAAGCCCTTGTTCACGCCGGTGACCATGCCGGCGACCAGCGCGCGGTAGGTTCCCGACAGCGCATGCGCCTCGCGGGACTCGTCGGCCGGCGCGAAGGTGATCGCGCCATCCTTGAACTCGATCTTCACCCGCGGGTTCAGCTCGCGCTGCAGAGCGCCCAGCGAGCCCTTGACGGCGATCTGCTCGGCGCCCAGCGTGACTTCGACGCCCTTGGGCACCAGAACGGGGTTTTTGGCAACTCGTGACATGGCCCGTCCTCGATTAGGCAACGTAGCAAAGAACTTCGCCGCCGACGCCCACCTGGCGCGCCTTGCGGTCGGTCATCACGCCCTTGGGCGTGGACACGATGGCCACGCCGAGGCCGTTCATGACCTGCGGAATCGCGCTGCGGCCGCGGTAGATGCGCAGGCCCGGGCGGCTGACCCGCTCGATGTGCTCGATCACCGGGCGCCCGGCGTAGTACTTCAGCGAGATCTGCAGGTCTGCCTTGGTGCCGTCGCGCAGCACCTCGAAACCGTCGATGTAGCCTTCGTCGACCAGCACCTGCGCGATGGCCGCCTTCAGCTTGGACGCCGGCATGCGCACCGTGGTCTTCTCGACCATCTGGGCGTTGCGGATGCGGGTCAACATGTCGGCGATGGGATCACTCATGCTCATGGGAATATTCTCCGGTGCGTTCCGACAGACGCCTTACCAGCTGGACTTGGTAACGCCCGGGATCTCCCCGCGGAAAGCCAGTTCGCGAATCTTGTTGCGAGCCAGACCGAACTTGCGGAACGTGCCGCGAGGGCGGCCCGTCAACGCGCAGCGGTTGCGCAGGCGCGTCGGGCTGGAGTTGCGCGGCAGCTGCTGCAGCTCCAGGCGCGCGGCCATCTGCTCGTCGTGCGACTTGCTCGAGTCGGAGATGACCGCCTCGAGCGCAGCGCGCTTCGACGCGTACTTCTGCACGAGCTTCTCGCGCTTCTTCTCGCGGTTGATCAGGGAAAGCTTGGCCATGGCAACCTCAGTTCTTGAAAGGAAAGCGGAAGGCGGCAAGCAGAGCCTTGCACTCGTCGTCGGTTTTCGCCGTGGTCGTGATGCTGATGTTCAGACCGCGCAGCGCATCGACCTTGTCGTATTCGACTTCCGGGAAAATGATCTGTTCCTTCACGCCGATGTTGTAGTTGCCACGGCCGTCGAAGGCGCGCGACGAAACACCGCGGAAGTCACGTACGCGGGGCAGCGCGACGGTGATCAGGCGATCCAGGAATTCGTACATGCGGCGTCCGCGCAGGGTCACCGAGCAGCCGATGGGCATGCCCTCGCGCACCTTGAACGCGGCGATGGCCTTGCGGGCCTTGGTGACCACCGGCTTCTGGCCGGCGATCTTGGTCAGGTCGTCGACCGCATGCTCGATGACCTTCTTGTCCGCGACCGCCTCGCTCACGCCCATGTTGAGCGTGATCTTGGTGATGCGGGGCACTTCCATGACCGACTGGTACCCGAAGCCCTTGAGCAGCTCGGGTACGACCTGGCCCTTGTACAACTCTTGCAAGCGCGACATATCGCCCCCGTTAGACCTTGATCTGTTCACCGCTGGAGCGGAACACACGCGTCTTGCTGCCATCGTCGGCAACGCGCACCGTGACCCGGTCGGCCTTGCCGGTGGCCGGGTTCAGGATCGCGACATTGCTCTGGTGGATGGGCATTTCCTTCGACACGATGCCGCCGGTCTCGTTGCGCATCGGGTTCGGGCGCGTGTGGCGCTTGACCAGATTCACACCCTCGACGACCAGATGCTCGGCTCCATGACGGGCCAGCACCTTCGCGCGGCGCCCCTTGTCGGCACCGGTGATGACGATGACCTCGTCACCCTTTTGGATCTTGTTCATGCTCGACCTCTTACAGCACTTCGGGTGCCAGCGAAACAATTTTCATGAAACGCTCGGTGCGCAGCTCGCGGGTCACCGGGCCGAAGATGCGGGTACCGATCGGCTCGAGCTTGGCGTTGAGCAGCACGGCGGCGTTGCCGTCGAACTTGATCAGCGAGCCGTCGGCACGGCGCACGCCCTTGGCGGTACGCACCACCACGGCGTTGAACACCTCGCCCTTCTTCACACGACCACGCGGCGCGGCTTCCTTGACGCTGACCTTGATGATGTCGCCAATACCGGCATAACGGCGCTTGGACCCGCCCAGCACCTTGATGCACATGACGGTTTTGGCGCCCGTGTTGTCGGCCACGTCAAGCCTCGATTGCATCTGAATCATGTCGAATCCTGGAGTGTTTTCCCCAACTTGCCGGTGCAGCCTGCGCGGCGCGGTGTCTGTCACCGTCGCCGCCGGCATCGGGCACCGGCAGTCTTGGGCCCGTGGAGCGGGTAATGCTTTTTTGGCGCCGCACCGCTATTCAGCCGGTGGGCGAACCGTGAATTCTGTACGCAAAAGCCCCGTCTGTCAAGACGGGGCTTCGAATCCGCGAGGCGTCAGACCAGGCGGGACTTTTCCAGCAGGCGGGTCACGACCCACGACTTGGTCTTGGACATCGGGCGGGTTTCCGCGATCTCCACCAGGTCGCCGACGTGGTACTCGCCCTGCTCGTCGTGCGCGCTGTACTTCTTCGAGCGCACGATGTACTTGCCGTACAGCTCGTGCTGCACGCGACGCTCGACCAGCACCGTGACCGTCTTGGTGCGCTTGTCGCTGACCACGCGGCCCGACAGCGTACGGGTCAATCCTTGGCTTTCCGACATGTTCACTCCTGCGTGGTCTTCTGCTGGATCAGCGTGCGCACGCGAGCGATGTCGCGACGCACAAGGCCCAGCTGCGCCGTGTTGTTGAGTTGCTGCGTGGCCTTCTGCATGCGCAGGCCCATGTGGGCCTTGAGCAGCGAGTCCAGTTCCTTTTGCAGACCCGACGCGTCGAGCTTGCGAAGTTCTTCCAGATTCATGTTATGTACCTCACAGGCCGAAGCGGCGGCCGACGAAGGTGGTACGGAACGGCAACTTGGCCGCCGCCAGCTCGAAAGCCTCGCGAGCCAGTTGCTCCGGCACGCCGTCGATCTCGTAGAGCACCTTGCCGGGGGTGATCTCCGACACGTAGTACTCGGGGTTGCCCTTGCCGTTGCCCATGCGAACCTCGGCGGGCTTGGTCGAGATCGGCTTGTCCGGGAATACGCGAATCCAGATGCGACCGCCACGCTTGACGTGACGCGAGATCGCACGGCGCGCGGCCTCGATCTGGCGCGCCGTCAGGCGCCCGCGGGTGGTGGCCTTCAGGCCGTATTCGCCGAAGGCGACCGTGGCCCCACGCGTGGCCACGCCCTTGTTGCGACCCTTTTGTTCCTTGCGGTACTTGCGCCGCGCGGGTTGCATCATGACGATTCTCCTTGCTTGGCAGGCGCGCTGGCGCCTTCCGGTTTGCTCACTTTGCGCACGCGACGGTCGGCAGGGGCGCCCGCACCACCACCCTCACCGCGACGCGGACCACGACGCGCACCCGGACGCTCGTCGCGGCGCGGACGACGCTCGGGCTCGGCGGCGGCCTCGGCGGCCTTTTGCGCAAGCGCACCGCGACCCAGGGTGTCGCCCTTGTAGACCCACACCTTCACGCCGATCACGCCGTAGGTGGTCTTGGCCTCGGAGAAGCCGTAGTCGATGTCGGCACGCAGGGTCTGCAGCGGCACGCGGCCCTCACGGTACCACTCGGTACGCGCGATCTCGATGCCGTTGAGACGCCCCGACGACATGATCTTGATGCCCTGGGCCCCGAGGCGCATCGCGTTCTGCATCGCGCGCTTCATCGCGCGGCGGAACATGATGCGCTTCTCGAGCTGCTGGGTGATCGAGTCGGCGATCAGCTTGGCATCGATCTCGGGCTTGCGCACTTCCTCGATGTCCACCGCCACCGGCACGCCCAGACGCTTGGTCAGCTCGGCCTTCAGCGCCTCGATGTCCTCGCCCTTCTTGCCGATCACGACGCCCGGACGGGCGCTGTAAATGGTGATGCGGGCATTCTTCGCCGGGCGCTCGATGACGATGCGCGAGACCGAGGCGGACTTGAGCTTCTTCGCCAGGTATTCACGCACCGCGATGTCTTCGTTGAGCATCTTGGCGAACTGGGCGCCGCCGGCGTACCAGCGCGAGGACCAGTCGTGAGTCACCGCAAGCCGGAAACCGGTCGGGTTGATTTTCTGTCCCATCTCGAGTCCTCAGTTACCGACGGTGATGTAGATATGGCACGTCGGCTTGCTGATGCGGTTGCCGCGGCCCTTGGCGCGCGCGGAGAAACGCTTCAGCGTGGCGCCTTGCTCGACCATGATCGTCTTCACGCGCAGCTCGTCGATGTCCGCGCCATCGTTGTGCTCGGCGTTGGCGATCGCCGACTCGAGCACCTTGCGGATGATCAGCGCCGCCTTCTTGGGCGTGTAGGCCAGGATGTTCAGGGCGTGGTCGACCTTCTTGCCGCGAATCAGGTCGGCGACCAGCCGGCCCTTCTGCTCGGACAGGCGAACGCCGCGTAGTGTGGCTCGTGTTTCCATGGTCTTTACTTCTTCGCTTTCTTGTCCGCGGGGTGACCCTTGAACGTGCGCGTCAGCGCGAACTCACCGAGCTTGTGGCCGACCATCTGGTCGGTGACGTACACCGGCACATGCTGGCGGCCGTTGTGCACGGCGATCGTCGCACCGATGAACTCGGGCAACACGGTGGAACGACGCGACCAGGTCTTGATCGGCTTCTTGTCCTTCGTGGCCAGCGCGTGCTCGACCTTGCGCAGCAGATGCGCGTCGACGAACGGGCCCTTTTTCAGAGAACGTGTCATGGCTGTGCCTTACTTTTTCCGGCGCGAGACGATCATCGCCTGCGTACGCTTGTTCGAGCGGGTGCGATAGCCCTTGGTCGGGGTACCCCACGGGCTGACCGGGGTGCGGCCCTCGCCGGTGCGGCCTTCGCCGCCGCCGTGCGGGTGGTCGATCGGGTTCATGGCAACGCCACGCACCGTCGGGCGGATGCCCTTCCAGCGCTTGGCGCCAGCCTTGCCGTACTGGCGCAGGCTGTTTTCCTCGTTGCTGACCTCGCCGATGGTGGCGCGGCACTCGACGTGCACCTTGCGAACCTCGCCGGAACGCAGGCGAACCTGGGCGTAGACGCCTTCGCGGGCCATCAGCACGGCAGAGGCACCCGCCGAGCGGATCATCTGCGCACCCTTGCCTGCGATGAGCTCGACGCAATGGATGGTGGAACCCACCGGGATGCTGCGGATCGGCAGGCAGTTGCCGGCACGGATCGGAGCTTCCGAGCCGCTGATCAGCTGCGCGCCCACCTCGACGCCGCGCGGCGCGATGATGTAGCGACGCTCACCATCGGCATAGCACAGCAGCGCGATGTGGGCGGTGCGGTTCGGGTCGTACTCGATGCGCTCGACGCGCGCCGGCACCCCGTCCTTGTTGCGACGGAAATCGATCACACGGTAATGGTGCTTGGCACCACCACCGCGGTGACGCACGGTGATGTGACCGTTGTTGTTGCGCCCGGCGTTCTGCTTCTGCGGCTCGAGCAGGCTCTTCTCGGGAGCGCCCTTGTGCAGGTGCTTGTGCACCACCTTGACCACGGCACGACGACCGGCCGAGGTCGGCTTGACCTTGACGACTGCCATTTCAGACACCCTCCTGGGCGAAATTCAGCTCCTGACCGGCAGCCAGGCTCACGTAGGCCTTGCGCACGTTGGAGCGCCTGCCGGTGCCGCGCGCGTTGCGCTTGACCTTGCCGGCCTGGTTGAGCACCTGCACGCCCGTGACCTGGACCTTGAAGAAGGCCTCGACCGCGGCCTTGATCTCGTCCTTGGTGGCGTCGGGCAGCACGCGGAAGGCGACCTGGTTGGTCTTGTCGGCCAGCATCGTGGCCTTTTCCGAGATGATCGGAGCGACCAGCACCTGCATCAGGCGTTGTTCTTGGGTCTGTTGCCGGCTCATGACAGCATCTCCTGCAGCTTGCTGACCGCACCCTTGGAAATCAGCACGTTCTTGTAATAGATCAGCGACAGCGGATCCATGTAGCGCGGCTCCACCAGCAGCACGTTCGGCAGATTGCGCGCGGCCAGCATCAGCTTCTCGTCGATGGTCTCGGTGATGTAGAGCACCGACTCCAGGCCCATGGCCTTGAGCTTGGCCGCCAGCAGCTTGGTCTTCGGCGCCTCGAGCGACAGCTCCTCGACCACCTTGACGCGGCCTTCGCGGGCGAGCTGCGACAGGATCGATCGCATGCCGGCGCGATACATCTTCTTGTTGATCTTCTGCGTGAAGTTCTCGTCCGGGCTGTTCGGGAAGATGCGACCGCCCCCACGCCACAGCGGGGAGCTGGTCATGCCGGCGCGAGCACGCCCGGTGCCCTTCTGGCGCCACGGCTTGCGCGTCGAATGGCGCACTTCCGCGCGATCCATCTGGGCGCGGGTGCCCATGCGCGCGTTGGCCTGGTAGGCCACCACGATCTGGTGAATCAGCGCCTCGTTGTACTCGCGCCCGAAAATCGTGTCGGGCGCGTCGAACGCGGCCCCTTGGGCGCCGTCGGCGGCGATGGTTTGCAGTTGGGTCATGCCTGGACTCCCGCCTTCTTCACCGCCGGGCGCAGGGTCACGCAACCGGAGTCGGCGCCAGGCACGGCGCCCTTGACCATGATCAGCTCGCGCGCTTCGTCGACACGCACGACCTCGAGGTTCTGCACGGTGACGTTGACGCCACCGAGACGACCCGACATGCGCTTGCCGGGGAACACACGGCCGGGGTCCTGCGCCATGCCGATCGAACCCGGCGCACGGGTCGTCACCGAGTTGCCGTGCGATGCGCGGTTGGACGAGAAGTTGTGGCGCTTGATGGCACCGGCATAACCCTTGCCGATGCTCACACCGCGCACGTCGACATGCTGGCCGGGGGCGAACAGGCTGGCCGGCAGCTTCGCGCCGGGCTGGTAGTTCGCGGCCACATCGGCGGGCACGCGGAACTCGCACAGCACCTTGGCCGGCTCGACGGCGGCCTTGGCCAGGTGGCCGGCTTCGGCCTTGTTCATGCGGGAGGGTTTGGCGGCGCCGAAGGCGACCTGGATGGCGCTGTAGCCGTCCTTGTCGGCCTGACGCACCTGCGCCACGGCGTTGCGGGAGACGTCCAGGACGGTCACGGGGATCGACACCCCGTCGTCGTTGAACACCCGCATCATGCCGACCTTGCGCGCGACAAGGCCGAGTGCTTGCGTACTCATTGTTAGGCTCCATGCCGGCTGCGATTGGCCGGCTGACGTTGTTGCAGCCCCGCCGCCGAGGCGGATCGGGACACGCATTGCTTGGGATTGCGAAGGCTCGGGGCCTGTTCGCGAACCCGGCAAGTACAAACGCCGCCTGGCGCACGCCACATCGGGCGAACGCCAGGCGCCGAAAAGTCGCTAAGTATAGCGCAGGCCCGCGAGCCTGCGCCAGAGCTTGCGCGAGGGAACTGCTGTTACTGCAGCTTGATTTCCACGTCCACGCCGGCCGGCAGGTCCAGCTTCATCAGCGCGTCGACCGTCTTGTCGGTCGGATCGACGATGTCCATCAGGCGCTGGTGGGTGCGGATCTCGAACTGGTCGCGCGAGCTCTTGTTCACGTGCGGCGAGCGCAGGATGTCGAAGCGCTGCAGACGCGTGGGCAGAGGCACCGGACCCTTGACGATCGCGCCGGTGCGCTTGGCGGTGTCGACGATCTCCAGCGCGGACTGGTCGATCAGACGATAGTCGAACGCCTTCAGGCGGATACGGATTTTCTGGTTTTGCATGATGGTTCCAAAGAGCGGGTGGGCCGGGTGGTCCCGGCCCGGGGAGGGAATTACTCGATGATCTTCGCCACGACGCCGGCGCCGACGGTGCGGCCGCCTTCGCGGATGGCGAAGCGCAGGCCTTCTTCCATGGCGATCGGGGCGATCAGCTTGACGGTGATGCTCACATTATCGCCCGGCATGACCATTTCCTTGTCCTTGGGCAGCTCGATGGCGCCGGTGACGTCGGTGGTGCGGAAGTAGAACTGCGGGCGGTAGTTGTTGAAGAACGGCG
>JAJZTW010000019.1 GCA_021847345.1 Pseudomonadota bacterium
GGCCACCAGCACGCGGTCGGCCTCGCGCAGGCAGGCGTATGGGTCCGCCGCCACCTCCAGTGTGTGCGGAAGCACCAGCAGGTCCAGGCTCTGGCCGGCCAGCGGCAGGTCCGTGAACTCGCAAAGCAACGAAGCCGCGGCCGCCGGCTGCTCGTCCGGCTGCTCCTCCGGCTGCCGCGAATCGGCCTGCGCGACCTCCGGGGCGTCGAGCGCAAGCCAGCGATGCGGCATGCGGTTGTGCCGCAACGCGGCGAGGTCGCGCAGCCCGAGTTGCAGCGCGTGGTACCCGAAAATGTCCGCCACCACGCGATCGAGCTGCGCCTGCTCCCAGGCCAGCGCGTGCAGGCCGCCCGGGGTTTGCATCCAGCGGTCGAGATCTATACTCGGGCGGATTTCGGGGGACTCATGCATATCGTCGCGCTGCCGGCCTTTCGGGACAATTACATCTGGATGATCCACGACACCCGCAGCGCGGTGGTGGTGGATCCGGGGGACGCCTCGGTGGTTCTCGAGGCCTGTGCCCCGGGCGGCGTGCAGGCGCAGGGGCTGCAACTCAGCGGGATTCTAGTCACCCACCACCACCCCGATCACACCGGCGGCATCGCCGGGCTGCTGCGCCTCGGGACCATCCCGGTATGGGGCCCGGCGCAGGAGGACATCGGTGGCGTGTCGCAGCGCGTGGCCGGCGGCGACACCGTGCTGGTCGAGTCCCCGGCGCTGCGCCTGCAGGTGCTCGAGGTTCCCGGGCACACGCTCGGACACATCGCCTACCACTGCCCCGAGCACGATTGGCTGTTCTGCGGCGACACGCTGTTCTCCGCCGGTTGCGGGCGCCTGTTCGAGGGCACGCCGGCGCAGATGCTGCAATCCCTGGAGCTGCTGGCCGCGCTGCCTGCGCGCACCCAGGTGCTTTGCGCGCATGAGTACACGCTGAGCAATCTACAATTCGCACGCCGCGTCGATCCGGCCAATGCAGACCTCGAGTCCTACCTGCAGTGGTGCGAGAAGCGGCGCGAGCAGAATCTGCCCACGTTGCCCAGCAACCTGCAGCGCGAGCTGCTGGTGAACCCTTTCCTGCGCTCGGACCAGGCGGAGATCCGGGAGCGGCTGCGGGAGCATTTCGGCCGGCCTGCGGCCGACCGCGTGGAAGCGTTCGCGATGTTGCGACAATGGAAGAATGAAAGCTGACGCCGGCCGGCCCGAACGGGCGAGGCAGGCCCCCTGACAGGACCCGCGAGGTCCAAGGCGAGGAATACGGGATGCATGGTGTGCGAACGGTGAAGGCATGGGCCCTGGCGATCGTGGTCTTGATGGCCGCTGGATGCGCCGCCACCCCGCCGACTCCGTCCGCACCGTCCGCGAGTTCCTCGGTGCCGTTGGCCGCGAGCTCGCCGGCTGCCGCGGCATCCGCCGCGCAGGGGTCGGCGGCAGGCGCGGCGGCGGCGATCTCCGGGGTGCCCGCGCTGGCGGCAAGCGCCAGCGCCCCCACGGCTGCCGCGAGCCAGGCCGCGGCCGCGCCCGGCAGCGCCGCGGCCGCGAATTACGCCGACATCTGGCAGCGCATCCGCGCCGGATTCGGGATCCCCGACATGGACGGGCCGCAGATGCAGCCCTACGTGCAGGAGGCGGTGCACTGGTACACCACCCGGCCCGACTACGTGGCGCGCATGACCGAGCGTTCGCGCAAGTACCTGTACTACATCGTGCAGGAAGTGCAGCGCCGGGGCATGCCGACCGAGCTGGCGCTGCTGCCGTTCATCGAAAGCGCGTTCAATCCCGACGCGCTGTCCAGCGCGAAGGCCTCGGGCATGTGGCAGTTCATGCCCAGCACCGGGGAGCACTACAACCTGCGCCAGAACATGTTCCAGGACGGCCGGCGTGACGTCATGGCATCGACCCGCGCCGCGCTCGACTACCTGGCCAAGCTTCACGGCATGTTCGGCGACTGGAAGCTCGCGCTGGCGGCCTACAACTGGGGCGAAGGCGGACTGCAGCGTGCCATCGCCTACAACCAGGCGCACGGCCTGCCGGTGGACTACGCCCACCTCAACATGCCGGCGGAGACCCGCAACTACTACCCGAAGCTGCAGGCGGTCAAGGACATCATCGAGGATCCGCAGCGCTACGGCATCAGCCTGCCTGCGGTGCCGAACCACGCCTATTTCAAGCCGGTGTCGATCACCCAGGACATCGACGTGACCAAGGCGGCGCGCCTGGCGGGCATCACGGTGCAGGAGTTCCGCTCGCTCAACCCGGCGTTCAAGAAGCCGGTGATCCTGGCCGCCACGCATCCGCAGATCCTGCTGCCCTACGACAACGCCACGCAGTTCGAGCAGGCCCTGGCCGACCACCAGGGCCCGTTGGCACGCTGGACCGCCTACCGCGTCGACCACACCTCGACCCCGGCGGCGCTGGCCAGGCACCTGCACCTGGCCGAGGCCACGCTGCGCCAGGTCAACGACATCCCCGGGCATATCCTGATCAAGGCCGGCTCCACCGTGCTGGTGCCGCGTCCTCCGCAGGACGACGCCAACGTGAGCAAGCGCGTGGCCGAGAACGCGGTGCTGGCGCTGGCCCCCGACCTGCCCCCGCTTCGCCGCCTGCGCCTGGTGGCCGGGCGCGGCGACACACCGTGGACGGTGGCGCGACGCTACGGGGTCAGCGCCGCCGAGGTGGCGCGCTGGAACCACGTGCGGGAAAACACGCGTTTTCGTCCCCGTGCCATGGTCGTGGTCTACACGCGCAAGGCGCTGCCCCACCCGTCCGAGCAGCAGCTGCTGGCCGAGCGCAGGCGCGAGCATGAACAGCAGCTGCGAGTGGCCGAGCTCAGGCGTGAGCATGCGCAGGCGCTGCGCGTGGCCGAGCTCAGGCGCGAACATGCGCATGCCCTGCGCGTGGCCGAGCGCAGGCGCGAGCGCGCGCGCACCGTGCTGGTGGCCGAGCGCAAGCGCGGCTCGCGCCATGGCCTGCGCTCGTCGCGACACCTGATCCGCGTCGCCGAGCGCTGAGAAGGTGTGAACGGATCCCCCATGCCCGCTGGACCGCCCCTGGACGCCGCCCTGTGTGTTGCAAATCCTCGCCGTAGCAGGTGCTACGACTGCGGTTTGCGCCTTCATGGCAGCGCCCCGGGTCGGCCCCTCGGCCACGGTCGATTCCTTCACACCTTCTGATGCGCCGCGGTGCACGCGACGCACCCGAATCGACCATGTCCACCCAAGTCCGCGAATACCTTCTCGACCTGCAGTCGCGCATCCTGGCCGCGCTGGAGCAGGCCGACGGCCATGCCTTTCACCGCGACGCCTGGACCCGCCCGCAGGGCGGCCGGCTCGAAGGCGACGGCATCAGCAGCGTGCTGGAGGACGGCGCACTGTTCGAGCGCGCCGGATGCAACTTCTCGGCGGTGCGCGGAAACAGTCTGCCGCCGTCGGCGACCCAGCAGCGTGCCGAGCTGGCGGGCGCGCCGTTCACCGCGATGGGCGTTTCGCTGGTGCTGCACCCGCGCAACCCCTACGTGCCGACCGTGCACCTGAACGTGCGGCTGCTCAGCGTGCAGCCGGCCGACAAGCCGGCGATGAGCTGGTTCGGCGGCGGAATGGACCTGACGCCCTATTACGGCTTCGAGGAGGACGCGGTGCATTTCCACCGCACCTGCAAGCGTGCCCTCGACGCCCTCGACCCCGGCTACTACCCGCGCTTCAAGGCCTGGTGCGACGAGTACTTCTTTCTCAAGCACCGAGGCGAGGCAAGAGGAATCGGGGGCATCTTCTTCGACGATTTCCACGCCCCGGGCCACGATGCCGGCTTCGCGCTGATGCGCGCCACCGGGGAAGCCTTTCTCGACGCCTACCTGCCCATCGTGCAACGCCGCCGCGACCTGCCGTTCGGCGAGCGCGAACGTGAATTCCAGGCGCTGCGCCGCGGGCGCTACGTCGAGTTCAACCTGGTGTGGGACCGCGGCACGCTGTTCGGACTGCAATCGGGCGGGCGCACGGAATCCATCCTGATGTCCATGCCGCCGCAGGTGCGCTGGCGCTACGACTGGAAGCCCGAACCGGGAACCGCCGAAGCAAAGCTGTACCAGCAGTTTCTGCCGCCGCGAGACTGGGCCTCGGAGCCCTGACGGCATGGCACGCATCGGGCTGCTCGGCGGCAGCTTCGACCCGATCCACCGCGCCCACCTGGAGCTGGCGCGCAGCGCCACCGAGCAGTTGGCGCTGGACCAGGTCTGGCTGATCCCCGCGGGCAGCCCCTGGCAGCGCGGCGCGCTCGCAGCGCCGGGCGCGCACCGCGAACGCATGGTGCGCCTGGCCGCTGCCGGCAACCCGGCGCTTCGCGTGCTGGACCTGGAACTGCGGCGCGACGGCCCCACCTACACGATCGACACCCTGCGTGAACTGTGCACCGCCAACCCTGGCGACGAGTTCGTGCTGCTGCTGGGAGCCGACCAGCTGGAGAACTTCTCCACCTGGCGGGACTGGGACCGGATCGCCGGACTCGCCGACCTCGCGGTGGCGCCGCGCCCGCAGCACGCCCTGCGCGCCGACCCGGCGCTGCTGCGCGTGCTGCACGCTGCCGGACACCACCTGCTGCAGCTTCGCATGCCCCCCGCCGATGTGTCCGCCACGCAGGTGCGCGAGCACGCGGCAAGGGGTCTCGCGCTCGGCGCCCTCGTGCCGCCGGCCGTGGCAGACTATATTGAACGTCATCATCTCTACCGTAGCCCTACCCCACCGCATGGACATTCGTAAGCTGCAACGCACCATCGTCGACGCCCTGGAAGACGTCAAGGCCCAGGACATCCGCGTGTTCAACACCGAGGCCCTGACCAGCCTGTTCGACCGCGTGATCATCGCCAGCGGAAGCTCCAACCGCCAGACGCGGGCACTGGCAGCCAGTGTGCGCGACAAGGTCCGCGGCGCCGGCGGCGAGGTGAAAAACCCCGAAGGCGCCGAGAGCGGCGAATGGGTGCTGGTGGACTGCGGCGACGCCGTGGTGCACATCATGCAGCCCGCCATTCGCGCCTACTACAAGCTCGAGGACATCTGGGGCGGCAAGTCGGTGCACCTGAAAGCGGGCCAGGATGCGCGCGCGGCCAAGGCTGCCGCGGCGAAGGCGGCGGCGCCCGCGGGGGCGGCGAAGCCGGCCGCCAGGCCCGCGGCCAAGCGTCCTGCGGCCAAGCGCCCCGCTGCAAAGCGGCCGGCGGCCAGGTCCGCGGGTGGAGCGACCTCGGCTTCGCGCTCGCCGGCCGCGGCCGCATCGGCGCGATCCGGCTCTGCAGCCGCCGGATCGGCCCCCGCCAAGGCGCCGGCGCGCAAGCCGGCCGCCAAGGTCAGCGCAACGAAGACGTCGACTTCGCGCTCGGCGCCGCGCGCGGCCGCCGGCGGCACGGCGGCGAGCAAGACCGGCGCCGCGCCGCGTCGCCCCCGCGCCAAGACCGCCTGAGCAGCGGCGCGGGCAGGCGACGTGAAATACTGGCTGGTCGCGGTCGGCCAGCGCATGCCCGCGTGGGTCGACGCGGGCTATGCCGAATACGCCAGGCGCATGCCGGCGGGCACGCCGCTGCAGCTGCGTGAGCTGCGCGCCGAGAGCCGCGGCGCCGGACTCGATACCGACACCGTGCTGCAGCGCGAGGCGCAGCGCATCGAGGACGCGCTGCCGGCGCAGTGCCTGCGCGTGGTGCTGGACGAGCGCGGGCACCACATGACCACGCTGCAACTGGCCGAGGCCATGCAATCTTGGCGCCAGCTCGGGCGCGACGTGGCCTTCGTCGTCGGCGGCGCCGACGGGCTGGCCCCACGCATCAAGGAGTCGGCCGACCTGCTGCTGCGACTGTCGGACCTGACCTTGCCGCACGGACTGGTGCGCGTGCTGCTGGCCGAGCAGATCTACCGCGCGCACAGCGTGATCAGCGGCCACCCCTACCACCGCGCGGGCTGAACGCGCGGCCGCACCGGGTCAGCCGGCGGCGTCGTCGAGCTCCTGCCAGCGCTGCATGGCGGATTCGAGTTCGCCGTCCAGAGCGTCGAAGCGGGCCCGCATGGCCGCGACCTCCTGCGGCGCGTCGCGATACAGCGTGGGGTCGGCCAGTCGCTCGGTGAGCGCGCGCTGCTCCTGCTCGATCTGCTCGATGCGCGCGGGAAGCTGCTCGAGTTCGCGCTGCTCCTTGTAGCTGAGCTTGCGCCTCGCCGCTGCGGCCGGCGCCGGCGCGGCCACGGGCGCGGACGGCGCGGGCTGCGGCGCGCGCGACGCGGCCTGGGCGGCGGCCTGCGCCTGCGTGGCGCGCTGGCGTTGCAGCAGCCAGTCCTCCACGCCGCCCTCGTACTCGCGCCAGCTCCCCGGGCCTTCCCAGGCCAGGGTGCTGGTGACCACGTTGTCGAGGAAGCGCCGGTCGTGGCTGACCAGGAACACCGTGCCGCTGAACTCCTGCAGCAGCTGCTCGAGCAGCTCGATGGTGTCCATGTCGAGGTCGTTGGTCGGCTCGTCGAGCACGACCACGTTGGCCGGACGCGCGAACAGGCGCGCCAGCAGCAGGCGGTTGCGCTCGCCGCCCGACAGGGATTTCACCGGCGAGCGCGCGCGCGACGGCGGGAACAGGAAATCGCCCAGGTAGGCGCTCACGTGCTTGCGCGCGCCGCCGATCTCGATCCAGTCGCTGCCCGGGCTGATGGTGTCGGCCAGCGTGGCCTCCGGGTCGAGCGCGGCGCGCATCTGGTCGAAATACGCGACCTGCAGCCGGGTGCCCTGGCGCACGCGGCCGCGGTCCGGCGCCAGCTCTCCCAGCAGCAGCTTGAGCAGCGTGGTCTTGCCGGCACCGTTGGGCCCGAGGATGCCGACCTTGTCGCCGCGCAGCACGATCGCCGAAAGGTCTCGCACGATCTGGCGCTCGCCAAAGCTCTTGGACACGCCCTGCAGCTCGGCGACCACTCGCCCGCCCGCGTCGCCGCGGTCGAGCTCCAGGCGCACGCTGCCCAGCACCTCGCGGCGCGCCACGCGCTGACGGCGCAGCTCCTGCAGGCGCTGCACGCGCCCGACGCTGCGCGTGCGCCGTGCCTCGACGCCGCGACGGATCCATTCCTCCTCCTGCGCCAGCAGCTTGTCGGCGCGGGCCTGCGCCAGCGCCTCGTCGGCCAGCTCGCGCGCCTTGCGCTGCTCGAATGCGGCGTAGTTTCCCGGATAGCTGCGCAGCACGCCGCGGTCGAGCTCGACGATGCGCGTGACCACGGCGTCGATGAAGGCGCGGTCGTGGCTGATCACCAGCACGCTGCCGCGAAAGCCCTTGAGCAGCTCCTCGAGCCAGACGATGGCCTCGAGGTCGAGATGGTTCGTGGGCTCGTCCAGCAACAACACGTCGGGGCTGGCCACCAGCGCCTGCGCCAGCGCCACGCGCTTTTGCTGCCCGCCGGACAGCGCCTGCACGCGCGCCGCGCCGTCCAGCCCGAGGCGCTGCAGCACCTCCTGCACGCGCTGCTCCCAGTTCCAGCCCTGCAGCAGCTCGATGCGGGTCTGCAGGGCGTCGAGGTCGGCGCCGGGCGCGTGCTGCTCGAACTGCTCGCGCAGCGCGCGTGCCTCGGCGATGCCTTCGGCCACCGCGTCGAACACCGTGTCGAAACCGCCGAGCTGGGGCTCCTGGGCGACGTAGACCAGGCGCAGGCCCTGCTGGCGACGCAGCTCGCCCGAGTCGGCGCGCTCGAGACCGGCCAGGATGCGCAGCAGCGAGGACTTGCCGCTGCCGTTGCGCCCGATCAGGCCCACGCGCTCGCCGGCCTCGAGGCTCATCGAAGCCTGGTCGAGCAGGGGGTGCACGCCGAAGGACAGGCGCAGGTCCTGGCAGGTGACGATGGCCATGAGGGAGTTGCTTGCCTCGCGTGAAAAAGCTGCCATTGTGCCAGCGCCGGGAGCTGCCAGCCCGGTCGAGCTGCGCGTGCAGGCCGTATGATCTGCGGGTTCTCGGCAACGCCGCATCCATGTCCCGCCCGCCCACGCTCTACCTGGCCTCCGCCAGCCCGCGACGCGCCGAGCTGCTGCGCCAGATCGGCGTGGGCTTCGAGCCGCTGCTGGCCGACGCCGACGAAGACGCCGAGGCACTGGAAGCCGAACGCCCAGGCGAGCCCGCGGCGCGCTACGTGCGCCGGGTCACCGCGGCCAAGCTCGACGCCGCACTGCAGCGCCTGCGCCGGCGCGGCCTGGCGCCGGGCGCGGTGCTGTGCGCCGACACCACGGTGGCGCTGGGTCCTCGCATCCTGGGCAAGCCGGCCGACGCCGCGCAGGCGCGCGACATGCTGCGCGCGCTGGGCGGCGCCGAGCACCGCGTGCTCAGCGCGGTGGCGCTGGCCTGGCCGCTGGCGCACGCGCAGGGCGGCGCCAGCGCATGGCAGCGGGCGCAGGCGCTGAGCCGCAGCCAGGTGCGCATGGCGCCGCTGGCCGACGACGCGATCGACGCCTACATCGCCAGCGGCGAGCCCTTCGGCAAGGCCGGGGCCTATGCGGTGCAGGGTCGCGCGGCGGCCTTCATCGAGCACATCCGCGGCAGCTACTCGGGCATCATGGGCCTGCCGCTGTTCGAGACCTGCGCCTTGCTGCGCCGCGCCGGAATCGGCGCGTAACCCGACTGGACATGCAAGAAGATCTGCTGATCAACATCACGCCGCAGGAGACCCGGGTCGCGCTGGTGGCGCAGGCCGCGGTGCAGGAGATCCACATCGAGCGAAGCCTCGAGCGAGGACTCGCCGGCAACGTGTACCTGGGGCGGGTCGTGCGCGTGCTGCCCGGAATGCAGTCGGCGTTCATCGACATCGGCCTGGAGCGCGCCGCCTTCCTGCACGTGGCCGACCTGTGGCAGCGCATGCTGGGCAACGGCGACCCGCGCCAGGGCAGCGCCGGCTCCGCGGCACCTGCCATCGAGAAACTGGTGTTCGAGGGCCAGTCGCTGCTGGTGCAGGTGATCAAGGACCCGATCGGAGCCAAGGGCGCGCGCCTGTCGACCCAGATCAGCCTCGCCGGACGCCTGCTGGTGCACCTGCCGCAGGACGACCACATCGGCGTGTCGCAGAAGATCGAGGATCCGGCGCTGCGCGACAGCCTGCGCCAGCGCCTGGGCGCGCTGGCGCGCCAGCATGACCCGGCGGCCGGCACCGGGTTCATCGTGCGCACCAACGCCGAGGACGCGAGCGACGCCGAGCTGCTGGAGGACATCTCCTACCTGCGCAAGATCTGGAGCGCGCTGGACACCAAGGTGCGCACGGCGCAGGCGCCGGCACTGCTGTACCAGGAGCTGAGCCTGGCGCAGCGGGTGCTGCGCGACCTGGTCACGGAAGCCACGCGCAGCATCCAGATCGACTCGCGCGAGAACCACGAGCGCCTGCGCGCCTTCGCCGCCGAGTACATGCCGGCGGTGGTCGACAGGATCCAGCTGTATCGCGGCGAGCGCCCGCTGTTCGACCTCTACAACATCGACGCCGAGATCGAGAAGGCCCTGGGCCGGCGCGTGGACCTGAAGTCCGGCGGCTACCTGATCATCGACCAGACCGAGGCGATGACCACGGTGGACGTGAACACCGGCGGCTACGTCGGCGCGCGCAATTTCGACGACACGGTGTTCAAGACCAACCTGGAGGCGGCGCAGGCCATCGCGCGCCAGCTGCGCCTGCGCAACCTGGGCGGGATCATCCTGCTCGATTTCATCGACATGGCCAACGCGCAGCATCGCTCGGCGGTGCTCGACGAACTCAAGAAGTCCCTTTGGCGCGACAAGGTCAAGGTCACGGTCAACGGGTTCTCGCAGCTGGGTCTGGTGGAGATGACCCGCAAGCGCACCCGCGAATCGCTGGCCCACCTGCTGTGCGAGCCCTGCCCGACCTGCAGCGGCCAGGGCCAGGTGAAGACGGCGCGCACCACCTGCTACGACATCCTGCGCGAGATCCTGCGCGAGGCGCGCCAGTTCAACCCCGGCGAGTTCCGCATCCTGGCGTCGAACGCGGTGATCGACCTGTTCCTCGAGGAGGAAAGCGCCTACCTGGCGGAGTTGTCGGACTTCATCGGCAAGCCCATCGCGCTGCAGGTCGAGCCGGCCTACCACCAGCACCAGTTCGACATCGTGCTGCTTTGAGCCGGCGCCGGCCGGCGGCCGCGGGGCCGCCAGCCACCACGGCCATGGGCGCCCTCAGGACGCCTTGGCCGACGCCGGGCAGGTGCCGGTGGAGCCAGGCACCTTGTCGAGCATCAGCAGGAAGCTGCTGAAGGGCTTGATCGCGCGCATGGCGACCAGGCGCGGGCCCTGGAACTGCAGCTTGCCGCTCATCATCGCCCACATCGGGCCGGGGTCGCCGTGTCCCATGGCTTCCCAGTTGGCGGTCGTGGCGTGCATCAGGAAGTCGACGCCGAAATCCGGCGCCAGCTTCGGCGCGCCACCGTACACGCACTCGGCCTTGCCCCCCTCGGGCACGATCTTGAGCTCGACGCGGCTGGCGGCGCCGCAGTCGTCGCGGTACATCTGCACGATCTTGTACCCGCGCCCCTTGTCGTCGTGCAGCCATTCGCCGGCCAGGCCCTGGGTCAGCCCGGGGTTGTGGTTCCAGGCCTGGCAGAACTGCCCGGCCCAGGAATCGGACATCAGCACCGCGGGGTCGGCGGCATGCGCCTGCGACGCGGCGAGCAGGCTGGCGGCGCCGAGCAGGCGCAGGCAACGCGGAAACAAGGCACGAAACGACATCGACGACTCTCCTCCGGCTTGAAGCCATGGCGGCGCGGATCGCGCGGGCCGCCTTCGCGTGGCGCCGGCGCTGGACGGAACGGACTCCCGCACGGGCTGACACCTGTTTATAGAGGGCGGAGTATGCGGGGACTGTCGTCGTGATGCACTCGGGGCTTACCAGAATACAGCCAGGAGTGTTTCTACGGAGTGCAAAAGACGAAAGCCCGGCGAAGCCGGGCTTTCGGGAGGCAAAGGGCTGGTTCCGTCAGGCGAAGGCAGCCAGGCTCTTGCGCATCTTTTTCATGGCCTGCGCCTCGATCTGGCGAATGCGCTCGGCCGACACGCCGTACTCGGCGGCCAGGTCGTGCAGCGTGCGCCCGCCGCTGCCGTCGTCGTTGACGGCCAGCCAGCGCGACTCGACGATGCGCCGGCTGCGCTCGTCCAGGCTCTGCAGCGCCTGCTCCAGGCCCTGCACCTGCATGCGCTCGCGACCGCGCGCCTCCAGCACGGCCTCGGGTTCGTGGCTGCTGTCGCTCAGGTAGGCGATGGGCGAGAAACCCTCGGAGGCGTCATCCCCGGCGGGCTGCAGCGACACGTCGCAGCCACCCATGCGCTGCTCCATCTCGATGACCTCGGAGCGCTTGACCTGCAGCTTGTCGGCCACCGCGTCGATCTCGGCGTCGTGGAAGCCCTCGAGCCCCTGCTTGAGCGAGCGCAGGTTGAAGAACAGCTTGCGCTGCGCCTTGGTCGTGGCGACCTTGACCAGGCGCCAGTTGCGCAGGATGTATTCGTGGATCTCGGCCTTGATCCAGTGCAGCGCGTAGCTCACCAGACGCACGCCCTGCTCCGGGTCGAAGCGGCGCACCGCCTTCATCAGGCCGATGTTGCCTTCCTGGATCAGGTCGGCGTGGGGCAGCCCGTAACCCAGGTAATGGCGAGCCACGGAAACGACCACGCGCAGGTGGCTCATGACCAGTTTCCCGGCGGCCTCGCGGTCCTCGCGCTCGCGCCAGGCGCGTGCCAGGCCCTGCTCTTCCTCGAGGGAAAGCATCGGCATGCGGTTCACGGCGGCGATGTACGACTCGAGGTTGCCCAGGCCGGGAACCTCGGCCGGGAACCCCGTACCCTGGCCGCGCAGGGCCAGACCGCCGGAAAGGGTGAGAGCACCGGTTTGGGCCATCTGCATACTCCTCCTTGTCATGGTGAGTATTTTAGCACTCACCAGCTTCGAGTGCTAAAGGGCCGGGAAGTTCCCGGCGGCGCCCCCCGGGGGCACTCAGCCGCCCGGGTTGGCGCCGGCGAGCAGGACCTCGAAGTCGGCGAGGGGCATGGGCCTGGCGAAGTGGTATCCCTGGAAGGCATCGCAGCCGTGGCGCATCAGGAAGGCCCACTGCGCCTCGGTCTCGACGCCTTCGGCCACCACGTTCAGCCCGAGGCCCTTGCCCATCGCGATGATGGTCTGCGCGACCATCGCGTCCTGCGCGTCGTGCGGCAGGTCGTCGACGAAGGACTTGTCGATCTTGAGCTGATCCAGCGGCAGGCGAGTCAGGTACGACAGCGAGGAACTGCCGGTGCCGAAGTCATCCATGGAAAACGACACTCCGCGGGCCTTCAGCGCGCGCATCTTGTCGAAGGCGTCGGCCACGTTGTCGAGCACGGTGCTCTCGGTCAGCTCGATTTTCAGGCACGACGCCGGCACCCCGGACTCGCGCATCGACGCGAGCACGCCGTCGACGAAATCAGCCTGCGCGAACTGGCGTGCGCTGGCGTTGACCGCCACCACGAGGCCGCCGGCGCGCGGCGTTGCGGCCCACGCCGCGGCCTGCGCGCAGGCCGCGTCCAGCACCCATTGCCCGAGGGGAACGATGATTCCGGTTTCCTCGGCCAGTTCGATGAAGTCGCCCGGCAGCAGCAGGCCGCGCGTCGGATGGTTCCAGCGCACCAGCGCCTCGGCCCCGATCACCCGGCCCTGGCGGTCGAATTGCGGCTGGTAGTGCAGCACGAACTGGCGCCTTTCGATGGCTACGCGCAATTCGGACTCGAGTGTTGTTCTCCTGGCGAGTTCCACCTGCATGCGCTGCTCGAAAAACCGCAGAGCGTTGCGCCCGTCCTGCTTGGCCCGGTACATCGCCAGGTCTGCGTGCCGCAGAATCACCTCGGCGGAATCGCTGCTCCCATCGAACAAGGTGGCGCCAATGCTCGCCGTGCAGTAGAAGTCGTGGCCCTCGAGCTCGTAGACCCCGCCGAGGCTCAGCAGCAGCTTGTCGGCGATCCTGCCCGCGCGTACGGCTGCCTCGCGGGCATCGCGGCCCAGGCCCTCGAGCACCACGACGAATTCGTCGCCGCCGAAGCGTGCCACGGTGTCGGCTTCGCGCACCGTCTGGCGCATGCGATGCGCGGCCTGCAGCAGCAACTGATCCCCCGCCTGGTGCCCGATGGTGTCGTTGACCTTCTTGAAGTGATCGAGGTCGAGGAACAGCAGCGCGCAGTGCTCGCCGCTGCGCGCGGCTGCCGAGATGGCATGGGCCAGGCGGTCGCGCAGCAGCGTGCGGTTGGGAAGGTCGGTCAAGGCGTCGAAATTGGCCAGGCGCTCGGCCTTCGACTCGGTCTCGCGTTGGCGCGTGATGTCGACCAGCCAGCCCACGTGGTGCGTCACCCTGCCCTGCGGATCCTTGACCGCAGACAGGGTCAGGCGCTCGGTGCACCAGCTGCCGTCGTCGCGCCGATGCAGCAGTTCGCCTTGCCAGTAGCCCGATTCGGCCAGCGCCGCCTCCATGCTCGCTCGCACCTGGGCATCGCGCAGCCCGGGGTGGCTCAGCACCAGCGTCTTGCCGACGGTTTCGCGCTCCTGCTGCCCGGTGATGCGTGTGAAGGCGCGATTGACCCGCTGGATCACTCCCTGGGCATCGGTGACCACGATGCCGTCCTGGGCCTCGAAGGCCGTTGCCGCGATGCGCAGGTCGGCCTCGGCCTTGCGGCGCTCGCTGATGTCGATGCCGATGCCCAGCACGGCCGGGCGGCCGAGGTAGGTGAAGGCGCGCCCGAACACCTCGGTGGGTACCGGCGTGCCGTCCTTGCGCAGTCCGATGAACTGGTAGTGGGCGCTGTCCATTTCGCCGCGCAGGCGCTGGCCGATGCGTCCGAGCACCAGGTCGCGGTCGGCCTCACTGACCAATTGCTCCACGCGTACCCGATCCACGACTTCCGAAGGCGATGCGAAGCCGTGCATCCTGGCGAAACCCGGGTTGACGTATCGAAAAATGCCGTCCTGGATGATGTAGATGGCAACCACCGACTGCTCGACCAGCGAGCGGAAGCGCTGCTCGCTCTCGCGCAGCGTGCGCTCGGTCAGCACGCGATCCGTGATGTCCTGGATGGTGCCGCGCATGCCCACCGGCGCGCCCGAGGCGTCGAGCACCAGGCGCCCTAGGCCGTGCACCCAGCGCATGCGCCCGTCGGCCGGGCGCACGATGCGGTATTCGCGATCGAAGGGCTGGCGCCGCCCGACCACCTGCTGCGCGAAATACGCGGCCATCGCATCGCGGTCCTCGGGAGCCACCAGGGCCGTCCAGCCGGCCACCGTGCGGTCGTACGCCGCGTCGATTCCGAACAGGCGGTCCAGCACCGCCGAGCTCTCCCACCTGCCGCCGGCGATGTCGAGCTCGTAGCTGCCGATGCCGGCGATTTCCTGCGACTCGCGCAGCGCCTCCAGCGCCTGCGAGACCCGCTGCTGCGCGAGGCGGCGTTCGCTGACGTCGCGCGACGAGTTGAACAGCAGGCGCTGTCCCAGGATGTCCAGCGGCTTGCCGGACACCTCGACCGGGAACACGCTGCCGTCCTTGCGCCGATGCAGGGTCTCGAACTGGGTGCGAGAGCTCGACTCCATCTGGGTCGACAGCTTGGCCCGCAGTTCGGCCTCGGACAGGCCGGCGTCCCAGAACGAGGCGTGCCTGCCGATCAGCTCGTCGCGCCGGTAGCCGAGCATGGAGCAGAACTCGTCGCTGACGAACACCAGGCGCCCGCCGGCGTCCAGAACGTGCAGGCCGTCGCTCGCATGGGCCAGCAGATCCTGCGCCTGCTTGCCGACATCCTCGGACAGTGTCATGTCGCAAACGCCTTCGATGCGAGAACTCCGTCACCCCGCGGCACGCTCGCATGACCGTACCCTGCCAAGTCGACGGGAGTTTGTCGAATTCGACCGCGCGAAAAGACCCCGGCACGCCATCGGGGCAAGCGCTTCGGGCCGAGCATAGCAATTCCTCGCCACAAGCTCAGCATGTGCTAAGTCTCGAGCCGTAGGCTGCGCGTGGTCCGGCACCCGGCTTGCCGCTCGCGCCGCACACCGCCCCCGCCTGCACGCGGGCCTTGATCCGAAATCCCTCCCGACATGCTCCGAAAACCCCGACTTCTCAGCTGGATGCTCGCGCTGGCCTGCGCCTGCGGCACGGCCCAGGCCTCCGGCGGGCCGAAGTTGCCGCAACGCATCGACCTACCCGGCCATGCCTTGCGCAGCTTCGACATCGGCTATGCCGACCACGACGTCTATGCCTTCGCCGACCGCTCCAACCACTCCGTGGACCTGATCGACACCCGCAGCTTGCGCTTCGCCGGCCGCATCGACGGCTTCGCCGGCGCCCACGATGCCGGCGGAGGCGGCCCGAACGGCGTGCTGATCGTCGGCGGCCGCCAGGTCTGGGCCGGCGACGGATCGAGCCGCCTGCGCGTGGCCGACCTGGCCACGCGACGCATCGTCGCGACCGTCGCCACCGGCGGCGCCGGGCGGGTCGACGAACTCGCCTACGACCCGCGCGACCATCTGGTGATCGCCGCCAACAACGACGACAAGCCACCGTTCATCAGTTTTATCTCCACGCGCCCGCCCTACCCGGTGCGAGCGCGCCTGGTGCTCGCGCAGGCCACCCGCGGACTGGAGCAACCCCTGTGGGACCCGCGCACCGGCAAGGTGTACCTGTCGGTACCGGAACTCGACGGCGTCGCATCGCGAGGCGGCATCGCGGTGATCGATCCGCGCAGCGCGCGCCTGGTCGGCATGCACGAGGTTTCGCGCTGCATGCCGGCCGGCCTTGCGCTGGGCCCGCATGGCGAGCTGCTCGTGGGCTGCAGCGATGACGCGGTGGCTGCCGGGTTCCGCGCGAAGTCGCTGCTGCTCGACCCGGTCAGCGGCAAGGTGCTGCGCAGCTTCGATCAGGTCGGCGGCTCCGACGAGGTCTGGTACGACGCGGCCCGGGGCGACTTCCTGCTGGCGGCCGCGGCCAATCCCGGCGGGCCGGTGCTGGGGGTGATCGACGCGCGCACCTCGAGCTGGAAGACCAACCTGCCGAGCGGAAGCCACGCGCATTCGGTGGCCGCCGATCCGGCGAGCGGCATCGCATTCGTGCCGATCGCCGCGGGCGACCCGGCGTGCAAGCGTGGCTGCGTCGAAGTGCTGCGGCCCTGAGGCCGGCCGCAGCTGCCGCGTGGGCGCAGCGAGCCCCGCGCGGCTCGCGCTTCAGCGCTTGAAGTCGTCGTGGCAGGCCTTGCAGGTCTTCACGGTCCGGCCGAAGGCCACGCGCACCTGGTCGAGCTTGCCGCCCTGCACCGCGGCGAGCAGGGCCGGAGTCGCCTGTTGCAGGCGCTGGGCGTCCTGCAGGAAACGGGCGTGCTCACGCCACACCGCGGGCTTGGCCTGGGTGCCGGCAACATCGGTGCCGGGGCCGAAGGCTCCCCACGGAAGTTGCGACAACAGCGCGATGACCCGGGCATCGTTCAGCGCCTGCGCGGCGTTGTAGGGCTGGCGACCTCGAAGCATCGCGCCGAGGTCGCTGGTGTGGTGCCCCATCACGAGCAGGGCGGCCCGCCGGTAATGCACCGCGGAGGACGGGCGCGGGAAGGCTGCGTGGGCGCATACCGAGGTCAGCGCGAAGCACAGCATGGAGATGGAGCGAGCGAGATATTTCATGAGTTGAAGGTCGAGGTGTGATGTGGGGTGGTGGGGTGGTGGGGTGGTGCGCAGGAAGCCACGCCGGACGGCCGGGCTGGATCGACCGCGCATGGAAGGTGCGGGTACAGGTGCAGGTTCGGGTGCCGGCGCGAAGCCCCCGTTCAGCGATTGCCCAGCCAGTTCAGCCACAGCGCCAGCGCGCCGCCGCAGGCGAGCAGCCCGGCGGCCAGCAGACGCTGGCGCCAGCCATCGCGCGACGCCGTCGCCATGGACGCGGTGGCGGCGTCGACGCGCTTGTCGCCGTCGAGCATCGGCAGCACGAGGTTGGTTCGCTCGACCAGCGCGTAATACAGCACGGCGGCCACGTGCAGGCCGATCAGCCCGTACAGCAGGGGCAGACCGACGGTGGTGTGGTAGTACGTCAGCGCGTCGCTGACGCGATCCGGGACCATCGACGCCAGCGGGCCCTGGGTGAAGATCTGGTCGCTGGCGAACAGCCCGCTGGCGACCTGCAGGCTCAGCGCGCTCAGCAGCGCGAGCACCGACCAGCCACCCGCCGGGTTGTGGCCGAGCGCCGCGGCAGGCGAGGCGCCGCGCTTGCCGCGCAGGTACTCCAGCACCCTGCGCGGACCGGCGACGAAATGCACAAAGCGAGCGTGGTGGCCACCGCACAGGCCCCAGCACCAGCGGAACAGCAGCAGCGCGACCACTGCGTAGCCGCTGCGCAGATGCCAGGTCATCCACCAGCCGCCGACCCAGCCGCTGACCAGGCAGGTCAGGACCAGCGCGAGCAGGCTCCAGTGGAACAGACGCAGCGGAAGATCCCAGACGCGAATTCGCAAGTACACGTTGAACTCTCGGGCCATCGCAAAGCCGCCCCGCAGTGCCTGAACCCACGCGGGGCGAGGGCCGGCAAGGGCCCGGCCCCGTCGGCATTCGGGAACGGATGATGCGAGGCGCAGCGCCGGCCGACGCGCCGGTGCTGCGCCAGGGTCACGACACGACGGCGATCAGAAGTTCGCCGACAGCGACAGGTACACGGCTCTCGGAGCCCCGGGGTTGGCGATCACGTAGCCGCCGTTCGGGGTCTGGAAATAGCCGCCCGAGGAGATGTACTCCGTCGAGTTGTACTGCTTGTCCAGCAGGTTGCTCACGCTCAGCGCGATGCTGGCCACCTGCGCGCCCGGGATCATGTGGGCCAGGGTCGTGCTGCTGTACTTGACGTTCAGGTTCAGCAGGTTGTAGGCCGGGTTGGTCTGCGTCGACGGCCCGACGACCGTGTTGTCGAACAGGTAGGAAGCTCCCGTGTACTGGTCCCACAGCGTGGTGTCGACGACACCGTCGTTGCGGAAGTAGCGGTAGGTCACGCCGGCGTTGGCGGTCAGCTTGGGTGCGTTGGACACCGGCATGCCGTTGAAGCTCTGGTTGGACTTGTAGCTGTAGTAGGAGTCCCAGTTGCTCGACAGCCAGCCCAGGTTGGCGAAGCCGCGCCAATGCTCGTTGACGTCCCCGCGCAGTTGCAGGTCGACGCCCTTCAGGCTGGCCGAACCGGTGCCGAAAGTGGTCTGGTTGGGATTGTTGGGGTTGGTGTATCGCACCGTCTGGTTCGACAGCTGGGTGTGGAAGTACTCCACGCTGGCGTACACATTGCGCAGGCCTTGCCAACGCGCAGCGGCGTAGCGCAAGCCGAAGTCGTAGGACGCCGACTTCACGAGCTGCAGCGCGGCCAGGTTGGGAGCCAGCCCGGTCGAGCCGCCCTGGTCATAGTTGCCCTGGCTGGGGTTGTGGTAGGCGATGGCGTAGTTGCCGAACGCGCTGACCGCGGGGTCGAGCGCCCAGTTCACGCCCAGCGACGGCTCGACCTTGTGGAAGGTGGTCGACACGTCGGGGCTGAGGTCGCCGCTGGTGGCGTTGAAGTTCGCCGGCAGCCCCAGGTCGGTCGCCGCCTGCGCGCTGGTGTTGGCGAAGTCGGTCTGGAAATTCACGTAGCGAATTCCAGGCACCACGGTGAGGGACGAGATCGGCTTGATCTTGTCCTGCAGGAACAGCGCCCAGTAGTCGTTGGTCGTGGTGTTGTACCCGATGCCATTGATGTCGGCCGCGGTGATGCCGTCACCCAGCAGCGAGATGCCGGCGCGCGGCGTGTAGCCGATGTACTGGTTGCTCGAACGGGCGTGGATGAAATAGCCGCCGTAGCTGAGCAGGTTGTGCGAGCCCAGTCGCTGGTCGAAGGCCAGGCGATCCCCGAAGGTCAGCGAATGCTCGATGTAGTACTCGCCCTTGGGCGAGCTGGCGACGTAGTCGTTCTGCCGGTAGTGGTTGACGTTGCCGTTGCGGATCCACGTCAGGTTGGACATCGTCAGGTTCGGGTCCAGGTGCAGGTGCAGCCGGCCCCAGTACATGTAGTCGACGACGTAGTTGTGCTTTTGCCAGACCGCGCGCGGCAGGGTCGAGTAGTAGCCGGTGGTCTGCTGGCTGTAGACCGGCCCCACGGCGTTGCCGTTGCCGTCGGTGCCGTACAGCCCGATGCCGTTGGCCGCGGCATCCGCGCCGCTGACCGGGATCATGTTGGGGCGCTGCTCGTCGTTCTGCACGGCGTAGGCGCCCAGGCTCAGCGAGCCGCTCTCCAGGGCCTTGCGGGTCTTGAAGTAGGCCTGCACGGAGTGCGACGGCAGGTTGTCGCCCGAATCGCGAATGGCATGGCTGTTGGCGTTGGCCAGCCCGAACACCGTCGACCAGCCGTCGTGCTCGCCGGTGTTGTGCACCACGGACTCGACGCCGGTGTGGAAGCTGCCGACCGACAGGTCGATCTTCGAGTTCGCGTCGCGCGTCGGCTGCAGCGGGATGAAGTTGATCGTGCCGCCCAGGCTGTTGTACCAGCGCTCGCGCGGGTTGCCGGGACCCTCGACCACGTTGATTCCCTGCAGCAGCGCGCCGATGGGTGTCTCGGGGGAGTGCCAGCCGGTGCCCTGGATCAGGCTGTTGAGCGGCACGCCGTCGAGCTCGGCGGTGATGGCGTTGGTGGCCAGGTCCCCGGGAATGGAGTTGTAGCCCACCTTGACCCCGCGCATGGAGATCTGCGAGCGCGACGACACGCTGGTGGCGTTGTAGCTGGTGATGCGCACGTTGGGAATCAGCGACAAGGCCTGCATGCCGCCGGCATCGGGCCCGAGCAACGCCGCTTCGTCCTTGGTCACCGCCTTGACCGGCTGGGTCGCCTGCTTGAGCTGCTTGTGGCCGTAGGTCCTGGTGGCGAAGTCGGCTTCGCCGCCCGTCGTAGTCGAGGTGCCGGCCAAGGCGCTGGCCTGGACGCTGCCGAGGGCCTGCGGGGCCGCGGCATGCGACACGGCGATGCTGCCGAACGCCAGCGTGATGCCGGCGCTCAGGCGGGTCCATCGAAAGAGTTGGTTTTTCATCGAGTGTTGGCGAGCAGAAAGGTCCATGTCGGGTTCGCACGCCGCACCCGCTGGGGTGCGACGGCAGCCGGCATTGCAAGCGCCGTCGATGAACCTGCGGTGACGAGTCCGTGACCCTGCCGTGAAACCTGTCGCAGGATGTTGCAGCGCGCCGCGCCGCAGGCAGGGCTTCGATGCCTGTCGGATAATCGGCGTCCCCGCAGCAGGCGATGAAGCGCCCTGCCCGACCTTCCCGTGCCCACAACCTCCCCCCGCGCCGCGCCGCCCGCGGCGCCGCCGCGCTTTCCCGTGCTCATCGCCGTGGTCGTCGCCGTCGCGTTCCTCATGGAACAGCTCGACGCGACCATCATCACCACCGCGCTGCCCGACATGTCGCGTGCGCTGCGCACCAGCTCGGTGGACATGAACCTGGCGGTCAGCGCCTACGTGCTCACGTTGGCGGTGTTCATCCCGGTCAGCGGCTGGTTCGCCGACCGCTTCGGCGCGCGCCGGGTGTTCATGAGCGCGCTGGCGCTGTTCACGCTGGGCTCGGTGCTGTGCGGCGCCGCGCAGAGCTTTTCCATGCTCGTGGCCACGCGCGTGCTGCAGGGCCTGGGCGGCGCCATGATGACCCCGGTGGGGCGCCTGATCCTGCTGCGCAGCTTCGAGCGCAGCCAGCTCGTGCGGGCGATGACCTACACCACGCTGCCGGCGATCATCGGTCCGGTGCTGGGGCCGCTGGTGGGAGGCTACCTCAGCACGTATCTGTCGTGGCGCTGGATTTTCTACGTCAACGTACCGTTCGGGCTGCTGGGTCTGCTGCTGGCATGGCGCCTGGTCAACCCGGTGCCGGAAGAGCCCGACGCGCGCTTCGATTTCGGCGGCTTCGTGCTGTTCGGCGCCGGCGTCGGGTTGCTGCAGTTCCTCATGGAAGCGCTCGGCGCGGCCCGCGTGAGCCTGCTGCTGACGGCGGGCGCCGCCTGCGGCGCGCTGCTGCTGGGCTTCGTGCTGCGCAACCGCGGCCGGGCCCGCCCCGCGGTGGACCTGCGCCTGCTGCGCGAGCGTGCATTCGGCATCGCCACGCTGGCTGGAGGCCTGTGCCGCGTGGCCATGAACGCCCCGCTGTACCTGCTGCCGCTGATGCTGCAGCTCGGGCTGGGCATGAGCGCCGTGCAATCGGGTTCGCTGACCTTCCTTTCGGCGATGGGCTCGCCGGTGATCCGCCTGGCCGTCGGCCCGGCGCTCGCGCGCTGGGGCTTTCGCAGACTGCTCGTGGGCAGCGCGCTGGCCTGCTCGGCCATGCTGGCGGCGTTCGCCGGCATCGGCCACGCCACGCCACGCTGGGTGATCGCCGCCATCATCGTGCTGTTCGGCGCCGTGCGTTCAACCCAGTTCATGACCTCCAACACCCTCGCCTACGCCGACGTCGAGCCAGCCCGCCTGAGCCGCGCCACCAGCCTGGGCGGCCTGCTGCAGCAGCTCACGGTGAGCTTCGGCGTGGCGCTGGGTGCCGCCGCGCTGCGCGTGCTGGGCGCGGCACACGCCATGCCCGGCCTGGCGCAGTTCCACGCCGCGTTCCTGGTGCTGGCGCTGCTGCCGCTGCTGGCCATTCCGGTGTTCGCGCGCCTGCACCCGGAAGACGGCGCGGTGGTCAGCGGACACCGCGCCGCGCCGGGCCGCTGAAGGCCGTCCGGCGCGGCGCCGAGCTCGCTCAGGCGAGGTCGAAGCGGTCCAGGTTCATCACCTTGGCCCACGCGGCGACGAAGTCGCGCACCAAGGCCTGCTCGCCGTCGTCGCTGGCGTAGACCTCGGCCACCGCGCGCAACTGGGCGTTGGAGCCGAACACCAGGTCGACCACGGTGGCCGTCCACCTGGGCGCGCCGGTGGCGCGCTCGCGGCCCTCGAACACTCCGGGCTGGCCGGCGGACGGCTCCCAGCGGGTGCGCATGTCGAGCAGGTTGACGAAGAAATCGTTGCTCAACACCCCGGGGCGCTGGGTGAACACCCCGTTGCGCGAATCGCCGAAAGTGGCGCCGAGCACGCGCAGGCCGCCGATCAGCGCGGTCATCTGCGGAGCCGTCAGTTTCAGCAGCTGTGCCTTGTCCACCAGCAGCTCGGCCGCCGCGTCCTCGAGCCCCTCGCGCACGTAGTTGCGAAAACCGTCGGCGCGCGGCTCGAGCACGGCGAAGGACTGCACGTCCGTGTGCTCCTGGCTGGCATCCGTGCGGCCGGCCGCGAACGGCACCTCGACGGCGTGGCCGCCACGCGCGGCGGCAGACTCGATCGCCGCATTGCCGGCCAGCACGATCAGGTCGGCCAGGGACATGCGCTTGTCGCCCTTTTGCGCAGCGTTGAACTCGTCGCGAATGCCCTCCAGCACCTTCAGCACGCGCGCCAGCTCGTCCGGCTGGTTGACCTCCCAGTCTCGTTGCGGCGCCAGGCGGATGCGCGCGCCGTTGGCACCGCCACGCTTGTCGCTGCCGCGGAAGGTCGACGCCGATGCCCATGCGACACGCACCAGCTCGGCGATGGACAGGCCGCTGGCCAGCACGCGGGCCTTCAATGCGCGCAGGTCCTGCGGGTCTGGCAGCCGGTGCTCGAGCGCCGGGATCGGATCCTGCCACACCAGCACCTCGTCGGGTACCAGCGGGCCGAGGTAGCGCGCGCGCGGCCCCATGTCGCGGTGCGTGAGCTTGAACCAGGCGCGCGCGAAGGCGTCGGCGAAGGCCTTCGGATCCTGCAGGAAACGGCGCGAGATCTTCTCGTACGCGGGGTCGACGCGCAGCGCCAGGTCGGTGGTCAGCATCATCGGCGCGTGGCGCTTGCCCGGGTCGTGCGCGTCGGGAACGGTGCCGGCGCCGGCGCCGCCCTTGGGGGTCCACTGGTGGGCTCCGGCGGGACTGCGGGTGAGCTCCCACTCGTAGCCGAACAGGGTCTCGAAGTAGCCGTTGTCCCAGGTCGTCGGTGCCGGGGTCCACGCGCCCTCCAGGCCGCTGGTGGTGGTCGACGCGCCGTGGCCCTGGCCCACGCTGTTCTTCCAGCCCAGCCCCTGCTCGACCACGTCGGCGCCTTCGGGCTCACGGCCCAGGAACCTGGCCTCGACCGCTCCGTGGCACTTGCCGAAGGTATGACCGCCGGCCACCAGCGCCACGGTCTCCTCGTCGTCCATCGCCATGCGCCGGAAGGTCTCGCGGATGTCGCGAGCGGCGGCCAGCGGATCCGGTCGGCCGTTCGGTCCTTCCGGGTTGACGTAGATCAGGCCCATCTGCACGGCGCCCAGCGGATCGGCCAGCTCGCGGTCGCCGCTGTAGCGTTCGTCGCCCAGCCAGGTCGATTCCGAGCCCCAGTTGACGTCCTTCTCGGGCTCCCAGATATCCGGGCGCCCGCCGCCGAAGCCGAAGGTCTTCAGGCCCATCGATTCCAGCGCCACGTTGCCGGTGAGCACGATCAAGTCGGCCCACGACAACTTGCGCCCGTACTTGCGCTTGATCGGCCACAGCAGTCGACGCGCCTTGTCGAGGTTGGCGTTGTCGGGCCAGCTGTTGAGGGGCGCGAAGCGCTGGGCCCCCGCGCCGGCGCCACCGCGCCCGTCGGCGATGCGGTAGGTGCCCGCCGCGTGCCAGGCCATGCGCACGAACAGCGGGCCGTAATGCCCGTAGTCGGCCGGCCACCAATCCTGCGAATCGGTCATCAGCGCGCGCAGATCTCGCACCACGGCGTCGAGATCCAGGGTCTCGAATTGCGCCGCGTAGTCGTAGTCCTCGCCCATCGGGTTGGACACGGCCGACTGCTGGTGCAGCATGTCGAGGTTGAGCTGCTCCGGCCACCAGTCGCGATTGCCACGGCCCGCGCGGGCCATGGTCCGCACCGCCGAGGCGCCGGTGAAGGGACACTTCAATTCCTGGGTCATCGCTTGCGCTCCTTTTCCTGAGGGACTGGAACAGTCTAGGAGGCAGCTACCGTCACATCAACGAAAATCTATCTATCGAGCGCATAGCCGATGTTCCTATCCCCGAGATAGCCTGAAACCCAGGATTGCAAGGAGTTGCACCGGGATACCCGGCTTGCGCATGCGCCCGATGTGCACGCGCCTCCCCTGCCGCATGGAGCGCGCCAGGGCGACGTACGCCCCGCTCAGCCGTCGACCAGCGCCCTGGCGAAAGCCGCGGCGTCGAACACCTGCAGGTCCTCGAGGGACTCGCCGACTCCGATGAAATAGATCGGCACCGGGCGTTCGCGCGCGATGGCGGCGATCACCCCGCCCTTGGCGCTGCCGTCGAGCTTGGTCAGGATGATGCCGCTGAGGCCCAGCGTGTCGTCGAAGGCGCGCAACTGGGCCAGTGCGTTCTGGCCGTTGGTGGCGTCGATGACCAGGATCGCCTCGTGGGGCGCGCCCTCCATGGCCTTGCCGATGACCCGCTTGACCTTGCGCAGTTCCTCCATCAGGTGCGCCTGCGTGGGCAGGCGCCCGGCCGTGTCGATGATCACCACGTCCATGCCCCGCGCACGGCCGGCCTGCACCGAGTCGAAAGCCACCGCGGCCGGATCTCCGCCTTGCTGCGCGATCACCTGCACGTCGTTGCGCTGCCCCCAGGCGGCGAGCTGTTCGCGCGCGGCAGCGCGAAACGTGTCGCCGGCGGCCAGCAGCACCTTGCATCCGGCTGCCTGCAGGTGGCGCGTGAGCTTGCCGATGCTGGTCGTCTTGCCGGCCCCGTTGACCCCGACCATCATGATCACCGTGGGGCTGGTGCGCCCGATGTCCAGCGGTTTTTCCAGCGGCGCCAGCAACTCGGCGAGCACGTCACGCAACAGCTCGCGCACCTGCTGCGGGGTCTCGGCGCGGGTACTGCGCACCTTGCGACGCAGCTCGTCGAGCACATGCGCGGTCGCCGCGCTGCCGGCGTCGGCGAGGATCAGCGCGGTCTCGAGTTCCTCGAACAGCGCCTCGTCGATGCGCGCGGCGCCGAACAGGCCCGACAGCCCGGCGCCGGTCTTGCGCAGGCCCTGGCGCAAGCGCCCGAACCAGCCGGCCGGAGGCTGCTGCGCCTGCTGCTCGGGCTGCGGCTCGGGCCGCGGCTCGGGCGCGGCTGCCGGCTCGACGGCGGCCAGCGACTCGGCGATCGGGGCCGGCACCGGGGCCGCCTCCGGCCGCTGGACCGAGTCCGGCACCGGCTGCGAAACGGCGACTGCTTCGGTGGGGGCCTGCTTGCGCTTGAAAAAACGAAACATGATGAATTGTGGGACCTGCCGTTGTGGGCGCCGCCTGCGCGCCAATCCCGTATTGTCGCCTGTCGCGCATCGACCGGGCTCGCCAGCCGCTATGCTGGAGCCCCCGCGGGGCCGTCGAGCCCGCCGGGAATCCTGCCGACAACTCGCCGCATGACCACCTCTCCGACCCCCTCCCGCGCACCGCGCCATGCCGGTGCGGGCAGCGTTCGCATCATCGGTGGGCACTTGCGCGGCAGCAAGCTGCGGGTGCCCGCGGTCGACGGTCTGCGTCCGACTCCCGACCGCGTGCGCGAGACCTTGTTCAACTGGCTGGGCCAGGACCTGCACGGCCTGCGCTGCCTGGACCTGTTCGCAGGCAGCGGAGCCCTCGGCCTGGAGGCCGCGTCGCGCGGCGCCGCCAGCGTCGACATGGTCGAACGCCATGCCCTGCTGGCGCGGGCCCTGCGCGAAGCCAGCCAGCGCCTGGGCGCCGACGCCGTTCACGTGCATGCCACCGATGCGCTGAGCTTCGCCGCATCGCGCGCGCCCGGCAGCTACGACGTGGTGTTCATCGACCCACCCTTCGGCCTGGCCGGAATGCACGAAAAGGCCCTGTCCGTGGCGGCGCGCATCGTCGACCCGCAGGGCCGCGTGTACCTGGAGGCCCCCGACGCCGCCAGCCTGCGGCAATGGGCCGGCGCCGGCTGGGAGGTGCTGCGCAGCGCGCGGGCCGGCCATGTGCACTACGCGCTGCTGCGCAGGGACCCCGGCGCGGCACGCGAACCCTCGGCACCCGACTGATACCGCACGCAGCCTCGAGCGCAGCCGCCCGACCCGCCCCTGAAGCCGCCGCACCCCGACGACCGCCCCTGGAGCCCGCCATGCTGACCGCCGTCTACCCCGGTACCTTCGACCCCTTCACGCGAGGACACGAGGATCTCGTGCGCCGCGCCAGCTCGCTGTTCCAGCGCCTGATCGTCGGCGTGGCGGCGGGACACCACAAGAATTCCCTGTTCAACATCGACGAGCGCCTGGACCTGGCACGGGCCATCCTGGCGCCGTACCCGAACGTGCGCGTCGAGGGCTTCACCGGCCTGCTCAAGGACTTCGTCGAGCAGCAGCGCGCCCAGGTGATCGTGCGCGGGCTGCGCGCCGTGAGCGACTTCGAGTACGAGTTCCAGATGGCGGGCATGAACCGCCAGCTCATGCCCGAGGTCGAGACGCTGTTCATGACCCCGGCCGACCAATACCAGTTCGTATCAGGGACTTTCGTGCGGGAGATCGCCCTGCTGGGCGGAGATGTCGGAAAATTCGTGGTGCCGCTGGTCACCGAACGCCTGGCGCGCAAGGTGGCCGACCGCAAGCGCGCCGAGAACGGCGGGACCACCGCAGCCTGAACCCGCCAGCCCGGACCTGAATGCGCACCTGAAGCCGCACCTGAATCCGCACCTGAATCCGCACCTGAATCCGCACCTGAAGC
This sequence comes from Pseudomonadota bacterium, assembly GCA_021847345.1. GTDB lineage: Bacteria > Pseudomonadota > Gammaproteobacteria > Burkholderiales > Burkholderiaceae_C > Thiomonas_A. Next base: position 26,715 of record JAJZTW010000019.1, read on the forward strand.
CGCACCTGAATCCGGGCCTCGTTGCGCGAGCTGCGTCGGGCGCCGCAAGCGCCCGACCACGCCACTCCAGCGTCCGCGCATTCCGTCCCCCGCCCCCCCGACCCCTCCCAGCTGTCGATTCGCCATGGCCCTGTGGATCACCGACGAGTGCATCAACTGCGACGTATGCGAGCCCGAGTGCCCGAACCAGGCGATCTCGATGGGCCCGGAGATCTATCGCATCGACCCTGATCGCTGCACGGAATGCGTGGGGCACTTCGATCAGCCGCAGTGCGTGCAGTTGTGCCCGGTCGATTGCATCCCGGTCCACCCACAGCACGTCGAGACCCGCGAGCAGCTCCACGCGCGATACCTGCGCCTGCAGGCCGAACAGCAGCAACGGCCGCAGGCTTCGTCGCAAGGCGTCGCCTCCGCGCTGGCGGAGCAGGGGAAACCCGCCGAAGCCTGAGGCAGGCGCGCCACCCGGCTGGCCCAACCCGGCCGAACCCAACTGGGCCAGCGCGCGACTCAGGCCCTGGCCGGGGCACCCGGGCGGGCGCCGCCGGGATTTTCGCGGTGCAGTTCCATCACGGCGAGGTCCATGTCGCCGTCCAGCACCCGCGGCAGCACCTGCAGGCTGCGCTGCATGGCCTGCTCGATCAACTCCAGTTCGCCGCGCGGCGGGCGCCCGAGCACGAAACCGATCACCGCCTCGCGGCTGCCCGGGTGGCCGATGCCCAGGCGCAGGCGCCAGAACAGCGGCGTGCCCAGCTGGGCCGCGATGTCGCGCAGGCCGTTGTGCCCGGCATGCCCGCCACCGCGCTTGAGCTTGACCTGCCCGGGAAGCAGGTCGAGCTCGTCGTGCACGACCAGGATTTCCTCGGGCGTGATCTTGTAGAAGCGCGCCACCGCCGCCACCGACTGCCCGGAGCGGTTCATGTAGGTCCCCGGCTCGAGCAGCCATACGTCGCCATGCGGGCCTCGCATGCGCGCGACGTGGCCGAAGAATCCCTTTTCCGGCCGCAGCGGCGCGCCCTGCCGGTCGGCGAGCTGGTCGAGCCACCAGAAGCCGGCATTGTGGCGCTGCTGGGCATGCTCCGGCCCGGGGTTGCCGAGCCCGACGATCAGGCGGATCAACGCGGCGGCTCCGTCTCGGACTCGGAACGAGCCTCGCGCGCCAGCAGCGCGCCCAGCGCCGCGACGGCGTCGATGCGCTGCTCGAGCAGCGCGCACACCTGCTCGGTGATGGGCATGTCCACCTCGTGGGCGCGTGCCAGCTCCAGCACGGTGCGCGCAGTGTGCACGCCCTCGGCGACATGCCCGAGCTCGCGCACCACCGCCTGCAGGTCCTTGCCGGCGGCCAGTTGCAGCCCGACCCGTCGATTGCGCGACAACTCCCCGGTGCAGGTCAGCACGAGGTCGCCCAGCCCGCTCAGGCCCATGAAGGTCTCCTGGCGCCCGCCGAGGGCGAGGCCCAGGCGGGCCATCTCGGCCAGCCCGCGCGTGACCAGCGCGGCACGCGCATTGGCCCCCTGGCGCAGCCCGTCGCTGACGCCACAGGCGATGGCCAGCACGTTCTTCACGGCGCCTCCGACGGCCACGCCGGTCAGGTCGTCGCTGGCGTACACGCGCATGCTGCCGCCGTGCAGGGCCCGCACGGCAGTCGCCGCGAGCTGCGACGGCGCCGCGGCCACCAGCGCCACCGGCAGGCCGCGGGCGACCTCCAGCGCGAAACTGGGCCCGGACAACACGCCCACCTGCGGGCGCTGCCGCCAGTCGCCGAACACCTGCGCGACCACCTGGTGCGGCAGCAGCGCGCTGTCGCGCTCGAAGCCCTTGGCCAGGATCAGCACGCCCGGCGCGAGCGCCACCTCGGCGCGGGTCCAGGCCTCGCGCAGCGCCTGCGCCATGCCGCGCAGCCCGGCCACCGTGACAGCCAGCACCACGAGGCCGCCGGCGGCGTGCTGCAGCGCCTCGGCGAGGTCGTCGCACAGGCGCAGGGACTCGGGAAACTCGACCCCCGGCAGGTAGCGGGTGTTCTCGCCCCTGCGACGCATCTGCTGCACCTGCGCCGGGTCGCGCGCCCACAGCAGCACGTCGTTGCGCGCGCTGGCGTGCACGGCCAGCGCGCTGCCCCAGGCGCCGGCCCCCAGCACGGCCAGCGGCATGCCCGGCTTCAGCATGGCGATCGCGGGTTGGCGCGGGGGGCGGTTGCGGACATCAGTTCAGCGTCGGGCCGGCTGCCGGCTGCTGCGCCCCGGAGCCCTGCTGCGCGCGCTGCGCCTCGAACATGGCCTGGAAGTTGATTTCCGCCAGATGCACCGGAGGGAAGCCGGCGCGGGTGATGACGTCGGCCAGGTTGGCACGCAGGTACGGGTACACGGTCTGCGGGCAGGCGATGCCCAGCAGCAGCTCGGCGTGCTCCTCGGGGACGTTGCGCATCTCGAAAATGCCCGCCTGCTTGCCCTCGACGAGGAACAGCGTGCGCTGGTCGATGCGCGCGGTGATGGTGGCGGTCACGCACACCTCGACCACGCCATCGGCCAGGTTCTGCGATTCCAGGTTCATCTGCACATCCACCGTGGGCTGCGCTTGCTCCAGCAGGATCTGCGGGGAGTTGGGTTGTTCCAGCGAAAGATCCTTCAGATAACAACGCTGCAACGCAAAAATCGGTTGGCGTTGTTGTGCGGCTTCCGCGGGGTTGGGCGTGCTCATGCAGACAGACTCCGGACTGGGTTGAACTTCGGCCGGCGCACGCCCTCGGGGCGCGCGCCACGCACTTGCGTGGCACCGTCGGCGCGACGGTGCCCGGGCATTGTAGGAGCCGCCGCGCGGCCCCCCGAGCCGGCGGGGGACTGCCGGCGGCCGGCGCTCAGGCAGCCGATGCCTGCAGCAGCGGCTGCAGCTTGCCCGCCGCGTCGAGCGCGTACAGGTCGTCGCAGCCGCCGACGTGGGTCTCGCCGATGTAGATCTGCGGCACGGTGCGGCGCCCGGTGACTTGCATCATGGTCGCGCGCGCCTGGGGATCGAGGTCGATGCGCACTTCCTGGATGTGCTCCACCCCGCGGCGACGCAGCAGGTCCTTGGCGCGCAGGCAGTAGGGGCAGACGGCGGTGGTGTACATGCGCACCGTGGGATGGGACATGACGAACGGACTCCCTGGTTTCAGGCCTTCTCGACCGGCAGCCCGGCCTCGCGCCACGCGCGCAGCCCGCCGTTGACGGCAAGCGCGCGCTCGTAGCCGAGCTTGCGCAGCGTCGCCGCGGCACGACCGGCACGGGCTCCGCTCTGGCACATCAGCAGCACCGGAAGCTGCTTGTTCTTGGGCAGCTCGGCGACGCGCTTCTCGAGTTCGCCCAGTGGAATGTTGCGCGAGCCGACGCAGTGCCCGGCCGCGTGCTCGGACGCCTCGCACACGTCGATCAGCACGCCCTTCTCCCGGTTCATCAGGCGAACGGCCTCGGCGGCCGACACGCCGCCGGCGCCGCCGCCACGGGGAAACGAGGTCCACAGCAGCATGCCGCCGGAGATCACGGCGATGGCGATCAGCGCCAGGTTGTCGATCACGAACTTCAAGATGCACTCCACCGGGTATGAGCTGAATGCAACATTCTAGGAACTTCGGCATCAGAGCGCCCGATGCGCGTGGCGCGTCCACTACGATAGAGGATTGCCGTGTCTCGAGGCACGGCCGCGCCGGCACCCGTGCCCGGCCAGCGCCGCGACACGCGGGGCAGGCCCCGCGGAAGGCGTTGCCCGCGACGCAAGACGCCCGTTTTCCGCTCCGTTTTCATCCTCTCGCATGCGCGCCGCGAGCGCGCCCTCCGACCATGCACAAACTCGTCATGATTCGACACGGTGAATCGACCTGGAACCAGGAGAACCGATTCACCGGCTGGGTCGACGTCGACATCACCGAAAAGGGGATCGCCGAGGCGCGCCGCGCCGGGCGCCTGCTCAAGGCCCACGGCCTGGACTTCGACGTGGCCTACACCTCGGTGCTCAAGCGCGCGGTGCGCACGCTGTGGCTGTGCCTGGACGAAATGGACCGCATGTGGCTGCCCACGGTGCACAGCTGGCGCCTCAACGAGCGCCACTACGGCGCCCTGCAGGGGCTGAACAAGGCCGAGACCGCCGCGCGCTTCGGCGACGACCAGGTGCTGACCTGGCGCCGCAGCTACGACGTGCGCCCGCCGCTGATGGACGAGGCACACCGCCACGAGCTGGCGGCCGATCCGCGCTACGCGAAGGTCGGCCCGGCCGAGCTGCCGCTGGCCGAGTGCCTCAAGGACACGGTGCAGCGCGTGCTGCCGCTGTGGGAGGAATCGCTGGCGCCGGCGATCCGCGCCGGACGGCGCGTGCTGGCGGTGTCTCACGGCAATTCGATGCGCGCCATCGTCAAGCACCTCGACGGCATCTCGGACGCCGACATCGTCGGGCTGAACATCCCCAACGGCGTGCCGCTGGTGTACGAGCTCGACGCCGAGCTCAAGCCGATCCGGCGTTACTACCTGGAGGATCCCGCCGCGCAGGCGTGAGCTCCCATGGCCGGGGGCGCGACGGCGCCCCCGGCCCTATACTTTCTCGGCACTCGAGGAACACGGCATGGCAGGCAAATTCAAAATCGCGGCATGGGTCGGAGCGGGCATGCTCACCGGCGCCCTGGCAACCCTGCAACTGCAGGCGGTCGCGCGCGGCTCGGTGTCCCCGCTGCCGCTCGAGGAACTGCAGCAGTTCGCCGCCGTGTACGGGCTCATCAAGGCCGACTACTTCGAGCCGGTAAAGGGCAGCAAGCTGATCCATTCCGCGATCAACGGCATGGTCAACGGCCTCGACCCGCACTCGGAGTACCTCGACGCGAAGGACTTCAAGGAATTCCGCGAAAGCACCAGCGGCAAGTTCGTCGGCGTGGGCATCGAGATCGCGCCGAAGGACGGCCTGATCGAGGTCGTGTCGCCGATCGAGGGCTCGCCTGCCGCGCACGCCGGAATCGAAGCGGGTGACCTGATCACGCGCATCGACAACACCTCGGTCAAGGGCCTGCCGCTGGACAAGGCGGTCAAGCTCATGCGCGGCAAGCCCGGCACGCAGGTGCGCCTGACCCTGCTGCGCAAGAGTGCCAACCGCACGCTGAGCCTGCTGATCACGCGCGAGGAAATCCACGTGCAGAGCGTGCGCGGGCGCATGGTGCAGCCCGGTTACGCCTGGGTGCGCATCACGCAGTTCCAGTCGGACACGCTGCCCGAGTTCGTGTCCAAGGTCGACTCGCTGTACAAGGCCGACCCCAAGCTCAAGGGCCTGGTGCTCGACCTGCGCAACGATCCCGGCGGCCTGCTGGAAAGCGCCGTCGGCGTGGCTTCGTCCTTCCTGCCCGCCGACGCGGCGATCGTGTCCACGCGCGGCCAGATTCCCGAGGCCAACGTGACCTACCGCAACACCCCGAGCGACTATTCGCGCGTGGTCGGCCAGGACCCGCTGGCCTCGCTGCCGGCGGGCATCAAGACGGTGCCGGTGGTGGTGCTGGTCAACGGCGGGTCGGCCTCGGCCTCCGAGATCGTCACCGGTGCGCTGCAGGACTACAAGCGCGCCACCGTGATGGGCGAGCCGACCTTCGGCAAGGGCTCGGTGCAGACCGTGCTGCCGCTGGGGCCGGACACCGCGCTCAAGCTGACCACGGCGCGCTACTACACGCCCAACGGCGAGTCGATCCAGGCCCGCGGCATCCTGCCGAACTACCTGGTCGGCCCGCTGCCCAGCGGAGACCCCTACGCCGCGCTGCGCATGCGCGAGGTGGACTACACCAACCAGATCGGCACCGGCGCGCAGGCGGCCAGCTCGCCGGCGCTGCGTGCGGAACTGCAGCGTCAGGAGGAGGCTCGCCGCGAGCTGGAGGCGGCGATCGAGAAGGATCCGAAGAAATTCCCCAAGCTGCCAGAATACGGCAGCAAGAAGGACTGGCAGCTCGAGCAGGCGTTGAACCTGCTGGAGCACAAGCCGGTGATGACCGTGCAGACCGCGACGCGAGCCGCCAGCCAACCCGTGGCGGCGGTCTCGCACCCGGCGCAGGCGCGCTGAGGCCTCGCCGCCAGGCCGTGCCCGGGCAGCGCCAGCGCCGATGAACGACGCCGAACTGCTGCGCTATTCGCGCCATATCCTGCTCGACGCGATCGGCATCGAGGGCCAGCAGCGCATGCTCGACGCCCACGCCGTGGTGCTCGGCGCCGGCGGCCTGGGCTCGCCGGTGGCGCTGTACCTGGCCAGCGCCGGCGTGGGTCGCATCACGCTGGTCGACGACGACACCGTCGACGCCACCAACCTGCAGCGCCAGATCGCCCACGTGGAGCAGCGCATCGGCCAGCTCAAGGTCGACTCCGCGCGCATCGCGATGGAGCAGATCAACCGCGGGCCGCGCGTTCGCACGGTGCCGCGCCGGGCCGACGCCAGGCTTCTGGACGAATTGCTGTGCGACGCGTCGGTGGCGCTCGATTGCAGCGACAACTACGCCACGCGCCACGCCCTCAACTCCGCCTGCGTGCGGCGCGGCGTGCCGCTGGTCAGCGGCGCCGCCATCGGCTTCGACGGCCAGGTCGGGGTGTTCGACACGCGCCCGGGCCCGGAGGGTCCGGGGCCCTGCTATGCCTGCCTGTTTCCTCCCGACGCCGAGGTCGAGGAAGTGCGCTGCGCCGTCATGGGGGTGGTCGCGCCGCTGGTCGGCGTGATCGGCAGCCTGCAGGCGCTGGAGGCGATCAAGCTGCTGGCCGGGGCGGGACACTCGCTGGCCGGGCGCCTGCTGCTGATCGACGCGCTGGACATGGACATTCGCACCATGTCGCTGCGACGCAATGCGCAGTGCCCGGTGTGCGGCGACGGCCGCGTCGCCTGACGCGCCAGCGGCCAGCGGCCAGATTCAATCGTCCTGCGGGGCATCGCCCGACGGCTCGGCGATGCCGGGCCACAGCGTGCCGGGCGCGTCGCGTCGCCAGTGCCCGGAAAGACTCCAGCCCCGGCCCTGCAGCTGCGCCGAATACACCACCGGGTCGAGCACCGCGGTGGCCTGGTAGACGCCGGGAGCACTGCGCTGCAGCACCAGGTCGAGATCGCCGCCGCGGCGTACCGGGTCGAGCAGGTGCAGGTGCAGCAGCGCGTCGTCGGGTGCCGGGCGCACTCGCACCGTCAGCAGACCCGAGCGCAGCGACACGTCGGCGCGCAGGCCCAGCGCGCTGGCCTTGCGCGCCTGCTCGATGCTGCTTCCCACGCGCAAGCCGCGCTCGTAGGGGTGGGCCGTGACCAGGCTGTCGCGACCGTGCATGGCCACCGCCAGCAGCGCGAAGCCGATCACGACCATGGTTCCCGGCAGGGCGATCAGCGCCCACGGCCAGGGTTGACGCCACCACGGCGGCACTGCGGGAGAGGAAGACACGGGCCGGACTCCGGAATCGGATCAGGAACAGGGACCGGGCCAGTGTAGCCAGCGGTGCCGGCGGGTCATTGACCCAGGGCAAGGCGCGAGACGCCGACGGCACCCGCGCCGGACCGCGCATCTTGCGGCCCCGCCCTGCCCCGGAGCAGGCCTACAGATCGACGCGCGGCACCCGGCTGGCCACCAGCACGGCGGCCAGGGTCACCAGCGCGGCGGCGCCGAACCCGACATGGAAGGCCTGCGTGACGCGCAGCGTGGCGGCGGCGCTGGCGCCGTGCAGCGCCGCGTGCAGGTCGGCCGGCGAGACGAGCCCGAACACGAGGGAGCCGAACACCGCCGTGCCCAGCGACGCGCCGGTGGAGCGTGCCAGCGAGATGGTCGCCGCCGCCGCGCCGAGGCGGCTGCGGCCCGCCACCGTCTGCACCAGCAATTGCGCGCTGGGCATGACGCTGCCGAATCCGATACCGGCCAGCAGGCCCAGCGAGCCGACCTCCAGGCTGTCCGGGCGTACCAGCGCCAGCGCCAGCAGCGCCAGCGCCGACAGGCACAGGCCGATGCGCGGTGGCAGGTCCGGGCGGGCGCTGCGCGCGATCAAGCGCCCCGTCACGTTCGAGCCCAGCACGATTCCGGCCGTCAACGGCAGCAGCAGCAAACCGGCGTGGGCCGCGCTGCCGTGCTGCGCGATCTGCAGGTAGACCGGCAGGAAGAACACCAGCGCGAACATGCTCGACGCGAACAGCACCACGGTCAGCGCCGTCCACGCGGCGGCGGGCAGGCGCAGCAGCTCGAGCGGAAGGAACGGATGGCGCTGCGCGCGCTCGCGACGCAGCAGCAGCCAGCCCAGCACGGAGGCGCAGCCGAGCATCAGCAGGCTTGGCGCCGACAGCCAGGCGAAGCGATGCCCGGCAAGGGTCAGCCACAGCAGCGCCAGCGCCGCGCAGGAGGCGAACAGCAGCACCCCCGGCGCGTCGTGGCCCTGCCCCGGCTCGGCATGCGCCGGGCCTGCCGGCAGGCGCGACACGCGCCACGCCGCCAGCGCGCACAACGGCAGGTTGGCCACGAACAGCCAGCGCCAGCTGTAGTCGGTGACCACCAGCCCGCCGACCACCGGGCCGGCCACGCTCGACAGCACGAACACCGCGCTCAGCCAGGCCTGGAAGCGCGGGCGCTGGCGCGGCGGCACGACCTCGCCGATCAGCGCCTGGCTCATGACCATCAGGCCGCCGCCCCCGAGTCCTTGCAGGACCCGCGCGCCGATCAGCCACCACATGCCCGGGGTGGCGGCGCAGGCCAGCGAACCGATCGAAAACAGGGCCAGCGCGCCCAGCAGCGCATCTCGGCGCCCGTAGCGGTCGCCCAGGCGGCCGTACAGCGGCGCCATGATGGTCGAGGCCAGCAGGTAGCCGACCGCGATCCAGGTGCTGTCGTGCAGGTTGCTGAAGTCGCGCGCGATGGCCGGCGTGGCCGTGGCCAGCAGGGTCTGGTCGATGGCGGCCAGGAAAATCGGCAGCATCACCGCGGTGAACAGCTGCGCGAAGCGCCGCACGCTGACCAGTTCGGTGTCTGCGGGGAGTGCTTCGTGGGCCGGGGCGGATGGAACGGGAGCCGGTGCGGACGACATGAACGTGGCGCGGCGGCGCGATGGGGCGCCGCCGTCAGCGCGCCAGTCTACTGCCCCGGCAGCGTCGCCGCTGGAGCCGGCGCGGCCGGCGGCGCCTTGCCCCACGAGCCGCCCAGCGCGGCGATCAGGTTCACCGCGGCGGCGTAGCGCCGGTTCAGCAGGCTCAGCGTGGCGTTGCGGGCCTGGGTCGCGGTGGTCTGCGCGCTCAGCACGTTGAGGTAGCTGGCGGTGCCCGCCTTGTACTGGTTGGTGGCCAGGCGAAGCGACACCTCGGCGGCTCGCACGACCTCGTCCTGCTGCGCCGCCTCGTGCTGCAGCACCCGCTGCCCGGCCAGGTTGTCCTCGACCTGCTGCATGGCCTGCAGCACCGCCAGGCGCCAGTCGGCCACCGCCTGGCGGTAGGCGGCGCGGCTGCTGGCGAGCTGGGCGCTGCGCAGCCCGCCGTCGAACAGCGTGGCGGCCAGGCTCGGCCCCAGCGACCAGTACAGGCTGGGCGCGCTGAACAGCCCGGCCAGGGTCGCGGCCTGGCTGCCGCCGGACACGCCGAGGGTGATGGCGGGCAGCCAGGCGCGCTGGTTGATGCCGATCTGCGCGTTGGCCGCCTGCACGCGCTGCAGCGCCGCGGCGAGGTCCGGGCGGCGCAGCAGCAGCTCGGCCGGCACCCCGGCGGGAATGCGCGGCACTTCGGGCAGCCCCGGCTGCGGCGGCAGCTCGAAGCCCGACGCGGGCTGCCCGGCCAGCACGGCGATGGCGTCGAGCAGCTGCTGGCGCGTGACGTCCAGGTCGGTGCGCGCGGTCTGCGCCTGCAGCCACTGCGTGCGCGCCTGGGCCACGTCGGCGGCGGTGGCCACGCCGGCGGCGTAGCGGCCTTGGGTGAGCCGAAGCGCGTGAAGGTAGTCGCGCACGGTGTCGTCGGCCAGGCGCACCTGCGCGTCCACCGTGCGCAGTTGCAGGTAGCTCAGCGCCAGGTTGGCCTGCAGGCTCAGGCGGGTGTAGCGCAGCGTGTCGGCGCTGGCGCGCAGGTTGGCCTCGCCCTGCTGCACCTGCAGGCGAACGCTGCCCCACAGGTCGGGCTCCCAGCTCGCCTTGAGCTGCGCGCTGGCCTGGTCAGACGGACCCGCCAGGCCGCCGGGGCTCTCGGCGCGCGTGACGCCGGCCGTGCCGGAAAGCACCGGGGCGTAGGCCGCGCGTGCCTGCGCCAGCGCGGCACGCGCCTGGTCGTACACCGCGAGCTGCGCGGCCAGGCTCTGGTTGTGGGCCAGCAGCCCGCGCTGCAGCGCATCGAGCTCGGCGTCGCCGAACACTTTCCACCAGGCACCGTCGGCGGGCATCGCCGCTGCCGCCGCCACGGGCTGCCAGCCCTGGCCGGCCGAGTACGACGCGGGCAGCTCGGCCCGCGGCCGCGGCATCGGCGGCGTGGCCGAACAGGCGCCCAGCAGCAGCGCCAGCGCGGCGACCCGGGTGGCACGCACGAGCGACGGGGCCGGCGATCGGACGAGGCGGACGGAGGTCGTCATGGGCGCGAATCCAGAGGAAGCGGGTGGTCGCTGCGCCCGAAGCGGCGCAAGGTCCACTGGCGCAGGCGGTCGAGCTCGAGGTAGATCACCGGGGTCGTATAGAGGGTCAGCACCTGGCTGACCAGCAGGCCTCCGGCGATGGAGATTCCCAGCGGCTGGCGCAGCTCGGCGCCGTTGCCGGTGATCAGCGCCAGTGGAAGCGCCGTGAACAGCGCGGACATGGTGGTCATCAGGATCGGGCGCAGGCGCAGCGTGGCGGCAAGGTAGATCGCGTCGCGCGGAGCCATGGCCTGCTGGCGCTCGGCGGCCAGCGCGAAGTCGACCATCAGGATGGCGTTCTTCTTGACGATGCCGATGAGCAGGAACACGCCGATCAGCGCGATGATCGAGAACTCGGTGTGGAACAGCAGCAGCGCCAGCACCGCGCCGACGCCGGCCGGCGGCAGCGTGGACAGGATGGTCAGCGGATGCAGCGTGCTCTCGTACAGCATGCCCAGCACGATGTAGATGGCGAAGATCGCCGCGACGATGAACAGCAGCTGGTTGTTCAGGGTCTGCGCGAACACCTTGGCGGTGCCCTCGAAGCCGGCATGGATGTCGGGCGGCAGCCCGATCTCGGCCATCGCCTGCTGGATGCGCGACTGGGCCTGTCCCAGCGACACGCCCGGGTCGAGGTCGAAGGAGATGGTGGACGCCGCGAACAGCCCCTGGTGGTTCACGGCCAGCGGCGTGTTCGCAAGCTCGTAGTGCGCGAGCTGCGACAGCGGAATCACCGCTCCGGAGGCCGAGACCACGTGCAGGCGCTGCAGCGCGTCGCGGTTGCGCTGCCAGTCGGGCGCCGCCTCCATGACCACGTGGTACTGGTTCAGCGGCATGTAGATGGTGGAGACCAGTCGCTGCCCGAAGGCGTCGTTCAGCGCCGCGTCGATGCTGGCCACCGGCACGCCCAGGCGCGCGGCCGCGCCGCGGTCGATGACCAGGCGCAGCTCCAGGCCGGCCGCCTGCTGGTCGCTGTTGACGTCGCTGAGCCCGGGGATGTGCTGGAACGCGGCGAGCACGCGCGGCTCCCACTCCAGCAGCTGCTGCAGGTCGCCCGACTGCAGCGTGTACTGGTACAGCGCCGCGGACGCGCGCCCGCCGACATGGATGTCCTGCCCCGGGAACATGAACACGCGCACTCCGCCGAGGTGGGCCAGCGAGCGGTTCATCTGCATCATCACCTGCTGCACCCCGACGCGCTCGGAGATCGGCTTGAGCTGCATGTACAGGAACCCGCCGCTGCCGCCGCTGGCGAAGGCCATGACATCCTGCACGGCCGGATTGCGGCGCACGATGCCGGCGATGCGCTGCATGTTGCGGCTCATCTGCTGGAACGACGTCGACTGGTCGGCCTGCACCGAGCCCAGCAGCAAGCCGGTGTCCTGGGTCGGGAAGAACCCCTTGGGCACCACCGCGTACAGGTACCCGGACAGCACGATGCTGGCGCCGAACACCAGCAGCATCAGCACCGGGTGGCGCAGCGCCGCGCGCAGGCTGTGCGCATAGGCGTCGTGCACCGCGTCCCACAGTCGCTGCAGCGCCAGCGAGGCCCGCCCCGGCGCGCGGTCGGGCTGGCGATGACGCAGCCAGCGCGACGCCAGCATCGGCGTGACGGTCAGCGACACCAGCAGCGAGATGCCGATCGCCACCGCCAGGGTCATCGCGAATTCGTGGAACAGGCGCCCGATGATGCCGCCCATGAACAGCACCGGCAGGAACACCGCGACCAGCGACAGGCTCATCGACAGCACCGTGAAGCCGACCTCGCGCGAACCGAGCAGCGCGGCCTGCATCGGCGAGGCGCCCAGCTCGATATGGCGCGAGATGTTCTCGGTCACCACGATGGCGTCGTCGACGACGAAGCCGGTGGCGACGATCAGCGCCATCAGCGAGAGATTGTCCAGCGAATAGCCCAGCGCCCACATGGCGGCGAAGGTGCCCACCAGCGAGATCGGCACGGCCAGCGCGGGAATGAGGGTGGCACGCCAGTCGCGCAGGAACAGCCAGACCACCAGCACCACCAGCAGCACGGCCAGCACCAGCGTGGTCTCGACCTCGTGCAGCGAGGCGCGGATGGTGGTCGTTCGGTCCGACAGCACGCGCACGTCGATCGACGCCGGGATCGACGCCCGCAGCTGCGGCAACGCCGCCTTCACGCCGTCGACCGCCTGGATGATGTTGGCGCCGGGCTGGCGGAACACGATCAGCAGCACCGCGGGCTGGCCGTCGGCCAGGCCCATGTTGCGCAGGTTCTCCTGGCTCTCGGTCACCGAGGCCACCTGCGACAACGGCACCGCCACGCCGTTGCGCCAGGCAACGACGACCCGGCGGTATTGCGCCGGCGTGCTGAGCTGGTCGTTGGCGCCGACCTGCCAGCGCTGCCCGCCGCTGTCGATGGCTCCCTTGGGGCCGTCGACATTGGCATCGACGATGGCCTGGCGCAGTTGCTCCAGGCCGATGCCCATGGCGTCCAGGCGCGGCAGGTCGACGTCGACGCGCACGGCCGGCAGCGCCGAGCCGCCGACGTTGACCTGGCCGATTCCAGGCAGCTGGGAGATCTTCTGCGCCAGGATGGTCGACGCCGCGTCGTACATCTGCCCGCGCGACAGCGCCCTGGAGGTCAGCGCGATGATCATGATCGGCGAGTCGGCGGGGTTGACCTTGCGATAGGTCGGATTGCCGGTCAAGCCGCTGGGCAGCAGCGGGCGCGACGCGTTCAGCGCCGCCTGCACCTCGCGTGCCGCATCGTCGATGTTCTTGGACAGCTCGAACTGCAGCACCACGCGGGTCGAGCCGAGGTCGCTGGTCGAGGTCATCTGCGTGATGCCGGCAATGCTTCCCAGCGCGCGCTCGAGCGGCGTGGCCACCGTCGCGGCCATCACCTCCGGGCTGGCCCCGGCCAGGTTGGCGCTGACCACGATGGTCGGGAAATCGACCTGCGGCAGCGGCGCCACCGGGAGCTGGCGAAAGGCGATGATCCCGGCCAGCACCACGGCCAGCGCCAGCAGCGTGGTGGCCACGCTGCGGCGCACGAACGGCGCGCTCAGGTTCACGCCTGCCCCTCCACCGCCGAGGGCGCCCCGCGGCGCGCCCGCAGGCGCGCGGCCAGCGCGTCGAAGCCGAGGTAGATCACCGGCGTGGTGTAGAGGGTCAACACCTGCGACAGCAGCAGGCCGCCGATCAGCGAGATGCCCAGCGGCTGGCGCAGCTCGGCGCCCATGCCCCCGCCGACCACCAGGGGCACCGCACCGAACAGCGCGGCGAAGGTGGTCATGAGAATCGGTCGCAGGCGCAGGCGCGCAGCCTGCAGCATCGCCTGCTCGGCCGGCATGCCCTGGTTGCGCTGGGCGTCCAGCGCGAAGTCGACCATCAGGATGGCGTTCTTCTGCACGATGCCGATGAGCAGCACGATGCCGATGATCGCGATCACGCTCAGGTCGTGCCCGCTGGCCATCAGCGCCAGCAGCGCGCCGATGCCGGCCGACGGCAGGGTCGACAGGATGGTCACCGGATGCACGTAGCTTTCGTACAGCACGCCCAGCACGATGTACATGGTGGCCACCGCCGCAAGCAGCAGCCAAAGTTCGTTGGCCAGCGCCGCCTGGAAGGCGCTGGCCGCGCCCTGGAAGCTCAGGCTCACCGAGGCCGGCAGGCCGGCCTGCGCGGCCGCCTGGCGGATCGCGCTGACCGCAGCGCCCAGCGACACCGACGGCGCCACGTCGAAGGACACCAGCGTGGCCGGGAACTGGCCCAGGTGGTCCTGCGCCAGCGGCGTCGTGCGCTGCTCGACGCTGGCCACGGTGCGCAGCGGCACCTGCTGGCCGGTGGCGGTGCTCACGTAGACCTGGTCGAACGCGGCGAGCCCGGCGCCCGGCGGCACGCGCACGTCGAGCACGACGCGGTACTGCGCCGACTGCGTGAAGATGGTGGAAATCAGGCGCTGGCCGAAGGCGTCGTACAGCGCGGCGTCGATGGCGCTCATGGTCACGCCCAGGCGCGCGGCGCTGGCGCGGTCGACCCGGACATAGGCCTGCAGCCCGGCATCCTGGAAGTCGTCGCTGACTCCGGCGAGTTGCGGCAGCGCGCGCAGGCGCGGCAACAGCGCGTGCAGCGCCGAGCCCAGCGCTGCGCGGCTGGTGGCCGAAAGGCTGAACTGGTAGGTGTAGCGGCTGCGCAGGTCGTCGATGCTCAGGTCCTGCACCGGCTGCAGGAACAACTCGATTCCCGGCACCTTGGCCGCCAGGCGCTGCAGGCGCTGCATGACCGGGCCCACGCGCTCGCCGCGCTGTGCCAGCGGCACCAGGCTGATCAGCAGGCGCGAACTGTTCATCGTGGTGTTGACGCCGTCGATGCCGGCGATCGCCGACACGCTGGCCACCGCCGGGTCGCGCAGCAGCGCCAGCACGAGCGCGCGCTGGCGCTGCTGCATGGCGGAAAAGGACACGTCCTGCGGAGCCAGCGTGGTGCCCTGGATCAGGCCGGTGTCCTGGGTCGGGAAAAAGCCCTTGGGAACCACCGCGTACAAAGCCGCGGTGAACAGCACCAGCGCCAGCGTGCCCAGCAGCACGGCGCGCCGGTGCCCGAGCACCCAGGCCAGGCTTCGCGCATAGCCGGCCGCCAGGCGCTCGAACACCTGGCCCGAGGCATGCCACAGGCGCCCGTGGCTTTGCTCGGGCACGCGGCGCAGCAGGCGCGCGCACAACATGGGCGTGAAGCTCAGCGACACCGCGGCCGAGATCACGATGGCCACCGCCAGCGTGATGGCGAACTCGCGGAACAGGCGTCCGACGACGTCGCCCATGAACAGCAGCGGAATCAGCACCGCGATCAGCGAGAAGGTCAGCGAGATGATGGTGAAGCC
This sequence comes from Pseudomonadota bacterium, assembly GCA_021847345.1. Classification (GTDB taxonomy): domain Bacteria; phylum Pseudomonadota; class Gammaproteobacteria; order Burkholderiales; family Burkholderiaceae_C; genus Thiomonas_A. The sequence goes on from JAJZTW010000019.1 coordinate 42,152, forward strand.
GATCTGCCCCGCCCCTTTGAGCGCCGCCCGCAGCGGCGGCTCGCCGGCCTCGATGTAGCGCGCCACGTTCTCGATCATCACGATGGCGTCGTCGACCACGAAGCCCGTCGCCACGGTCAGGGCCATCAGGGTCAGGGTGTTGACCGAGAAACCCAGCAGGTACATGGCGCCGAAGGTGCCGATCAGCGCCAGCGGCACCGCGGTGGCGGGGATGAAGGTGGCGCGCAGGTCGCGCAGGAAGGCGAAGATCACCAGCACCACCAGCAGCACCGACAGCAGCAGCTCGAAACTGACGTCGGAAATGGCGGCGCGAATGGTCACGGTGCGGTCGGACAGCACCTGCAACGAGGCCGCCGCCGGCAGTTGGCGGCGCAGTTCGGGCAACAGCGCGTGGATCTGGTCCACCACCTGGATCACGTTGGCTCCGGGCTGGCGCTGCACGTTGATGACAATGCCCGGGCGCCCGTCGACCAGCGCCGCCTGCCACGCGTTTTCGGCGCCGGTGTCGATGCTGGCGACGTCGCCCAGGCGCACCGCGGCGCCACGGCTGTAGCCGATGATCAGGTCGCGATAGGCCTGGGGCGAGCGCAGCTGGTCGTCGGCGTCGATGGTGAAGGCCTGCTGGGTGCCGTCGATGCTGCCCTTCGGCGTGTGCACGTTGGCCGCGCCGATGGCCGTGCGCACGGCGTCGAGCCCGATGCCCAGCGCGGCCAGCGCTCGCGCATCCACGCGCACGCGCACCGCCGGCTTGTTGCCGCCCGACAGCGTGACCAGCCCGACCCCCGGGACCTGCGAGAGCTTTTGCGAAAGCCGCGTGTCGGCCAGGTCGTACAGGGTGGTCAGCGGCAGCGAGCGCGACGTCAGCCCGAGCGTGATCACCGGCGCGTCGGCCGGGTTGACCTTCGCGTACACGGGAGGCTGCGGCAGGTCGGCGGGCAGCATCGAGCCGGCCGCGTTGATCGCCGCCTGCACCTCCTGCTCGGCGATGTCCAGGCGCAGCGACAGGTCGAAGCGCAGCGTGATCACCGAAGCGCCCCCGGAGCTCACCGACCACATCTGCGCCAGCCCCGGCATCTGCCCGAACTGGCGCTCCAGAGGCGCCGTGACCGACGACGACATGACGTCGGGGCTGGCGCCCGGATACAGCGTGGTGACCTGGATGGTCGGGTAGTCGACCTCCGGCAGCGGAGCCTGGGGCAGCAGGCGCAGGCCGATCAGCCCGGCCACCAGCACCGCCACCATGAGCAGCGACGTGGCGATCGGGCGCAGGATGAACAGGCGCGACGGACTCGGCCGTTCCAGGCCGTCGGCCGGCGCCGGCGGCTGCTCGTGCGGGGACTCGACAGCCATGTCAGCGTGCGCGCGAGGTCGCGCGCGCCGATGCGCGCGCGGCCGGACGCGAGGCCGGCGCGGCCGCCCCGGAAGCCGGCTGCGCCGGCACCACGCGCACGCTGGCCCCGTCGCGCAGGTGGTCGAGCCCGGCGGTGACCACGCGCTCGCCCGGCCGCAGCCCCGACACCACCTGCGTCATGCCCTGCCAGGCCACGCCCGCGCGCACATGGCGCAGCTGCACCTTGTCGCCGGCGCCGATGACGTAGACATAGTCGCCCCCGGCCCCCACGGCCAGCGCGGTGCTGGGCACCATCACGGCGTGGGCAATTCGTTGCTCCAGCACGCGCACGTTGACGAACTGGTTCGGGTACAGGGTCAGCCCGGCATTGTCGAAGCGGGCGCGCAGCGCCAGCGTGCCGGTGCTGGTCGAGATCTGGTTGTCCGCCGCCAGCAACGTGCCCTGCGCCAGCATGCGCGAATCGGAGGCATCCCACGCCTGCACCAGCGCGTGCTGCCCCGCGCCCAGTTGCTGGAGCAGTTGCGCGACCTGGGCCTGCGGCAGCGCGAAGGTCACCTCGATCGGCTGCACCTGGGCGATGGTGACGATCGGCGTGGGCCCGGCCGAGCCACTGCCCTGCGCGGATCCGGTCGAGGTACTGGACGACACTCCGACGGCGCCCGAGGTGCCGACCATGTTGCCGGGGTCGACCTGGCGCAGCCCGGCGATTCCCGAAACCGGTGCGGTGATGCGGGTCCATTGCAACTGCAGGCGAGCGTTGTCCAGCGCGGCGGTGTTGGCGTCGAGCTGGGCCTGCAGCTGCGCCACGGTGGCGCGCTGGTCCGACACCTGCTGCGCCGACACCGAATCCTGCGCCAGCAGGGTCTCGTACCGCGCCAGGTCACGGCGCGCCCCGGCGAGTTGCGCGGCGGTCTGCTCGCGCTGCGCCGTGGCCTGCTCGACGGCGATGCGGAACGGACGCGGGTCGATGGTCGCCAGCAGCTGCCCGGCGCGCACCTTCTGGCCCTGGTGGAAGTCCACGCTGAGCAGCAGCCCGGAAACACGCGGCATCACGCTGGCCAGCGTGTGGGGCGTCACGGTGCCGAGCGCGGTGAGCCACACCGGCACGGTCTGCTCACGCGCGACGGCCGCGGTCACCGCAGCCTGCGCCGAAGCAGCGAAGCCGCGGCGCCCCATGCCGGGCCCGCCGGCGGCGCCGTGACGTGCGCTGTACCACCAGACTCCGCCGCCGGCCGCCAGCAGCGCGAGCAGCACGACCAGCCAGGGCCAGCGCCGGCGCGCCGCGGGAACTACGGAAGCGGACTCGGGGGTCGGATCGGGCATCTTCGGGCAGGGCACGCAAGGGTTGCAGGTTCCCGGCTGGCGCAGCCGGGCGCGGGCATCGGGGACGACGGAGGCCGCCGCATGGCTGCCGCTGCCGCGGCCGCGGCAGCGGGCGTGCAGCGCCACGCCAGCCGCCGATCATGCATGCGGCTTGTGTACGCAGCATGCAGGGCACATGACGAAATGTTACGGATCGGTGGGCTGCGCGAGTTGCGCGTCGGGGCCGGCGCCATGCTTTGCGCCGCGCTCGTGCTCCCGCTCGTGGTCCCAGAAGGTCTCGTTGCCGGCACCGTTGAGCTCGCGCGCCAGCACGAACAGCAGGTCCGACAGGCGGTTGAGGTAGCGCAGCGCGAGCGCGGGGCCGGCGGCCTCCGCGCTGCCCCCGGCTGCGGCGCCGGCTTCGGCCAGGCGCACCACGGCGCGCTCGGCGCGCCGGGCCACCGTGCGGCAGACATGGGCCTGGCTGGCCGCACGAGTGCCTCCCGGCAGGATGAACTCGCGCAGCGGCGGCAGGCCGGCATTGATGCGGGCGATGGCGTCATCGAGCCGGGCCAGCGCCGACTCGGCGAGCACGCTCATGCCCGGCACGGCCAGTTCGCCGCCGAGGTCGAACAGGTCGTGCTGCACGCGCACCAGCAGTTCCCGCGCGGGCTGCGGCAGGCTTTCGCACAGCAGCAGCCCGAGATGGGCGTTGAGTTCGTCCACGTCACCCAGCGCCTCGATGCGCGGAGCGGCCTTCGAGCAGCGCGAGCCGTCACCCAGCCCGGTGGTTCCGGCGTCGCCGGTGCGTGTGGTGATGGCGCTGAGTCGGTTTCCCATGCGTGGCCTCTCCAGGAATCGGCGGGCCGGCCAGCGCCGCCCCGGACTACGCGGATTGTGGCGCAAATGCCGGACCGGCGCAGCCCGGCCCCGCCAAAGTCCCGACCACCGCTCACGAGGAAACGCAGGGCCGCCCCAAGTTTCCTCGACCCCCTCGGGGGGCGGGCTGGGCGCAGCCCGGCCCTGGGGGCACTCAGCTTGCCTGCCCGGGTGCTTCGCGCTTGGCGACCAGGGTCAGGATGTCGTAGCTGGCCACCAGTTCGCCTTCCTGGTTGCGCACCTCGACGTCCCATGCCACCACGCCCTGGCCACGGCCCTGCGCGTCGGTCTTGCGGCGGTCGATCTTGCGCTTGCAGGTCAGCCGCGCCTGGATAGTGTCGCCGATCCGAACGGGCTTGACGAAGCGCAGGTTGTCCATGCCGTAGTTGGCCAGCACCGGGCCCGGAGCCGGCGACACGAACAGCCCGGCGGCCGCCGACAACACGAAATAACCATGGGCGATACGCTGGCCGAACGCCGACTCGCGTGCCGCGATGTCGTCGAAATGCATGTAGAAATAATCTCCGGACAGGCATCCGAAATTGACGATGTCGGCCTCGGTCACCGTGCGCCGGTGGCTGAGCAGGGATTCCCCGATGCGCAGTTCCTCGAAATGGCGCCTGAAGGGATGCACCTCGCCCTCGATGCGCCGGCCCCCGCGCACGTACTCGCCGACCACCGCTCCGAGCATGGTCGGCGAGCCCTGCACCGCGGCACGCTGCAGGTAGTGGGCCACCGCGCGCATGCCGCCGAGCTCCTCGCCGCCTCCGGCTCGCCCCGGGCCGCCATGCTTGAGCGCAGGCAGCGGCGAGCCGTGTCCGGTGGACTCCTTCGCCGCCTGCTCGTCGAGCACCAGGATGCGCCCGTGGTGCACGGCGGCGCGGCGCACTGCGCGCGCCGCCAGCAGCGGGTCGCGCGTGGCCAGCGTGGCCACCAGGCTGCCCTGCCCGCGCGCGGCCAGTTCCAGCGCGTCGTCCAGATCGTCGTAGGGCATCAGGGTGCTGACCGGGCCGAACACCTCCACGTCGTGCACCGCAGCGACCTCCGCCGGTCGCGGGCAGGCCAGCAGCGTGGGCGCGAAGAACGCGCCCTGCTCGGCACCCACGCCCGCCCATGCAGGCTGTGTGCTGCCGTCGAACACGGTGTCGCAGCACGCGCGCAGGCGCTGCAGCGCCTCTCCCACGTCGCGTTGCTGATCCTTGCTTGCCAGCGGGCCCATCTGCACCTCGGGCAGCCGGGGGTCGCCGATGCGCAGGGCCGCCAGCTTGGCGGCGAGGCTGGCGCCGAGCGCGTCCAGATGCCGGCGCGGCACCAGGATGCGCCGGATCGCGGTGCATTTCTGCCCGGCCTTGACCCGCATCTCGCGCACCACCTCGCGCACGAACAGTTCGAACTCGGGGTCGGAGGCCTGCACGTCGGGAGCCAGGATCGCGCTGTTGAGCGAATCGGCCTCGGCGTTGAAGGGAACTCCGCGCTCCAGCAGCTTGGGGTTGGCGCGCAGCCTGGCCGCGGTGGCGGCCGAGCCGGTGAAGGTCACCGCGTCCTGCCCGCCCAGGCGGTCGAGCAGGTCGCCGGTGGAGCCGATGACCAGTTGCAGGCACCCCTCGGGCAGCAGCCCCGACTCCAGCATCAGGCGCACCAGCGCCCAGGTCAGGTAGCCGGTGGACGTGGCGGGCTTGGCGATGCAGGGCATGCCGGCGAGAAAGCTCGGCGCGAATTTCTCCAGCAGGCCCCAGACCGGAAAGTTGAAGGCGTCGATGTGCACCGCGACGCCTTCGCGCGGCACCAGGATGTGGCTGCCGACGAACTGCCCCTGCTTGCCCAGCGTGACCACCGGGCCCTCGTGCACCACGTTGCCGGCGGGAAGCTCCTGCGAGCCCATGCTGGCGTACGAGAACAGCGTGCCGATGCCGCCTTCGATGTCGATCCAGCCGTCGTTGCGCGTGGCGCCGGTGTACAGCGACCACTCGTACAGCGTCTCCTTGTGCTCGGCCAGGTACCTGGCCAGGGCCTTCAGGCGCGCCGCGCGCTGCTGGAAGTCGAGTTCGAGCAGCGCGCGCACGCCGGTGCCGCGGCCGTATTGCAGCGCGGCCTCGAAATCGCCCAGCCCGGCGTGGGTATGCGCGACCACGGCGCCGCTGGCCGCATCGTGCAGCGCCTGGCCAGGCTCGCTGCCGAACCACTGGCCGGCGAGATAGCTTTGCAGAATGGGAGGATGCATGTCCGGGCTCCTGGTTCAGGCGCGTTCGATGGCCAGCGCGCCGCCCTGGCCGACCCCCACGCACATCGTGGCGAGCGCGCGCCTGGCCCCGGTTCGTTCGAGCTGGTTCAGCGCCGTCAGGATCAGGCGCGCGCCGGAGGCGCCCAGCGGATGCCCGAGCGCGATGGCACCGCCGTTGGGATTGACGCGGGCCTCGTCGTCGGCCAGCCCGAGCTGGCGCAGCACCGCCAGCGACTGCGACGCGAAGGCCTCGTTGAGCTCGATGGCGTCGACCTGCCCCAGCTCCCAGCCGATGCGTCCCAGCAGCTTGCGCACCGCCGGCACCGGACCGATCCCCATGATGCGCGGCTCCACCCCGGCAGCCGCCGCGCCGACCACCCGCGCACGCGGCACGAGACCGTAGCGCCGCACGGCGGCGTCGGAGGCCAGCAGCAGCGCGCAGGCGCCATCGTTGACACCGGAGGCGTTGCCCGCGGTGACGCTGCCGCCCTCGCGCACGACCGGCTTGAGGCGTGCCAGCTGCTCCAGCGTGGTTTCCGGGCGCGGGTGCTCGTCGAGCCGCACCTCGACGGGCTCGCCGCGCCCGCGCGGCGCGGCCACCGGGATGATCTCGGAGTCGAAGAAGCCGGCCTGCTGCGCGGCCTGGCAGCGCTGCTGGGAGCGCAACGCGAAGGCGTCCTGGTCGGCGCGCGAGACCTGGAAGTCGACGGCGACGTTCTCGGCCGTCTCCGGCATCGAGTCGACCCCGTACATTCTTTTCATCGCCGGGTTGATGAAACGCCAGCCGATGGTCGTGTCCTCGACTCGCGCGCTGCGCGAGAACGCCGTGTCGGCCTTGCCCATCACGAAGGGCGCGCGCGACATGCTTTCCACGCCGCCGGCGATCACCAGGTCGGCCTCGCCGCAACGAGTCGCGCGCGCCGCCTGCGACACCGCCTCCATGCCGGAGGCGCACAGCCGATTCACGGTGTGCCCGGCCACCTGCACCGGCAGCCCGGCGAGCAGCGCCACCATGCGCGCGACGTTGCGGTTGTCCTCGCCGGCCTGGTTGGCGCAGCCGTACACCACCTCGTCGAGCGCGCCCCAGTCGACGCTGGCGTGGCGTTGCATCAACGCGCGGATCGGAGCCGCTCCGAGGTCGTCGGCGCGCACGCTCGACAACGCGCCGCCGTAGCGCCCGAAGGGGGTTCTGCAGGCATCGATGATCCAGGCCTGGGGAAGCGTACTCATGATGTTTTCCTCGTCGAAAGGGGTTCTTCGGATACGTCGTGCGGTCCGCCGCCGGGACCCGGCGGCGGCAGGTTCATGTCGATCATGCCGTGCAGGAACAGGTCGGCCACCATCGGTGCCAGCTGCTCGTAGTCGAGCCCGCGCCCGGCCTTGAACCAGGTGAACAGCCAGTTGATCATTCCGAACAGCAGCATGGCCAGCGCCTTGTCGACCTGGCGCTCGCGCAACTGCGGGCGCAACGCGTGCATGGCCTGCGCGAAACGCGTGACCACCTCGCGCTCGACCTGAAGAATGCGCTGGCGGTCCTCGTCGGCCAGGAAGCGCACGTCCTCGGTGAGCACGCGATGCGCGTCCTGCGCGCTGGCGTACTCGCGCACGAAGTGCTCGATCAGCGCCGGCAGCAGGCGCTGCGGGTCGTCGCAGCCGGCCTGCACGCGAACCACCACGTCGAGCAGCTGGCGCACGTGGGTCTCGGCGATGTGCGCGGCCAGCGCGTACTTGTCGCGAAAGTAGTGGTACAGCGCGGCCTTCGACAGGCCGCAGGCCTCGGCGACCTGGTTCATCGACGTCGCCATGAAGCCTTGCTGGGCGAACAGGCGCGCCGCCTGCGCCAGGATCAGCGCGCGCTGCTCGTCGTACTGCGGGGCTCGTCCACGTGCCATGAAGTCAGGCCGTGCGCGGACGGTGGTCGAACACGCGGCGCGCCTTGCCGGTCAGCGTGCGCTCGAGGGAATCGGGAGGCAGCACGACCACGCGCGTGCTCAAGCCCACCAGGGTCTTGATGCGATGCGCCACCCATTGCGCCACCTGCTCGCGCTGCGCCTCCGTGGCCTGTGCATGCTCGGGCTGCACCTCGCAGTGGATCTCCACGCGGTCGAGGTGACCGTCGCGGCTGAGGTGGATCTGGTACTGGCCCGACAGCATCTCGTGCTGCAGCACGATCTCCTCGACCTGGGTCGGGAACATGTTGACCCCGCGCACGATCAGCATGTCGTCGCTGCGACCGACGATCTTGCCCATGCGGCGGAAGGCACGTGCCGTCGGCGGCAGCAAGCGCGTGAGGTCGCGCGTGCGGTAGCGGATGATCGGCAGGCCCTCCTTGGTCAGGCTGGTGAACACCAACTCGCCCTCGCTGCCCTCGGGCAAGGGCTGTCCGCTGACGGGGTCGATGATCTCGGGGTAGAAATGGTCCTCCCAGATCACCGGGCCGTCCTGCGTCTCCACGCATTCGCTGGCCACTCCCGGGCCCATGACCTCGCTGAGCCCGTAGATGTCGGCGGCCTTGATGCCGGCCTTGTGCTCGATCTCGGCGCGCATGGCCTCGGTCCACGGCTCGGCGCCGAAAATGCCCACGCGCAGCGAGCATTCGCGGGCGTCGAGCCCCTGGCGCGCGAACTCCTCGACGATCACCTGCATGTAGCTCGGCGTGACCATGATGATGTCCGGGCGGAAATCGCGGATCAGCTGCACCTGCTTCTCGGTCTGGCCGCCCGACATCGGCACCACGGTGCAGCCCAGGCGCTCGGCCCCGTAATGCGCTCCGAGCCCACCGGTGAACAGCCCGTAGCCGTAGGCCACGTGCACGATGTCCCCCGGCTTGCCGCCCGCCGCGCGAATGGAACGCGCCACCAGCTCGGCCCAGGTATCGATGTCGCGCCGCGTGTAGCCGACCACCGTGGGCTTTCCGGTGGTGCCGGACGAGGCATGCACGCGAACGATCTGCTCGCGGGGCACGGCGAACATGCCGAAGGGGTAGTTGTCGCGCAGGTCGGACTTGGTCGTGAACGGAAAGCGCGCCAGATCGTCGAGGCTGCGCAGGTCGTCCGGGTGCACGCCGCGCGCGTCGAAGGCCCGACGATAGTGCGGCACGTTGTCGTAGGCATGCCGCAGGGTCTGGCGCAGGCGCTGCAACTGCAGCGCGCCGATCTCGTCGCGGCTCGCCGTCTCGATCGCATCGAGCACCGCGCCGGCGGCGCTTCGGGCCTGGTTCATGGCTGTGTCTCCTCGTTGTGGGTTCGGGGTGCCGGGTCAGGCTCGCGCTGCGGGCTGGCCGGCGCCGTCGGCGTCTTGCTCGGCGAACACCTGGCGCGACTTCAGGCGGTGCGAGCGCCCGCGCATCAGCGCGACCGTGTGGCCATGCTGGTTGCGCACCAGCACGTCGTACACCCCGGTGCGTGCCTGCTGCGTGCGTTGCTCGCAATGCGCGCTGAGCAGGTCTCCCTCGTGCGCGGGGGCGACGAAGTCCACGCTCACGCCGGCCGCCACCGTGACGTGGTTGGCGGAATTGCAGGCGTATGCGAAGGCCGTGTCGGCCAGCGTGGTGATCAGCCCGCCGTGGCAGATGCCGAAGCCGTTGAGCATGTCGCGGCGCACCTGCATGCGCGCCAGCGCACGCCCCGGGCCCACCTCGGCGATCTCGATGCCCAGCGCGCGCGTGGCATGGTCGTCGGCCAGCATGACCTCGCGCACGCGTTCGGCGACTTGCTGCGCTTGCGCATCGGCAGGGGATGGGGACGAGGACAAGGGTGTTCTCCGGCAGGTGGCGCGCCGGTGCGCGCCGGTGGGTGGACAAGCGCGACGACGCACCGGGCCGCGGGGCCGGCGCGTATCCCGCTCAACGATCGGTGAAGCGCGGCGCGCGCTTTTGCGTGAAGGCCGTCACGCCCTCGGCGAAGTCGGCGGCGAATCCGAGTTCGCGCTGCGCCGCCGCCTCGGCGTCCAGCGCCTGCTCCAGGCTCGCGGTGGCGCCGGCGTCGAGCAGTTCGCGGGTGCGCGCCAGCGCGCGCGACGGTTGCGCCGCCAGGCGGCGCGCCAGCGCCGCCACCTCGCTGTCGAAGCCTTCGTCGTCGACGCATTTCCAGATCAGGCCGAACTGCTCGGCCTGTGCCGCCGACAGCTTGTCGCCGAGCAGGCACATGCCGAGCGAACGAGCGCGCCCGACCAGGCGGGGAAGCACCCATGTGCTGCCGCTGTCGGGCACCAGCGCGATCGCCGCGAAGGCCTGCAGGAACGAGGCCTGGCGCCGTGCGAGCACGACATCGCACATCAGCGCCAGCGCCGCGCCTGCACCCGCCGCCACCCCACCCACCGCGGCCAGCGTGGGCACCGGCATGGAGCGCAGGCGCAACACCAGCGGCCTGTAGCGCTCGGACACCACGGCACCCAGGTCCTTCGGCCCGCCTTCGGGGGAAACCGCCCGATCGCGCAGATCCTGGCCGGCGCAGAACGCGCGCCCCGACGCGGCCAGCACCACGCAGCGCACCTGCGGGTCGGCCGCCGCCGCCTCGAGCGCCAGCAGCAGCGCCCCGCAGGTCTGCGCATCGAGCGCGTTCAGGGCCTCGGGGCGATTCAGGCGCAGCGTGAGCACGGCGCCATCGCGCTCGCTGAGCAACACGGGAACGGCACTGGCAGTCATGGGGCGGACTCGAATGGATGGGGCAGACTCGACGGGACGATGCAAGGCAGGCCGCGGCGTGCGACGCGACGCCTCCAGCCGGAACACGCAACGGGCCCGGCGGCCCTCGCATGCGCCGCTGCCGGGCGCGGACCCCGCAGCGCAATATTGACCAACCGGTCGGTCAATACTAGGCTCGAACCTTTGGCCGCGACAAGTCCGTGCCCCCTCCGTACAAACCCTGACCCAGGCCGCCAACCCATGCCCTGCTACTCCATCGACGGCGTCGTACCCGTGGTCCACCCCAGCGCCTACGTGCACCCCACCGCGGTGCTGATCGGCGACGTCGAGGTCGGCCCCGGCTGCTATGTCGGCCCCTGCGCCAGCCTGCGCGGCGACTTCGGGCGCATCGTGCTGCACGAAGGCAGCAACGTGCAGGACTCCTGCGTCATGCACGGCTTTCCCGGGCACGACACCATCGTGCATGCCGGAGGACACATCGGCCATGGAGCCGTGCTGCACAGCTGCATCGTGCACCGCGACGCGCTGGTCGGCATGAACGCGGTGGTCATGGACGACGCCGAGGTCGGCGAGCGTTCCATCGTCGCCGCCTGCGCCTTCGTGCCGGCGGCGATGGTGATCCCGCCGCGCACCCTGGTGGCGGGCGTGCCGGCGCGCATCAGGCGCGCGCTGACGGAGCAGGAAATGGCCTGGAAGGACGAGGGCACGCGCACCTACCAGGACCTCGCCGTGCGCTGCCTGCAAAGCCTGCACGAGGTCGAACCGCTGCGCGAAATGCCGGCACAGCGCCCTCGGCTGCGAGCGCCCCAGGTGCAGCCGCTGGTGGCGCTGCGCGAGCGGGACGGGAGCGAACCCGGTTGAAGGCCGGGACACGGCGCGCCCGGGCCGTGTCCGATCGCCGCGCCGCTCAGGCGCCCTGCGCGTCCAGCGCCATCTCGATGTCGGCGCGCAGCGAGTCCGGCTGGGTCTGCGGCGCGTAGCGCCGGATCACCTGCCCGTCGCGGCCGACCAGGAACTTGGTGAAATTCCACTTGATGGCCTCGGTGCCCAGCACCCCGCTGGCCTGCGCCTTCAGCCAGCGCCACAACGGGTGGGCGTGGGCGCCGTTGACGTCGATCTTGTCGAACAGCGGGAATTCCACGCCGTAGTTGCTTTCGCAAAAGGCCTCGATCTGCGCCGCCGAGCCGGGCTCCTGGGCGCCGAACTGGTTGCAGGGGAAGGCCAGCACGCTGAAGCCGCGCGCGCGGTAGGCGTGATGCAGCGCCTGCAGTCCGGCGTACTGCGGCGTGTAGCCGCAGGCGCTCGCCGTGTTGACCACCAGCAGCACCTGCGAGCGCCAACGCGACAGCGGCTGTTCCTGGCCGTGGATGTCGCGCGCGCTGAAATCGAACAACGTGGTGCCGGCGGGCGCGCCGGGGGCATCGCCGACCGTGCCTTCGGGGGCCGGGGTCCGGGCCGTCATCATGGTCTCCTCCGCGCGGCATGCGCCGCGCCGTGCACGCCGTCATTGTGCTCCTCGGCGGGCCGCGACGCGGCCCCGGCGCGACGCTCGGCACGCGCCTCGGCCAGCGCGCCGAACACCACGCCGAGCGCGATCAGCAGGCCGCCGGCCAGGGCCTGCGGACCCGGATGGCTGGCGCCCAGCAGCGCCGAGCTCAGGCTCGCGAACACGATCTCCAGCATCATGATCACCGCCGTCAGCGCAGCCGGCAGGCGTGCCGCGCCGTACTGCAGGCCGAAACTGCCGGCAAGCATGGCGAGCCCGAGAAGGCCCACGGGCAGCAGCCAGGAACCGTCGAGCGCCGGAAGGGCCGGTGCCCAGCCCAGGCGCTGCGACAGCCAGGCCAGCGTGGCGCCGCAGACCAGGCCGCCGCAGAACATGGCCAGCATGCGCGGCGGCGCAGCCTCGTCCGCGCAGCGCCGCAACAGCACGTTGTTCAGCGCGAAGAAGGCTCCGCCGCACAGGCCGAGCCAATCCGCTGCCTGGCGCGGCAGCGGCAAGCCGCCGTCGTGCGGCCACAGCACGACCAGCGCGCCGCACAGGGCCACCGCCAGTCGCAGCCAGCCGGCAGGGCCGACTCGCTCGCCGAGCAGCGGGCGCGCCAGCAGCGTGGCCCACACCGGCATCAGGTAGAACAGCAACACCACGCGCACGACATCGCCGAGCGCGACGCCGAGGTTGAAGCAGACGTTGGCGCCCCCCGCGGACAGCGCCACCAGCCACAGCTGGCGGCTGCGCAGCACGCGCACCAGCGCGGCGGGACGCGCCAGCAAGACGGCCAGCGTGCCGGGCACGTACACCAGCGCGGTGGTCCACAGCGGCTGCACGCCCAGCGCGTGCGCGTGGCGCACGGGCCACCACGACAGACCCCACACCAGCGCGCTCAAGCCCAGCCCGGCGACCGCCAGCCAAGGCGTGGCGCGCGAATCCTTGCTCGTCATCGCGCCTGCGCGCGCAGGCGCGCGATGCCCTGCTGCAGCGTTGCCGCCGACATCTCGCCGACGTACATGCGGTCGAGGTTTCCGTCGGGGCGGATGAACAGCGTCGTCGGGTATCCGGGGGCGTCGTAGTAGGCGGCCAGCGCGCGCCGGGTGTCGAGCACGACCTGCGGGGCGTCGGCATGGCCGAGCTGGCCCAGCAACGCCCGCACGGCCTGCGGCGACTCGCCCTGGTCGGCCAGCACGATGCGCGCATCGCGCTCGGTCGCTGCGCGTTGCAGGAGCATCGGCAGCTCGCGCCTGCAGGGCGGGCACCAGGTCGCCCAAAGGTTGATCACCAGCGGCCGCCCCCGCAGGCTGTCCAGCGCCAGCGGCCTGCCCTGCAGGTCGCGCAGGGCCAGCACCGGCAGCGGTCGCGGCGCCGGCTGCAGCGCGCGCATCAGCGCCTGCCCGGCCAGCGTGACCAGCAGCGCGGCGGCGAAGCCCGCACCCAGAGCGCGCCGCAAGCGGGCGCGGCGCAGCCCCCACGACAGCAGCACCAGCCCGGCGGCCAGCCAGCCGGCGGTGGCGTCGAAACCGCCGTCGCGCACGTCGAGCATGGCGAGCGCGCCGTGCATCTGCGGCAGCCAGCGCACGACGAACACCACGCGCGCCACCAGCAGCCCGCACAGCGCCGCGACCAGCAACGCCGACCCCGGCCGGGCATCGGCGCCTGGGGCATCGCGTCGCGCGACGGCGCCTGCCAGCAGGTCGGCCAGCCACCAGGCCAGCAGCAACAGCAGCGGAGTCAATGGCAGCAACAGCGGGCCCAGGCGCAAGGAGTTCACGGCAATGCCCGAAGGGATCAGGGCTGGTGCGGCGCCGGATGGCGCGACTCGCCGATGAGCTGGGTCCAGTCGCGCTGACGCATGTTCCAGGCGTTCCAGCGCATCACCAGCCACATGCTGCCGACGATGAACACCCCGAACAGCATCATGGTCGAACGCACCGAAAGGTCCAGGCTGATGAGCAGCGAGTACAGGCCGAGCATGGCCAGCACGCTGACGTTTTCATTGAAGTTCTGCACCGCGATCGAATGCCCGGCGGAAAGCAGTACGTAGCCTCGGTGCTGCAGCAGAGCGTTCATCGGCACGACGAAGTAGCCGGCCATGGCTCCGATGAGCACCATGAACACCCCCGCCAGCAGCAGGTACAGCGGCAGGTGCAGGTTGCCGATCGACAGTTGCAGGTCGGGAACCACGTCGCGCGAGTACAGCGCCACCACCATGCACACCACGCCCATGCCCAGCCCCACCGGAAGCACGCGCAGGCTGTTCTTCAGCGGTACGCGCGTGGCTGCGAACATGGCGCCGAGCGCGATTCCGAAAGCCACCGTGGCCTGCAATACGGCCGCGTTGCTGAGGTTCAGGCCCAAGGCCGCCTCGGCCCACTTGATCACGATGAACTGCAGGGTTGCGCCAGCCCCCCAGAACAAGGTGGTCACCGCCATCGAGATCTGGCCGAGCCGGTCGCTCCACAGCACGCGCGTGCAATGCACGAATTCGGACATCTGCCGCAGGGGATTGATGGTCTGGTGCGGATAGCGCGCACCGGTGTCGGGAATGCGAAGGTTGCAAAGCGCGGCGACCACGTAGACCACGGCGATCACGACCAGCGCGGCGTCGGCCGCGCCATGCATGCCCAGCGCGTGCACCGGAGCGACGCCGATCAGCCACGCGGCCGCCTGCTGGCTGACCAGGAAGCCGCCCAGCACGGTGCCGAGAATGATCGAGCCGACCGTGGTGCCTTCGATCCAGCCGTTCGCCGCGACCAGCTGCTGCGGCGGCAGCAGCTCGGTAAGAATGCCGTACTTGGCCGGTGAATACGCGGCGGCTCCCAGGCCGACCACCGCGTAGGACCACAGCGGATGCGTGCCGAACAGCATCAGCAGCAGGCCCAGCAGCTTGACCAGGTTGGTGATCAGCATGACCTGGCCCTTGCGCAGCGAGTCCGCGAAACCGCCTACGAACGGCGCCAGCAGCACGTAGGACACCGTGAAAAAGAACTTCAGAAGCGGGGTCATCCAGCCCGGGGACTTCAACTGGACCAGCAGCGCGATGGCCGCGATGAGCAGGGCATTGTCGGCCAGCGACGAGAAGAACTGCGCCGCCATGATCCAGTAAAAGCCTTTTTTCATTCCGTGATGCGAACAGCGCAGCCGCGGCGGCGCTGCTGGCCTGTGCGGGAACGAATCTTTATAGCACAGCACCTGCCGGGCGCAGGGGGCGAAGGCACTACACTGCTGCGAGCCATGTCACGTCCGATCCAGGCCACCATTTCGCTCGATGCCCTGCGCCACAACCTGGCGCGGGCGCGCGCAGCCGCGGGACGCGCCAGGGTCTGGGCGGTGGTCAAGGCCAACGCCTACGGGCATGGCATCGAACGCGTGTTCCCGGCGCTGCGCGGGGCCGACGGTTTCGCGCTGCTCGACCTGGCCGAGGCGGAAACCCTGCGCGCACTGGGCTGGGGCGGCCCGATCCTGCTGCTCGAGGGCTGCTTCGGCCTGGACGACCTCGCCACCTGCGAACGCCTGAACCTGTGGCACGTGGTGCACGACCCGATGCAGATCCACTGGCTGGCGTCGCGCCGCAAGGCGCGTGCGCACCGCGTGTTCCTCAAGCTCAACAGCGGCATGAACCGGCTGGGCTTCACGCCGGGGCAATATCGAGCGGCCTGGCAGCGCCTGCGGGAAATCCCCGCCGTGGGCGCGATCTCGCACATGACCCATTTCGCCACCGCCGACGGTGCGCAGGGAATCGACAGCGCGCTGGAGGTATTCGGCAGCGAGGCCGACGGCCTTCCCGGCGAGCGCAGCCTGTGCAATTCGGCGGCGCTGCTGCGCTACGGGCACGGCTCGCTGCCGGCGCGAGCCGATGCCGACGCGGTGCTCGGCGACTGGGTTCGCCCGGGCATCATGCTGTACGGAGCGTCGCCGACCGGCACGGTGCCGGACGCCGGTCACTGGCAATTGCGCCCGGCGATGAGCCTGGTCACGCGAATCATCGGTGTGCAGTCGGTCGCCGCCGGCGACGCGGTGGGCTATGGCGCGGGGTTCCGCGCCGAACGCGCCATGCGCGTCGGAGTCGCCGCGCTGGGCTATGCCGACGGCTATCCGCGCCACGCGCCGACCGGAACGCCGATCGTGGTCGATGGAGTGCGCACGCGCATCGTGGGACGCGTGTCGATGGACATGGTCACCGTCGACCTCGACCCGGTGCGCGCCGCCGGTCGCGCCGCCGAGGTCGGCAGCCCGGTGCTGTGCTGGGGTCGTCACCAGCAGGACGAACTCGGCATCGACGAAGTCGCCGAGGCCTGCGGCACGCTGGGCTACGAACTGATGTGCGCACTGGCCCGCCGGGTTCCCGTGCAGGTGCTTTGATGGCCCGCTCGGGCACCACCTTCGTGTGCAGCGACTGCGGCGGCCAGTCCGCGCAGTGGCTGGGCCGCTGCCCGCATTGCGGCGCCTGGAACACGCTGGTGGAAACGCGCACGGCGCCGGGCTCGCGCGCGTCCGCACTGGGCAGCGCCGCCGCGCGCCCGGGCCCGGCTGCGCTGGCTCCCGGCTCGGCGGTGCAGGACCTGGCCCAGGTGCAGGCGGCGGCGCAGCGCCACATGCCCAGCGGAATCGGCGAACTCGACCGCGCGCTGGGCGGCGGGCTGGTCGCCGGCAGCGTCGTGCTGCTGGGAGGAGATCCCGGAATCGGCAAGTCCACGCTGCTGCTGCAGGTGCTGGCCGCGCTGGCCCCCGACACGCGCGTGCTGTATGTCAGCGGCGAGGAGTCGGCCGCGCAGGTCGGGCTGCGAGCTCAGCGCCTGGGATTGCACGAAGCGCCGGTGCGCCTGATGGCCGAGATCCAGCTCGAGCGCATCGGCGACGCGCTCGCCGCCGAACAGCCCACGGTGTGCGTCATCGACTCCATCCAGACCGTCTACACCGATCAGCTGTCGTCGGCCCCCGGCTCGGTGGCCCAGGTGCGCGAATGCGCCGCGCAACTCACCCGCCACGCCAAGTCCCACGGAACCTGCATCGTGCTGGTCGGCCACGTCACCAAGGAAGGCGCGCTGGCCGGGCCCAGGGTGCTCGAGCACATGGTCGACACGGTGCTGTATTTCGAGGGCGACACGCACAGCAGCTTCCGACTCATCCGCGCCATCAAGAACCGCTTCGGCGGCGTCGGCGAACTCGGCGTGTTCGCGATGACCGAACGCGGGCTCAAGGGGGTGGCCAATCCGTCGGCGATCTTCCTGTCGCACCACGGAGCACCGGTGCCGGGCTCGTGCGTGATGGCCACGCTCGAGGGAAGCCGCCCGCTGCTGGTGGAAATCCAGGCCCTGGCCGACAGCGCCGCGGCGCCGAGCCCGCGCCGGCTCAGCGTCGGGCTCGATCCGGCGCGCCTGGCCATGCTGCTCGCCGTACTGCACCGCCATGCCGGCGTGGCCTGCGCCGACCAGGACGTGTTCGTCAACGCCGTCGGCGGGGTGCGCGTGGGCGAGCCGGCGGCCGACCTGCCGGTGCTGCTGGCGATCCAGTCGTCGCTGCGCAACCGCGCGCTGCCTCGCGGACTCGTGGCCTTCGGCGAAGTCGGGCTGGCCGGCGAGATCCGCCCCGCCCCGCGCGGACAGGAACGCCTTCGCGAGGCCGCCAAGCTCGGCTTCTCGGCCGCCATCATCCCGGCCGCCAACGCGCCGCGCCACAACCCCGAGCAACTCGACGGCATGCGCCTGCACCCCGTGCAGCGCATCGACCAGGCGCTAGGGTTGTTGTGAGCCCCCTCCTTGACGTGGGCCCCCTTCGTCGCCGGGGGCGGCCCCGGCTCCGTCCCCCCGAGGGGGACAACCCCTGCCTTGGGGCGGCCCTGCTGTATGAGGGCCCCCTCCGTCGCCGGGGGCGGCCCCGGCTCCGTCCCCCCGAGGGGGACAACCCCTGCCTTGGGGCGGCCCTGCGGCAGGAGGTTTCCTGGCAGCGACGGGAGCCGCGTGGGCGTGGGGTTTTCAGGCGGGCTCGATAGCCGCCTGCGGC
>JAJZTW010000020.1 GCA_021847345.1 Pseudomonadota bacterium
GAGGGGGCTCACACCAACTCCGCCGGCTCGCCGTCGGCGCCGGCGCGCAGTTCGAACACCTGCACGTGGAACGGCAGCACGCCGGCGCGGTGCGCCACGCTGACCAGCGTGGTGTGCGGCAGTTCGCGGCGCAGCAGCTCGTACATCGCCGTCTCCAGCGATGCGTCGAGCGCACTGGTGGCCTCGTCGAGGAACAGCCAGTCGGGTGCCGCCAGCAGCGCGCGAGCGATGGCCAGGCGCTGCTGCTCGCCGGGGGACAGGCGCTGCATCCAGCCGTCGTCGACGTCGAGCAAGGGCACCAGGTGCGGCAGCCGTGCGCTGTCCAGCACCTGGCGCAGGCGTGCGTCGTCGAAGGACTCGCTGGGCATCGGGTAGGTCAGCACCTCGCGCAGCGTGCCCATCGGCAGGTAGGGCTTTTGCGGCAGGAACAGCACGCGCCCGTCGGGCAGGCGCTGGCCGCGACCTTGCGCGTAGGGCCAGATGCCGGCCAGCCAGCGCATCAGCGTGCTCTTGCCCAGTCCCGACGGTCCCATGATCAGCGTGTGCTGGCCGGGCTCGATGCGCTGGCCGGCAGCCTGCAACAGCGGCCGCCCGTCGGGGGCGTCGATGCGCAGGTCGCCAAGCTCCACACCCTGGCGCGGCGCCGCGCCTGACGCTGCCTGGCGCGGCTGCGCCGCGGCGGGCGCAGCCCCCTGCGCGCGCACCTGCTCGACCGATTCCAGGAAAGTCGCCAGACGCTGCAGCGTGGCCAGCCAGCTGACGATGCTGCCGTAGGAGGAAATGAACCAGGACAGGGCGCCCTGCACCTGGCCGAAGGCGTTGGTGGTCTGGGTCAAGCCGCCGAGGTGGATCTTGCCGGCGAAGTAGCGCGGCGCCGCCACCAGGATCGGAAAGATGATCGCCAGCTGGCCGTAGAACGACGTGTACCACGTGAACAGCTTCTGGCGTTTCATGATGCCCCACCAGTTGTTCCAGATGTTCGCGAACCGCGCGCGGTGCCCCTCGAGCTCGCGCGGCTCGCCGCGGTACAGCGCAATGCCCTCGTTGTGCTCGCGCGTGCGCGCCAGCCCGAAGCGGAAATCGGCCTCGTAGCGCTGCTGGTCGAAGTTCAGGCGGATCAGCGGCTTGCCCACCACGTGCGCCAGCCAGCTGCCGACGCCCGAGTACACGAGCGCCGCCCACACCATGTAGCCGGGGATGTGCACGCCCCACAGCGTGAAGGCGCCGGAAAGCTCCCACAACACGAACAGGAAGGAGAACAGCGTGACCACCGACGAGATCACGCCGAAGAACAGGTTCAGCGTGCTGCTGACGAAGCTGTTGATGTCGTCGGAAATCCGCTGGTCCGGGTTGTCCTCCTGGCCGCGGCGCAGCGCCATGCGGTAGTGGGTGCCGCCTTCGAGCCAGTCGCGCAGGAACACCTCGGTGACCCAGCGGCGCCAGCGGATCTGCAGCATCTGCTGCAGGTACTGGGAGTACACGGCCAGCACGATGTAGATGAAGGCCAGGATCGTGAACACCAGCAGCAGGTGCTTGAACTGCGGATAGGCATGCGCCTGCAGCGCGTTGAAGAAGTCGCGGTTCCAGAAGTTCAGGCGCACGTTGATCCAGATCAGCGCCAGGTTCATCGCCAGCACGGTGCCCAGCAGCAGCCAGCCCATTCGCCAATCCTCCGAGACCCAGTAGGGCTTGGCGATCTCCAGGAACTGGCGCATGGAGAAGCGGTAGGGCCGACTGACGGGAGCTGGACGGGACATGGAGCGAACGCGGGTGGGGAAACGGGGGGCTGCGCGGCGACGGGCGCTGGGATGCGCCGTGCCGGCAGCCGACATTGTGCCCGCATCGTGCCGTTTCATGGCGCGCAGGCGCCGCCCTTAAAATGCAGTTTTCACATCCGACCCTGGAGACTCACATGGCTTTGCCGACGCCCACGTCGATGTCCGATCGCGACGGGAAAATCTGGATGGACGGCCAGCTCGTCGAGTGGCGCGATGCCAAGATCCACGTGCTGACCCACACCCTGCAC
This sequence comes from Pseudomonadota bacterium, assembly GCA_021847345.1. Taxonomy (GTDB): domain Bacteria; phylum Pseudomonadota; class Gammaproteobacteria; order Burkholderiales; family Burkholderiaceae_C; genus Thiomonas_A. The sequence continues at coordinate 2,027 of JAJZTW010000020.1, forward strand.
TATGGCTGCGGGGCCTTCGAGGGCGTACGCGCCTACGAGACCAGCCAGGGCACGGCCATCTTCCGCCTGCGCGAGCACACGCAGCGCCTGTTCGACAGCGCCAAGATCCTGCGCATGCAGATTCCCTTCACGCTCGAGCAGGCCATGCAGGCGCAGATCGACGTGGTGCGCGCCAACGGCTTCAGCTCCTGCTACATCCGCCCGCTGGTGTGGATCGGCGACAAGAAGCTGGGCGTTTCCCCGCGCGGCAACACCATCCACCTGATGGTCGCGGCATGGCCGTGGGGCGCGTACCTGGGCGAGGAAGGGATGGCCAAGGGCATCCGCGTGAAGACCAGCAGCTACACCCGGCACCACGTGAACATCACCATGTGCAATGCCAAGACGGTGAGCAACTACACCAACAGCATCCTGGCCAACCTCGAGGTCACGGGCGACGGCTACGACGAGGCGCTGCTGCTCGACCCGCAGGGTTTCGTCAGCGAGGGCGCTGGCGAGAACATCTTCGTCGTGCGCGACGGCGTGGTCTACACGCCCGATGCCTCGTCGGGCGCGCTCAACGGCATCACCCGGCGCACCGTGTTCTCGATCTGCGAGGACCTGGGCCTGCGCGTGGAGGCCAAGCGCATCCCGCGCGACGAGATCTACATCTCCGACGAGGCCTTCTTCAGCGGCACGGCGGCGGAGATCACGCCGATCCGCGAACTCGACGGCGTGACCATCGGTGCCGGCCAGCGCGGCCCGGTCACAGAGCGCATCCAGAGCGCCTTTTTCGACATCGTCGGCGGGCGCAACCCGAAATACGCGGACTGGCTTGCCCGCGTCTGAGGCCTGCTCGCACCCGCCCCCAGCATGGAGATCCGTACCTCATGAGCGCCATACCCAAGCCCGAGATGCCGGTGGTCGAACTCAAGGCTTCCGACCTGCCCGCGTTCTGCCCCAACCCGGCGATGCCGGTGTGGAGCGCGCATCCGCGCGTGTTCCTGGAGGTCACCCACGGCGAGACCGCCTGTCCGTATTGCGGCACGCGTTATCGCCTGGCCGACGGCGAAGTCGTGCACGGGCATTGAGCGCGCCCGGCCAGCCGGCGAGCCCCGCCGCCCCCGCACCGCCGGGCGACGCGGGCACCCGCAGCCTGCTGGTGGCGCCGCAGTGGATCGGCGACGCCGTGATGGCGCAGCCTCTGGTGGGGCTGCTGCACGCGCGCGGTGAGCAGCTCACCGCGCTGGCGCTGCCGGGCGCAGCCGACGTGCTGCGCGCGATGCCGGGCGTCGCGCAGGTGGTGCAGACCGGCTTCGCGCACGGCCGCCTCGACCTGCGGGCGCGGCTGCGCCTGGCGGCCGAGCTGCGCGACCAGGGCTTCGCCCGGGCCTACGTGCTGGGCAACAACGTCAAGGCCCGCCTCGTTCCGTGGCTGGCGGGAATCCCGGTTCGCATCGGCTGGCGCGGCGAGGCCGCAGGCGCGCTGCTCACCCACGCGCTGGCGGCTGCGGACGCCGGCGGCACACGCCCCGACATGCGCGAGCATTACGCGCGACTGGCTGGCGCCGTACCCGCGCGCTCGCCCGGCGCGGCCGCGCTGCCTGGCTGCGCCGACGCATGCTGGCGGGCCGCGCCGGAGCCGGTGCTCGATGTGCCGGCTCGGCTTTCGGGTCGCGCGGCGGCCGACTTCGGCCTCGAGCAGGCCTTCATCGCGCTGTGCCCGGGAGCCGAGTTCGGCCCCGCCAAGCAGTGGCCTGCGCAGCACTACGCGGCGCTGGCCCGCATGGCGCTCGACACCGGGCTGCGCGTGGCCGTGCTGGGAACCGCGCGCGACCATGCGTTCGCGCAGGCCATCGTGCGCGGCGCCGGAGCCACGGGGCAGGCCCCGGTGCTGGATCTGTGCGGACGCACGTCGATGGCGCAGGCGCTGGCGCTGCTCGGCGCCGCAGCCGGCGTGGTCAGCAACGACTCGGGACTGATGCACGTGGCGGCCGCGCTCGGCCGCCCCACCGTCGGAATCTACGGCTCGACCGACCCGCGCCACACGCCACCGGCGGCGCGCCACAGCGCCGCGCTCTGGCTGCGACTGCCCTGCAGTCCGTGCTTCGCGAGGCAGTGCCCGCTGGGCCACGGCAACTGCCTGCACGCGCTCGACCCGGAGTGGGCCTGGAGCGTGCTTCGTGGGCTCATGCTGGCGTGGCACGGCATGGCGCCCTGAGCCGCGGCGCCTGGGCGGCGGATGCGCCGCCCGGGCTCATCTTCCCGATCAGCCGGTGGTGCCGTTGCGCCGTACCGGTGCCGCGCCGCGGCCCTGGCCGCGTCCGCCGTCGCGTCGCGCCTGCTGGCCGTCACGACGACCGGCGCCACCACGCGACTGCCCGTTCGAGTCGCCACGCCCATGCCCGGCGCCACCCCCGCGCGGGGCATCGCCACGGCGCGGGCCGGAGGCCTTGCCCCCGCCGATCACCGTGCGCCCGACGCGAATCGGCTGCGCGCGTTCCTGCGGATCGGGCTCGAAACCCGCCACCAGGGTGCGTTCGATCGGGCGTCCGATGAGGTTCTCGATGTCGCGCAGGAAACGCAGTTCGTCGACGCACACCAGCGAGATCGCACGCCCCTCGGCTCCGGCACGCCCGGTGCGGCCGATGCGGTGCACGTAATCCTCGGGTACGTTGGGCAACTCGAAGTTGACGACCAGCGGCAGCTGGTCGATGTCGATGCCGCGAGCGGCGATGTCGGTGGCCACCAGCACCTGCAGCTTGCCGCTCTTGAAATCGGCCAGCGCGCGCGTGCGGGCGCCCTGGCTCTTGTTGCCGTGGATGGCATCGGCGCCGATGCCGTCGCCGCGCAGCTGCTCGGCCAGGCGGTTGGCGCCGTGCTTGGTGCGCATGAACACCAGCACCTGGAACCAGTTGTTCTCGCGCACCAGATGGGTCAGCAGCTCGCGCTTGCGGTCGCGGCCCACCGGGTGCACGGTCTGCAGCACGGTGGTGGCCGCGGTGTTGCGGCGGGCCACTTCGATCACCTTGGGGCGATCCAGCAGGCTGTTGGCCAGCGACTTGATCTCGTCCGAGAAGGTGGCCGAGAACAGCAGGTTCTGGCGCTTGGGAGGCAGCAGCGCCAGCACCTTGCGGATGTCGTGGATGAAGCCCATGTCGAGCATGCGGTCGGCCTCGTCGAGCACCAGGGTGTCGACGCCCGACAGGTCCAGCGTGCGCTGGCCATGGTGGTCGAGCATGCGGCCCGGGGTGGCCACGACGATGTCGACGCCGCGGCGCAGCGCGTCGACCTGGGGCTGCATGCCCACGCCGCCGTACATGACCATGCAGCGCAGCTTCAGGTGCTTGCCGTAGTCGCGCACGTTCTCGGCCACCTGCGCGGCGAGTTCGCGCGTGGGCACCAGCACCAGCACGCGGGGGATGACCTGGCCACGGGAGTTGCGGGCCGGCTGCGCCTGGCTGAGGCGGTGCAGCAGAGGAAGGGTGAACGCGGCCGTCTTGCCGGTGCCGGTCTGCGCGGCCGCCAGCAGGTCGCCGCCGGCGAGCACCGCCGGGATGGCCTGAGCCTGGATCGGGGTGGGCGTGGAATAGCCCTGCTCGCCCACGGCGCGCAGGATGGGCTCGTCGAGCCCGAGGGATGCAAAAGTCATGGAGTCTTTCGAGGCCCGCGCGCCGAGGACGAGTGTCGTGACGAGACGCGCGGGAAACCTCGATGACCGTCTCGACGACCCGTGCAGGCCGGCCAGGGGCCGCCGCATGGATTCCGGAATGTCCGGAACGAAACGCCAGTTTGTCACCGAGGCGAACAGCCGGCGTTGCGCCGGCAGGAGTCGGATTCGACAGCCGGCGCTGCAAACTGTAAGCACGCCGACAAGCCTCGAATTCTAGCATGCAAGCCACCATGCACGGCCGTGCGCGACCCTTCGGTGCATGGGCACGAGCTCAGGACGGCCCATGTCGCGCCGTGCGCATTGGCTATGCTGTAAGGCTCGGGCCCGCGAGGCCGCCCCCGTGGACCGACGCGCCGCCCCCCTCCCCGAGCCCCAAACCCCGACGAAAAATCATGAGCATCTACACCACCCTGCAAAGCCTGGGCATCACGCTGCCCGAGGCCGCCACCCCGGCCGCCGCCTACCTGCCGTTCGTGCAAAGCGGCGACCTGCTGTTCGTCTCCGGCCACATCAGCAAGCGCGACGGCCGCGTGCTGGCCGGCCAGCTCGGGCGCGAGCTCGACACCGCCCAGGGCCGCCAGGCCGCGCGCGGCGTGGCCATCGACCTCATGGGCACGCTGCATGCGGCCTGCGGCGACCTGCGACGCGTGCGACGAATCGTCAAGCTGCTGGGGCTGGTCAACTCCACGCCCGACTACACCGAGCAGCACCTGGTGATCAACGGCGCCTCGGAACTCTTCGGCGAAGTCTTCGGCCCCGCGGGCCAGCATGCGCGCAGCGCCTTCGGCGTGGCGCAGCTGCCGATGGGCGCCGCGGTGGAAATCGAACTCATCGCGCAGCTGCAGGACTGACCAGACGCATCGCGTCGGCCTGGAGCCCGGCGGCCTTGCCGCGCCGCGCGCGGCGCCCGCCGAACTCCTGCAACGCGCGCGCAGTCAGCAGCTGGGTGCGCGTCTTGCCACCTCGCCCCGGGCCGGACAGCTCGAGCGCGTCGCCATCGCACAATGCGAGCGCGGCCAGCAGTTGCTGGCCCGGCTGCAGCGCCATCAGCTGCACGCCGCGTCCGCCGCGCGGCAGTTCGCGCACCTCGTCGGCGGGGAACACCAGCAGTCGCCCGTCGCTGTCGAGCACCGCGAGCTGGCGCGCCTGCAGCACGGCGCCCTGCGAATCGCTGCGGCGCAGCGCCTGCGGCGGCAGCAGGGTCTCGCCCGACTCGAGGCTGACGAAGGTCTTGCCGGCGCGCTGCCGGCTGCCCAGGTTGTCGGCGGTCGCGATGAATCCGTATCCCCCGGAACCGGCCAGCAGCAGCGGCGTGTCGGGCGCGCCGCACCAGTAATGCGCGGCGGTCGTGCCGGGCGGCGGATCGATGAACCGCGTCACCGGCAGGCCGTCGCCGCGCCCGCCGGGCAGTTGCGACACGGCCAGGCTGTAGGCGCGGCCGTCGCTGCCCAGCACCCAAAGCGTGTCGGTGCTGCGGCAGGCGAACACGTCGAGCAGCGCATCGCCCGGCTTGAAGTTCAGCGCCGCGGCGTCCAGCCCATGCCCCTTGAGGGCGCGCAGCCAGCCCATGCGCGACACCACCACGGTGACCGGCTCGTCGGGCACGCGCAACTCCAGCGACGCGCGGCTTTCCGCCTGCAGCAAGGTCCGGCGCGCGTCGCCGTGCTGTCGCGCGTCGGCCTCGATCTCCTTGACCACCCTGCGGCGCAGGGCCTTGTCGTCGTCCAGCAGGGTCTGCAGTTCCTTGCGTTCGTCCTGCAGGCGCGCGATTTCCTGGTCGATGCGAATGGCTTCCAGCCGTGCCAACTGGCGCAGGCGGATTTCCAGGATGTCCTCCGCCTGGCGCTCGCTCAGGCGAAAGTGCTGCATCAGCGCGGGCTTGGGCTCGTCGCTGTCGCGGATGATCCGGATGACCTCGTCGATGTTGAGGAGCACCGCGCGGCGCCCCTCCAGGATGTGCAGGCGATCGAGCACCTGCTGCAGGCGATGGGCGCTGCGCCGGCGCACCGTGAGTAGACGAAACTCGGTCCACTCGCGAAGGATGTCGAGCAGGTTCTTCTGGCGCGGCTTGCCGTCGGCCCCGATCATGACCAGGTTCAACGCCACGCTGACCTCGAGCGACGTGGTCGACAGCAGCACCGAGACAAGCTCCTGCACCGGCACGCGCGAGCTCTTGGGCTCGAACACCAGGCGCACCGAAGCCTCGCGCCCGGACTCGTCGCGCACGCCGTCGAGCACCGCCAGCACGGTCTGGCGCAACTGCTGCTGCTCGGCACTGAGCGCCTTCTTGCCGGCCTTCGGCTTGGGGTCGGTGAGCTCCTCGATCTCCTGCAGCACCCGCTGCGCGGAGCTGCCCGGCGGCAGCTCGGTGACCACCAGTTGCCATTGCCCGCGCGCCAGCTCCTCCACCGTCCAGCGTGCGCGCACCTTCAGGCTGCCGCGCCCCGACGCATACGCGGCGCGGATGTCGGCGGCGCTGCTGATCACCTGTCCGGCGGTGGCGAAGTCGGGCCCCGGAATGAATTCCAGCACTTCATCCAGCGTGATCGACGGCTTTTTCAGCAGGGCCACGCAGGCCTGAGCGACCTCCTGCAGGTTGTGCGACGGAATCTCGGTGGCCATTCCCACGGCGATTCCGCTGGCGCCGTTGAGCAGCAACATCGGCAGGCGCGCCGGCAGCAGGCGCGGCTCCTGCGTGGAGCCGTCGTAGTTGAGCTGGAAGTCCACCGTTCCCTGGTCGATCTCCTCGAGCAGCAGCCGGGCGATCGGAGTCAGCCGGGCCTCGGTGTAGCGCATGGCCGCCGCACCATCGCCGTCGCGCGAACCGAAGTTGCCCTGCCCGTCGATCAGCGGATAGCGCTGCGCGAAGTCCTGCGCCAGGCGCACCAGCGCGTCGTATGCCGCCTGGTCGCCGTGGGGGTGGAACTTGCCCAGCACGTCGCCGACCACGCGCGCCGACTTCACCGGACGCGCACCGGCCCCCAGTCCCATGCGGTCCATCGCGTACAGGATGCGCCGCTGCACCGGCTTGAGGCCGTCGCACACGTCGGGCAGCGCGCGCCCCTTGACCACCGAGATGGCGTAGTCGAGATAGGCCTGGCGCGCGTAGTCGGCCAGTGCCAGCGCGTCGCCGTCCGCCACCGCGGCGGTGGCGAACAGGTCGGGAGTGGAGTCGCCCGGCGTGCCGCCGGGCGTGTCCGCGGGAGAGGCTGTCATCGAATCCACCTATCGACTACCGTCAAGGAACCAAGGCTGCAACCTCGGGCGCAACGCAGGGCCAACACCCCAGCCGGCGCCGGGCCGCCCCAAGCCGGCTGGAGCCCCCTCGGGGGGCAGCGAGCAACGCGAGCGTGGGGGCACACCCCAGCCGGCGCCGGGCCGCCCCAAGCCGGCTGGAGCCCCCTCGGGGGGCAGCGAGCAACGCGAGCGTGGGGGTCCTCCATCTCAGACGTCGACCTCGACGCGGTCGCCGAAGGCCTCCATCAGCTCGCGTCGGGCCTGTGCCTCGCCCTTGCCCATCAAGCGCGTGAACAACTCGGACGTCGCCTCGCTGCCGAAGGCCCCGAAACTCACCTGCAGCAAGCGCCGCGTGTCGGGGTTGAGCGTGGTTTCCCACAACTGCTCGGCGCTCATCTCGCCCAGCCCCTTGAAGCGCGACACGTTCCACGCGCCGTCGCGCAAGCCATCCTTGCGCAGCCGGTCGCAGATCGCCTGCAGCTCGCCGTCGTCGAGCGCGTAGAGCTTGGCCGCCGGTTTCCTGCCGCGCGCCGGAGCGTCCACGCGGAACAGCGGGGGGCGCGCGACGTACACGTGGCCGCGCTGCACGAGCTGCGGGAAGTGGCGCAGGAACAGGGTCAGCAGCAGCACCTGGATATGCGAGCCATCCACGTCGGCGTCGCTGAGGATGCAGATCTTGCCGTAGCGCAGCGACGACAGGTCGACCGCATCGTCGATGCCGTGCGGATCGAGCCCGATGGCCACCGCGATGTCGTGGATCTCCTGGTTGGCGAACAGGCGGTCGCGGTCCACCTCCCACGAATTGAGCACCTTGCCACGCAGCGGAAGAACGGCCTGGAACTCCTTTTCCCGGCCCATCTTCGCCGAGCCGCCGGCGGAATCCCCCTCGACCAGGAACAGCTCGTTGCGCGACATGTCACGGCTTTCGCAATCGGTGAGCTTGCCCGGCAGCACCGCCATGCCGGAGCCCTTGCGACGCTCGACCCGCTGCGCCGCCCGCTGGCGCGTCTGCGCCTGGGCGATGACCAGATCGGCCAGCGCGCGTCCGAGCTCGACATGCTGGCTCAGCCACAGCTCCAGCGCCGGGCGCACGAAGCCGGAAACCAGGCGCACCGCGTCGCGGCTGTTCAGGCGCTCCTTCATCTGCCCCTGGAACTGCGGGTCCAGCACCTTGGCCGACAGCACGCACGATGCGCGCGAGAACACGTCCTCGGGAAGCAGTCGCAGCCCCTTGGGCGCCAGCGCATGCAGCTCGATGAAGCCCTTGACCGCCTGGAACAGGCCCTCGCGCAGCCCCGCCTCGTGGGTGCCTCCGGCCGGCGTGGGAATGAGGTTGACGTAGGACTCGCGCAGCACGCTGCCCTCGGCGCTGAACGCCACGCACCATTGCGCACCCTCGCCCGGCGCGAAGCCCTCGGTCTGCGCCTCGGCCGCGCCCTGACCCTCGAATTCGAGCAACACGGGCGTGTCGCCCAGCGCCTCGCGCAGGTAGCCGCGCAAACCCTCGTCGTAGCGCCATTCGTGGGTCTCGCCGCTCTTTTCCACATGCAGGCGCACGCTCAGCCCGGGCAGCAGCACCGCCTTGCTGCGCAGCAGGTGCGTCAGCTCGGACAGCGGCAATTGCAGGGACTCGAAATAGCGTGCGTCCGGCCAGGCACGCACGCGCGTGCCGCTGCGCGCTTCGCCGCGCGCCAGGGAACGGCTCTGCAGGGCCTCGACCGGCGCGCCATCGGCGAACACCAGCGTGCTGGCCTGGCCGTCGCGATGCACCTCGACCTCGAGGCGGCGGCTCAGCGCATTGGTCACGCTGACGCCCACGCCGTGCAGGCCGCCGGAGAAGCGGTACGCCGCGCCGGCATCGAGCTTGTCGAACTTGCCCCCGGCGTGCAGCTGGGTGAACACCAGCTCGACCACCGGCACGCCCTCGTCCGGATGCAGGCCCACCGGGATGCCGCGCCCGTCGTCCTGCACGGTCACGCTGCCGTCGGCGTGCACGATCACGTCGATGCGCCGGGCGTGTCCGGCCAGCGCCTCGTCGGCGCTGTTGTCGATCACCTCCTGGATGATGTGCAAGGGGTTGACGGTGGAGGTGTACATGCCAGGACGCTGCCTGACCGGCTCCAGCCCCTTCAGAACCCGGATCGATGCTTCGCTGTAGCTCGCGCGCTTGGATGTGGCCATCGGCGGTTGTGGATAAGACTCGACGAATGTGGACAACATGGACGCCGCGGCCGACACCGGCCGCGAGCGAAAAAATTTATCCCCACGGACTGGGGATAGCCTGCCCCGCGGGGGGTGCCAAAGCCAGGTTTCATGCGGCCCGGCTCGCACATGCCCAAAATTCGGGCAGGGGCTCGAGGCCCGTCGCGAGGCCTTGACACGGCGCCTGCCTCATGAATGGAAGCCGCCGTCCATGGGGCATTCTAGAAGCCCCCCATGACCGCGGCCCGACATCGGGGCGCCCGGCTGTGCTTGAATCGTGCCTGCACATCGTCGCTGCCCATGAACCCCACGTCACCGCCCGCCGCGGCATCGCCCGCCTCGCCCGCATCGCCCTGGGTGCTGCGCTTCGCGCCGCTGATCCGCGCCGGCTCGCCGGTGCTCGACCTGGCCTGCGGCGCGGGCCGCCATGCGCGCGCGCTGGCGGCGCGCGGGCACCCGGTGCTCGCGGTCGATCGCGACGCGCAGGCACTCGAAGGCCTGCGCGAGCTGAGCGGCGTGCGCACCCTGCAGGCCGACCTGGAAGCCGCGCCGTGGCCGCTTGCCGGTCAGCGCTTCGGCGCGGTGGTGGTCACGCGCTACCTGTGGCGCTCGCTGCTGCCGCACATCGTGCAGGCGGTGGACGACGGCGGCGTGCTGATCTACGAGACCTTCGCCGTCGGCCAGCAGACCATCGGGCGCCCGAGCCGCCCGGAGTTCCTGCTGCGCACCGGGGAACTGCTCGACGTGGTGCACGGACAGCTGCGGGTCGTGGCCTACGAGGACGGCTTCGAGGCCGGCGCCGGCGGCTGCTTCGTGCAGCGCATCTGCGCGGTACGAAGCCCGGATGCGCGAGCCGAGGATCCCGACCCGCCCAAGTACAATCTGTGAATTTTCCCGAGTGGCTGGCATGAACACCATCACTGGCAGCATCGTGGCCCTGGTCACGCCCATGCACGAGGACGGCAGCGTCGACTTCGACGCGCTTCGCCGACTCATCGACTGGCATATCGCCGAAGGCACCGACTGCATCGGTGTCGTGGGAACCACAGGCGAATCACCCACGGTGAACGTCGAGGAACACCACGAAATCATCCGGGTCGCGGTCGAGCAGGCGGCAGGTCGGGTACCGATCATGGCCGGTGCGGGCGCGAATTCCACGGCCGAGGCGATCGAACTTTCGCACTACTGCAAGGAAGTCGGCGCCGATTGCACGCTGCAGGTCGTGCCCTACTACAACAAGCCCACGCAGGAGGGCATGTACCGGCATTTCCGCGCGATCGCCGAGGCCACCGACATCCCGATGGTGCTGTACAACGTGCCGGGCCGCACCGTCGCCGACCTGCTTCCCGAAACCGCGCTGCGCCTGGCCGACATCCCCAATGTCGTGGGCATCAAGGAGGCCACCGGCAACATCGATCGCGCGCTGCAGATCCTGCGCAAGGCGCCGAAGGATTTCGCCGTGTATTCGGGCGACGACTTCACCGCGGTGGCGCTGATGCTGCTCGGCGGGCACGGGAACGTCAGCGTCACCGCCAACGTCGTGCCGCGCCTGATGCACGACATGTGCACGGCCGCGATCTCCGGGCATGCCCGCGAGGCCACCGAGATGCACATGCGCATGATGGACCTCAACACCCTGCTGATGTGCGAGCCCAACCCGACCGCCGTGAAGTGGGCCCTGGCCGCGATGGGGCGCATGGAGGGCGGCATCCGGCTGCCCCTGGCGCCGCTGAGCAGCCGCCACGACGAATTGCGCGCGGCACTGGCCGCGTTGGGCATTCCCGTTCCCCATTGAGCTTTCACCTTATGCGCCGAAACCTTCGTTGCCGCGTGCCGTACGTCCGCCGCAGCTGCCTCGCGGCCGCAGTGGCCGCAGCCTTCGCACTGGGCGGCTGCTCGTCGTTCAGCAATGCCGTGCAGGGCCACGCCGTGGATTACCAGAGCGCCCAGGCCGGGCCCACGCTGGACATCCCGCCCGACCTGACGCAGTTGTCCCGCGACCAGCGCTATACGGTGCCCGGGAGCTCGTCGAAGCAGAGCGCGGTCAGCGCGCTGGCCTACCAGAGCACGGCCCAGCAGGAGCAGCAGCAGGCCGCCAGCTCGGCGGTGCTGCCGCGCTTTCCGGGAATGCACATCGAACAGGTCGGCACGCAGCGCTGGCTGGTCGTCGACGCCGCGCCCGACGCGCTGTGGGACAAGGTCCAGACCTTCTGGCAGCAAAACGGCTTCTACCTCACCGAGGTCGACCCCAAGATCGGCGTGATGCAGACCGACTGGGCGGAAAACCGCGCCAAGCTGCCGCAGGATTTCATTCGCAAGTACCTGGGCAAGGTGTTCGACAGCGTGTACGACACCGGCGAGCGCGACCGCTACCGCACGGTGTTCGAGCCGACCGCGGACGGCAAGGCGACGCAGATCTTCATCAGCCACCAGACGATGGTGCAGGTCTACACCGACACGCAGAAGACGCAGACCATCTGGCAACCCGGCACGCCGGACCCCACGCTTGACGAGGTCTTCCTGCGCAAGCTGATGGTCAGCCTGGGCGCCAGCGAACAGCAGGCCAAGGCCCAGCTCTCGCAGGCCCAGCAGCAGGCCCGGCAGGCGCCGCAGGCCGTGCTGGTCGACAACGGGCGCGCGCTGCAGCTGCCGGACGACCTCGAGCATGCCTGGCGTCGAGTCAGCCTGGCGCTGAACACCGCCGGCTTCACGGTCACCGACCGCAATCGCAGCGCCGGCCAGTTCGACGTGCGCTACGTCAATCCGGAAGCGGCACTGGCGGCCGAGCGCGACAGCGGGGGCTTTTTCAGCAAGCTGTTCGGCGGCAAGAAGGCCACCGTCAAGCCGCAGAACCTGCGCATCGTCGTGCAGCCCGACACGTCCGGCTCGCGCGTGACCGTGCACTCGCTCGACGGCGGCGCCGACGCGGCTGCGTCGGAGGCCAACATCCTGAAGGTGCTGCAGCAGCAACTGCAGTAAGACCGCGCTGAGAGAGCAGAAAAGCCCGACCTGTGTCGGGCTTTTCTGTCTTTGGGCGCCATGATGTCTCTGATGCACACAGTCGAGAAATCAACGATTTGGCACACGGGCGGACGACTACCACCGGGAGGGCTCACGGGTGCCTCCATGCACGGTCTTGCCAACGCCAACGCCGGGAAGACGGTGAGCGTTGAGCTGGTTTGCACAGAGTTTGTGCAAATGGCCCATGTATGGGCCATTTGCCTGTTCACACCCGTCTGTGGCGAACCGGCCGTGCGCCGGCCCGTCGACGGCTCAGGCGTAGCTGCGAACCCGCAGCGAGAGGCCCTGCAATGCGGCGATGCCGCTGTGCTCGGCACGATGGCACCAGTCCTGCAGTTGCTGGCGCAGTTGCTCGGCCGACGCGGACGAATGCTCCCACACGCGCGACAGCTCGTCGCGCATGCGCAGCAGGGTCGACAGCACCGCGTTGCCCTGCGCTGCGGCGTCGATCACCGCGCGCGACGGGGCATCCAGCGTGTCGGGCTCGCGGCCGACCAGGCGGCGCGCCACGCGCAGCGCCTGCAGCTGGTCCCTGGCGCCTCCGGCGGCACGCACGCGACGCACCTCGGCTCGCAGCGCGCGACGCAATTCGCGCGCGTAACGCGCCATCAGGTCGTAGCGATTGGCGATCACCGTCTGCAGCAACGCCGGATCCACCTGCGGGCGCAGCGCGCCGAGGCGAACCTTGGGGGGAAGCTTGCGCACCCGCGCCAGACCCAGCAGGCAGAACAGGCGGATATACGCCCATCCGAGGTCGAATTCCCACCACTTGATCGACAGCTTGGCCGAGGTCGGGAAGGTGTGATGGTTGTTGTGGAGTTCCTCGCCGCCGATGATCAGGCCCCAGGGCACGACGTTGTGGCTGGCATCGCGGCTGCTGAAATTGCGGTAGCCCCACCAGTGCCCGATGCCGTTGACCACTCCGGCCGCCCAGATCGGGATCCACAGCATCTGCACCGCCCACACCGTGGCGCCGACGGCGCCGAACAGCAGCACGTCGAACACCAGCATGGCGCCCACGCCCTGCCATGCCAGGCGGGAATACACGCGGCGCTCCAGCCAGTCGTCGGGCGCGCCGTGTCCGTAGCGCTCCAGGGTCTGCGCATTGGCCGCCTCGGCGCGATAGAGTTCGGCGCCACGCAGCAATACCTCGCCGATGCCCTTGACCACCGGGCTGTGCGGATCCTCGGCGGTTTCACAGCGGGCGTGGTGCTTGCGGTGCACGGCCACCCACTGGCGGGTCGACATTCCCGTGCTGACCCACAACCAGAAACGGAACCCATGCGCCAGCGCCGGGTGCACGTCCAGCGCACGGTGCGCCTGGGATCGGTGCAGGTACACCGTGACCGCGATGATGGTCACATGGGTGGTCAACAACGTATAGAGAACCAGGCTTCCAAGCCCGGCATGCCACAGACCGTGCGCGGCCCAATTCAGCAAGACATCCAGCATCAGCAATCGATTCCCTCAGGGCGCCCCGGGCCTGCCCGTCGGCGCCAACCGACCGCCCGAAACGCGCGGACGGCCGCAGTCCCGGCTCGCCTGCCGGGAGGCAGGCATGGCACCGGGAGCCGCCTTTGCAGCATACAGCACAGCCGGCCCGGCCGGCACCCCGTGTCTGCCCGGGACACCGGGCCGCGTCAGCCCTGGCGCTCGAGCAGCGCGGCGAAAAAGCCGTCGGTACCGTGCAGATGGGGCAACAAGCGCAGGAAGGGCCCCGCCATCGGCGCGTCCGCGTGGCCCTGGCGCGCCCACCAGGCGCCGCAATCGACGAGCTGGAATTGCGCATGAGCCTGCAGGAAATCCTGCACGATTTGCTGGTTCTCGGACTCCAGCAGGCTGCAGGTGGCATACAGCAGGCGCCCGCCTGGCTTGAGCAGCCGGGCGGCCTGCGCCAGGATGGACGCCTGCTGCGCGGTCAGGCGCGCCACGTCGTGCGGCTGCAGACGCCATTTCAGGTCGGGATTGCGGCGCAGCGTGCCGACGCCGCTGCAAGGCGCATCGACCAGCACGCGGTCGATCTTGCCGGCCAGGCGCTGCACGCGCTCGTCGCGCTCGCTGCGTATGGCCACCGGCACGACGTTGGACAAGCCGCTGCGGGCCAGGCGCGGACGCAGGCGATCGAGTCGCGCCTGCGACACGTCGAAGGCATACAGGCGCCCGCTGCTGCGCATCATCGCGCCCAGCGCGAGGGTCTTGCCACCCGCTCCGGCGCAGAAATCGACGACCATCTCGCCACGCCGCGGCGCCAGCAGCAGCGCGAGCAACTGGCTGCCTTCGTCCTGCACCTCCACCAGGCCCTGCTCGAACGCCTCGCTGCGCTGCAGGGCCGGCTTGCCGCGCACCCGCAGCCCCCACGGCGACAGCGCGGTCGGCTCGCTTTCGATGCCGTGCTCGCGCAGGGACTCGCGCGCCTGATCGCGAGTGCCCTTGAGCAGGTTCACGCGCAAGTCCAGCGGCGCCGGCCGCAACAGCGCGCTGGCCAGGGCCTCGAAATCCCGCGCCTGCGCCGCGTCGGACGCATCGGCGCCGAGGGCCTGCGCCAGCCAGTCGGGCAGGCTGTGGCGAAGCGCCGGCGCCAGCCCCGAGACATCCTGCGCCAGGGCCTGTTCGCGCCAGCGCAGCAACGCGGCACTGAAACCCGCGGCGGCGGCGTCGCCCTGCCAGCCCAGGGCCAGCAGGCGCATCGGCTCGCTGCCCTCGGGCGCGCCCTGCGCCAGGTGGCGCCAAAGGCGCAGATTGCGCACCACGGCGTACACGCTTTCGGCCAGCACATGCCGGTCGCGCTGCCCCAGGCGCGGATGGGCGCGGAAATAGCGCGAGACCACGGCGTCGGCGGGGAACTCGAAGCCCAGCACCGAGCGCAACAACGCCACCGCGGCGTCGAGCAAGGTGCCACGAGCGTCGGCGGCGGGTCGCGCCGTGCCACGCGCGCGCCGGGGCGGGCGCGCGCTCATCGCGAAGCCTCCGGCGGCAGCATGCGCACGCGCTGGCCCTGAACGCGCAGGCGCCCCTCCACCAGCGCACGCACCGCTGCCGGGTAGATGCGGTGCTCCTGTTCGAGCACGCGCGCGCGCAGCGACGCCTCGGTGTCGTCGTCGAGCACCGGCACCACGGCCTGGTCCACGATCGGCCCCGCATCGACCTCGGGAGTGACCAGGTGCACCGTGGCGCCATGCCATTTCACGCCAGCCTCGAGCGCGCGACGATGGGTGTGCAGGCCGGCGAAAGCCGGCAGCAGCGAAGGGTGCACGTTGATCAGTCTTCCGGAGTAATGTTCGACGAAACCGGCGCCCAAAACGCGCATGAACCCCGCCAGAACGACCGCGTCCGGCGCGTGGGCATCGATCAGGCGCATCAGACCTTGCTCGTAGGCCTCGCGCGTGGGCCGCTCGGCGGCCTCGAGCACCAGGCCGGGGATGCCGTGCGCGGCGGCCACGCCGAGCCCGGGCGCGTCGGCGCGATTGCTGATGACGGCGGCGATGCGTGCCGACCAGCGCTGCTCGGCACAGGCCTGCGCGATGGCGTGCAGGTTGCTGCCGGCGCCGGAAATCAGCACCACGATGGACCCCTGGGACTTGCTCATCCGGGGCAGTGTAGTGGGGGCCGTCGCGCCCGCCCCTGCCCGGGGCACCTCGGCGCATCCGATAATGCCGGCTTTGGGTCAGCCCGCGCCGCCATGAAATGCCCCTTTTGCCAGCACCCTGATACCCAGGTGGTGGAAACCCGCGAGGTCGAGGACGCCACCGCGTTGCGCCGGCGCCGGCGCTGCGCCGGCTGCGACAAGCGCTTCACCACCTACGAGCGTGCCGAGGTGAGCTTCCCGGCGGTGGTGAAAAAGGACGGCCGGCGCACCGACTACTCGCGCGCCAAGCTGGCCGCGTCGCTGGCGCTGGCACTGCGCAAGCGCCCGGTCGCCGCCGAGGACGTGGATGCCGCGATCGGGCGCATCGAACAGCAACTGCTGCAGACGGGAGCGCGCGAACTCGAATCGGCCCGCCTGGGGGAATGGGTCATGAACGAGCTCAAGCGCCTGGACGAAGTCGCCTACGTGCGCTTCGCCTCCGTCTACCGCAGCTTCAAGGACCCGGCCCAGTTCGTGCAGATCCTCGAGGAAATGGCGCGCGGCGGGCAGGCCCGCGTGCCGTCGCGGCGCAGCCCGCGCTCGGGGCGCAAGACATGAGCGCGCCACGGCACCCGGCAGACGATCAGGCAAGCGCGCAGGCCGACACCGACCTGCGCATGATGCGCCGCGCGCTGGCGCTGGCGGCCGGCGCGCTGTACCGCACCAGCCCCAACCCGCGCGTGGGCTGCGTGCTGGCGCGCGACGGGCGCGTGCTGGCCGAGGGGGCCACCGAGCGCGCAGGTGCGCGCCACGCCGAGGCCGTGGCGCTGGACGCGGCTCGCCAGCGAGGCATCGATCTGCGCGGCGCCACCGCCTACGTCACGCTGGAGCCCTGCTCGCATCACGGCCGCACGCCGCCTTGCGCCGATGCGCTGGTGGCCGCCGGGATCGCACGCGTCGTGGCCGCCGCGCGGGACCCCAACCCGCTGGTCGACGGCGGCGGCCTGGCGCGCCTGCGCGCCGCCGGCATCGCCTGCGAATGCGGGCTGCTCGAGAACGAGTCCCGCGAACTCAACCTGGGGTTTTTCTCGCGCCACGAGCGCGGGCGCCCCTGGCTTCGCCTCAAGGTGGCCTCTTCGCTCGACGGCATCACCGCGCTGCCCAACGGGGCCAGCCAGTGGATCACCGGGCCGGCAGCGCGTGCCGACGCGCACCACTGGCGGGCTCGCGCCTGCGCCGTGCTGACCGGAATCGGCACCGTGCGCGACGACGACCCGGCGCTGACGGTGCGGCACGTCGCCACTTCGCGCCAGCCGTGGCGCGTGGTTGTCGACAGCCGCCTGGAGTTGTCGCCACGCGCGCGCCTGCTGCGCGAGGGCCAGGCGCACGAGGTGCTGGTTGCACATGCGCTGGACCCCGCCGAGGCGGCGCGGCGTGGCGCCGCGCTGCTCGCGCTGGGGGTGCAATTGCTGGCCGTGCCCGCCGCCGAGGACAAGCCGGGCAAGGTGGACCTGCGACGACTCATGCAGGAGCTGGCGGCGCGCCAGGTCGGTGAACTGCACGTCGAGGCCGGCGCACGGCTGAACGCCTCGCTGCTCGCTGCCGCAGTGGTCGACGAACTGCTGCTGTACCAGGCGCCGGTGCTGCTCGGCCAAGGGGCCGGCATCGGGCCGTTCGGGCCGCTGCAGGAGGTCGCGCAGGGGCTGCGACTGCACCGCGTGCAGATCGAGCCGATCGGCGAGGACTTCCGCTGGCGCGCGCGCCTGGCCGGCTGAAGCCGGCGCGGTGCCCGCGCCAGCGGGTCTCAGCCGCGCTCGCGCGGGCCGCGTCCGCGCGGCGCCGGCTTGGCGCTGCGCGGCTTGATGCTCACCGGAACCGAGGCCGAGCGAGGAGCCGGCTGCTCGCCACGCGGCACCGGCTCGCGCGCCTCGCGCTGGCCCGTCTCGCCGGCGCGCAGCACCAGCGCCAGGCGGTCGAGCACGCCGTTGACGTACTTGAAGCCGTCGGTGCCGCCGTACACCTTGGCCAGGTCCACGGCCTCGTTGATGATCACCTTGTACGGCACCTCGGGCAGGAAACGCATCTCGTAGGCCCCCAGCAGCAGCAGCGCGTGCTCGACCGGAGACAGCTCGCGGCTCGGGCGATCGAGCAGCGGCTGCAGCATCTCGTCGAGCACCGGGGCCTCGCGGATGCAGCCGTGCAGCAACGAGTCGAACAAGTCGCGATCGAGCTTGATGGTCGGATAGCGCTCGCGCAGGAAAGCCTCGATGGCGCCCGAATCGCTGCCCGCGAGCAGCCACTCGAACAGCCCCTGCAGGGCCAGCTCGCGCGCCTTGCGACGGGCGCTCTTCGCCGGAGCCGGAGCCGGCGTCGGTGGCGATGGGTTGGTCATCGGTTCTGCTCCCCGGGCTGGCGCGCGCCGGCCGCGTCCTGCCCCGCGCCCAGGCCGCGGGCCAGGCGAGCCATCTCGACGGCGACACGCGCGCACTCGGCGCCCTTGTCCAGACGCGCGCGGGCCTGCGCCTCGTTCTCGACGGTGATGACCCCGTTGGCCACCGGGATGCCATGGCGCAACGCCACCTGCTGGATGCCGGCGGCCGAGGTGTCGCACACCAGCTCGAAATGGTAGGTCTCGCCGCGAATCACGCAGCCCAGCGCGACCAGCGCGTCGACGCCCCCGGCCCGCGCCAGCAGCTCGAGCGCCTGCGGCACCTCCAGCGCGCCCGGAACCGTCAGCAGCGCGGCAGGCTCGGCACCCAGTTCGCGCAACTGCTCGACGCAGGACCGCGCCAGGCCGTCGGTGATGTCGATGTTGAAGCGGGCCTGGACCAGCGCGATGCGCAGTCCGCGGGCGTCAAGCAATGCGGGGTCGTCCCGCAGTCGGGCATTTTGCATGGGGATCCTCAGGAAGTCTGGCGGCCGGGCGCGGCGGCGTCGTGCGGGGGCGGCTCGAAGCCATCGATCTCGAGGCCGAAGCCGGTCATGCTGGGCATCTTGCGCGGCGCAGCCAGCAGGCGCATGCGCCGCACGCCGAGATCGCGCAGGATCTGCGCGCCGATGCCGTAGTTGCGCAGCGCCACGGCTCCCGCACGAGGCCGCGGCGCCAGGGCTGGCTCGGCGAAGCGCTGCGCGACGTCGTCGGCGCTCTCCCCCGCGTTGAGCAGCACGACCACGCCCAGCCCGGCCTGGGCCACGCGTTGCAGCGCCTGGTGCACGCTCCAGCTGTGGCGCGTGCAGCGGCTGTCGAGCACGTCCATCACCGACAGCGGCTCGTGCACGCGCACCAGCACCGGCTCGTCGCAGGCCCGGGGGTCGCCGCGGACCAGCGCCAGGTGCACGCCGCCGCCGGCACGGTCGCGGTACAGCACGGCCGACATCTCGCCGGCCGGCGTGTCCATCGGCCGCTGCTGCACGCGCTCGATCAGGCTCTCGTTGCGGCTGCGGTACTCGATCAGGTCGGCGATGGTGCCGATCTTCAGGCCATGGCGCTGCGCGAAGGTCTCGAGGTCGGGCAGGCGCGCCATCGTGCCGTCGTCGTTCATGATCTCGCAGATCACCGCCGCCGGCTCCAGGCCCGCCAGCTGCGCCAGGTCGCAACCGGCCTCGGTGTGTCCGGCGCGCATCAGCACGCCGCCGTCCTGGGCCATCAACGGAAACACGTGCCCGGGCTGCACGATGTCCTCTGGGCGCGCGTTGCGCGCCACGGCCACGCGGGTGGTGTGGGCGCGGTCGGCCGCCGAGATGCCGGTGCTCACGCCCTCGGCGGCCTCGATGGACACGGTGAACGCGGTGCCGTGCGCCGACCCGTTGTTGCGCACCATCGGGCGCAGGCCGATCTGCTCGCAGCGCTCGCGGGTCAGGGTCAGGCAGATGAGGCCACGGCCGTAGGTGGCCATGAAATTGATCGCCTCGGCCGTCACGTGCTCGGCACCGAGCACCAGGTCGCCCTCGTTCTCGCGGTCCTCCTCGTCGACCAGGATGACCATGCGCCCGGCGCGCATTTCATCGACGATTTCGGACACGGGGCTGATGGGCATGGTCTGGGCGCGCGCGGCGCGGGAGGGATTCGCTGGGGCGGGACTGGGCGGTCGGGGAGCGGCTGCGCTCGCCGGCGACCGACCGCGCCGACCCCACATTGTAGGAGCGCGCATCCCGGGCTCGCTGATTGCTGCACGCAAGCGCACACTGCCCGACAATAAGAGAAGGGGGAGCCGACGCGCGCACGCAATGCTGATGCGGCTCGCGACGGCGCAATGTTTCACTACACCAAACGAGGGACCACACATGATCCTGGAACTTGCCGACATCCTGATCCAGCCCGGGCGCGAGGCCGAGTTCGACGCGGCGATCCTGCGCGGCGTCACCGAGATCATCGCCCACGCCGAGGGTTTCCTCGGATGGAGCGTGCACAAGGGAGTCGAGAACCCGCAGCGCTACGTGCTGCAGATTCGCTGGCGCAGCCTCGACGATCACATGGAGGGCTTTCGCAAGTCGGCCGACTTCACCCGCTGGCGCGACGTGGTCGGGCCCTTTTTCGCGCGTGCGCCGCAAGTCGAGCATTTCGAGCTTGCGGGAAGCTCGCAGAGCTGAGGTCGCCCGGGCGGCGTCGAATCGACGCGGCATAATTGCAGGCTGGCTTGCTCTTGCCCGCGCCGCGGTGCCCCTTTCGTGGCTTCAGAACAGGAACTCTCGGATTTCTTGCGCAGTGTCGAGAAGCGAGCGTTCAAACGCGCCCTCTACGCGACGCAAAGCCAGGACTCGGCCCTGGATATCGTCCAGGATGCGATGATCCGGCTGTCGGAGAAATACGGCACGCGAGACGCTTCCGAATGGCCGATGCTGTTCCAGAGAATCCTGAGCAACGCGATCCTGGACTGGCATCGACGCCAGAAGGTGCGTGCCGGCTGGATGAGCAACCTGTCGGATTTCCGCGCGGCGGACGACGACTCCTCCGGCGACTTCGACCTGCTGGAGAACCTGCAGCTGGGCGACGAAAGCGGGCAGGCCGAAGGCGCGGACCGGCTGTTCGAGCGCGCGCAGACCCTGGCGATCCTGGACGACGAGGTCGCCCGCCTGCCGCCGCGTCAACGCGAGGCCTTCCTGCTGCGTTATTGGGAGGGGCTGGATGTGTCCGAGACCGCCGAAGCCATGGGCTGCTCCGAGGGAAGCGTGAAAACGCATTGCTCCCGCGCGACGCAGGCCCTGGCCAAGGCGCTCCGGGCTCGAGGTTGGGATCATGAACATCGATAAGAACTCTGCGGATCGGCGCGAAGCCGCGCAGGCACGCTTCGGCTACGCCGTCACGGCGAGGTTGAGCGAAGCCAGCGAGCAACTGTCGCCGGACATCACGCACGCACTGGAACGCATCCGGCGCGACGCAGTGGCGCGCCAGCGCCGCCCGGCGCCGGCGCTGGCCTGGCTCGCGCGGGGCAACACGGCCGCGCTCGGGGGATCGCCGCGCGATGGCGCCGGCTGGCGCGCGGGACTGGGGGTGGCGCTCGCCCTTCCGCTGTTGCTGTTCGGCCTGTACGCGCTGCAGCATTTCGAGCAGGAACGTTTTGTCCATCGCATCGCCGACATCGATACGGCGCTGCTGCTCGACGATCTTCCGCCCCAGGCGTACAGCGACCCGGGATTTCGCAACTACCTGAACCACGGCGCGTGATGCGGCGCGCCGCGATCGTCGCGCCACTGGCCGCCGTGCTGCTGCTCGCGGGCGCGCTGGGAGCGCTGGCGAGCCCGCCCGCGCAGCTTCCCGCGCATCCGGCGGGTCCGCCGCCGGCTCATCCGGCAGCGACCACGCCTGCCGCGCCGGCGGCCGGGGCCGGCTCCGCGCAGAGCGGCGGTGCGGACTGGCTGCGCCTGAGCCCGATGCAACGCGAGGCGCTGGCGCCGCTGAAGGACGAATGGGCCCACTTCTCGCCGGACCGGCGCCGCAAGTGGCTCAACATCGCGTCGCGCTATTCCGCGATGGATCCGCAGCAGCGCGGGATGCTGCATCGCCGCATGGTCGAATGGGTGCACATGAGCCCGCGACAGCGAAGGCTGGCCCGCGAGAACTACCTGGCCACCGGGCGCGCTCCGCTGCAAAGCCGCCGCCAGGCCTGGGAACGCTACCAGAAGCTGACGCCCCAGCAGCGCCGCGAATTCGAGCGCCAGGCGCACAAGCCGCCGCAGCGCGTGCACGTCGTGCGCTACGGCACCCCGGTGCACCCGCCGCAACGGCCGGCCCCCGCCGCCTCGCATGCGCCGGCCGCCAAGGCGGCGGCCTCGGCGCCGCGCCTGGCGCCCGCGGCGTCCCGGCCATCGCTGGCATCGCGGCCATCGTCGACGGCTCGCGCTGCATCGGCGCCGCGACCCGCCGCAACTGCGGCTTCGTCGCCGGCCGCGCAGCGAGCGGCCTCCAGCCCGCTCGCCCGCGCCGCATCGTCGCCGGCAGCTGCCCCCGCCCGCTCGCCTGCGCCGACCGCGGCCCCGGCCAGCTCCAGCGCGCCCGCGTCCACCCCGGCGCGCCCCTGAAGCCGCCGCTCGCCCGAGGCCGGGCGAGCGTGTCACGTGTTGTCACGCCCGCGTCATGCGCGCGGGTTGCAATGCGGGCTCATGTGGTCCGCCCTCGCCTCCCAAGCCCTGCGCCGCTCCACCAGCGGCGCGGACACGACCCCGTCCGCCGCGCCATCCGGCCAGCAGTCGCCGACCGACCGACAGTCGGCGGGCGAAGGCGCCGACGACGCCGAGAGCCACCACTACCGGACCCTGTGGCTTTCGGACGTGCACCTGGGCACGCGTGACTGCAAGGCCGGCGCGCTGCTCGAACTGCTGCGGAATTGCCACGCGACGACCATCTACCTGGTGGGGGACATCATCGACGGCTGGCAACTGCGCAAGGGCTGGTACTGGCCGCAAGCCCACAACGACGTGGTGCAGAAGCTGCTGCGCAAGGCCCGCAAGGGCAGCCGCGTGGTGTTCGTGCCGGGCAATCACGACGAGTTCGCGCGCCATTACGCGGGTCTGCACTTCGGCGGCATCGAGGTCGTCACCGACGCGGTGCACGTGACGGCCGGCGGCGCCCGCCTGTGGGTGGTGCACGGCGACTGGTTCGATGGCGTGGTCATGCATGCCAAATGGCTGGCGCACCTGGGCGACGCACTCTACATCCTGACCCTCAAGCTCAATCGCTGGCTGAACCACGCCCGGCACCGCCTGGGCTTTTCCTACTGGTCGCTGTCGCAGTACCTCAAGGGCAAGGTCAAGAACGCGGTGAGCTACATCTCCAATTTCGAGCAGCTTCTGGCCGAGGAGGCCGCCCGGCGCGGCTGCGAAGGCGTGGTGTGCGGCCACATCCACCGCGCCGAGCTGCGCCATATCCAGAGCATCGTCTACGCCAACTGCGGCGACTGGGTCGAAAGCCTGACCGCGGTGGCCGAACTCGACGATGGCGCCTTGCAGCTGCTGCTGTGGAAACCCTCGTCGGCCGCGCCCCAGGTGCTGGCGGAGTTGCGCCCGCGGACCATGGCGTGACGCACCCCCGACAACTGCCATCAAGCCCCGCCGCCGAGACCCGGACATGCGCATCCTGATCGCCACCGACGCCTGGAGCCCGCAGGTCAACGGAGTGGTTCGCACCCTGGGCACCACCATCGAGCAGCTGCAGCGCCGCGGCGAGGAGGTCGAGGTGATCGAGCCCGGCGGCTTTCGCACCCTGCCGTGCCCGACCTACCCCGAAATCCGCCTGAGCTGGAACCCCTACCGCCGCGTGCTGGCGCGCATCCGGCGCTTCGACCCCGACGTCGTGCACGTGGCCACCGAGGGACCGCTGGGGCTTGCCGCGCGGCGCGCTGCGCTGCGCATGGGAATTCCGCTGACCAGCGCCTACCACACCCGTTTCCCGGAGTACGTCAAGGCGCGCTTCGGCATTCCGCTGTCGTGGACCTACGCCTACATGCGCTGGTTCCACGGCGCGGCGCGCACCACGCTGGTGCCCACGCGCGTGGTGCGCGAGGACCTGCGCGCGCAGGGCCTGCGCAACCTGGAGATCTGGTCCCGCGGCGTCGACACCGCGGTGTTCCATCCACGCCCCGGGCAACGCCTCGACGGCAAGCCGCCGGTGTTCCTGTACGTGGGGCGCGTGGCGGTGGAGAAGAACATCGACGCCTTCCTGCGCCTCGACCTGCCCGGCACCAAGTGGGTGGTCGGCGAAGGCCCCGAACTGGAGCGAATCCGGCGCGAGCACCCCGACGTGCGCTTTCTCGGCGTGCTCAGCCAGGACCGCCTGGCCGAGGTGTACTCGGGCGCCGACGTGTTCGTGTTCCCCAGCCGCACCGACACCTTCGGCCTGGTGCTCATCGAGGCCCTGGCCTGCGGCTGCCCGGTGGCCGCCTACCCGGTGACCGGGCCGCTGGACGTGATCGGAGACGCGCCGGCCGGCGTGCTGGACGAGGACCTGCACGCCGCCTGCGTGCAGGCCCTGCGCATTCCCCGGCACAACGCGGTGGCCCATGCGCGCCGCTTCACCTGGGAACGGGCGACCGATCAGTTCCTCCAGCACCTGCGCTGGGCAGCCGACGCCGATCCGTGCGACGAGCCGGCTGCCGGGCGCTGAACCGGCGCCATCTGCCCCCCTCGCCTTGAGTCAGCCTTCTCCGTACAAGTCCTCGGGCATGACCCGCGCGCTCGGCGCGCTGCGCAATTCGCTGCGCGGACTGCGGGCCGCCTGGCGCACCGAATCGGCGCTGCGCCAGGAGGGAGTGCTCGCCGCGCTGCTGCTGCCGCTGGGGCTTTGGCTGGGCCACGACGGCATCGAGCGCGCCCTGCTCGTGGGGTCGGTGCTGCTGGTGCCGATCGTGGAACTGCTCAACACCTCGCTGGAGTGCGCGGTGGACCGGATTTCCCTGGAACGAAATGACCTCAGCGGCCAGGCCAAGGATCTGGGCAGCGCCGCGGTGCTGCTAACCTTGTTGCTGTGCGCGGCGACCTGGGCGCTGGTGTTGCTACCGCACTGGATTTGAAGATGCGCGAACGACGACGCGCAGTTTCGCCGATGGGCGACCCGACGGTCTTTTCTTGCTCTCGACCATGCATTCCCTTTGTGTCTATTGCGGCTCCCGCATGGGCGCCGATCCGGCGTACGCCCGGGCCGCGACCCGCCTGGGCCAGGCCATCGCGGACCGCGGCATGACCCTGGTGTACGGCGGGGGAAGTGTCGGGCTGATGAACACCACCGCCGAGGCCGCGCTGGCCGCCGGGGCGCGCGTGGTCGGCGTGATCCCGGAACTCCTGCGCAGCCGCGAGGTCATGCACGAAGGCCTGAGCGAAGTGCATGTGGTGCAGACCATGCACCAGCGCAAGAAAATGATGGCCGACTTCGCCGACGGATTCATCGCGCTTCCCGGCGGCCTCGGCACGCTGGAGGAGCTGTTCGAGATCTGGACCTGGCGCCAGCTCGGCTACCACAACAAGCCGGTCGGCCTGCTCAATGTGCAGGGGTACTACGACGGCCTGCTCGACTTCCTGGCGCAAAGCCACGAGCAGCAGTTCGTCTCGCCCGAGGTGCTGGGGCTGCTGGTCATCGACAACGAGCCCGATCGCCTGATCGAGCGCATGGGCAGTGCGCAGCCGGTGTCGGACGACCCGTGGTGGCGCATGCGCGAGGCGATCTGAGCGTCCGCGCCGGCACTCGGCGCGCAGGCGGGGCCGGCCGAGTGTGCTCAGACCGCCGCTTCGCCGGTCTCGCTGGTGCGGATGCGGATCACCTGCTCGACCGCGGTGACGAAGATCTTGCCGTCGCCGATCTTGCCCGTGCGAGCCGACTTCACGATGGCGTCGATCGAAGGCTCGACCTGGTCGTCCTTGACCACCACCTCGATCTTCACCTTGGGCAGGAAGTCCACCACATATTCGGCACCGCGATACAGCTCGGTGTGGCCCTTCTGGCGTCCGAAGCCCTTGACCTCGGTGACGGTCAGCCCGGTGACTCCGACCTCGGCCAGCGCCTCGCGTACTTCGTCGAGCTTGAAGGGTTTGATGATCGCGGTGATTTGTTTCATGACTAGCCTTTCGGAATGCTCGCGCTGCGCGCCTCGTCCGGGCGCGCGCATTTGTCTTGCACTGTAACCGATCCGACCGCATCAGATTGCGCCGGACGTCGAGCCGGCAGCCGGCTCCTGCTCCTCGCGCCAGCGCGACGTGATGGGATAGCGCCAGTCCCGCCCGAACGCGCGGTGGGTGATGCGCACCCCCGGCGGTGCCTGGCGCCGCTTGTACTCGGCGATTCGCAGCAGGCGCAGCACGCGCTCGATGTCGGCCGCCTGCAGGCCCTGCGCGAGCATCTCGTCGACGCTGCGGTCGTTTTCCATGTAGGCCTCGAGAATCGCGTCCAGCACTTCGTAGGGCGGCAGGCTGTCCTGGTCGAGCTGGTCGGGGCGCAACTCGGCCGAAGGCGCACGCTCGATGATGCGGGTCGGGATGGGCTGTACCAGCCCGGCGGCCGCCGCCTGCGCGTTGCGCCAGCGCGCGAGCTCCCAGACCAGGGTCTTGCGAACGTCCTTGATCACCGCGAAGCCACCCGCCATGTCGCCGTACAACGTGGCGTAGCCGGTGGCCATCTCGCTCTTGTTGCCGGTGGTCAGCACCATCGACCCGCTGTTGTTGGACAAGGCCATCAGCAGCACCCCGCGGATACGGGACTGCAGGTTCTCCTCGGTGGTGTCGCCGTCGTGGCTGCGCAGCAGCGGGCGCAAGGTGGAGCGGAACGACTCGAACATCGGCGCGATGTCGAGCTCGCTGTGCCGCACGCCCAGGCGATCGGCCATCTCCCGCGCATCCTCCAGCGAGATGCTCGCCGTGTAGGGCGAAGGCATCATCACCGTGTGCACCTTGTCGGCGCCCAGCGCGTCGACCGCGATGGCCAGCACCAGCGCCGAGTCGACGCCTCCGGACAATCCGATCAGCACGCCGGGAAAGCGGTTCTTGCGCACGTAGTCGCGCGTGCCGGTGACCAGCGCCGCCCAGGCCTGGGCATGCAGCGACATCGGTGGCGCGATGTCGCCGGGCAACGCACGCGGGCCGTCGAAGGAAGCGAGCACCAGGCACTCGTCGAACTGCGGCGCGCGCACGCAGGCGTCGCCGGCGCTGTCGAGCACGAAGGAGCCGCCGTCGAACACCAGCTCGTCCTGCCCCCCCACGCCGTGCGCGGACACCAGCGCCATGCCGTTTTCGCGACAGCGCAGGCGCATGACCGCCTCGCGCTCCGCGCTCTTCCCCAGGTGGAACGGCGACGCGTTGAGCACCAGCAGCACCTGCGCGCCGGCGGCGCGCGCGCGTCGAGGCGCCTCGGCGAACCAGGCGTCCTCGCACACGTTGACGCCGAAGCGCACCCCGGCAGCGTCGAACACCACGGGGTCTCCGCCGCGCGTGAAGTACCTGCGCTCGTCGAATACCTGGTAGTTCGGCAGCTCCAGCTTGCCGTACGTCGCCTCGATGCGCCCGTCGCGCAGCACCGAGGCCGCGTTCCAGCGCAGCGGACGCTGCGTCGATGGGGTACGCTCGTCGGCGGCCGCGCCAGGCACGTGGGGATGGCCCACGACCAGCACCAGCCCGGACAGGCGGCGCAGGCGCCCGGCCAGCTCGTGCAGGGTCTGCTCGACCGCACCCATGAAGGCCGGGCGCAGCAGCAGGTCCTCCGGCGGATAGCCGGTGAGCGCCAGCTCGGGCGTCAGCAGCACGGCCGCGCCGCGCGCGTGCGCCTGCTCGGCCAGCAGTTCGATGGCGCGGGCGTTGCCGGCGAGGTCGCCGACCGTGGGATTGAATTGGGCAATTGCGATGGACAGGGGCATGGACGGGGATTTTCGCATCGACATCACCGAAGGGGTGCACGGCGTGGACGCCGCGCAGTGGGACGCGCTGGTCGACGCCACGCCCGGCACCACGGTGTTCCAGCGCCACGCCTGGCTGCTGGCCCTGCAGGCCAGCGACTGCGCCGTGCCCGCGACCGGCTGGCAGGCGCTGGTGCTGCGCCTGTACGACGCAGCCGGCGAACTCGCCGCCGGCTGCGTGGTCTACGCCAAGGGCCACTCGATGGGGGAGTACGTGTTCGACTGGGCCTGGGCCGACGCCCACGAGCGCGCCGGGCTCGACTACTACCCCAAGCTGCTGCTGGCCACGCCCTTCACCCCGGTCACCGGCGCGCGCCTGCTGGCGCGCGACGACGCCGCGCGTCGCGCGCTGCTGCAGGCCCTGCTGCGCCTGGCGCGGGGCACCGGCGTGTCCTCGCTGCACCTGCTGTTCCTGACCGAGCCCGAGCGCGAGGCCTGCGAGCAGGCGGGCCTGCTGTTGCGCACCACGGTGCAGTTCCACTGGCGCCAGGCAGCCGAGCCCTGGGCCGATTTCGAGGCTTTCGTCGCAGCGATGAACCACGACAAGCGCAAGAAGATCCGGCAGGAGCGGCGCAAGGTGCAGCAATCCGGCGTGGTGCTTCGGCGCCTGCACGGCGCGGCCATCGACCGCGCGGCGTGGCGCCTGTTCACGCGCTGCTACGAGAGAACCTATGCAGAGCATGGCTCGATGCCCTACCTGAACCTCGAGTTCTTCGAGCGCGTCGGCAGCACGCTGCCCGAACACCTGCTGCTGATCGTCGCCAGCCTCGACGGCGAGGACATCGCCTGCTCGCTGATCATGCTCGACCCCGCGCTGCGGCGAGCCTACGGGCGCTACTGGGGCGCGCTGCGCCATGTGCCGCTGCTGCACTTCGAGCTGTGCTACTACCAGCCGCTGGAGTTCTGCCTGGAACAGGGCTACGAGCTGTTCGAGGGCGGCGCGCAGGGCAGCCACAAGATGGCGCGCGGCCTGCTGCCGGTGGCCTGCACCTCGGCCCATTGGGTGGCCGACACCCGGCTGCGCGCGGCCATCGCCGCGCACCTGGGGCGCGAGAACCCGCTCATGGAACAGCATCTCGACGAATTGCAGCGACACGCGCCGATGCGCCGGGACGACGCGTCGTCGCGCGCCGCGCCCGCGGAGGTGATGTAGGCGCGCGGCTCAGGCCGGGCGGGATCTCAGGCCGGGCGGGATTCGCGACGGCGCAGCAGCAACTGCGCCTGCACATGCCCGAGCAGCCCGGCGCAGGCCAGGTCGAGCAGGTCGAGCACCCGCTCGAAGCCCTCGGGCCCGCCGTAATAGGGATCGGGCACGATGTCGATGCCGGCGCGCGGCGCGAAGCTCATCATCAGGCGCAGCTTGTGCTCCATGCCCGGCGGGCAGGACTGGCGCAGAAGCTCCAGGTTGTCGTGATCCATCGCCACGATGAGGTCGAAGCGCGCGAAATCCTCGGCGACCACCTGGCGTGCGCGCAAGCCCGCGAGGTCGAGCCCGCGGCGCAGCGCATGGCGCTGCGCGCGCGCATCGGGGGCCTCGCCCGCGTGGTAGCCATGGGTGCCGGCCGAGTCGATCAGCAGTTGCGCGGCCATGCCCGACTGCTCCGCCGCCGCGCGGAACACCGCCTCCGCGCTGGGGGAGCGGCAGATGTTGCCCATGCAGCAGAACAGCACGGCGTAGCGAGCAGAGGATTCGGACATGGCGGGGAAATGGAACAGATCCAGCGCACACTGTAGCCCGGCGCCCCGGCTCAGGCGTTGCGGGCGTCCAGGTCGTGGTCGAAGCCGGCGCCGAACACGCGCCGGCGCAACTCGGCGAGCTGGTCCCGCACCTTCGCGGCCTGTTCGAATTCGAGATTGCGCGCGTGCTCGATCATGCTCTTTTCCAGGCGCCGGATCTCGCGCGCAACGTCCTTCTCGTCCAGGCTTTCCAGACGCGCGTGCTCCTGGTCGGCGCGGGCCCGGGCGCGCGTGGTGGCCGCCGACGCGTCGAACACGCCGTCGATCAGCTCGCGCACCTCCTTGACGATGCCCCGCGGCGTGATGCCGTGCTCCTGGTTGAACTCCAGCTGGCGAGCGCGCCGCCGCTCGGTCTCGCCGATCGCCGCGCGCATCGAGTCGGTCATCGCGTCCGCGTACAGGATGGCCTTGCCGTGCACGTTGCGCGCGGCGCGACCGATGGTCTGGATCAACGAGCGCTCCGATCGCAGGAAGCCTTCCTTGTCGGCGTCGAGGATGGCCACCAGCGAGACCTCGGGAATGTCCAGTCCCTCGCGCAGCAGGTTGATGCCGACCAGCACGTCGAACTGGCCCAGGCGCAGATCGCGGATGATCTCGACGCGCTCGACGGTGTCGATGTCGGAATGCAGGTAACGCACCTTGACCCCGTTGTCGGACAGGTACTCGGTGAGCTGCTCGGCCATGCGCTTGGTCAGCGTGGTCACCAACACGCGCTCGCCGGCGTCGACGCGCAGGCGGATCTGGCCCAGCAGGTCGTCGACCTGGCTGGAGGCCGGACGCACCTCGATCTCCGGGTCGACCAGCCCGGTCGGGCGCACCAGCTGCTCGACCACCTCGTCGGCATGCTCCTGCTCGTATTTCGCCGGCGTGGCAGAGACGAACACCACCTGGCGCATCTTGGTCTCGAATTCGTCGAACTTCAGCGGCCGGTTGTCCAGCGCCGACGGCAGCCGGAAGCCATAGTCCACCAGGGTCTGCTTGCGCGCGCGGTCGCCGTTGAACATGCCGTTGAGCTGGCCGATCAGCACATGGCTCTCGTCGAGGAACATCACCGCGTCGCGTGGCAGGTAGTCGACCAGGGTCGGCGGCGGATCGCCGGGCGCGGCTCCCGACAGATGGCGCGTGTAGTTCTCGATGCCCTTGCAATGCCCGATCTCGGACAGCATCTCGAGGTCGAAGCGCGTGCGCTGCTCCAGGCGCTGCGCCTCCACCAGCTTGCCCAGCGAGCGCAGTTCGCGCAGGCGCTGCTGCAACTCCACCTCGATGGTCTTGACCGCCTCGAGCACGCGCTCGCGCGGCGTGACGTAGTGGCTGCTGGGATAGACCGTGAAGCGGGGGATCTTCTGGCGCACCACGCCGGTCAGCGGATCGAACAGGCTGAGCGACTCGAGCTCGTCGTCGAACAGCTCGACGCGCACCGCGAGCTCGGCGTGTTCGGCCGGGAAGATGTCGATCTGGTCCCCGCGCACCCGGAAACAGCCGCGCGCGAACTCGACGTCGTTGCGCTTGTACTGCATGCGCACCAGCTGCGCGATCAGGTCGCGCTGGCCGAGGCGGTCGCCCGCGCGCATGGTCAGGATCATCGCGTGGTAGTCGGCCGGGTTGCCGATGCCGTAGATGGCGCTGACACTGGCCACGATCAGCACGTCGCGACGCTCGAGCAGGCTCTTGGTCGCCGACAGGCGCATCTGCTCGATGTGCTCGTTGATGGCGCTGTCCTTCTCGATGAACAGGTCGCGCTGAGGCACGTAGGCCTCGGGCTGGTAGTAGTCGTAGTAGCTGACGAAGTACTCCACCGCGTTGCGCGGGAAGAACTCCCGGAACTCGCTGTACAACTGCGCCGCCAGGGTCTTGTTCGGCGCGAACACGATGGCCGGGCGCCCCAGGCGGGCGATCACGTTGGCCATCGTGTAGGTCTTGCCCGAGCCGGTCACGCCCAGCAGGGTCTGGAAGCTCAGGCCGTCTTGCAGGCCCTGCACCAGCGCGTCGATCGCCGCCGGCTGATCCCCCGCCGGCGGGTAGGGCTGGTGCAACTGGAACGGGGAGCCGTCGAAGCGCAGCAAAGCGGGGGCGGTGGACTCGGCAGCAACGAGACGGGGCATGGCGACGGGGGGATCGGCGATCGAGGGTGGGCTCCCGGGTTCGGAAGCCGCACGCAAAGCGCGAGGCTTCGACACGACCCGGCGACGGCGAGCCTAAAATCAGCATTTTGCGGCAAACACGATTTCATCGCCTCGGATCGGCGTTGCTGTTAACCTGTGGTGCTTTCAATGTTTGTCGCGGCGTCGGTCGGGAGACGTCCGTCGCGCGCCCGGGTGTGCATGCACGCCACCGGCGCCCAGCCTCGCTGCCACGGCATTGCATGCACCGGCCGTTCGTCCTGTGGCGGGAGCGCGAATCCCGCGCGAACCCGGGGCCCACGAGCCCCCTGGCGCCGAAACGCATCAACATCCCATTCGATCGAACATCCATGAGTGCTTCCCTGTTTACCGGCGTGGAGATGGCTCCGCGCGACCCGATCCTGGGGCTCAACGAGCAGTTCCAGGCGGACCCCAACCCTGCGAAAGTCAATCTCGGGGTCGGCGTGTACACCGACGAAAACGGTAAATTGCCGCTGCTGGCCTGCGTCAAGGAGGCGGAAAACCTCATCGCCGAAAGCCCCAAGCCGCGCGGCTACCTGCCGATCGACGGCATCGCGGCCTACGACCAGGCCGTGCAGTCCCTGGTGTTCGGCGCGGAGTCCGACGCCGTCAGGACCGGCCGCGTGGTCACCGCGCAGGCGCTGGGCGGCACCGGCGCGCTGAAGATCGGCGCCGACTTCCTCAAGCGCCTGCAGCCCGGCTCGCGCGTGCTGATCTCCGACCCGAGCTGGGAAAACCACCGGGCGCTGTTCGAGGCCGCCGGCTTCGAAGTCGGCACCTACCCCTATTACGACTCCGCCGCCCGCGGCGTCGCGCTGCCCGCCATGCTCGACGCGCTGCGTGCCGCGCCGGCGGGCACGATCGTGGTGCTGCACGCTTGCTGCCACAACCCCACCGGCTACGACCTCGATGCCACGCAGTGGCAGCAAGTCATCGACGTCATCAAGAGCGGCGGCCTGGTGCCCTTCCTGGACATGGCCTACCAGGGCTTCGCCGAGGGCATCGCCGAGGACGGAGCGGTCATCGGCCAGTTCCTCGACGCCGGGCTGAACTTCTTCGTCTCGACCTCGTTCTCCAAGAGCTTCTCGCTGTACGGCGAGCGCGTCGGCGCGCTGAGCATCGTGTGCGCCAGCCGCGACGAGGCGCTGCGCGTGCAGTCGCAGCTCAAGCGGGTGATCCGCACCAACTACTCCAACCCGCCGACCCACGGCGCGCAGATCGTCACCATGGTGCTGTCGACCCCGGCGTTGCGCGCGCAATGGGAGCAGGAGCTGGGCAAGATGCGCGAGCGCATCCGCAGCATGCGCTCGGCGCTGGTCGAACGCATGCAGGCGCATGGCGTGCGCGGCGACCTGGGCTTCATCACCACCCAGCGCGGCATGTTCAGCTATTCCGGGCTGAACGCCGGGCAGATGGAACGCCTGCGCGGCGAATTCGGCATCTACGGAGTGAGCACCGGACGGATCTGCGTGGCGGCGCTGAACCCGGGCAACATCGACTACGTTGCCAAGGCCATGGCCGCGGTGATGCAGCAGTGAACTGAGCATTCCGGCAACGGTTCCCGGGGGAATGCGCTCCCCCCGGGTGGCTCCGGATGCCCGACGGCCCCCGAGCGACTACAATTGCTGCAGTGCATCAAGGGGCCTTTCGATGATCTACGACTGGTATGAATCGCAGCGCGCGATCCTGAGTCCGCTGGCGGACTTCGCGCAGGCTGCGTCGAAGTTCTACACCAATCCCCTGTGGCCGCTGTCGCAGTCGCCCAGCATGCAGCGCGTGTCGGCCAGCTACGAGCTGATGCACCGGCTGCTCAAGAGCTACGAGAAGCCGCAGTTCGGCATCCCCTCGGTGCGCATCGGCGAGCGCGAAGTCGCGGTGCAGGAACAGATCGCGCTGGACAAGCCCTTCTGCCGACTGCTGCGTTTCAAGCGCTTCAGCGACGACCACGACGTGCTGCAGCAACTGAAATCGCACCCCACCGTGCTGATCGTTGCGCCGCTATCAGGGCATCACGCAACCCTGTTGCGCGATACCGTTCGTACGCTGCTGCGCGACCACAAGGTCTACATCACCGACTGGGTGGACGCGCGCATGGTGCCGACCGAGCAAGGCACCTTCTCCCTCGACGACTACGTGTCCTATGTGCAGGAGTTCATCCGACACATCGGTCCCCACGTGAACGTGATCTCCGTGTGCCAGCCGACGGTGCCGGTGCTGGCGGCAATCTCGCTGCTGGCCTCCGCCGGCGAGCCCACGCCGCGCACCATGGTCATGATGGGCGGACCGATCGACGCCCGTCGTTCCCCGACCGCGGTGAACAACCTGGCAACCAACAAAAGCCTGGAGTGGTTCGAATCCAACGTGATCTATCGCGTGCCGGTGAACTATCCCGGCGCCGGGCGTCGCGTCTACCCCGGCTTCCTGCAGCACACCGGGTTCATGGCCATGAACCCGGATCGGCACATGCAGTCGCACTACGATTTCTTCCTGCACCTGGTGCGTGGCGACGATGACGACGCCGATGCGCATCGGCGCTTCTACGACGAGTACAACGCCGTGCTGGACATGGATGCCGACTATTACCTGGACACCATCCGCACGGTGTTCCAGGACTTCGCGCTGGTGCATGGCACCTGGCGCGTGCGCGGCAACCCGGTGCGCCCGCAGGACATCCGCGGCACCGCGCTGCTGACCGTGGAAGGCGAGCTGGACGACATCTCGGGCGCCGGGCAGACCCAGGCCGCGCACGACCTGTGCACCGCGATCCCGGCCGACCGACGCGAGCACTACACGGTGCCTGGCGCCGGACACTACGGCATCTTCTCGGGGCGACGCTGGCGCGAACTGGTCCACCCCCGGGTCGGCGCCTTCATTTCCCGCCACGGCGAGGCCGCCGCGTCAGCGACCGCGGGCGACGCCGGCGCTGCGCCCACGGCACGCCGCAGGCGCAGCGCCTGAGCCAGCGCAGCTGTCGCCGATGCCCGCGCCCGAGCTGATCGAGCAGATCGACGACGCGCTGCCGCAGACCCAGTGCAGGCGCTGCGGCTACGCCGACTGCCGGGCCTACGCCCAAGCCGTGGCCGATGGCGAGCAGATCAACCGCTGCCCGCCTGGTGGGGCCGAAGGGGTGCGGCGCCTGGCGAACCTCACCGGCCGCGAGCCGATCGCGCTGGATGCCAGCTGCGGCGTGGAGAGCGCGCGCCGCGTCGCCGTCATCGACGAGGCTGCCTGCATCGGCTGCACGCTGTGCATGCAGGCCTGCCCGGTCGACGCCATCGCGGGGGCACCCAAGCGCATGCATTCCGTGCTCGCCGACTGGTGCACCGGTTGCGAGTTGTGCCTGCCGCCCTGCCCCACCGACTGCATCGACATGCAGGCGCTGCCCACGCACGCCGACGCCACCGGCTGGCAGGCGTGGAGCGCCGAGCAGGCCGCGCTGGCGCGCGGGCGCCATCGACAGCGCAGCGCGCGCCTTGCCGAGCAGGCGGCAAGCAGCGCGCCGCTTGCCGCGAGCGGCTCGCAGGGCGCTGGCGCCACCGGGTCGACGGCCGACGCGGCGCAGGCGCGCAAGCGCGCGCTGGTGCGCGCGGCGCTGGAGCGCGCGCAGGCGCGCCAGGCCTCCCGCCGTGCCTGAAGGTCCGACATGAAGGCGGCCCAGGTCGAGATGCTGTTCGCGCGCCTGAAGGCGGCGAACCCCCAGCCGGTCAGCGATCTGCACTACCGCAACCCCTTCGAACTCCTGGTGGCCGTGGTGTTGTCGGCCCAGGCCACCGACGCCAGCGTGAACAAGGCAACGCCGGCGCTGTTCGCCGCCGCGCCGACCCCCGAGGCGATGGCCGGGCTGAGCGAGGACGAGGTGGCCGGGCATATCCGGACCATCGGGCTGTACCGGACCAAGGCACGCAACGTGGTGGCGTTGAGCCGCGCGCTGGTGCAGCAACACGCGGGACAGGTGCCGGGCAGCCGCGAGGCGCTGGAGGCACTGCCCGGCGTGGGCCGCAAGACGGCCAACGTGGTGCTCAACATCGCCTTCGGCCAGCCGACGCTGGCCGTGGACACCCACGTGCTGCGCGTATCCAACCGGCTCGGACTGGCTCGCGGCAGCACCCCGCTGCAGGTGGAGACCCGCCTGATGAAGGTCGTGCCGCCGCAGTACGCCCATGACGCGCACCACTGGCTGATCCTGCACGGACGCTATGTGTGCAAGGCGCGACGCCCGGAATGCTGGCGCTGCGCACTCGACGACCTGTGCCCGTACAAGCCCAAGACCCCGGCGCCGCGCTGAGCCGCTCGCGCCGGCGCCTGCTCTGGAGCGCGCCGGCCTTGCTGGCGGCGCCGGCCTGCGTGGCGAGCGCGGCGTACGCGGACGTGGCCGTGCATGACGACTCCGGCGCCACGCTGCGGCTTCGCGCACCGGCGCGGCGCATCGTCGCGCTGTCACCCCAGCTGGTGGAGCTTTGCTTCGCGGCAGGTGCCGGC
Organism: Pseudomonadota bacterium; assembly: GCA_021847345.1. Lineage (GTDB taxonomy): Bacteria > Pseudomonadota > Gammaproteobacteria > Burkholderiales > Burkholderiaceae_C > Thiomonas_A. The sequence continues at coordinate 37,931 of JAJZTW010000020.1, forward strand.
TCGGCGCTGGTCGGCACGGTGCGCGGCGCCGACCGGCCACCGGCGGCGCGTTCGCTGCCGCGTGTGGGCGACGCCTTCGGGCTCAACCTCGAGGCCATCGCGCTGCTGCGCCCGCAGCTCATCCTGGCCTGGCGCTCGGGCACTCCGCAGCGCCAGTTGGCCGCGCTGCAACGCCTGGGCGTCCCGGTGTACTGGAGCGAGACCCGCGATCTGCGCGATGTCGCCCGCACCGTGCTGCGCATCGGCGAGATGGCCGGCACCGAGCAGGTCGCGCGAGCCTGGGCGCGGCACTACCAGCTCGGCCTGCAGGCCCTGCGGGGCCGAGCGCATGCGGGCCCGCCGGTGCGCGTGTTCTACCAGGTCTGGCCGAGGCCGCTGATGACCATCGGCGCCGACCAGCTGATCGATCACGCAATCCGCCTGTGCGGCGGAGTCAATGTGTTCGGCGACCTGCATGCGCCGGCCGCGCAGATCAGCCGCGAGGCCGTGCTGGCCCGAGATCCGCAGCTCATCGTCGCGGCCACGCCGAGGCCGCATGCGCTGGCGTCCTGGCGCGCCTTCGGCCAGCTGTCGGCCGTGCGCCATGACCGCCTGGTGCTGCTCGACCCCGATGCGCTGCCGCGCATGGGCTCGCAGGTGCTCGACGGGGTTCGGCAGCTGTGCCAGGCCATCGAGCTGACCCGCCAGCGCCTGGAAGGCCGCGGCTGAGGCGGCGCAGGGCTTCAGTCCGCCGGCACCCACAAGTCGCTGCGACCCGCTCTCTCGATGCGCTGCCAGGCGCAGCCATACACCGACTCCAGCACGTCGGCGCGCAGCACCTCCGAGGCGCCGCCACCGATCCAGGCGGCATCGGGCAGCAGCGCCAGCACGTGGGTGGCCAGCGCGGCCACCCAGTTCAGGTCGTGCGCGCTGAACACCAGCGCCGATCCGGCGTCGGCGTGCGCATGCTCGCGCAGCACTGCGGCCATCGCCGCGTGATGCCGCGGATCCTGGAAACTCACCGGCTCGTCGAGCAGCAGCAGGGTCGTGTCCTGCGCCAGCGCCTGCGCCAGCGCGACACGCTGGCGCTCGCCGGCCGACAGGCTCAGCAGCGAACGCGGCGCGAGCTCGTGGGCGTCGACCCGCCGCAGGCACTCCATCGCGCGGATCGCATCGCCATCGCGCTGGCCCAGCATCACCGCATCGAGCACGGGCAGCCCGAAGCGGTCGTGCGGCACGGCAGGCATGTAGGCGCGCCAGCGAGCCAGGCGGGCCGGGCTCATTCGAGCCATCGACTCGCCACCCAGCAGCAGGCTTGCATTGCGCGGCGCCTGCAAGCCCGCCAGCGCGCGCAGCAGTGTGGATTTGCCGGCGCCATTGCGCCCGATGATGGCCCAGCGCTGGCCCGCGTGAACGCGCAGGCGAAGATCGCGCACCAGCTCGCGCGAGCCGGCGAGCAGCGCGGGCACCCGCAGGTCGAGCAGTTCGGCTCGGCTCGTCGGCTGCATCAGGCCTGCCCGCGCAGCAGCATGACGACGAACAACGGCGCGCCGAGCAGCGCCGTGATCGCACCCACCGGGAGTTCGTAGGGCATGGCCACGGCGCGCGCCAGCGCGTCGGCGCCGAGCAGCAGCGCGGCTCCCAGCGCGGGCGCCGCCCAGGCCTGCTGGCGCATGCGCTGCACGCCTCGCAGGCGCAGCACATGAGGGACCACCAGCCCGACGAAGCCGACCGCTCCGGCCTGCGACACCGCGGCGCCGGTCGCGACCGCGGCGATCAACACGAGGGCCAGGCGCAATGCACGCACCGGCTCGCCCAGCAGCCAGGCCTGTTCGCCGCCGAGCGCGACCCGATCGAGCCTGCGCGCTGCCGCATGCAAGCCGGCGCCCAGCACCAGGGCGAGCAGGCACAGGGCCCCGCCCCACGAAGCGCCGGACAGGTCGCCGACCAGCCAGAACACGGCTCCGCGCAGGCTGCGTTCGGGCACCAGCGCCAGGGTCAGCGTGGAGCAGGCGCCGAACACTGCCGACAACATGGCCCCGATCAGGATCAATTGCGCCGGAGCCTGCTCGTCGGTGGCCGCCAGCGCGCGCCGCCCGAGCAGCAGCAGCAGGCCCAGCGCGCCGGCAGCGCCGAGCAGGCTGCCCAGGCCGAGCAGGCCGCCGAAAAGCACCAGCATGAGCAGCGCTCCGAGCCCGGCCCCGCCCGAGGCGCCGAGCACGTAGGGATCGGCCAGCGGGTTGCGCAGCACGAGCTGCATGGCGAGCCCGGCCTGCGCCAGCAGCGCACCCACGCCCGCCGCCGCGAGGGCTCGCGGCAGGCGCAGCTCGCGCACCAGCGGCCAGGACCAGCCGGCCGCGCCGACGCCCAGTTCGAGCGCGGCCATCAGCAGCAGCAGCCCGCCGACCAGCAGCGCCAGCCTGCCGCTGCGAGGCGTCGCCGCGGCGTACCCGTCGGAGCGGTGTGGAGCGAATGGGAGAGACATGGACCGGGAGCGCGATTCCAGGCAGAACGGTTCATCGTATTGCAAACCGGGGGCCCGCCCGGGCGGGCTCCACGGCCCGGCTAGAATCCAGCGCATGACTCCTGGCACCGATTGGACCGCTCAGCTCGACGAACTGCAGGACAAGGTCGAGCGCCTGGCGCTGCGCCATGCCGAGGCGCGTCGCACGCAGGCCTTGCTGCAGCAGCGCGTGCAGCAACTCGAGGCCGAGCGCGACAGCCTGCGGCAGCGCCTGGGGGAGGCCCGCGGTCGCGTCGATCAGCTGATCGCGCGCCTGCAGGGCCTGCAGGACGAATCCGCCGACGGCGCCGCAGCCGAACAGGCCCCCTGAGCTCGCCCGGGAGAGCATCGCCATGACCGACAAGCCGACGGCCCCGGCCGCCACGCTCGAAGTGCAGATCATGGGCCAGAGCTACGTGCTGGCCTGCCCGCAGGGTGAGCAGGACGCGCTGCGCCAGGCGGTGGCCGAGGTCGATCGCGAAATGTGCAGCATCCGCGACCTCGGGAGAATTCGCGCGCGTGAGCGCATCGCCGTGCTGGCGGCGCTGAACCTGGCGCACGCCAAGCTGCTGGCGGGCGCAGGCGGCCACGCCGGCAGCGCCGCGCCGCCCGAACTCGCGCTGCGACTGCAGCGCCTGCACCAGCGCCTGGACGCGGCACTCGACGGCGACGGCCAGCTGCTCTGACGGAGCTGGCGGGTCGGCACGGCACGGTTTGCCCGAAGCCGTGCAAGCCGTACAATTCGAGTGTCTGCCTGGCCGCGCCGATCAGGCATTTCTTGAACCGATGCGCTGTGCCTCGGGCTTGGAAGATTCCCCATGGGCGCGCAGTGTCTCGCGCAGACGCTCCCGAAATGGCGGTGACCTCGCCCACCTGTCCCGGAAGGGTTCAGGGATCCACGGTCGGCGTGGTTCGGGCAGACTCCCCTCGACAACGCAGGGCGAGGGCGGCTATGCGGCCGTTTCCCGTCCATTCGCCTTCGCGCATGCGCGCGCGGCGCATCCACCGCCCTTCGCGCCCATGCCGATCACCTTCCTGCTCGAATTGATGCTGCTGGGCAGCTTCACCGGATGCTTCGCCGGCATGCTGGGGCTCGGCGGCGGCATGCTGCTGGTGCCGTTCCTGACCTTCATGTTCACGCACCAGCATTTCCCGCCCGAGCTGGTGGTGCACATGGCCATCGCCACGTCGCTGACCACCATCGTGTTCACGGCGTCGTCGAGCGTGCGCATGCACCATCGCCGGGGCGCGGTGCAGTGGTCGACCGTGCGCTGGCTCGGCCTGGGCGCACTGCTCGGGACCTTCGTCGGCGCCCATGTGGCCAGCCATCTGCACTCGGGCTGGCTGGCGCTGTTCTTCGGCGGCTTCGTCGGCCTTTCGGCGATTCGCATGTTCAGCGGCGCGAAGCCTGACGCCGCGCAGCTTCCCGAGCAACGCCTGCCGGCGGCTGGGCTGGTGCTTGCCGCAGGCGGCGGCATCGGCGCGCTGTCGTCGATGCTGGGCGCAGGCGGCGGCTTCCTGACCGTGCCCTTCCTGCGCTGGCGGGGCGTTCCCATGCGCACCGCGGTCGGAACCAGCGCGGCCACCGGGCTGCTGATCGCCATCGGCGGGCTGCTCGGCTATGTCTCGGCGGGGCTGGGCGCCGAGGGCCTGCCGCGCTACTCGATGGGCTACGTGTACCTCCCGGCACTGCTGGCCTGCTCGGCCACCAGCGTGATCTCGGCGCCCCTCGGCGCCAGCCTGACGCACCGCCTGCCGGTGCACCTGCTGCAGCGAGTGTTCTCGCTGGTGCTGCTGAGCCTGGCCAGCTACATGTTCTTCAAGGGCCTGCAGCAGATGGGCTGGGTCGCCGGCGCGCACCACGCCTGAGAAGGCGTGAACGGGTCTGGCGCGATGCAGGAAGGCGCGACGCAACGCTGGGTGCTCGACACCAACGCGGTGCTCGACTGGCTGGTGTTCGACGATGCCTCGATGCGCGCCCCGGCGGCGCGGCTGCACGCAGGCATGGCCTGCTGGGCGCACACCCGGGCCATGCTCGACGAGCTTGCCGACGTGGTCTCGCGCGAGGTCATCACGCGCCGCGCCGGCGCGGCGCCCGCCGAGCTGCTGGCGCGCGTGGAGCAGGCGCGCGCCGCCCACGGCCTGCTGCTGCCGACCGCCGCGCGCTGCGCCTGGAACTGCGCCGACGCCGACGACCAGATGTTCATCGACCTCGCCGTGCACGCGCGCGCGTCGCTGCTGATCACGCGCGACAAGGCGCTGCTGGCGCTGGCCCGCCGGGCCGCTGCCTGCGGGCTGCGCATCGCTCGCCCTGCCGAATGGATGCCCGAGGCAGGCTTCCCGAACGGAACCTGTGCAGGCCCCGGGCTCAGGCCGGCAGCGGCTGGCGCCGCGACCACACGATGAGTCCGATGCCCAGCACGATCAGCGGCAGCGACAGCAGCTGCCCCATCGTGGCGCCGAACCACAGGTAGCCGAGGAAGGCGTCGGGCTGGCGGAAGAACTCGGCCGTGAAGCGCGCCACGCCATAGCCCAGCGAGAACCAGCCGGCGATGAAGCCGCGCGGGCGGGGCTTGGCGCGAAGCCACCACAGCAGCGCGAACAGCACCACGCCCTCGAGCGCGAGTTCATACAGTTCCGACGGATAGCGCGGCACCAGCGAGCCCGACTCCGGGTAGACCATCGCCCCCGGCCACCAAGCGGGTGCCGGGCGCCCCCACAACTCGCCGTTGATGAAATTGCCCAGGCGTCCGAACGCCAGCCCCGGCGGGATCATCGGCGCGATGAAGTCCACCAGGTTCAGCCAGTTCACCCGATGGCGCCGCGCGATCCACCAGGCCGCCACCAGCACCCCCAGCAGTCCGCCGTGGAAGGACATGCCCCCGTCCCACACGGCGAACACCTGCATGGGATGGTGGAAGTAGTAGTCGGGCTGGTAGAACAGCACATAGCCGATTCGCCCGCCCAGAATCACCCCGAGCACGCCGACGAACAACATGTCCTCGACGTCGCGCATGGTCCAGCCGTACGAGGCATAGGGCGGGTCCTTCAGCCGCCGCCGGGCCAGCAGCCAGAAGCTGATGAAACCCAGCAGGTACATGATCCCGTACCAGTGGACCTTGAGCGGCCCGAGCCGAATCGCGATGGGATTGAAATCAGGATGAACGAGCATGCCCTAAAGTGTACTGGGAGCCCCCTCCGTCGCCGGGCGCTAGCCCGGCTCCGTCCCCCCAAGGGGGACAACCCCTGCCTTGGGGCGGCCCTGCGGCAGGAGGTTTCCTGGCTGCGCGGGATCTCGCGTGGGCGTGGCGTTTTCAGGCGGGCTCCATAGCCGCCTGCGGCGGCCTAAGACAAAGACCACCGCGCGACAGGCCTCAGGCCGCCGCAGGCGGCTATGCACCGCCACCTGAACCCCGCCGCATCTGCGAGGCTCCCCACTGTCGAGGGCACTCCCACCGCAGGGCCGCCCCAAGGTGGGGTGCGTCCCCCTCGGGGGGACGGAGCGGGGGTCGCCCCCCGCGACGGAGGGGGCTCACACTGCTTCGGGTTCCCGACGGCGCGGCGGCTTGGACTCGGGCTCCGAGATGTCGAGCTGGATCTGCCCGGCGTCGTCGATGTCCACGGTCACGCGGCCGCCGTCGACCAGGCGGCCGAACAGCAGCTCGTCGGCGAGTGCGCGACGAATCGTGTCCTGGATCAGGCGCTGCATCGGGCGCGCGCCCATCAGCGGGTCGAATCCCTTGGCGGCCAGGTGCTTGCGCAGCGTGTCGGTGAACGTGGCCTCGACGCGCTTCTCGGCCAGCTGCGATTCGAGCTGCAGCAGGAACTTGTCGACCACGCGCAGGATGATGGCTTCGTCCAGCGCGCGGAAGTTGATGATCGCGTCCAGACGGTTGCGGAACTCGGGCGAGAACATGCGCTTGATGTCGGCCATCTCGTCGCCGCGCTCGCGGCGCGACGTGAAGCCGATCGCGCCCTTCTGCATGGTCTCGGCGCCCGCGTTGGTGGTCATGACCAGGATCACGTTGCGGAAGTCGGCCTTGCGCCCGTTGTTGTCGGTCAGCGTGCCGTTGTCCATGACCTGCAGCAGCACGTTGAACACATCCGGGTGGGCCTTCTCGATCTCGTCGAGCAACAGCACCGCATGGGGCTTCTTGGTGACGGCCTCGGTCAGCAGGCCGCCCTGGTCGAAGCCCACGTAGCCGGGGGGCGCACCGATCAGGCGCGACACGGTGTGGCGCTCCATGTACTCGGACATGTCGAAACGCACCAGTTCGATGCCCAGCACGAAGGCCAACTGGCGCGCGACCTCGGTCTTGCCGACACCGGTCGGGCCGCTGAACAGGAACGAGCCGATCGGCTTGTCCGGCTTGCCCAGCCCCGAGCGGGTCATCTTGATCGCCGCCGACAACGCGCCGATGGCCTCGTCCTGGCCGAACACGACGTTCCTCAGGTCGCGCTCGAGGTTGCGCAGCTTCGAGCGGTCGTCGGTGGTGACGCTGTGCACCGGCACGCGTGCGATCTTGGAAACGATGTCCTCGATCTCGCTCTTGCCGATGGTCTTCTTCTGCTTGCTCTTGGGCAGCACGCGCTGCGCCGCGCCGGCCTCGTCGATGACGTCGATGGCCTTGTCCGGCAGGTGGCGGTCGTTGATGTACTTGGCCGACAGCTCGGCGGCCGCCGTCAGCGCCCCGGCGCCGTACTTGACCCCGTGGTGCTCCTCGAAGCGCGACTTCAGGCCCTTGAGGATCTCCACCGTCTGCTCGACGCTGGGCTCGACCACGTCGATCTTCTGGAAGCGCCGCGACAACGCCGCGTCCTTCTCGAAGATTCCCCGGTACTCGGTGAAGGTGGTCGCGCCGATGCAGCGCAGCTGGCCCGAGGTCAGCGCCGGCTTGAGCAGGTTGGAAGCGTCCAGCGTGCCGCCCGACGCGGCACCGGCACCGATCAGGGTGTGGATCTCGTCGATGAACAGGATCGCGTGGGGCATTTCACGGATCTGCTTGATCACCGCCTTGATCCGCTGCTCGAAATCTCCGCGGTACTTGGTTCCCGCCAGCAGCGCGCCCATGTCCAGCGAATACACCACGCCGCCCTCGAGCACCGCGGGTACCTGGCCCTGCACGATGCGCCACGCCAGCCCTTCGGCGATGGCGGTCTTGCCGACGCCGGCCTCGCCGACCAGCAGCGGGTTGTTCTTGCGCCTGCGGCACAGCACCTGGATCACGCGCTCGACCTCCGCCTCGCGCCCGATCAGCGGGTCGATGCGCCCGTCGCGTGCCAGCTGGTTGAGGTTCTGCGTGAACTGGTCGAGCGGGGTTTCCTTGCCCTCGCGCTCCTCTTCCTCGCCGGGTGCGCCCTGCGAGGCCGGCTTGGCCGGCTCCAGCGGGTCGGTCTTGCGAATTCCGTGCGACAGGTAGTTGACCACGTCCAGCCGGGTCACCCCCTGCTGGTGCAGGTAGTACACGGCGTGCGAGTCCTTCTCGCTGAAGATGGCCACCAGCACGTTGGCGCCGGTGACTTCCTTCTTGCCGTTGCTCGACGACTGCACATGCATGATGGCGCGCTGGATCACGCGCTGGAAACCCAGCGTGGGCTGCGTGTCCACCTCGTCCGAGCCGGGCACCACGGGGGTATTGTCCTTGACGAAATTGCTCAGACTCTTGCGCAGGTCGTCCAGATTGGCCGAGCAGGCGCGCAGCACCTCGGCCGCCGACGGGTTGTCCAGCAGCGCGAGCAGCAGGTGCTCCACGGTGATGAACTCGTGCCGCTGCTGCCGGGCCTCGACGAAGGCCATATGCAGACTGACTTCCAGTTCCTGGGCGATCATGACACTCTCCTAAACAGCTTCCATCACGCACTGCAGCGGATGGCCGGCCTGGCGCGCTGCCGCCATGACCTGTTCCACCTTGGTCGCGGCCACGTCCTTCGCATACACCCCGCAGACCCCCCTGCCATGCTGGTGCACCTTGAGCATGATCTGGGTCGCGGTTTCGAAATCCTTGGAAAAGTACTGCTGGATCACGAGCACGACGAACTCCATCGGAGTGAAGTCGTCGTTCAACATCACCACCTGATACAGCGGCGGAGGCTTGAGACGTTGCTCCTGGCGCTCCACCACCGCCGCCGAACCGGGGCTGGCGCCGGGAAGCTTGCGGGGCTTGGACATAAAACGGATTCTAGGGTCTCGACAGCACTGGCACCGCCGAAGCGGCCTCGGTCCCATTGTCGGACAAAGTGCGCGATCCGTGTGGAGGGCGCATGCGCCGCTGCGCGCTTGTTGCCCCGGCGCAAACATCGCGCGGGAGGACCTGGCGGCGCCATCAAAGGCCCGTCAATCGGCCGGCAGGAAGCCGCGAGGGTGCCGGCAGGCGGCCCGCCCGGGGCGGGGGGCCTTGCCGCGCCCGGCGGGCGCGGCGCGTGGTCGCCGCGCGCTCGCGCCGCGACCACCGTGGGCCATGCTTACATATGCTCGATCATGACCTGGCCGAAGCCCGAGCACGACACCTGGGTGGCGCCGGGCATCAGGCGGGCGAAGTCGTAGGTGACGCGCTTGGACTCGATCGCGCGTTCCATCGAGTGAATCACGCAGTCGGCGGCCTCGACCCAACCCATGTGGCGCAGCATCATCTCCGCCGACAGGATCTCGGACCCCGGATTGACATAGTCCTTGCCGGCGTACTTGGGCGCGGTCCCGTGCGTGGCCTCGAACATGGCCACGTCGTCCGACAGGTTGGCCCCCGGCGCGATGCCGATGCCGCCGACCTGCGCCGCCAGCGCGTCGGAGATGTAATCGCCGTTGAGGTTGAGCGTGGCGATCACGTCGTACTCGGCCGGGCGCAGGATGATCTGCTGCAGGAAGGCGTCGGCAATGACGTCCTTGACGATGATGTCCTGCCCGGTCTTCGGGTTGCGGAAACTGCACCACGGGCCGCCATCCACCGGTTGCGCGCCGAACTCGCGCTGCGCCAGCGCGTAGCCCCAGTCGCGGAACCCGCCCTCGGTGAACTTCATGATGTTGCCCTTGTGCACCAGGGTGACGGATTTGCGGTTGTTGTCGATCGCGTACTGGATGGCCTTGCGCACCAGGCGCTCGGTGCCCTCGCGCGAGACCGGCTTGATACCGATTCCCGAGCTTTGCGGGAAGCGGATCTTGGTCACGCCCATGTCGCGCACCAGGAAATCGATGATCTTCTTCGCCCCGGCGCTCTCGGCGGCCCACTCGATGCCGGCGTAGATGTCCTCCGAGTTCTCGCGGAAGATCACCATGTCGACCTTCTCGGGCTCCTTCACCGGCGACGGCACGCCGGGGAAATAGCGCACCGGGCGCAGGCAGACGTACAGGTCGAGTTCCTGGCGCAGCGCCACGTTGAGCGAGCGGATGCCCCCGCCCACCGGAGTGGTCAGCGGCCCCTTGATCGACACCACGTAATCCTTCACGACCTGCAGGGTCTCCTCGGGCAGCCAGACATCGGGCCCGTAGACCCGGGTGGCCTTCTCGCCGGCGAACACCTCCATCCACGCGATTTTGCGCTTGCTCCCGTAGGCCTTCGCCACGGCCGCGTCGACCACCTTGATCATCACCGGGGTGATGTCGGCGCCCGTACCGTCACCCTCGATGTACGGGATGATCGGCTGGTCGGGTACGTTCAGGACATGGCCGGCGCCTACGGTGATGCGCTGGCCCTCGGAGGGGACGCGAATGTGTTGATACATGAAGTTCTCCGGTGCAAGAAGACAGCATTCTAGCGTTGCGCGGGCAGGATTCGTGAAGTCTTTTATAAGACACAAGACCTGGATCAACAACCACATGGCCCCGCTCGGCAGCGCTGCCGTGCCATGCGTGCGCGGCGACGCCGAGCAGAACATGTCAACCGGACTTCCCCGACGCGCGTTAGGGCTGTGATCCTTCCGGATCGCTCCACTTTCTCTCAAAGGCTAATCAGTCATGAAAAAGATCATTGCCGCCGTTTTTGCTCTGTTCTTCGCCACCGCCGCGATGGCCCAGGCCGCCACGGAAGCCAAGCCCGCCGAAGGCGCCAAGCCGGCCGCTCACAAGGTCGTGAAGCACAAGGCGGTCAAGCATCACAAGAAGGCCGCCAAGAAGGCGATGAAGAAGGAAGAAGCCAAGAAGTAAGCCCTTCACAGGGCCTCAAGGCGTGGAGCGCGGGCCCGAACGGTCCGCGTGAATGCCCCAAGCGCCTTCGGGCGCTTTTTTCATGGTCCCGCAGCGGTGCCCGGGAGCACAATCGGGCCTTTGCATCCACGACCCGTCGAGCGCGACATGTCCCAGCGGTTCCCGATCCCCGCGACCCACGCGGCCTGCGTTGCCTGCCTGCTGCTGAGCCTGCTCGGCAGCGCCGCCGCCACCGACAAGCTGCCGGTGCTCCGCCTGAACGTGGGCAAGCACTCCGTGGTGGCCGAGGTGGCCAGCACGCGCGCGCAGCAGGAAACGGGCCTGATGTACCGGCGCAGCCTGGCGCAGGACCACGGCATGCTGTTCGTGTTCCGTCAGGACCAGGACGTATGCATGTGGATGAAGAACACCTACGTGCCGCTGAGCGTTGCCTTCATCGCCAGGGATGGCGAGATCCGTCGCATCTCCGACATGCGCCCGTTGACCCTGGATGCGCACTGCGCCGGGTATGCCGTGCGCTACGCCCTCGAAATGCCCAGGGGTTGGTTCGCTGCGCACGCGGTGGCTGCCGGCACCGAGGTACGCGACCTGCCGGCGCCGGCAAGCGCGGGAGACTGACCCAGTCCCCCGCGCCTGGAAGCCTGGCCGCTCAGGCGAGCTGGCTTTCGGCGAACTTCCAGTTGGCCAGCTTGTCCAGGAAGGTGCTGACGAAATCCGGGCGACGATTGCGGTAGTCGACGTAGTAGGCGTGTTCCCACACGTCCACGGTCAGCAGCGGCTTGTCGCCGGCGGTCAGCGGGGTGCCCGCGTTGCCGGTGTTGACGATGTCCACGCCGCCGTCGGCCTTTTGCACCAGCCAGGTCCAGCCGGAGCCGAAGTTGCCGACGGCCGACTTGTGGAAGGCCTCCTTGAAGGCGGCGAAGCTGCCCCACTTCGCGTCGATCTTCGCGCGCAGCGCGCCCGACGGCTCGCCGCCGCCCTGCGGGCTCAGGCAGTTCCAGAAAAAGCTGTGGTTCCAGACCTGCGCGGCATTGTTGAACACGCCGCCGGCCGGAGCCTTGCGAATGATCTCCTCGAGGCTGAGGGATTCGAATTCGGTGCCCTTGATCAAGTTGTTCAGGTTGGTCACGTACGCCTGGTGGTGCTTCCCATGGTGATACTCGAGGGTTTCACGCGACATGTGGGGCGCCAGCGCGTCCAGCGCGAAGGGCAAGGCGGGGAGTTGGTGTTGCATGAGTCGGCCTTTCGAGGTTGAGGGTTGAGCGGAGCCCGCGCCGCAGGGCGCACCCCGGACGGACACGACACACGACTGCGCGCGGGCGTGGGAATCCGGCCGATTCTAGGAAGATTCGTCGTTTCGGGTACCGAACAGGTCGCGCAACGGGTGCTCCACGGTATTGACGCCTTGCAATTGCAGGCTGGCGGCCGATCGTGCAGTGGCCAGCACCAGCGTCTGGCCCGACTGCAAGGATGCGGCGTCGTCCAGCAGTGAGCCGTCGGGCTGCCACGCCAGGCAGTAGCCCCGGCGCAGCGTGGCCGAGGGGTCGAGGGCACGCAGGCGCGCTCCCAGCCCGAGCAGCTGCTGCTGCCGCTGCCATCTCGCCTGCTCCAGGGCCGGGCGCAGGCGCCTGGCCAGTTCCTGCAGGCGAGTCGCGCGCCCCGACAGCGCCTGGCCGGGCACCATGCGCAGGCGCTGCTGTGCCATTTGCAATCGTTGCTCGCGCCCGAGCGTGGCCGAAGCGAGTGCCTGGCGCAGGCGCGCATGCAGATCGCGCAGATGCAGTTCGGCCGCGCGCAGCACGCGCGCAGGAGGCGGCAGGCGCAGTTGCAGGCGGTCCACGCGCTGGTGCTCCCGGCCCACGCGGTTGTGCACGGCGTGATGCAACGCGCGCGCCGCCTGCGCCAGGCGCGCCAGGAGCTCCTCGCGCGCCGGGGCGCACATCTCGGCCGCCGCCGTGGGCGTCGGCGCGCGCATGTCGGCGGCGAAATCGGCGATCGTGAAGTCGGTTTCGTGCCCGACCCCGCTGATCACCGGGATCGAGCTGTGCGCCAGCACGCGGGCCAGGGCCTCGTCGTTGAAGGCCCACAGGTCCTCCAGCGAACCGCCGCCGCGCACCAGCAGCAGCACGTCGACCTCGGCGCGCGCCTGCGCCGTGCGCAGCGCGCGCACCAACTCGGCGGGCGCCGCGGCGCCCTGCACGCTCGCTGGATAGATCACCACGCGCACCTGCGGGCTGCGTCGGCGCAGCGTGACCAGCACGTCGTGCAGCGCCGCCGCCTGCGTGGACGTGACGATGCCCACGCTGCGCACGTCGGCCGGCAGCGCCTGCTTGCGCCGGGCATCGAACAGGCCTTCGGCGCGCAGGCGCTCCCTGAGCCGCAGGAATTGCTCCATGAGGGCACCCTGGCCGAAGCGACGCACCGATTCCACCTGCAGTTGCAGATCGCCGCGCGGCTCGTAGATGCCCACCTCGGCCCGCAACTCCACCTGCACGCCGTCGCGCAGCTCGAAATCGACCAAAGACGCGCGTTGCCGGAACATCACGCAACGAAGTTGGGCATTCTGATCACGAATCGCAAAGTAGCAATGCCCGCTGGCGGCGCGCGTGAACCCGCTGATCTCCCCCTGCACGGTCACCACGCCGAAACGCGACCACAGCGCGTCGGCAAGGGCACGCGCCAGCGCACCCACGCTCCAGGATCGGATTTCAGGCATCGCGCCCCCCCGCGGACACGCCGCATGCCTGCGCCAGACCATGCTGCGGGCCCAGGCAAACCGCGGCTTCGCGGCCAAGCTGTCCACAAACCACAGCAAATCCGGGGCTTTTGCGAACAGCCCCCCACGAAGCGCGTTTCATCCGTGCAAGTCTTTGTTTTTTCAAGTCTTTTCCGTGTTCAAAAATTGGTCACACGAATTCCCGGCAGGCTTTCGGCGCAGCTTGCGGCGCGTGCACCGACCTTACCCACATTCTTATCCACAGTTTCGCGGGATAACTCCGGGCGGATCCACGACGGAGCCGGGCGTCGCGCGCAGTACCATGCGCCTGCAGCGCGCCGCGGGCCCCTGCGACGGGTCGCCAGCAAGCCGTCGGGCGCCGCGCAGTTTGCCGATTTCCACGGAGATGCCACCTTGCTCAGTATTGTCGAAGCCGCCGGCTGGCCCATCTGGCCCCTGATCCTGTGCTCCATCACCGCGCTGGCGATTGTGCTGGAGCGGCTCAACAGCCTGCGCGTGGCGCGCGTCATTCCCCCCCGCCTGCTGGAGGAGGCCCTGGCGGTGTCGGCCACGGCACTGCCGCCGCCGGACACGGTGGACAAGCTCGAGCGCAATTCTCCCCTCGGGCGCGTGCTGGCATCGGGTTTCCGCGGCGCCAGGCGGCCGCATGCCAGCATGGAGGGGCTTCGCGAGGACATGGAGAACACCGGGCGCGCCGTGATGCACGGGCTGCAGCGCTACCTCAACGCGCTGGGCACCGTGGCCTCGGCGGCGCCGCTGCTGGGCCTGCTCGGCACCGTGGTGGGCCTGATCGAGATCTTCGGCTCGCAAAGCGCAGGCAACGCCAACCCGCTGCTGCTGGCCCACGGCATCTCGGTGGCGCTGTACAACACCGCCTTCGGGCTGATCATCGCGGTTCCGTCCCTGATGTTCTACCGCTACTTCCGCGGCCGGGTGGACGATTTCGGAATCGAACTGGAGCAGGCGGCGCGACGCCTGGCCACCCACCTGCAGCCGCACATCGAGTCCGGCCGCGCAGCACGTTCCTGAGCCGCGAGCACGCCGATGAACTTCCAGCGCCCGCGTCCGGAGGAGCCGGAGATCAACCTGATCCCCTTGATCGACGTGCTGCTCGTCGTGCTGATCTTCCTGATGATCACGACCACCTACTCCAAGTACACGGAACTCAGGATCCAGCTGCCGACGGCCGACGCGTCGCCCGCGCGGAACCTGCCGGACAGCGTGGTCGTCGGGGTCGCCGCCGACGGCAGCTACGCCGTGTCCGGCCAGGTGCTGGCCGGACGCGACGTGGCCGCGCTGGTGCATGCGCTGCGCACCGCGCTGCACGGGCGGCGCGACGTGACCCTGGTGATCAGCGCCGACGCGCAGAGCACCCAGCAGTCGGTCGTCAACGTGATGCAGGCGGCACGCGACCTGGGGCTGAGCCGGCTGACCTTCGCCACGCAGCGCGGCCCGGGATCGTGAGCGGGCGCGGCGGCTGGCCGGCGTGGTGGATGCGCCGCGGGCCCGCGGCCTGGGCGCTGCTGCCGCTGTCGGGCCTGTTCGCCGCCGTCGCCGGCCTGCGGCGCGAACTCTGGCGCCGCGGCTGGCTTGCGTCGTGGCGGGCGCCGGTTCCGGTGGTGGTGATCGGCAACGTCACTGCGGGCGGCAGCGGCAAGACCCCGCTGGTGGCCCATGTCGCGATGGCGCTGCGCGACGCCGGCTGGGCGCCCGGCATCGTCTCGCGAGGCTACCGGCGCCGGCGCGACGCGCCGGACCCGATGCCCGTGCAGGTGGACAGCACGCCGGACGAGGTCGGCGACGAGCCGCTGCTGCTGCGCCGCCTGTGCGATTGCCCGGTCTGGGTCGGCAGCCGGCGTGCACGCGCCGCGCAGGGTCTGCTGCGCGCGCATCCGGAAGTCGACGTGCTGC
Source organism: Pseudomonadota bacterium (assembly GCA_021847345.1). Lineage (GTDB taxonomy): Bacteria > Pseudomonadota > Gammaproteobacteria > Burkholderiales > Burkholderiaceae_C > Thiomonas_A. Next base: position 53,198 of record JAJZTW010000020.1, read on the forward strand.
TCAGCGACGACGGGCTGCAGCATTTCGCGCTGGCGCGCGACGTGCAGCTCGTGGTGCTGGACGGGCGTGGAACCGGCAACGGCTGGCCGCTGCCGGCCGGCCCGCTGCGCGAACGCGCGACACGCCCGCGCGACGCCACGCTGGGCCCGGGCGCCCTCGCGAGCGGCGCGCCGCAGCCGTTCTTCGCCCTGCGCCGAAGCATGGGCGAACTGCGCAACCTGGGCGATTCGAGCCGACTGAGCCTGCACGAGTTCAAGGCTCGCTTCGCGAGCGCCCCGGTTTGCGCCGCCGCCGCGATCGGCCACCCCGAGCAGTTCTTCGGCATGCTGCGCCATGCCGGGCTCGAGCTGGCGCGCACGGCCAGCGCGCCCGACCACCAGGCGTTGTCGCCCGAACTGCTGGCGCAGCTTCCCGGCCTGGTGCTGATGACCGAGAAGGACGCCCTAAAATGCAGCCTCCGGCAGCCGGAGCTGGAACGACTGTGGGCGGTGCAGTTGCGCCTGGAGGTCGACCCCGGCTTCGTTCCCTGGTTGCTGGCGCGCCTGGCACGCGCCACGTTGAGGCCCCACGATGGATTCACGTCTGCTTGACCTGCTGGTTTGCCCGATCTGCAAGGGCCCGTTGCAGCTGGAACGCGCCGCGCAGGAGCTGGAATGCCCGCGCGACCACCTGGCCTTCCCGGTTCGCGACGGCATCGCGGTGATGCTGGTCGAGCAGGCCCGGGACACCCTGGGCGCCGACGCCGCGCCGGCGCAGCCTCCCGCCGCATGATGCCGGCCGCGGCGCCGGCGGGCGCGGATGTTGCGTTCAACGTGCTGATTCCCGCTCGCCGGGCCTCCACGCGCCTGCCCGACAAGCCGCTGGCCGATATCTGCGGGCTGCCGATGGTCGTGCACGTGGCGCGCCGCGCCGAGGCAAGCGGGGCGCGGCAGGTCGCGGTGGCCACCGACGATGCCGACATCGCGCGGGCCTGCGCCGCGCACGGCGTGCGCGCGTTGCTGACCTCGCCCGCGCATGCCAGCGGCACCGACCGCGTGGCCGAGGCCGCCGCGCAGCTGGGACTCGACGACGCGCAGATCCTGGTCAACGTGCAGGGCGACGAGCCGCTGATCGACCCGGCACTGATCCGCGACTGCGCGCGACGCCTGCACGACGAGCCGCAGGCGCAGATGGCCACGGCGGCCCACCCGATCGACCAGGCCGCGGCGATCGTCGATCCGAACGTGGTGAAGGTGGTGCTGGACGCGCGCGGGCATGCCCTGCTGTTCTCGCGCGCGCCCATCCCCTGGCGCCGCGACCAGTACGCCGACGGCGCGCCGCCCGCGCTGCCCGAGCCGCCGTGTGGCCTGCCCTTCCTGCGCCATGTCGGGATCTACGCCTTTCGCATGCGCTCGCTGCGTGAATTCGCCGCGCTGGCGCCGTGCGAACTCGAGCAGGCCGAAGCCCTCGAGCAGTTGCGTGCGTTGTGGCATGGCTGGCGCATCGCCGTGCTGCGCGTGGACCACGCGCCGGCGGCGGGCGTCGACACCCCGCAGGACCTGGAGCGCGTGCGGCGCCTGCTCGGACACCCCGGCTGAGTATTGCCGGCCGTCAGGGCGGCGTGGGATGCGCGTGCTATTCTGAGACGGGGGCGGCGAGCCGACGGCACCAGGCATGGCACCGACGTGCGCGGGAGAACCGGTTCGCCTGCGACAAGATCCAGATCCATTCCAACGACAAATTCCGGGAGTCTTCATGCGTTTGATCCTGCTGGGCGCACCAGGCGCGGGCAAAGGCACGCAGGCAGCCAGCCTGTGCGCGCGCCACAACATTCCCCAGATCTCCACCGGCGACATGCTGCGGGCCGCGGTCAAGGCCGGCACGCCGCTCGGCCTGCAGGCCAAGGCGGTGATGGACTCCGGCGCGCTGGTGTCCGATGACATCATCGTCGGCCTGGTGCTCGAGCGCATCCAGCAGCCCGACTGCGCGCGGGGCTTCCTGTTCGACGGCTTCCCGCGCACCATCAACCAGGCCGAGGCGCTGAAGAAGGCCGGCGTGCGCATCGACTACGTGGTCGAGTTCGACGTTCCCGACGAGGACATCGTGCAGCGCCTGAGCGGGCGCCGCGTACACCCGGCTTCGGGACGCGTCTACCACGTCAGCTACAACCCGCCGAAGGTCGCCGACCGCGACGACGCCACCGGCGAGGAACTGGTGCAGCGTGACGACGATCGCGAGCAGACGGTGCGCAAGCGCCTGCAGGTCTACCACGAGCAGACCCGCCCGCTGGTCGACTACTACGACCGCTGGGCGCAAACCGGCGACGCCGCCGCGCCGCGCCTTCGCCGCATCGTCGGCGTCGGCCCGGTCGACGAGGTCACGCGCCGCATCGAAGAGGCGCTGCGCTGACGCGGCCGGAGCGGCCGCGCGTCGCGCGGGGCCGCCCGAGCCGCCACCGCGGACATCGGCAAGGCCCCTCGCCTGGCAAGCCATGTCGTTGATTCCGCAAGACTTCATCGAGGAACTCCTGCGACGGGTCGACATCGTCGACGTGGTCGGGCGCTCGGTGCAGCTGAAAAAGGCCGGCACCAACTACAAGGGCCTGTGCCCGTTCCACCAGGAGAAGTCGCCGTCCTTCACGGTCAGCCCGTCGAAGCAGTTCTACCACTGCTTCGGCTGCGGCGCCCATGGCAGCGCCGTCGGGTTCCTGATGGAGCACACCGGCATGGGATTCCCGGACGCCGTGCGCGAACTGGCGCGCGAGGCCGGCATGGAGCTGCCGCAGCACGAAGCCGACGAGGCCACGGCGCGCCGCGCCGCCGAGCAGCGCAGCCACAAGGCGCGCCTGCGCGAGGTGCTGGAGCAGGCGGAACGCTTCTATCGCGATCGCCTGCGCGCCAGCCCGCGCGCCATCGACTACCTGAAGGGGCGCGGCCTGAGCGGGCGCGCCGCGGCGCGCTTCGGGCTCGGCTACGCGCCCGACGACTGGCAGGGCCTGGCGGCGGTGTTCCCCAATTACGACGCCGAAGTGCTGCTGCAGGCCGGGCTGGTGGTCGGCCGCGACGCGCAGGGCCAGACCCTCGACCCGGCGCAGGCCGCCGGCGCGACGGTCAGCCGGCGCTACGACCGCCTGCGCGACCGCATCACCTTTCCGATCCGCAACGCCCAGGGGGAGATCATCGGCTTCGGCGGGCGGGTGCTGGACCGGGGCGAGCCGAAGTACCTGAATTCCCCGGAAACCGAGCTGTTCCACAAGGGCGAGGAGCTGTACGGCCTGTTCGAGGCGCGCCAGGCCATCCAGCGCCACGGCCAGGCCCTGGTGGTCGAGGGCTACCTCGACGTCATCGCGCTGGCCCAGCACGGGGTCGAGCATGTCGTGGCCACGCTGGGCACCGCATGCACAGCCGACCACGTGCGCAAGCTGTTTCGCCACTGCCCGCAGATCGTGTTCTGCTTCGACGGCGACACTGCCGGACAGCGCGCGGCGACGCGTGCAATGGAGGCCTCGCTGCCCCTGCTGGGCGACGAGCGCTCGGTGAAGTTCCTGTTCCTGCCCGTCGAGCACGACCCCGACTCCTACGTGCGCCAACATGGAGCCGACGCCTTCGAGCGAGAGATCGGTCGCGCCCGGCCGCTTTCGGTGTTCCTGCTCGACACGCTGGCCGATGGCCTGGCGCTGGACACCGCCGAGGGGCGCGCCCAGGCGATCGCCCGCGCCCGCAATCTGCTGGGGCAGCTCGCCGAGTCCGCGCTGAAGGGGCAGATCCTGCGCGAGATGGCGCAGCGCCTGCAGACTCCCGCCGACGAACTGCGCGAGGCGCTGGCGCTCGGCGGCGAGCGGCGCGCAGCTCGCCCCGCCGCTGCGGCTGCCGAGCCGCAGCGAGCGGCAACGCGCGAGCGCGTGCCGGGGGACGGGTCGCGCGAACGCTTCGCGCCCAGACGCGCAGGCGCCGGCCGGGCGGGCGATGCCGCGCTGGGGGCCGCGCGTTCCCAGCGCCTGAGCCGGCCGCGCGCCGACCACGCGCGCACCGCGCTGCGCATCCTGCTCGCCCATCCCGAGCTGTGGCACGAGGTCAGCCCGGCGCAGCACGAGCTGCTGACTGCCGCACAGCAGCCGGTCGGGGAACTCGCACGCTGGCTGGAGTCTTACCTGGATGAGCACGAGCATGCCAACGCCTCGGCGTTGTGGGAAGCCTTGCGCTCGGCCGGGCTGCTGCCGGCCGCCGAGGAACTGCAGCCCGCCGAGCTGGTCGAACTCGACGCCGAGCAAGTGCAGCAGGACCTGCGCGGCGCGCTGGGAAGCATCGAGATGGCGTGGATCAAGCAACGCCAGCAGCAGTTGGCCGAAACCGGGCTGGGCGAGCAGACGGCACGCCTGGAATACCAGAGCCTGTCGTTGCGCCTGCGTGAGCTCATGCGCAAGCTGCCGCGGCTTTGAGTGCCGCGCCGGTGAATGGCGGGCGCGGCCGCGGCCGCGCAGGCCCGCGGACTTGAATTCGGCGCGCCCGCCTATACTATGGGGTTTTGCGCACAAGACGCGCGTTCGCGCCGCTAGCGCCCGAAAAACCCGAAACGCCCCGATGGGCACCAGGGTTGCGCCGGGTGGTCCCCAGGGACCGCCAGGTCGGGACGGCACGGACGAGGCAAGGATGCCGCGGCTCGACCGCCGCGGCCGTGGGGCGCCCTGCGGTTTGGCCTATGCTTGTTGCACGGTAACCGCGTCCAGCCACCGCCGGGGCTGGGCGCGCAAGAGCGTACGAGGAATCCGACTATGACCCAAGCCAAACCCGCAACCTCCAAATCCAGGGCTTCCTCGGGCAAGACCGCCGCCGACAGCGTCTCGAAGACTCCCAAGACCGCGAAACCCGCCGCCACGGCGACCAAGGCCGCCCCGGCCCGCACCCGTGCCGCCGCCGGCGCCGCCGCTTCGAAGGCGCAAGCCTCGACCACCGCTCAGAGCATGCCAGCATCCAAGACCAAGTCCGCCACCGCCAAGCCCGCAGCACCAGCCGCCGACAAGACGGCGAACAAGGGCCCCGCCGCCCGCCCGGCGGCCCAGGCCAAGGCCGCGGCCAAGGCCGCCGCCCAGAAGAACGCCCCGGCCGATGACCTCAACAACGACCTGGGCGACGATGGCGACGACGCCGCCACGCCGGCGGCGCCGATGCCGCGCGGGCGCCGTCCTTCGCGCGCCAAGGAAAAGCAGCTGCTCAAGGAATTCGGCTACGACGACTCCAACGTCACCGAGGAGGAACTGGCACGCCGGCGCCAGCGCCTGAAGAACCTGATCAAGCTGGGCAAGACCCGCGGCTTCCTCACCTACGGCGAGATCAACGACCACCTGCCGGACAACCTGGCCGATCCCGACCTGCTCGAGACCATCATCAGCATGCTCAACGACATGGGCATCGCGGTGTACGAGCAGGCTCCCGACGCGCAGACCCTGCTGCTCAACCAGCATGGCCCGACCACTTCCAGCGACGAGGAGGCCGAGGAGGAGGCCGAGGCGGCGCTGTCGTCGGTGGACTCCGAGTTCGGCCGCACGACCGACCCGGTGCGCATGTACATGCGGGAAATGGGCACGGTGCAGCTGCTCACGCGCGAAGGCGAGATCGTCATCGCCAAGCGCATCGAGGAAGGCCTGCGCAAGATGATGCTGGCGATCTCGGCGTCGCCGGCGACGGTGGCCGAGATCCTGGCCATGGCCGCGCGCATCGCGAACAACGAACTGCCGGTCGACGAGGTCGTCGACGGCATGGTCTCGGACGACGAATCCGACGACTACGTGGCCGAGGAGGACGTCGACTTCGCGCTGGCCGACGAAGCCGAGGAGGACGACGAGACCGCTGCGGCCGCGGCCAGCTCGGTCAAGCTCGAGGAGCTCAAGAGCAAGGCGCTGGAGTGCTTCGCCGACGTGCACGACGCGTTCATGAAAATGCGCCGCGCCTACGACAAGGACGGCTACAAGTCGGCCGCCTACGTGAAGGCGCAGGACCAGATCTCGAATTCGCTGATGGAAGTGCGCTTCACCGCGCGCACCGTCGAGAAGCTGTGCGATCTGCTGCGCAGCCAGGTCGACGAGGTGCGTCGCCACGAACGCGAGATCCGGCGCATCGTCGTCGACCGCTGCGGCATGCCCCAGGAGGAATTCATCAAGAGCTTCCCCGGACACCAGCTCGACCTCGAGTGGGGGGAGCGCCTGGCCTCGTCCAGCAAGCCCTACGCCACGGTGCTGGCGCGCAACCTGCCGAGCATCCAGGAGCTGCAGCAGCGCCTGATCGACACGCAGAACCGCGTGGTCGTGCCGCTGGAGGACTTCAAGGAGATCAACACGCAGATGAGCCGCGGCGAGCAGGAAGCCCGCGAGGCCAAGCGCGAGATGATCGAGGCCAACCTGCGCCTGGTGATTTCCATCGCCAAGAAGTACACCAACCGCGGACTGCAGTTCCTGGACCTGATCCAGGAAGGCAACGTCGGCCTGATGAAGGCCGTGGACAAGTTCGAATACCGCCGCGGCTACAAGTTCTCCACCTACGCCACGTGGTGGATCCGCCAGGCCATCACGCGCTCCATCGCCGACCAGGCGCGCACCATCCGCATTCCGGTGCACATGATCGAGACCATCAACAAGGTCAACCGCATCTCGCGCCAGTACCTGCAGGA
>JAJZTW010000075.1 GCA_021847345.1 Pseudomonadota bacterium
CAGCAGGACCTGGCTGACTTCCTCGCCGCGCAGCGGGTCGACGTCACCGCGTCGCTGCCCTGCTACACCGAGGACAACGTCGACGCGCAGCGCGGCGACGGGGTGTTCGAGAAGAGCATTCAGGCGCTGCAGTGGCTCAATCGCCTGGGCTACGGCGACCCCGACAGCGGCCTGGCGCTGGACCTGGTCTACAACCCGCTGGGCGCGCACCTTCCTCCGCCGCAAGCCCAGCTTGAGTCGGACTACAAGCGTCTGCTCGGCGAACGCTACGGCATCGGATTCAACCGCCTGTTGACCATCGCCAACATGCCCATCCAGCGCTTCGGCAGCATGCTGGTGTCCAAGGGGAAGTTCGACGACTACATGACCTTGTTGCGCGCCAGCCACCGCGACGACAACCTGGATTCGGTGATGTGCCGCGATACGGTGTCGGTGGACTGGCAGGGTTACCTGCACGACTGCGACTTCAACCAGATGCTGGGCCTGCCTCTGGGCGCGCGGGGTGGCGGAGGGCAAGGCCGCATGCACCTGCGCGACCTGCTCGCCGAAGCGGACCCACTGGCCGGCCAGCCGATCGCCGTGGCCGCCCACTGCTATGGTTGCACGGCGGGGCAGGGCAGCAGCTGCAGCGGCGCGCTCAGTTCCTCGAAGCAGAGCGTGGCCGCCTGAGTCGGCGCAGCGATGGGACCGTCGGCCCGAGCCCCGCGCCATCCGGCAGCGCGCCTCCTCCTGGCGCTGCCATTGGCCGTGGCGGCAGCGGCCGCCATTGTCTTGCTGCCGCACGGCGCCCAGGTCCTGGGGGAGTTGCACCAACATCTGGCCGAGCTGCGAGCGCAGCGGCAGGCGCATCCGCTGGCGTTCGCGGCCGGGTTTTTCGCGCTGTACGTCAGCGTGGCCGGGCTGGCGATCCCGGCCGACCTGATGTTCAGCCTGTCCGCGGGGGCGCTGTTCGGGCTGTGGCGCGGTGCCCTGCTGGTGTCCTTCGCGTCCACGCTGGGCGCCACCCTGGCGTTTACGTTGTCGCGCTGGATCTTCGCCCCCTGGGTGCGTGAGCGTCTCGGCTCGAGGCTGGCCGTGATGAACGCAGGCGTGCGGCGCGACGGCGGCTTCTACCTTTTCGGCATGCGCCTGGTCCCGCTGTTCCCCTTTTTCATGATCAACCTGGCGATGGGGCTGACCGAAATTCCGATCAGGCGCTTCTACTGGGTCAGTCAGATCGGCATGTTTCCGGCCACCCTGATTTACGTCGGCGCCGGCACGCGCCTGGCGCAGATTCACGACCTGCGCTCGATCGCCTCGCCCTCGCTGTGGCTGACCTTGGCCTTGCTGGGTTCGCTGCCGCTGATAGCTCGCGCGTTGCTGCGCCGCGTCGACTCGGTGCGGCGCCTGGCGCGCTGGCCGCGACCGCGGCGCTTCGAGCGCAACGTGGTGGTGATCGGGGCCGGCGCGGCCGGCCTTGTCGCTTCCTACGTGGCCGCGGCTGCCAAGGCGCGCGTCACGCTGGTGGAGGCCGGTGCGATGGGCGGCGATTGCCTCAACACCGGTTGCGTACCATCGAAGGCCCTGCTGCATGTCGCGCGCAGCGTGCATGCGATGCGCCATGCAGCCGAGCTGGGCGTAGGGGTGGCACCGCCCGAGGTGGACTTCTCCGCCGTGATGCGCCGCGTCCGCGAGGTTGTGGCCGCGGTCGCGCCGCACGACTCGGTCGAGCGCTACCGCGGTCTGGGCGTCGAGGTCCTGCGCGGGAGAGCGCGCATCACCTCGCCGTGGACGGTGCAGGTCGAGAGCGAGCAGGGCATGGTGGATCTGACCACGCGCTCGATCATCGTCGCCGCTGGTGCGCGGCCGCTGGTGCCGCCGATTCCCGGGCTCGAGGAGGTCGGCTACCTGACCTCGGACACCGTATGGGGGTTGCGGGAGCTGCCGCGGCGCCTGCTGGTGCTGGGTGGTGGTCCCATCGGCTGCGAGCTGGCCCAGGCCTTCGCGCGCCTGGGTAGCCAGGTCACGCTGATGGAAATGCAGCCGCGCATCCTGATCCGCGAGGATGCCGACGTGGCGGCGCTGGTCGAGGCTGCGTTGCGCGCGGACGGCGTCGAGTTGCTGACCGGGCACAAGGCGTTGCAGGCGCGCTTCGATGCCGGCGAGCGGCGCATGCTCGCGCAGGGCCCCGGCGGCGAGGCGGAGGTCGCCTTCGATGCTGTACTGTGCGCGCTGGGCCGCGTGGCGCGCACCCAGGGCTACGGGCTCGAGGAACTCGGCGTGGAGCTGCGCGCCAACGGCACGGTGGCTGCCGATGCCTCGCTTCGCACCAGCATTCCCAACCTGTACGTGTGCGGTGACGTCACTGGCCCGCTGCAGTTCACCCATGTGGCGGCGCACCAGGCGTGGACCGCGTCGGTCAATGCCCTGCTGGGGGGCTGGTGGAGCCTGAAGTCGGACCTGTCGGTGATCCCGTGGACCACCTTCACCGATCCCGAGGTGGCGCGCGTGGGCCTGAGCGAGGACGAGGCGCGTTCCCGCGGCATCGCCTATGAGCTCACGCGCTACGGCCTCGACGAACTCGACCGCGCCATCGCCGAAGGGGCCACCGAGGGTTTCGTCAAGGTGCTGACCGCGCCCGGCAAGGACCGCATCCTGGGCGCGGTGATCGTCGGCGCGCATGCGGGGGAACTGCTCGCCGAGTTCGTGCTGGCGATGCGCAAGGGCCTCGGCCTGGGTGCCATTCTGGGCACCGTGCATGCCTACCCGACGTGGAGCGAGGCCGCTCGTGCGACAGCCGGGGCCTGGAAGCGTGGCCATGTCTCGCCGCGACTTTTGCGTTGGAGTGAGGGATTCTTCGCATGGCGCCGCGGTTGAACTGCCAACAGACCTGGGCGCAGCGTCTGACCATCGTTGTCCCGGTGCGCAACGAGGCTGCGGCGCTGCGGCAGGCGCTGCTCGCACTGCAGGACTTGCGAGCCGCCGGTGTCGAGCTGATCGTGGTCGACGGCTGCAGCGAGGACGCCACGCCCGATCTGGCGCAGGGGCTGGCCGATCGGGTATTGCGCACCGACCCCGGGCGCGCGCTGCAGATGAACGCGGGGGCGCAGGCCAGTGACAGGGCGCTGCTGCTGTTCCTGCATATCGACACCGCCTTGTCCGCCGGCGCTGTGCCCGCGCTGCTGGCGGCGCTCGACGGCGGCTTCGCGTGGGGGCGATTTGACGTGAGCATCGAGCCCGCCACGCCACTTCTGCGGCTGGTGGGGGGAATGATGAACCTGCGCTCGCGCATCAGCGGTATCTGCACCGGCGATCAGGCTCTGTTCATGCGTCGCGATGCCTTCGATGCGGTCGGCGGCTTCCCGCGCCAGGACTTGATGGAGGACGTCGAGATCAGCCGCCGCCTGCGCCGGCTGGGTCGCCCGGCCAGCCTGCGGCTGCGGGTGCGCACCTCCTCGCGGCGGTGGCTGCGCCACGGCGTGCTGCGCACGGTGCTGCTGATGTGGTGGCTGCGCCTGCGCTACGCGCTGGGCGCCGAGCCGACGCTGCTGGCCCGACTGTATCGCGAGGTGCGCTGAGCATGGACCGCACCGCCTTGCTGGTGTTCGCCAAGCCCCCGCTGCCGGGAGTCGCCAAGACGCGGTTGATCCCGGCGCTCGGCGCGGCCGGTGCGGCGCGACTGGCCGCCGCGCTGCTGGAGAACACCCTGAACGCGGCAGCCCGTGCGCGGCTCGGGCCACTGTTCCTCCACACCACGGCGCGGCATCCCATGCTTGCCGACATGGCGCGCCGTTGTGGAGCCCGCAGGCGGCTGCAGCGAGGGATCGACCTGGGCGAGCGCATGGCTCAGGCCTTGCAGCGAGCCTGCCAGGACGGCTCTCCCGCGCTACTGCTGGGGGCCGACTGCCCGGCGCTCGATGCGCCGCGCTTGCTGCTGGCCGCGCACGCGCTGCACGACGTCGATGTGGTGTTCGTGCCCGCACTCGACGGCGGCTTCGTGCTCGTCGGTTGTCGAGCGCAGGCCGCCCCGACCATGACCCGACTGTTCGCCGACCAGACCTGGAGCGTGGCCGATGTGATGCAGCGCATGCGGCTAGGCATGCATGGACTCGGCCTGCGCTGGGCCGAACTCCCGGCACTGCCCGACATCGATACGCCGGACGACCTGGCGAGCCTGCCCGCCGCACTGCGCCACGCCTTCCCATGCAACGCCTGCTGCTGATCGGCGCCGGGCATGCTAGCGCCGAGCTTCTGCGGCGCTGGGCCGCGGCGCCGCTACCGGAGGTTGAGCTCACGCTGGTCAGCCTTGAGCCATTGGCGCCCTATTCGGGCATGGTCCCCGGCTGGCTGGCCGGGGACTACGCCTGGGAAGACTGCTGCATCGATTTCGCACGCCTCGCGGCCCGCGCCGGGGCCAGGCTCGTCGTCGATCGCGTGGTCGCGCTCGATGCGATGCGGCGCGAGGTGCTTCTCGCGGGAGGGTCTGTGCTGGCGGCAGACACGATGGTCCTGAACATCGGCTCGACGGTGCGCACGCCGGCCATCCACCACGAGCCGTCCCCGGTTTTGTTGGCGACCCGCCCGCTGGGCGCGTTGCGTCGGGCCGTCGACACCCTCGTCGAGCGCTGGCGCGACGTGCCGCAAGCGCCCGAACTGGTCGGCGTCGGCGGCGGCGCAGCGGGTGTCGAGACCCTGCTCGCGCTGCGCAGGCGCATGCTGCGGGCCGGGCGCGTGCCGCGCTGCACGCTGCTGTCGCGCGACGCCGAGCTGTTGCGCGGGTTCAACGCGACGGCGCGCCGGCTGACGCGCGCAGCGCTGACCGGGGCGGCCGTCGCGCTGCGCGGCGGCTTCGACGTGCAGGCGGTGGAACCCCGGGCACTGCGCGCGCCCGATGGGCAGGCGCAGGCAGCCGATCTGGTGCTGTGGGCCGCCGGAGCGGCGGCACATGCCTGGCCAGCCGCCAGCGGCCTGGACGTCGATGCCGGGGGCTTCGTACGCGTCGATGCGACGCTGCGCTCGACGTCCCACCCCTGGTTGTTCGCCGTCGGTGACTGCGCGGCCTTCGATCCCCCGCTGCCCAAGGCCGGGGTCTACTCGGTGCGCATGGGTCCCGTGCTCGCGCATAACGTCGTCGCTACCCTGGCGGCGCGCGAACTGCGCGCTTACCAGCCGCAGCGCGATCAGCTTGTGCTGCTCAACACCGCCGACGGCCGTGCCATCGCCAGCCGGGGGCGCCTCGCGGCGGCGGGGCGCTGGGCCATGCGCTGGAAGCACACGATCGATCGCCGCTTTGTCGAGCGCTACCGCTGAGCGCCCAGGGTTCCGGCCGCCTCAGCTCCACGGCAGCGTGCGGTAGTCGCCCTCCAGCGCGGGCGGCTTGATGATCTCGAAGTGGGGCGAGAGGTCGAAGTCGGCCGGCACGAACAGGCTGTGGTGCCGGATGTGCCATTGCTCGCGCACGCAGGCGCTGCAGAACGGATCGTCGCGGACCTGTTCGACCAGCGGCAGGATCGGATAGCGCACCGACTGGAAGCATTGCGCGATCAGGCCGGAGCAGATCGCCCGCGTGGGGTCGCCGCTGCCCAGCGCGAGCAGGCGCCGCCGCAGGTGTCCCGGCACCGGGGGCGTCGGCCACAGATAGCGCAGCAGGTCGACGATGTTGCGCAGGTCGTAGCGGTGGCCGACGCGCCGCAGAGCGGCATCGATCACCGCCAAGGCATCCGCGTGGTGCAGTTGGTGTGGACGGCAGATGCGCAGCCCGTAGCCGGAGAACTCCCCGAAGCCGACCGTGCGCACGCCGTCGACCACATCGGCCTCGACAAAGCAGTGGCCGTCCGGAAGAAGGCCGGAGCCGACGTACAGCGCGGCGTGCGACCAGACCGAATGGGTGAGAAACTTGATGGCGCTGCTGAAGCGACTTCGTCCTTCGACCAGCAGCACGTCGCAGGGCTGCATCACCGCGCGGATGGCGTCCAGGTCGCTGGGCGCGTGGCGTGGGGCACAGTGCGTCGGCGCCGACAGGTAGCGGGCCAACCCGCGGCCTGCCCATTGCCGGATGCCGCCGCTCGCCATCGCAGCCCCCGAGATCTCAGCGCACCGTGGCCAGCAGCGCCTTGAGCTGCGCCTCGTCGCGTGGTGCGCCGAGGAACATCTGCGCCTGCCCGGACCGGTCTCGCCAGACCATCATCGGGAACGCGAAATACGCCCCCGCGGCGTGCAGCACCTTCAGGTTACGCGCCAGTTCGTCGGCCGTGGCGGGACGGACCTGCGCTGCCGGGACGAGGCCGCCCCCGGAGCCGGCCTGCGGGTTCTCGTCGTAGTCGTCCTCGTTGCGCGCCAGCGCCTTGCGGCGGTCGGGAGCCTGCAACATGGCCGCGGCCTTGCCCTGGCTGCTGGGTGCCAGAACCGCCACCGGGATCCAGCGCAGCTGCAGGCCCTGCCGGACGACCCAAGGTTGCAGGTCGTCGTAGAGCTGGTGGCAATAAGGGCAGTTGGGATCGAAGAACACGTCGACCACGCGATGGCCCGAGCCCAGCGTGATGGCCGTGGTCCGCGACATCTGTTGCAACATGGCATCCGCCAGTTGCTCCGGGCTGGGTGCGGCTTGCGCCGAAGGTGCTGCGACACAGGCGGCGAGCAGCAGCGTGCCGAGGCTTTTCCGAATCATGGGGTCGTCTCCTGGCTCGTAACAGGGCCCACGCCGTCGAGTTCGGCGTGATGCGGCCGGCACAGGCCGATGCCCGCATGCGTGGAGCGTTGCGGCATATCACGTTCCTCGGACGGGACGGTCGGGCCGGGGCCAGGTGGCCCCGGGGCGATAGCGGTTCGGAATGGGTTTGGGTTCACTTGGCCGGCGCGCACGGATTGGCGCTCTTCTTGCCAGCCGGTGCGCAGGGGTTGCCACCCTTCTTGGCGCCCGGCGCGCAGGGGTTGGCCGACATCTTCTTCGCCGGCGAGCAGGGGTTCATGCCCTTTTTCGCAGCCGGCGCGCATGGCTTGGAGGGGGCGCAAGGGTTGGCCGCCGCGTTCGCCGTGGCGATCGGCGAAATCGCGGTAAGCGCTGCCGGCATCGGCGCGATCATCGTGGCGGCAAGGGCCAGAGCCTGCGCGGCAAGGGTTCGGGTCTTGATGGGCTTCATTCGGAACTCCGGTGGGGTGGGTGGCATGGGGGCTCGAAGCTCCCATGCTCGTTGGTCGGAGATGGCGCCGATTCCTGACAGGCAGGGCGCACGGCGGTCGCGGTTCATCAACCGGTATGCCGGCTGTGCAGTGGGTTTGCGCTGGCCGTGGCATGGGACGGCGCGCTGATCCGCACGCCTGTCGAGGCCCATGGCATGACGATGGGTGACAGTGCTGTCAGTGTTCCCGGGATGGACAACACCACAAGAGCTGCCACGCCGATTCCGTGTTTCAGGTGCCCCGTCTGGCTGTTACCTTGATGCATGATCGCCTCCTCTGTATGGAGATGTCTCGATGGTGACGCAACGGCGTCGTCCATGCCCCTTGGTCGGCGACAGTCGAGATTCCTGACGTCCAGGGTGTCAGGGCGGGAGAGCTTGCCGAGCGGCAGCGGCTCGGTCGCGTATGGTGCTGGTCAACGACTTTGTTTCCTCGAATCCTCGCGGTCCATGGCCCATGGCCGCATGGACAGGCGAGAGTTTGGGACGGGCATCATGGCAACGACGCGCGGGTCTGAGCGATCAAGGCCTTGGCGCGTCGCGTGTAAGCAACTTTATTTCCCGCGCACACTTGTGGAACTGCAGTTAAAGCCTGTACCGTGTAGATAAGGCCTGTCCCAGCCAAGTTGGGTGCGCGGCACAGGCGCGAAGGCGCCGATACCTGCCTCATGAGCGTGTTCCGGGCGCCGTGATGGGGCTCTGCGCTTCGTCGAAAGTGTGCCCGTCTGGTGCTCGGCCTCTGCAGACTTTCAGGAGGGCGAGTCGTGAGGCAGGTCCCGACCCGAAGCAGCCGATGCTGTTCTCTCACAATTTCCGAGCAAGGATCGCACGAGGACGGTCATGCGACCTGATGGACCGCGTGCCGGCCCGCGTACGCCTTCCAATCCGCGACGGCAACTACGTCACGGGCTGACCGCTTGCCGCGCAGCGCGATCTCGCCTGAAAGAACGCCTCTCCCCGATCCATTCGATGGGCTCAGACTCAAGCCCGTCAGACTCCCAGCCACCGAACCGGCAACCCGCAAACCAGGCGTCAAGTCTTGGTGAGTCGCTCCTCGGCCAGCCGCGCGCCTTTGGCAAGCGCTTCCAGCTTGCGCCACGCAACGTCGCGCGCCATCGGCGCCATGCCGCAGTTCGTGCACGCAAACAGGCGCTCCTTGGGAACGAACTGCAGTGCCCGGCCGATGGTATCGGCCACTTCCTCGGGCGTCTCGACCACGTCGCTGGCGACGTCGATCACGCCGACCAGCACGTCCTTGCCGGCAAGCAGCTGCATCAGGTCGGGCGGCACGTGGGAGTGGATGCATTCCAGGCTGACTTGGTCGATGCGACTGCGGGCGAGCGCGGGAAACACCGCCTCGTACTGGCGCCACTCGTCGCCCAGCGTGCTCTTCCAGTCGATGTTGGCCTTGATGCCGTAGCCGTAGCAGATGTGCACGGCAGTCTTGCAAGTCAGGCCCTGCGCTGCGCGATCCAGCGCCTCCACGCCCCAGTCGGCTGCGTCCTTCATGTAAACGTTGAACGCGGGCTCGTCGAACTGGATGATGTCCACGCCGTCGGCCTGCAGCGCGAGCGCTTCCTGGTTGAGCAGCTCCGCGAACGCAAAGGCCATCTTCACCCTGTCACCGTAGAAACGGTCGGCCACGGTATCGACGATGGTCATCGGCCCGGGTAGCGTGAACTTCAATTTCTTGGTCGTGTGCGCGCGCGCCAGCTGCGCTTCGAAGGCATGTACGCGGCCTTTCAGGCGCAGAGCGGACACGACTTGGGGAACCATCGCGTCGTATCGGTTGTCGCGGATGCCCATCTTCACCTTGTGCTCGAAGTCGATGCCCTCGACCTGCTCAAGAAAACCGTGCACGAAATGCTGGCGTGATTGCTCGCCGTCTCCCACGATGTCCAGGCCGGCATCCTCCTGAGCCTTGATCCACAGCAGGGTCGCATCGGCCTTGGCCTGGCGAAGCGCGTCGCCCTCGGCGCGCCACTGCGGCCAGAGCTTGTTGGTTTCGGCGAGCCAGGCGGGCTTGGGCAGGCTGCCGGCGATGCAGGTTTTGAACATAACTAGATTCCTTGGAAGCGGAGGGGTTTCCGACTCGGACGCCAAATCAGACCATGGGTTCTTATGCAGGGCGGGGACGGCGGATCAGAGCACGCAGCTGGCCGCCCATTGCTCGAGGACCTGCCCATACGGCTTGATGAAGTGCTCCTCCGCAAACTGGCCCTGCTTGACGGCCAGCAGGCTGCGCTCCTCGCGGTCGTAGACGATCCGCGTAGACGAGTAGTCCTGGTGCTTCAGGCTCGGGCAATAGAGCATCCCAGCCGCGGAATTGGCGTTGTAGATTTCTGGACGGTAGATTTTCTGGAAGGTCTCCATCGAGCTGACGGTACCGATCAGCTCAAGATTGGTGTAGTCGTTCAGCAGGTCACCCTGGAAGTAGAACGCCAGCGGCGCGACGCTCCGCGGCGGCATGAAGAAGCGAACCTGCATGCCCATCTTGGCGAAGTAGAGGTCAGTCAGCGAGAGTGCGTCCTGCTGGTACTCGATGCCCAGAACTGGGTGCTGGTTGCCGGTCTGCCGGTAGGTCTTGGTGGTCGAGACGCTGATGCAGATCACGGGCGACTTGGGGAAGCGCGCCTTGTAAGCGGCCGAGGCGATGAACTGCTTGAACAGCTTGCCGTGCAGGTCGCCGAAGTCGTCGGGCGCGCCGACCAGTGGCCGGTTGACGTTGTACTTCGGCAGCAGGACGCTGAAATCGTAGTCTCGCACGTAGGAAGAGAAGTTGTTGCCCACGATACCGTCGATGCGCCGGTCTGTCGCCTTGTCCAGGATGCGGGTCTGCAAGATCTCGATCAACGGGAACGCCTCGGCGCCGTGTCTGGCCGCCACGTCCACCTCGACGGAGACGATCTCGAGTTCGACCGCATAGCGATCGCCCGCCGGGTTGTCCCAGTGCGCGAGGTCATTGAATCGGTGGTTGATCATCCTCAGCGTGTTGCGCAGGTTCTGCTGCCGACTCGTTCCCCGCGCCAGATTGGCAAAGTTCGTCGTGATGCGCGTGCTGTCCGACGGCTGGTAGTCCTCGTCGAAACGAATGCTCTGGAGCGTGAAATTCGGTTCCTGGGTCATGGCGATTGGACAGCCGGGTTCTCGGCGAAGGAAGTGGGGCTCAGGCGCCGTCCAGCGCCGCGGCCGGCGCGGTCCGGGTGGGCCAGCGCGATCAGCGGCAGGGCGCGGTGTATCGCCAGCGCGGCCCGCGCGATCAGGGCCTCGTCGTGCAGGAGGCCATCGACGAAGTCCTTGTCGGTTGCGTAGACGCCAAGCGGCAGCGTGCGCGCCTGGAAGAAGCTAAACAGCGGCCGCAACTGGTGGTCGATCACCAGCGCATGGCGTTCGCTGCCTCCGGTCGCCGCCAGCAGGACGGGCTTGTCGAGCAGTGCGTCCTGGTGAATGAAGTCGAAAAAATGCTTGAACAGCCCGGAATAGGAGCCACGGAAGACCGGCGTCGTCACGACCAGGACGTCGGCGTCCTCGACGGTCGTCAGGGCGTGTTCGGCGCTGTCGGACAGCTTGGAGCGCCAGACGCCACCCGTGAGCTGCGACGCGATCTGGCCTAGTTCGACCAGTTGCATGTCGCAGGGGATTTCGTCCGCGATGAGCCGGAGCAAGTGCTGCGCCAGAGCTGCGGACTTCGAGGGGCGCTGCAGTCCGCCGGAGACCGCGACGA
Source organism: Pseudomonadota bacterium (assembly GCA_021847345.1). Lineage (GTDB taxonomy): Bacteria > Pseudomonadota > Gammaproteobacteria > Burkholderiales > Burkholderiaceae_C > Thiomonas_A. The sequence continues at coordinate 10,882 of JAJZTW010000075.1, forward strand.
CTTGAAGGCGATACGTCATGCCCCGGATCCTAGAGGCGTGTTCGCATGAAGTAAAATGGTATTGCTTCACTAATCCATGAATTTTAGTCATTCGAATGCTTGAGCGCATCCACCTTAGCATCGTCCAGCAGGTCGAAAAGCTGGGGTCGTTGACCGCCGCCGCGGGCGTGCTGAACCTGACACAGTCGGCTCTGAGCCACAGCATGAAGAAGCTGGAGCAGCACCTGGGCACCGACGTCTGGCTGCGCGAGGGCCGCAGCCTGCGCCTGACGCAAGCCGGCCAGTACCTGCTAGCAGTGGCGAACCGGGTACTCCCGCAACTGGATCTCGCCGAGGAGCGCCTGGGTCAGTTCGCACAGGGCGAGCGCGGCGCGCTGCGCATCGGCATGGAGTGCCACCCTTGCTACCAGTGGCTGCTGAAAGTGGTGTCGCCCTACCTGGCCACCTGGCCCGACGTCGACGTCGACGTCAAGCAGAAGTTCCAGTTCGGCGGCATCGGCGCGTTGTTCGGCTACGAGATCGACCTGCTGGTCACGCCTGACCCGCTGCACAAGCCGGGCCTGACGTTCCAGCCCGTGTTCGACTACGAGCAGGTGCTCGTCGTGGCGCGCGGCCATCCCCTGGCGTCGGCGGCCTACGTGAAGCCGCCGCAGCTAACGCAGGAGGTGCTTATCAGTTATCCGGTGGACATCGAGCGCCTGGACATCTACAACCAGTTCCTGCTGCCGGCCGGCATCACGCCCAAGCGCCACAAGTCCATCGAGACCACGGACATCATGCTGCAGATGGTCGCCAGCGGCCGCGGCGTCGCGGCTCTACCGCGCTGGCTGGTCGAGGAGTACGCGGCCAAGATGGACGTGGTGCCCGTGCGGCTTGGCGCGCGCGGCATCGCCAAGCAGATTTTTCTGGGAGCACGGGAGGCAGACATAGCCATCGACTACGTGCGCGCCTTCGTTGACCTCGCCCGTCATCCTGTCGCGGCCCCCAAGAAAGAAGCTCGTCGATGAGCACACTCCTGGGTCGTAAGTTGCTCCCGCTGCCAGGTGGCCGCGACAAGGTGCTGCTGCACTCCTGCTGCGCGCCGTGTTCGGGCGAAGTGATGGAAGCCATGCTCGCCTCGGGCACCGGAGCAATCAAGAGGATGCGAGGCCGATGGCGCAGCCCCTCTGCCTCGCCCCAGAACTTGGGCTCCTGCTGGTTCTATGGACACCAGCCTAAGCTTCCTGCGCTTGTTCGAACAGCGTGAGGCGGCCATCCGCATCATTGCGGCCGCCGGCGCAAGCCGTGCACAGCGTCCGCTCAGGCCGAGTTGAAGTCTTTGCGTAGGGCTACTTTTCGGTAGGCTGCCTCGCCGTGATCTTGCTCTTCCTCCCTGGGGCAGTGCGTCGTAGGCTCGCTCTGGCCCTCTGGCCGGATACGATGCCATGGACTCTGAGCAACTCCAACTATTGGCCGAACCGCTGCTGGTGCCGTTGCCCGGCGAATCGCTTTTTAGCCTCTGCAGCCGCCATCACGCCTTGTGGGGACACCCGACCTCTCGCCCGACAAGTGTGGCCCTTTTTGGCGGAGCGCGCTCCGGCACGCAACACGATCTGCCATCACATCTGGAGTCGCTAGCTCGACGAACTGATGGCCAATGGGGAGACGCCGCGACACTCGCGACCCATCGCACACTGCTGCGCTTCTATGCGCCCTTCCTGGAGGAGCGAGTCCACGACCACG
>JAJZTW010000021.1 GCA_021847345.1 Pseudomonadota bacterium
TCTCAAGCAATCGCTGGGCCGCCCCAAGATTGCTTGACCCCACGGGGGATGAGGCCGGACCAGCTGCTGTGCCTGCGCACAGCAGCGCGCCGGCCGAATCCGAGCAGCCTGCAAGCTGCGAGGTGGAACGGGCTGGGCGCAGCCCGGCCCTGGGGGCGCTCAAAAGCCTTCGCCTGCGCGCAGCCGGCCGCCCAGGCGTACCGGCTCATCCAGGAAGCGGTCCATGCGCGCGTCGGCATCGCTCGCGCGCAGGCTGGCCAGGCGGGCGTCGAACTCGGCGTCGAGCTCCGCGAGAGCCGCGCTGCGCCGCTCGCGTTCGCGCTGCGCGATGGCCAGCAGGCGCTCATACTCCTGCGGACTGATGATCACGGCCTCGGGCCGGTTGCGGTGCGTGACCAGCAACGGGCCGGCCTCGGTCATTGCGCGAACGAAGCTGCTCCAGCCCTCGGTCTTCAGCGCCGACGACGGTTTGCGAGTCAGGCTTGGCGCACAGGGGGCGGGTGCGGCCGGCGATTGCGCGGTGGCGTGCGACATGGAGGCGGTTCCCGAGAACTCGATGCTGGACATTGTACCCGAATGGTCCATTTCGGATCCAAGAGGTCCGTATGGTCCGGATTCGGCGCGGCTGCCACGCTGTCACGCCAGCGCGAACTCGACCGCCGCCTGCGCGTGCAGCGTGGTGGTGTCGAGCAGCGGCACCGGGCTTTGCTCTTCGCGGATCAGCAGGCCGATTTCCGTGCATCCCAGCACCACGGCCTGTGCCCCAGCGTCGGCCAGGCCTCGCACGATGTCCAGGTAGGCCCTGCGAGACGGAGCGTGCACGATTCCGGCGCACAGCTCGTCGTAGATCACCCGGTGCACCAGCGCGCGCTCGGCGGGCGGCGGAACCAGCACCTGCAGCCCGTGGCGTGCGCGCAGGCGCTCGATCAGGAACGGCTGCTCCATGGTGAAGGCCGTGCCGAGCAGGCCCACGCGCTGCCAGCCGGCGGCGGACGCGGCCTGCCCGACGGGGTCGGCGATGTGCAGGAACGGCAGGCTGGTCGCGGACTGGATTGCCTCGGCCACCATGTGCATGGTGTTGGTGGCCAGCATCACGCAATCGGCGCCTCCCGCCTGCAGGCGTCGCGCGGAGTCGGCCAGCACCTCGGCGGCGTCGTCCCAGCGCCCGTCGCGCTGGGCCTGCTCGATGGGCCCGAAATCGACGCTGTGCAGCAGCATCGGCGCCGACCGCAGTGCGCCGAGTCGCTCGCGCACGGCGGTGTTGATTCGCCGGTAGTACTCCGCCGTGGACTCCCAGCTCATGCCCCCGATCAGTCCGATGGTCTTCATGTGCGCCTTCCCCTCCAGATGGCTGGCGCCGATTTTGCACCTATCGAGGCCCGGCCTGCGAGGCTGCGCCGGCGTTGCCCGACCCGCGCTCGCGGCGACAGCGCTCCGAGCAGTAGCGGACCTCCGTCCACGAGCGGGCCCATTTGCGTCTCCACGCGAACGGGCGGCCGCAGTGGGCGCAGATCTTCTGCGGCAGGTGGGGCTTGGCGTGCATGGGCTTGCCCTCAGCCAGCCAGCGATGCCCGAGGCGCGTGCGCCAGCACTTCGCCGGCAAGCGCCCGGCCGCTGCGCCATGCGCCTTCGACGCGCCCGCCGCAAAGCCAATCCCCGCACAGTCCGAGCCCCGTGGCGGGGTCCCAGGCAGCGGCGGGGGCGTCGGCCAGCGCGCCGCGCGCGTAGCGCCAGCGGTGGGCGAAGGCGTGCCGCGGCACTCCCCGCGCTCCCAGCTCGGCGAAGGCGCCGAGCATCTGCTGCACGATCCAGGGCTGCTCGGCTTCCAGGTGCTCGTGGCTCCATGCCGGCTGCGCATGCAGCAGCCAGCATGGCGCGCCCGCGCGCCCGGGCTTGCGGTGGTCGGCGCAGATCCACGACAGCAGCGGCTGGTTGACGAACGCCGCGTCGAGCTGCGGCAGCGGGTCGTCGTCGTACACCGCCATCACGCTCCAGCAGGGCTGCATCGGCTCGCTCGCCGCGAGCGCCTCGAGCCGGGCGTGCACGCCGCCCAGCAGGTCACGTGCCTGGGGCGCCGGCAGCGCCAGCAGCACGGCGTCGAACACCGCATCGAGCCAGCCGTGCTCGGCGCTGCGCAGGTGCCAGCCGTCGTCGTCGCGGCGCAGCTGGTCGATGGTGTGTTGCGGCAGCAGCTGCTGGCCGGCGGCCAGCCAGCGCGCTGGCGCGGTCATCGCGGGCACGCCGACGAAGCGTCGGGTCGGGCCTTCGCGCCGGCTGCCCGGCGCCGCGTCGCCGAACACCCCCAGGCGCGGAGTCCACTCGGCGGCGACGCCGGCTTCGCACCAGCGCCGGACCTCGGCGGCGAACTGCGGGTCGTCGGCGGTGAAATACTGCGCCCCGTGGTCGCAGGCCCAGCCTTCGCCGCGGCGCGTCGCCGCGCGCCCCGAGGGGCCGCGGCTCTTGTCGAACAAGCGCACCGCGTGCCCCGCGTCACGCAGCGCGCCGGCGCAGGCGAGCCCGGCCAGGCCGGCGCCCACGACGGCCACGCTGCGCGGGACGCGTTCGCGGCTCATCGGCCCGGCCGGCGCCTTGCGCTCAGGCCTTGGCCAGCGCGTCCGCCGTGATCGGCAGCGTACGCAGGCGCTTGCCGGTCAGCGCGAACACCGCGTTGGCCACCGCCGGCCCCACCAGCGCGGTGGCCGGCTCGCCGATGCCGCCCGGCTTCTCGCTGCTGGGCACGATGGTGATGTCGACCTGCGGCATCTCGTACATGCGCAGCGGGTCGTAGACGTTGAAGTTCGTCTGCTGCACCCGACCGTGCTCCATCGTGATGCGCTGCTTGAGCGCAGCGCCGAGACCGAACACGATGGCCGACTGGATCTGCGCTTCCACGATGTCCGGGTTGACCACATGGCCGAGGTCGACCGCCACCGTCACGCGGTGCACGCGGATGCTGCCGTCGGCGTTGCGGCTGATCTCGGCGACCTGCGCCATGCGCGTGTCGTAGCCCTGCATCAGCGCGACGCCGCGCGCGTGCCCGGCGGGCAGCGCGCTGCCCCAGCCGGCCTTCTCGGCGGCGAGCTTGAGCACCGCGGCGTGGCGCGGAGCGTGCTCGAGCAGGGACATGCGGTAGGCCACCGGGTCGACGCCTGCGGCATGCGCGAGCTCGTCGATGAAGCTCTCGTTGGCGAAGGCGTTCATGTTGTGGCTGACCGAGCGCCAGTAGCCCACGCGAAAGCCGGTGTCGTGGATGACGAGGTCGAAGCGCGCGTTCGGGATCGCGTAGGCCGGCACCGCGGCCTCGATCATGAACGGGTCGATCTTGCCCGGGGGCAGGCCGAAGGCGCGCTGGGTGATCGACTGCGAGCAGACCTTGAAATGCAGTGCCTGCGGCTTGCCGTGGGCATCGAGCCCGGCCTTGAGCTGGTTGACTCCGACGGGGCGGTAGAAGTCATGGGTCATGTCCTCCTCGCGGGTCCACAGCAGCTTGACCGGCTTGCCCACCGCGCGCGACACCAGCGCTGCCTGGGCGATGAAGTCCAGCTCCAGGCGCCGTCCGAAGCCGCCGCCCAGGTAGGTGGTGCGAACCTCGACGTCCTCGGGCTTGATGCCCAGCGCCTTGGCCACGGCGCCGGCGGCGCCCTGCTGGAACTGGGTCGAGCCGATGACCAGCGCCTTGTCGCCCTGCACGTGGGCCGTGAAGTTCATCGGCTCGATCGGGGAGTGCGACTGCAGCGGCGTGACGTATTCGGCCTCGACCACGCGGGCCGAGCCCTTCATCGCGCCAGCGAGGTCGCCGCGCGGCGCGACGATGTCGAGCACCGGGTCGGTGGAGGCCGCCTTGCGCGTGGTCTCGACCAGCGACACATCGCTGAGCCTGGCCACCGGGCCCTCGTTCCACTCGGCCTTCACCGTCGCCAGGGCCTTCTTGGCGCGCCACCAGCTGTCGGCCACCACCGCGACCGCGTCGGGAAGCTGCACCACGTCGATCACTCCGGGCATGCCGCGCGCCTGGGTGACGTCGGCGTGCTTGAGGGTGCCGCCGATCACCGGGCACTGGCGCAGCGTGGCATAGACCATGCCCGGCAGGGTCACGTCGATGCCGTAGACCGCGCTGCCGTTGACCTTGCTCGGCGTGTCGACCCGCGGCACGCGCGTGCCGACGATTCGAAAGTCCTTCGGATCCTTCAGTCGCGGCTGCGGCGGCACCGGCAGCGTGGCAGCGGCAGCCGCCATGGAACCGAAGGTGGCCTTGTGTCCGTTCGGGCCGATCAGCATCGCGCGCTCGGCGCGCACGCTCGACGCCGGCACGCCCCAGCTCTTCGCGGCCGCGGCCACGAGCATTTCACGCATCTGGGCGCCGGCCACGCGAAGCTTGAGCCAGCCGTCGCGCACGGAGGTCGAGCCACCGGTGATCTGCGCGCCCAGCAGCGCGTTGGTGTAGACGGCGCCCACCGGGGCGGCCTCGACGTGGATCTGGTCCATGTCGACGCCGAGTTCCTCGGCGATCAGCATGGGCATCGCGGTGTAGACGCCTTGGCCCATCTCCGAGCGCGCCGACAGCACGGTGATGGTGTTGTCCTCGCCGATGTGCACCCAGGCGTTGGGGTTCGTGGCGGGCGCTGCGGCCGCGAGAGCCTGGCCGCGCGTGCCGGGCAGGCAGACGGCCAGCATGAAGCCGCCGCCGAGCGCGGCGCCGGCCTTGAGAAAGCCGCGGCGCGAAACGCGCGCCTGTTCGGCGGTGTCGAATGGGGTGTCGATCATGCGTGGTCTCCGGGTCAGGCGTTGCGCAGTTCGGCGGCGGCGTCCTTGATCGCCGCGCGGATGCGCGCGTAGGTGCCGCAGCGGCACAGGTTGCCGCTCATCGCCATGTCGATGTCCGCATCGCTGGGGTCGAGGTTCTTGTGCAGCAGGGCCGCGGCGCTCATCAACTGGCCGGACTGGCAATAGCCGCACTGCGGGACCTCGTGCTTGATCCAGGCGCGCTGCAGGGCATGGGTGTTGTCGGGGGACAGGCCCTCGACGGTCGAGACCTGCTTGCCGGCGACCACGCTCAGCGGGGTCTGGCAGGCGCGCACGACCTCGCCATCCAGGTGCACGGTGCAGGCACCGCACAGACCGGCGCCGCAGCCGAACTTGGTTCCCTTCATGTCGAGTTCGTCACGCAGCACCCACAGCAGCGGGGTGTCGAGGTCGGCGTCGGCAACCACCGGTTTGCCGTTGACCTGGAACTTCACGCTCATGCATCACTCCTAGCTTGTTGTCGTTGATTTCGTAAGCACGCCGTAAGTAATGCGCATTGATCACGATCAACGCAATGCGCAGCACCAACTACGGAAGCGGGCGAAATTTACCTGTTTTTTTGCGTTCACGCAGTCCCCGCGTGCCGGCAGCGGGCGCACGTGCCGCCCCGGAGGTCGCTGGCGCGTTTCCGACAAAACCCCGGAGAAGGCCTCAATAACCCGAAAACAAAATGGATAAATGGTTTTCGAGGCATTAATCGACGAATAACCACTGGCTTCGGCGCAAACCCCCCTCTTAATATTTTCCCGGGCTCGGATCTTCCCGGGCATCGACCGCAAACCAGGGGGTTCGCCATGTCCGCCATCGCTGCCGTCGGTGGGTTCGCGTCGGCCGCGCCGATGGTCGGCGCCGTCGCGGCCGCAGGTGGTTCATCGACCGATGGCTCGGGCGCTGCCGCGGCGGGGCGATTCCCGAGCGCCTCGACGAGCGGCGCTTCGGGTTTCGACTCCCTGCTGGTGTCGCAGGGCTCGCCCTCCCAGGGGTTGGGCCAGCTCGAAGCGCTGGCGATCCTGGCGCTGCTCGCGGGCCCCGGGCGGCATCATCACGCCGACGCGATGGGGGCCGTGATCGTCGCGCTCGCGCTGGCTGCCTATGCGAGCGTGCAGGCGATGGGTCCGCCGCAGGGCCCGTCGGGCGGTCCGGGAGCGGCCGGGGCGGGACTGAGCCTGCGCGCGTGATCGCGCAATTTCCCGAATAGCCGCGATACCCGTTGCGGCTCACGGAGATCGGCGCCCCCGCGCTGCCGGGCGCGGCGTCGCGGGCTACATTGGGCGCAGCGTTCCTCCCGCATGCAAAGCGATGCAACCCCCGTCCGCAGAGCCGGCGCCGAGCCAGTTCCGACTGTTGTGCCAGCGCCGGTTCGCTCCGTTCTTCGCGGTCCAGTTCCTCGGCGCGGCGAACGACAACCTGTTCAAGTTCGCGTTCACGCTGCTCGTGACCTACCAGTTGCGCGTGAGCTGGCTGCCGCCGTCGCTGGCCGGGCCGGTGATCGGCGGGGTGTTCATCCTGCCCTTCGTGCTGTTCTCGGCCAGCAGCGGGCAACTGGCCGACAAGCTCGACAAGAGGCGACTGATCGGCCGGATCAAGTCGCTGGAGCTGGGCATCATGCTGCTGGCCGCGTGGGGCTTCCTGCACGACTGCGTCGGCGTGTTGCTCGGCTGCGTGTTCCTCATGGGCCTGCACTCGACGCTGTTCGGTCCGGTCAAGTACGCCTACCTGCCCTGCCAGCTCGGCGAGCGCGAGCTCACCGGAGGCAACGGCATGGTGGAAATGGGAACCTTCGTCGCCATCCTGCTGGGCAACCTGGCCGGCGGCTTGCTGGTCGGCCTGCCCGGCGGCGGCGCCCGCCAGGCGGCCGGCGCCTGCGTGGTGCTGGCCGCGATCGGCCGCCTGGCGGCGCTGGCCATCCCGTCGACGCCGGCCAGCGACCCCGGGCTTCGACTGAACCGCAACCCCTTTTCGGAGACCTGGCGCAACCTGCGGCAGGCCCATGTCCAGCCGGTGCTGTTCCGCTCGCTGCTCGGCATCAGCTGGATGTGGTTCTTCGGCGCCGTGTTCCTGAGCCAGTTCCCCAGCCTGGGACGCGACGTGCTGCACGGCGACGAGCAGGTCGCGTCGCTGCTGCTGGTGGTGTTTTCGCTGGGCATCGCCACGGGCTCGCTGCTGTGCGAGCGCCTGGGTCGCGGGCATGTGGAGATCGGCCTGGTGCCGCTGGGCGCGATCGGCATGAGCGTGTTCGCCGTCGACCTGTACCTGGCTGCGCACGGGCTGCCGCCGGCGCCGCGGGTCGGCGTGCGGGAGTTTCTCGGCGTGCAGGCGCACTGGCACGTGCTGTTCGCGCTGTTCGGGCTGAGCCTGTCGGCGGGTCTGTACAGCGTGCCGATGTACGCGCTGATCCAGCTTCGAGCCGAGCCCACGCATCGCGCACGAATCGCCGCCGCCAACAACATCCTGAACGCGCTGCTGATGGTCGCCAGCGCGGTGGCAGCCGTGCTGCTGCTGCGCGCCGGCTGTCCGGTGCCGCGGCTGTTCCTGATCGCCGGCCTGGCCAACGCCGTGGTCGCCGGTTACATCTTCCTGCTGGTGCCCGAGTACCTCCTGCGCTTCTTCGCGTGGGGGCTGACCCATCTGGTGTATCGCTTCGAGGTCCGGGGGGAGGCGGAGCTGCCGAGGCAGGGGCCGGCGGTGCTGGTGTGCAACCACGTGAGTTTCGTCGACGCGGTGCTGCTCATGGGGGCCAGCCCGAGACCGGTGCGTTTCGTGATGGACCACCGCATGTTCCGCGCCCCGCTGCTCGGCTGGCTGTTCCGGCTGGTGCGCGCGATCCCCATCGCGCCGCGCGCCGAGAACCCCGCGCTGTACCAGGCTGCGCTCGACCAGGCCCTGCGCACCTTGCACGAAGGCGACTTGCTGGGCATATTTCCCGAGGGCGCGATCACCGGCGACGGCCAGCTGCAGGAATTCCGTCCCGGCGTGTTGCGCATCGTCGAGCGCGCCCGCGCCGAGGGGCTCGAGGTGCCGATCATTCCGATGGCACTGACAGGCTTGTGGGGATCGTTCTTCAGCCGCATCGAGCGCCGCGGCGGGCGCCCGGCGGCGATGGTGCGGCCCTTGCGCAGGGGGCTGTTCAACCGGGTGTGCCTGCGCATCGGCCCCCCGGTCGCGGCGAATCAGGCCACCACCCAGGGGCTGCGCGCGACGGTGCATGAACTCGGCCGGGTCTGACAAGCTGGGAAAGGGCGAACGAGCCCGCCGGCGCAGCCAGGGCAACTGCTGGCGCTGCGCCCCTTGGCGCCTCGGCGGGGGATGCCCGGGGGATGCCATTTCCCTGACGCAATCGACTAGCATGTTCCAAACCAAGGCGCCGCGACATTCCGGGACGCGCCGGCGCGCGAGGCACGCGCGCCCGACCGGGTGCGCATGCGCCGGCAACCATGTTTGAAGCAAGGCAAGCGCATGCTGCAGTCCCTGATCCAGAACTATCTCATTCGCCGCATCAAGGTCGACCCGGCGCGTTTCGACGACCCCCAGCTGCGGGTCGCCGACCTCGGGCTCGATTCGCTCGGGCTGGTGGAAATGCTGTTCGAGGTCGAGGAGCGTTTCGGCCTGCGCCTGTCGGATCCGATGAAATTCCAGGACATGCGCTTTCGCGACATGGTCGCGGCCATCGAGGCCGAGCTGCGTGCCCACCACGGCGGTGAACTGCCCCAGCCCGGCGCGCTGGACATGTATCCGCAACCCTGAACGAGGGGCGACGAGCTGAGCGCCGCGCCCGCACCCGACCCTGCCCGGCCGCCGCGCGTGGTGGTGACCGGCATGGGCATGCTGTCGCCGCTCGGCGAGGACGTGCGGCGCAGCTTCGCCGCCGCGCTCGCCGCGCGCAGCGCGGTGCGCCCGGCGCCGGAGCCTGTCGCCGCCGGCCTGCCCGGCATGCTGGTGGCCGCCGCCGCGGCCGAGCCGGCGTCCCTGCTCGATGACGCCGACGCCGGTCTGGACCGTGCCACGCAATTCGCGCTGGTGGCCGCCGGCCAGGCCCTGGCCGAGGCCGGCATGCAGCCCCATCCCGCCGACGCGCATCGCGTGGGGGTGTACGTCGGCGTGGGTTTCGGCGGCGCGTGTTCGCTGGACGCGATGTTCACGCGCTATTTCCACCTGCTGCTCGGCGAGCCGGACGGGCGCCGGCGCGCCAGCGTGATGCATCCGTTGACCGTGCCGCGCCTGATGGCCAATGCGGCGCAGGCGCTGGTGTCGATGCGCTTCGGCCTGCTCGGCATGGGCAACACCTACTCGGTGGCATGCTCGTCGTCGGCCATCGCCGCGGGCGAGGCGATGCGCGCGATCCGTCACGGCTACCTCGACGCGGCGGTGGTCATCGGCACCGAGGCCATGCTGACGCCGGGCTCGCTGGTGGCGTGGAACGCGCTGCGCGTGCTGGCTCGAGCGGCGGACGGCGACCCCGCCGCCAGCTGCCGCCCCTTCGACCTGCGGCGCAATGGCTTCGTGCTCGGCGAGGGGGCCGCGGCCCTGGTGCTGGAAAGCCAGCAGCGCGCCAGCTCGCGCGGCGCGCAGGCGCTGGCCGAGCTGGCCGGGTACGGCGCCAGCAGCGATGCCCACCACCTGACCGCGCCTTCCGTGGCCGGCCAGGTCGCGGCGATGCGCCAGGCGCTGCAAAGCGCGGGTCTGCGCCCGCAGGACGTGGGCTATGTCAACGCGCACGGAACCGCCACCGAACTCGGGGACGTGGTCGAGGCGCAGGCGCTGGTGGAGGTGTTCGGGCCGGCGCACCAGGGCCCTGCGGTCAGTTCGACCAAGGCCGTGCATGGGCACCTGATCGGCGCCGGGGGCGCCACCGAGCTGATCCTGGCGATCCAGGCCATGCGCAGCGGCACGCTGCCTTGCACTGCCAACCTGCTCGAGCCCGATCCGCGCTGTGCCGTCGATCTGGTCATCGGCCGCGCGCGCGCCGGCTGTCGGGTGGACGCGGTGATGTCCAACTCCTTCGCTTTCGGCGGCAGCAACGCCAGCCTGGTGGCCCGTCGCGTGCATGCGCACGCGGGAGACGGATCGTGAAGGGGGCCGTGACGCGGGCCGCGTCGGAATCGGTTCCTGCTCGGCGTATCGCCCGCGCGCTGCGCTCCCACGGCGCGCTCAAGGGCATCGGCATCACGCTGATCATGAGCCTGTTCTTCAGCGCCTACTTCTACCTGCTGCACCATCCGGACGGCCCCGTGACCACCATGCCGCTGACCGCTCCGGATCGCTGGATCGGATTCGAGCCCTGGGCGCTGGCGCCCTACCTCTCGCTGTGGGCCTACGTGTGCCTGCCGGCCGTGCTGATGCATTCGCGACGTGAACTGCTGCGCTTCGGGCTGGGCATCAGCGTCGTGTGCCTGGCCGGGCTGCTCATCTTCCTGGTCTGGCCCACGCGCGTGCCGTCGATGGCGGCCTACTACGTCGGGCACCCCGATTTCCGCCTGTTGCGTGGAATCGACGCCGCAGGCAATGCCTGCCCGTCGCTGCACGTGGCATCCGCCGTGTTCGCCGCGCTGTGGTTCGAGCGCGTGCTGCCGAGCCTCGGGCTGGGCCGGCGCACTCGCCTGTTCAGCTGGCTGTGGTGCGCGCTGATCGTCTACTCGACCATGGCGGTCAAGCAGCATGTGCTGGTCGACGTGCTGAGCGGCGCGCTGCTGGGCGCGACCGGTGCGCTGCTGGCGCGCGGCTTGCCGCGCGCGTCGGCGCTGGCGCCGGTGGCCGTCGGCGCGGACCCCGGCGGGCTATGATTCCAGCGTGATTTCGTAGTGTTCTGGGACATCCCGCCGTCATGTCGACCCCCTCTGTCATGCCGCCCGACGTCGACCCGGAGTTCGTCCGGGAAGTCGGCCTGCTCATCATTCAATCCCTGGACCTGGATCTCCCGGCCGACGCCATCGACCCCGATGCCCCGCTGTACGGCGACGGTCTGGGCCTGGACTCCATCGACATCCTGGAGGTCGCGCTGGTGCTGTCCAAGAAATACGGCGTGCAACTGCGTGCGGATGATGCCGACAACCACCGCATCTTCAGTTCCCTGCGACAGCTCGCCGGGCATGTCGCGGGGCTGCGCGCGACGTGAAGTCCCCCCGCTGCCCTCGCGTGCTGCGCACGCTGGCCACGGGTGCGTGCATGGCCTGTCCGCTGCTGGCATACGCCGCCGGCGGGCGCGCGCAGCCCGGGCTGGCCGCGGTCGCGCTGACCTGGGGGCCGCTGGCGCTGCTCGGCGCCTGGTGGATCTGGCGCAGCCGGCTGCGGGCGTGGCTGGGGCTGCTGGCGGCGTTGCTGCTGCTCGGGTTGTGGCACGAGCGCGCGCTGTTGGTCGGGCACCTCGGCGTGGCCTACCTGCTGGAACACGCCGGCAGCATGAGCCTGCTGGGCCTGATGTTCGGCAGCACGCTGCGCCGCGGCCAGGTGCCGTTGGTCACGCGCTTCGCTGCCGGCGCGCATCCGGCGATGTCGGCATCGCTGCGCGCGTATACGCGCGGCGTGACACTGGCCTGGACCGGGTTTTTCGGCGCCATGGCCTGCACGTCGGCGCTGGTGTTCGCGCTGCGCCCGCTTCGCGACTGGGCGCTGTTCGCCAGTGTCTGGACTCCCGCGCTGGTGGTCCTGATGTTCGTGGCCGAATACGCGGCGCGCACGGTGCTCGTCGCTCCCGCCGAACGCTCCGGGCCCTGGGAGGCGGTGCGCGCCTACCTGCGCTACACGGCGACCCGAGACGGCGCCGGCGAGGCGCGGCAGTGAGCACGCTGCGCGGCAGCCAGCCGGACAGCGCGGCGCTGCCCCTGCTGTCGCGCAGCCATGCGCACGAGGTGTTCGCGTGGCGCCATGGGCGCCCGCTGCGCGTGGGCGAGTTCCTGGCCGACGTGGCACGCGTGGCGGCGGCCATGCCGGCGGGCGCGCATGTGCTCAACGTGTGCCAGGACCGCTACCACGTCGCCGTGGGCTTCGCCGCCGCCATGCTGCGTGGCAAGCTCAGCCTGCTGCCCCCGACCCGTACCGAGGACATGCTGCGGCGCCTGCGCGAGCAGGCACCCGACCTGTTCTGCCTGGTCGACGCCCCCTGCGAGCTGGCGCTGCCGCAGATGCCCTATCCGCACGCGGTGCCTCCAGGCACGGGGGTGTCGCAGGCGGTGCCGTGGATCCCGGCCGACCAGGTGGTCGCCCGGGTGTACACGTCGGGCTCGACCGGGGCGGCGCTGCCGCACGACAAGACCTGGGGCTCGCTGGTCGCGAGCATTCGCGCCGGTGCGTCGAGGCTCGGACTGCCGCCGGCCGCCACGCTGGTCGCCACCGTGCCGGCGCAGCACATGTACGGGTTCGAGTCGTCGTTGCTGATGGCCCTGCACGGCGGCCTCGCGTTGAGCGCCGCGCATCCGTTCTACCCCGCCGACATCGTCGAGCAGCTGGAGCGCGTGCCGGCGCCGCGGGTGCTGGTGTCGACCCCGGTGCACCTGCGCGCCCTGCTCGCCGCGGGCCTCGACCTGCCTGCGCTGTGCCTGGTGCTCAGCGCCACCGCCCCGCTCGATGCCGAGCTCGCGCATGCCGTGGAACAGCGCACGGGTGCTGCGCTGCTGGAGATCTACGGATCCACGGAAACCGGCCAGATCGCGACCCGGCGCACCACGCAGGGGCAGGAGTTCACACTGCTCGACGGTGTCGAACTGTTGCCGCAGCCCGAGGGTTTCGCGATGGCGCGAGGCGGGCACCTCGCAGCGCCGACCCCCGTGCACGACATCATCGAAACCGTCGGCGCGGAGCGCTTCCGGCTGCACGGGCGCAGCGCCGACATGGTCAACGTGGCCGGCAAGCGCGGCTCGCTGGCGCATCTGAACCACCAGTTGTGTGCGATCCCCGGGGTGCTCGACGGCGTGTTCTTCGCACCGGAACACGACGGCGCCTGCGGCGTCGCCCGTCTGATGGCCTTTGCCGTCGCGCCGGGGCTCGACGCCACCGTGCTGCGCGCCGCGCTGCGCGAACGCATCGACCCGGCCTTCATGCCGCGCCCGCTGGTGCTGCTCGAGCGCCTGCCGCGCAACAGCACGGGCAAGCTGGCGCGAGCTCGACTCGCCGAGCTCGCCGGCGCCCATGTTCCCTTCCCGCGGGCGGACGACGATGGACCTTGAAGCCGAGCTCGGCGCCTACGACGCGCAGCACCCTGCCTTCGCCGGGCATTTCCCGGGCAACCCGATCGTGCCGGGCGTGCTGCTGCTCGATGCCGCGCTGCACGCGCTGGGCCTGCCCGGCGTGCAGCCGCAAGCGCCCTTGCGCCTCGATCAGGTCAAGTTCCTCGGCGTGGTGCGCCCCGGCGAGGCGCTGACCCTGCGCGCCCGGGAGCATGGCGCGACGCTGCGCGTGGGCCTGCGCCATGGCGAGCGAGACGTGGCCAGCGCCACGCTGGCGCTGGCACGGCGATGAGCGCCGCGCGTCGGGACTCGGGCGCGGGCGCCGCGCGGCAGCAGGCGCCGGGCGCGCCGCGCCGCGCCGCCTGGGCGCGCGACGGCGAGCGCAGCAACGCGTTCATGCTGCGCCTGATGACCTGGATCTCGCTGCGCCTGGGGCGCCGTCCGGCGCGCCTGGTGCTGCTGGGAATCAGCGCGTATTTCCTGGCCTGCGCGCCGAAGGCACGCCGCGCCTCGCGCGACTACCTGCGCCGGGCGCTCGGTCGTCAGCCCACGTGGCGCGAGCGCTTTTCGCATGTCCACGCCTTCGCGTCGACGGTGCACGACCGCGTGTTCCTGCTCAATGACCGTGCCGACCTGTTCGACATCCGGATCCGCGATCGCGAGCCCATCGAAGCCGTGCTGGCGGGCGGGCGCGGGGCGCTGTTGCTGGGGGCGCATTTCGGCAGTTTCGAGGTGCTGCGCGTGGCGGGCCGCCTGCGCGGCGGACTGCGCATGTCCCTGCTCATGTACCCGGACAACGCACGCAAGATCAACGCGGCGCTGCACGCCATCAACCCTGATGCGCAGCAGGACATCATTGCCCTCGGTCGCCCCGACTCGATGTTGCGATTGGGCCAGGCGCTGGATGCCGGCGGCGTGGTCGGCATGCTGGCCGACCGCTCGCTGCACGAGCATGCACCGGGGCGCCGGCGCTTTCTCGGCGCCGATGCGTCGTGGCCGCTCGGGCCGCTTCGCATCGCCGCCCTGCTGAGGCGCCCGGTGCTGTTCATGGCCGGGGTGTACCTGGGCGACAATCGCTACGAGCTGGTGTTCGAGCCGCTGGCCGATTTCAGCGACCTGGGCCGCGACGAACGGGCCGCGGCGCTGGACGCGGCGCTCACGCGCTATGTCGCGCTGCTCGAGCAGCACTGTCTCGCGGCGCCCTGCAACTGGTTCAATTTCTACGACTTCTGGGCCGATGCGGGCGGCGCGGGCGCCGCGGGCGCCGCCACGCGTTCGTCCTGAGCTGCGACTGCCGATGCCTCGCCGAAACCCAGATCCCGCTCCCGGCCCGGCGGCCGGCAGACGTCGGCGCGCACTGGCCGGGCTCGCCGCCTGCCTGCTGGGCCTGGCAGCGTCGTCGTTGCCGGCGCTGGCGCAGGACTGGACCCTGCAGGCGCTGATGCGCGAGCTGGCGGCGCGCAAGTCGGGACGCGCGCGATTCCAGGAAACCAGGACCCTGGCCATGCTGGACGCGCCGATCCACTCGTCGGGCGTGTTGCTGTTCGCGGCACCCGATCGGCTCGAGGTGCGCACCACATCGCCCAAGCCGCAGACCGTGCTGGTGCGCGGCGACCGGGTCATCCTGGAAGCCGATGGCGCGCGCCACGAATTCGCACTCTCCGAGCATGCGCAGGTGGCCGCGATGGTCGAAGGCATCCGCGCCACGCTCGACGGCGACCTCGACGCGCTGCGCAAGGCCTACGCCGTGCGCCTGCGCGGCGACCGCGCGACCTGGAGCCTCGAGCTGGTTCCGCGCCTGCCCGCAGCGCGCGCGCGCATCAGCGAAATCGACGTCGGCGGGTCGGGCGCCACGCTGCGCAGCATCGCGATCTTCCAGCCCGACGGCGACCATTCGCTGATGGTGCTGCACGAGATGTCCGGGCCGTGACCCGACGTTCGATCAGCGTGCTGCTGGTCTGGCTCGTGGTGCTCGCCGGCGCCGCGCTGCTGGTGGCACGGGCGCGCTTCAGCGCCGACATGTCGGCCTTCCTTCCCCGCGCGCCCGACGCGCAGCAACGCGTGCTGGTCGAGCAGTTGCGCGACGGCCTGGTGTCGCGCGTCGTGATGGTGGGCATCGACGGGGCCACGCCGCGGGTTCGCGCAGCGCTGTCGACGGCCATGGCGGCGCGACTGCGTGCGTCGGCTGGCTTTGCCTCGGTGCAGAACGGCGGCTCCGGCGCCGACTCGCGGGACTACGCCTTCGTCTTCGCCCATCGCTACCTGCTCGGCGCCGGGACCCCTGCGCAGGCCTTCGGCTCGCAGGCGCTGCACCGCAGCATCGCCGATGCCATCGCGCGCCTGGCTTCTCCGATGAGCGAGGGCCTGCAGCACCTGCTGCCGACGGATCCGACCGGCGCGACATTGCGGTTTCTGAGCCGCGTCGCGCCGACGTCGCAGCCCCGCATGGTCGACGGCGCGTGGGCCTCGCCCGACGGTTCGCGCGCCCTGCTGCTGCTCATCACCCGCGCACGCGGCACCGACACCGATGCGCAGCAGCAAGCGCTCGCCGAGGTTCGCGCGGCCTTCGACGCGGCGCGCGCCGGCGGCGGCGCGGCGGCCCGTGCGGCCACGCTGGTGCTCGGTGGCGCGCCGGTGTTCGCGGTGTACTCGCGTCATGCCATCGAGCGCGGCGTGGCCCGCGCGAGCCTGCTCGGCGGCGTGCTGATCGTCGCGCTGCTGCTGTTGGTGTACCGCTCGCCGTGGGTACTCGTGCTGGGACTGCTGCCGGTGTTCACCGGCATTCTGGTCGCCACCGCGGTGGTCGGCCTGGGCTTCGGCGTCGTGCAGGCAGTCACGCTGGGCTTCGGCATCACGCTGATGGGCGAGGCGGTGGACTATTCCATCTACTGGTTCGTGCAGTCGGCCGACGTCGCCGACGCCAGCGGCGGCGCATCGCCGCGCCGGCAATGGCTGCGCGAGTCGTGGCCGACGGTCCGCCTGGGCATGCTGACCTCGCTGGTCGGATTCGCCTTCCTGCTGCTGTCCGACTTCCCGGGCCTGGCGCAGATCGGGGCCTTTTCGATGGCCGGCCTGCTTGCCGCGGCGCTGGCCACGCGTTTCGTGTTGCCGCTGCTGGCGCCGCGCGGCGCGGCCGTGCGCGACCTGTCGCGCGTCGGCGACTGGCTGCTGCGCGCTGCTGCGCTGCTGCGCGGCCTGCGCTGGCTGCCGGGCCTGCTGGTGCTGGCCTCGGTGGCGCTGCTGGCGGTGCAGCGCCACCATGTCTGGAACGACCGCCTCGGCGCGCTCAGCCCGATGCCGCGGACCCTGCTCGACACCGACGCCGCGCTGCGACGCCAGCTCGGCGCGCCCGATGGCAGCGAAATGGTCGCGGTGCGCGGCGCCACCCGGCAGGCGGTGCTGCAAGGCGCCGAGGCGCTGGTCCCGCGCCTGCGCCTGCTGCAGCGCGACGGCGCGATCGGCGGCTTCGACAGCCCCGCGCGATATCTGCCGAGCGAGCGCACGCAGCGCGAACGCCAGCGTGCGCTGCCCGACCCCACGCAGCTGCGCGCCGCGCTGCGCGAGGCCGTCGTCGGATTGCCGGTGCGCGCCAGCCTGTTCGAGCCCTTCGTCGCCGACGTGGCGGCCGCGCGTAGCGCGCCGCCGCTGCGCGTGCAGGACTTCGCGCACACCTCGTTCGCGCTGGCTCTCGACGCCATGCTGCTGCGCGGCTCCGATGGGGGGTGGACGGCGCTGATGCCCCTGCGCGCGCCGCCGCGCGGCTCCATCGACGTGGCCGCGGTGCGGCGCGCCCTGCGCGGCACCGCAGCGCGCTTCGTCGACCTCGGCGCCACCAGCAACGCGCTGTACCGCGGCTACCTGCACACGGCGATCGGGCTGTGCCTGGGCGGCGTGGGCGCGATGAGCCTGCTGCTGTTGCTGGCGCTGGGTTCGGCGCGGCGCGCCGCGCGCGTGCTGGCCCCGCTGCTGGCCGCGGTGCTGGTGGTGGCGGCGACGCTGGTGCTGCTCGGACAGGCCTTGACCCTGCTGCACCTGGTGGGCCTGATGCTGGTCGTCGCGGTGGGTTCCAACTACGCGCTGTTCTTCGATCGCGGCGAATCGCGCGGCGGCATCGCCGGGCAGACCCTGGCCTCGCTGGTGTTCGCCAACCTGAGCACGGTGGCCGGCTTCGGGCCGCTGCTCATCGCCGGCGTCCCGGTGCTCGCCGCGCTGGGGGCCACGGTGGGGCCCGGTGCCTTGCTGGCGCTGCTGTTCTCGGCCATGCTGTCGGCCCCGGCAGACGAGGACTGACCCGCGCATGGCCAGGCACACGCATGGTCCGGCCGACGCGGTCCCGCGCGGCCGCCTGCCGGCTGCGTTGCGGGTCGTCGCCGGGGTGCACCTGCTCGCGCTGTGCGCGGTGCTGGTCATGCCGCGCGCCTGGCCCTGGGCCCTGGCGGCCGCGCTGCTCAGCCACGCCGCTGTCGCCGTGCTGAGCCTGATTCCGCGCACCCGGCTGCTCGGCCCCAACCTGCTTCGCCTGCCGGCGGCGCACGCCGGGCGCGGCGAAGTCGCCATCACCATCGACGACGGTCCCGATCCTCGCACCACCCCGGCCGTGCTCGACCTGCTGGACGCGCACGGTGCGCGCGCCAGCTTTTTCTGCATCGGCGAGCGCGTCGAGCGGCATCCGGAACTGGCCCGCGAGATCGTTCGCCGCGGGCATCGCGTGGAAAACCACACGGCCCGCCATCGCCTGGACTTCGCGCTGCTCGGGCCCCGGGGCTGCCTTGCCGAGGTCGCCGCAGGCCAGGCAAGCATCCTGCGGGTGACCGGCGTGGCGCCGTGCTATGTGCGCGCGCCCGCCGGATTTCGCAATCCCTGGTGCTGGACGGCGCTCGAGCGTTGCGGACTGCTCCTGGCCTCGTGGACCCGGCGCGGCTTCGACACCCGCGACGGCAACCCCGAGCGGGTGCTGGCACGACTGACCCGCGGCCTCGGCGCCGGGGACATCCTGCTGCTGCACGACGGCCATTGCGCGCTCGATGCGCGCGGCGAGCCGGTGATCCTGGCGGTGCTCGGGTCGCTGCTGCCGCTGCTGCGGGAACGCTCGCTGCGCGCCGTGGCCCTGCCGGTTCCGGGGGATCTCGCATGACACCCCCCGTGTCGAGCCGCGGCGCCCGCGTCCGCGGGGCCCTCTTACGGTAGGCTGTGCACCATGGTTTCGATGCCATCCTGCCTGCCCGCGCTGCGCCTGGCCCGCGCCACCGTCACCAGCTGCCTGGGCGCCGGGCTCGCCGTACACCGCGAAGCGCTGCGTAGCGGGCGCAGCGGCCTGTCGCGCTGCGCATTCGACCTGTGCGAACTCGATACCTGGATCGGCGAGGTCGACGGCGTCGACGCGACCCAGCTGCCTGGCGCACTGGCTGAATTCGACTGCCGCAACAACCGGCTGGCCGAACTGGCGCTGCGCCAGGACGGCTTCGAGCAGGCGGTGGCGCAGGCCGTGGCGCGCCACGGCGCGGGCCGCGTGGGACTGTTCGTCGGCACCAGCACGTCGGGAATCCTGCAGACCGAACAGGCCTACCGCCGGCGCGATGCGCAAGGCGCGCTGCCGGCCGATTTCCACTACGCCGGCACGCACAGCACGGCCTCGCTCGCCGCCTACCTGAGCCGGCGCCTGGGCCTGCAGGGGCCGGCTTGCGTGATCTCCTCGGCCTGCTCGTCGAGCGCCAAGGTGTTCGCCACCGCGCAGCGCATGCTGGCGGCCGGGGTCGTGGACTGCGCCGTCGTCGGCGGCGTGGACAGCCTGTGCCTGACCACCCTGTACGGCTTTCATTCCCTGGAGCTGTTGTCGCGCGCGCCCTGCCGGCCGTTCGACGCCGCGCGCGACGGGCTGTCGCTGGGCGAAGCCGCGGCGCTGGTCCTTCTCGAGCGCGCCGGCGAGCATCCGCTGCCCGACGACGTGCTGCTGCTGGGGGCCGGCGAGTCCAGCGATGCGCACCACATGTCGGCACCGCACCCCGAGGGCCTGGGCGCGCGCCTGGCGATGCAGCAGGCGCTGCTGCAGGCCGGCCTGCAGCCGGGCGATATCGACTACATCAACCTGCACGGCACCGCCACGCCCAGCAACGACGCCGCCGAAGGCCGGGCGGTGGCGGAGCTGTTCGGCGCCGGGGTGGCGTGCAACTCCACCAAGGGAGCCACCGGGCACACCTTGGGCGCCGCCGGCGGGCTCGAGGCGGTGTTGTGCCTGCTCGCGCTGCGCGACGGGCTGCGGCCCGCCAGCCCCGGCACCCGCGACGTCGACCCCGCGCTGGCCGGGGCCGGGCTGCTGGACTACCGCGTCGACTCCGGGCATGCGAGCATCGGTTTCGCGATGAGCAACTCCTTCGGCTTCGGAGGCACCAACTGCAGCCTGGTGCTGGGGCGTGGCGACGCCTGGAGTTCGACGCGATGAGCGCGACGTCCGCGGGCCCGACGGCAGCAGCGCTGAGCGCGTTCATCGACGGCATCGGCCTGCTCGGTCCCGGCCTGCCCGACTGGCCTGCGGCGGCTGCGGCGCTGCGATCGCCCGAGTGCTACCAGCCCGCTCGCACCGAACTGCCGGCGCCGCAGAGCCTGCCGCCGGCGGAGCGCCGGCGCGCCACGGCCTCGGTGAAACTGACCCTGGCCACAGGACGCGAGGCGCTGGCGATGTCCGGGCGCGCCGCAGACGGCCTGCGCACGGTGTTCGCCGGCTCGGGCGGCGACGGCCTGAACTGCCACGTGCTGTGCGAGGCGCTGGCGTCGTCGGACCGGCTGATCTCGCCCACGCGCTTTCACAACTCGGTGCACAACGCGCCTTCCGGGTACTGGGGCATCGCGATGCACGCGATGGCCGCGTCCACGGTGCTGTGCGCCCCGCACGACGGCAGCTTCGCCGCCGGACTGCTCGACGCGCTGGTGCAGGTTCGCACCAGTGGCGCCGACGTGCTGCTGCTGGTGTACGACACCGATTACCCGGAGCCGCTGCGCAGCGCGCGGCCGATTCCCGACAGTTTCGGCGTCGCGCTGCTGCTGGCGCCGCAACCCGCCGCCGTCAGCGTCGCACGCGTCGCGGTCGACCCTTCGTCGGCGTGCCTGCCGGCACCCGCCGACGGCCTCGGGCATCCGGGGCTGGAGGCCCTGCGCGCGGCCGTTCCCGCGGCCCGCTCGCTGGTCCTGCTGGACAGCGTGGCGCGCGCCGCGCCCGCTCGCGTGCGCCTGGACTACCTGCCCGGGCGGCCCCTGGAAGTGGACGTGTCGCCATGCTGAGCCAGCCGCCCGTCCGCCTCGGGCGCGACTGGATCGCCGCGCATGTGCCGCATGCCGGCAGCATGTGCCTGCTCGACGCGGTGCTCGACTGGGGCCCCGGGCATGTGCTGTGCGAAGCCGACAACCACCGGCGGGCGGACCATCCGTTGCGCCAGTTCGGACGCCTCGGCGCGGCGTGCGGGCTCGAATACGCGGCGCAGGCCATGGCCGTGCACGCTGCGCTGACGGCGCCGCCGCAGGAGCCGCCGCAGGCGCGGCCCGGCATGCTGGTCAGCGCGCGCGCTCTCACGTTGCACGTGTCGCGCCTGGACGACGTGGATGCGCCGCTGCAGGTGCGCGCCGAGCGCCTGGGCGCCGGGCCCGACCTGCTGCTGTACGAATTCAGCATGCACGCCGGCGGGCGCCTGCTGCTCGACGGGCGGGCGTCGATCCTGCTCGGCGGCGCGCCCTTCGCGGAGGCGATCACCCCATGACTCCCATGACATCACGCGGCCTGTCCGCCCCGCGCCGGGCCCTGGTCACCGGCGGCAGCGGCGGCATCGGCGCGGCGATCTGCCGCGCGCTGGCGCAGTCCGGGCTGCACGTGATCGTGCACGCCAACGGCCGGCTCGAACAGGCGCAGGCGCTGGTCGACAGCCTGCGCGGGCAGGGCCACGAAGCCCAAGCGCTGGGTTTCGACCTGCGCGATGCCGAGGCCACCTCGGCCGCGCTGGCCGGAGTGCTCGAAGGCGGCGCGGTGCAGGTGCTGGTGAACAACGCCGGGGTGCACGACGATGCCGTGTTCCCGGGCATGCGCGACGAGCAATGGCAGCGCGTGATCGACGTCGGCGTCAACGGCTTCTACCGCGTGACGCAGCCGCTGATGCTGCCGATGATCCGCACCCGCTGGGGGCGCATCATCAACATCACGTCGGTGGCCGCGATCACCGGCAATCGCGGCCAGGTCAACTATGCGGCGGCCAAGGGCGCGCTGCACGCGGCGACCAAGTCCCTGGCGCTGGAGGTGGCCAGCCGCGGGATCACGGTCAATGCCGTGGCGCCGGGAATCATCGACACGCCGATGATCGACGGCAGCTTCGATGCCGCGGCGATCGCCCGCCTGGTGCCGGCCCAGCGCGCCGGCAGGCCCGAGGAGGTGGCCGACCTGGTCGCCTTCCTGGCCTCGGATCGCGCCGCGTACATCACCGGGCAGGTGATCTCGATCAACGGCGGCATGATCTGAGCGCCCCTGGTCGGCCCCTCGGCCGCGGCCGATTCATTCCCACCTTCCGAGGCCAAGACGCCGCGCCAGCAGCAGCGGCAGGCGGGCGAGGAAGCCCAGCACCAGGCGCAGGTGCATCCAGGTCAACAGCAGGTTGTCGCGCAGGTAGTTGAAGTGCGACACGCCGCCTTCGCCGGCGTCCAGGTAGCGCACCGGTGCCGGCAGGTTGATCGCGGGAACGCCGGCCCAGCTCAGTCGCACGACGGCCTCGGGGTCGAAGTCGAATCGGCGCATCCAGCGCTGGTGCACCATGACCTCGCGCAGCGCCGCGACGGGGTAGACGCGAAAACCGTACAGCGAATCTCCGATGCCCGCGCCGAGGGTCTCGAGCCGGGCCCAGGCATTGGAGATCTTGCGCCCTTGCACGCGCAGTTGCGGCGCGTCGGCGTCGAACACCGGCCTGCCCAGGATCATCGCGCGCGGATGGGCTTGCGACTCGGCCATGAAGCGGGCGATGCTGGCGGCGGGATGCTGGCCATCCGAGTCCATGGTCAGGGCGTGGCTGAAGCCCGCGGCCTGGGCCGCGTCGAGTCCTGCCAGCACCGCCGCGCCCTTGCCGCGATTGGTCGGCAGCACGATGACGCGCAACTGCGGGTCACGCTTCGCCATGTCGACCAGACCCTGCGCGCTGCCGTCGTCGCTGCCGTCCACCACCACCCATACCGGTGCCCATGCGGCGCGCGCCGCGCGCACCGTGTCGTACACCGCGGGCCCGGGGTTGTAGCTCGGGATCAGCACCAGGTGGCTGCTGCTGGGCGGCGCCGGCGTGGCGGGCGGGTCGTGCGCCTCAGGCGTCTTCGTGGGCATGGGCAGGCTCGCGCAGCGCGCGTCGGAAGTGGGCGTCGAGCTCGGCGACGAATTCCTGGGCGTCGGCGGGCGCGTCCAGGCGCGGGCCGAGGCGCACGCGATAGCGGATCGGCAGGCGCGGGATCCGGCCGGGGCGCCAGGTCTTGCCGAGGAAGTCCGAGTCGGTCTCGATCAGCACCACCTGCACCGGCACCGCGGCGCGCTTGGCGATCAGGCCCACCATGCCCTTGACCGGACCGATCGGCGCTGCGTCGCTGCGGGTGCCTTCGGGAAACAGCAGCAGCTGCCGGCCCAGGTGCAGCTCGTCGACGGCGAGGTCGACCATGCGCAGCAGGTTCCCGTTGTCGATGTAGCCTGCCAGGCGGGCCCCCGCGCCGAGCGCCGCCTGTCCCAGGATGCTGGACTTGACCACGCAGGCCGATGCGGGAAGTCGCGACAGCACGAGCAGGGCATCGATCAGCGAGGGATGGTTGGGCGCGATGACCATCGGCCCCTGTCCGCGCAGCGCGTCCAGCGCGCCCAGGTCGAAGCGGCAGGCGCCGATGGCCGTGAGCAGGCGCAGGTAGGCGCGGAAGCCCGCGCCGATCAGCTGGCGCCCCAGGCGCCGCGCCAGCGCTTGGGGCAGCAGCGCGTCGAGCACCAGCGCGAAGGGGGTCCACAGCAGGCCCATCAGGCCGAACAGCGCCAGCCCGAGGTAGGTGCGCAGCGCGTCGCGCGCAATGCGCGGGCGCCAACGCCGCGACGCATGCATGCTGCTCATCGGCTGGAAGCGCCGTCGGGCCCGGTGCGCGGGTCGATCTGCCGGCGACGCATGCCCCTGGCGCGCAGGCTGCGCCTCAGGTGTCGCAGCGCGTCGAGGTAGAAGATGGCCTTGAGCACGCGCAGTGAGCCCCAGATGGGGGTGCTGCCGAACACGTCCCCGGCCAGCACCGACAGCAGTGCCTCCTGGACCCTGAACACGTTGCGCGGGGCCATGAACATGTCGCGCAGGCTCGGGTGATTGACCCGGTAGATGAACCAGCTGAAGGCCCGCGGCCCGCGGCGCATCGCGCGGTCGAAGGCCCTCATCGCGCGGGCTTCGGCACGCGGCTCGCGCAGGCTGGCCAGCAGCGCCTCGGCGGCGAACACGCCGCCCTGCATCGCGAACATCACGCCGGACGAGAACACCGGGTCGATGAAGGTGAAAGCGTCGCCGACCAGCAGGTAGCCGGGCCCGTGCGTGCGCTCGCAACGGTAGGAGTAGTTGCCGGTGGCCTGCACCGGCGACACGCGCGTGGCGCCGGCCAGGCGGGCCGACAGGCCGGGGCACAGGGCAATGGTGTCGGCGAAGAAATCCTCCAGCGCCTTGTCGCGGGTCTTGAAGTAATAGGGCCAGGCCACCGCGCCGACGCTGGTGGTGCCGTCGGCCAGCGGGATGAACCAGAACCAGCCGTGGTCGAACCAGAAGATGGAGATATGCCCGGCGTCCCTGCCCGGCAGGCGCGTGGCCCCGCTGAAATGGGCGAACATGGCCGCGCTGTTGTGCCGACGGTCGCGCTGCTTGGCCTTCAGGCGCGTGCCGAGGAAGGTGTCGCGCCCCGACGCATCGACCACGTAGCGGGCGCGCCAGCTGCTTCGCGTGGCGTCGTCGTGCAAGGCCTCGATCAGTGCGCCGGCGCCGTCGGGCTCGAAGCGCACCTCGCGCGCCTCGCAGCCCTGCACCACGTGCACGCCGAGGCCCTCGGCATTGCGCAGCAGGATGTCGTCGAACTCGGAGCGCCGCACCTGGTAGGCCATCGGCATGGAACGATTCCAGGCGTCGGCGAAGGCGAAGCTCTGCGTCTTGCGCGCATGCCAGGGCGAAACGAACTCCGCGCCCCACTTGGGCATGCCGATGGCGCGAACCTGATCGGCCACGCCGAGCTGCTCGAACAGCGCCAGGTTCGCCGGCAGCAGCGATTCGCCGATGTGGAAGCGCGGGTGCCGCGCCTTCTCCAGCAAGGCCACGCGAACGCCGCGCCGCGCCAGCAGCGCCGCCGTGGTCGATCCAGCGGGGCCGCCGCCGATGACCAGTACGTCGTAGCGGGCCTGCGCGTCGAGTCGGGTGGGTGCCATGGGTCTGCTGCAGCTGCGCCGGGCCGGCCGGGCACGGGCTCGGGGCAAGCGCCCGCGAACGCGCACGCCGCCTGCGTTGTGCCAGCATCATTCTAGGAGCCTGGGCGGCTCCCTCTGCCGCCCAGGCTCCTAGGCAGCCGCGAGCGCGTGGCCGCGCCTCAGGCCGCGCGGGTGTGAAAGCGCACCAGCTCGCGTCCGGCAGCCTTGGCCAGATCCATCGCCTCGTCGCCGCAGGGGCATGCGATTGCCGCTCCAAGGGCCGATACGATCCCGCGGTCGACCACTCGCGTCCGCGACCAAAACCATGACGGCGTCCAGAAAACGACAAATCCCTTCGTCTTGCATGTGCGATCCGGACCGCGTGCGGGCCGGATCGCGTCCGCGCCAGGACTCGGCGCCCGCTCGCCGGGGGGGCCATGCACTTCGCTGACATCGCGCTGGTCGTGCTGGCCCTGGCTTTCGCTTGGAGCATGGGCGCGCATTACACCGGGGCCTGCATGGGCATGCCGGTGGCCACGCACAGCATCGGCACGCGCGCCGCGCTGTGGACCATGGCGCCATTCGCGCTGATCGGCGCGACCTGGTTCAGCCATGCCGTGCTGCGCCATGTCGGCCACGACATCCTGGTCGGGCAGCGCCTGGGCAGCGGCACGGCGATCGCGGTGCTCGCCGCGGCCTTCGCGCTGACCACCTGGTTCACGCAACGCCGCATCCCGACCTCGACCATCCAGATCCTGGTGTTCAGCATCGTCGGCGCCGGGCAGGCGCTCGGGCTGGCCATACGCTGGGACACCATCGCGCGCCTGGCCGTGCTGTGGGTGCTGGCTCCGTTCGCCGCCTTCGCGCTCGGCTACGCCCTCACCCGGCTGCTGGACACCATGCCCGCGCTGACCCATGCTCGCGGCCTGGCGCTGGCCGGGCGCGCGCTGGTGCTGGTGGGCGCGCTGGCGAGCCTGGCCATGGGTGCCAACGACGTGTCCAACGCGACCGCGGTGTTCCTGTCCACGGGGCTTTGCGGTCCGCTGCTCGCCGGGCTGCTCGGCGGGCTCGGACTGGCCGCAGGCGTGCTGACCTGGGGGCGCCCGCTGCTCGAGCGCGTGGCCTTCGGCATGGTGCGCCTGGATGCGCCGATGGCCGTGGCCGCGCAACTGGTCCAGGCGCTGGTCGTGCTGGGCGCGGTCGCCGGTGGCCTGTTCACGTCGATGAACCAGGCGCTGATCGGCGCGATGGCAGGAGCCGGCCTTGCCCGCGGGCGCGAAACCATCGACTCCAGGGTCGTGCTGGGCGTGCTGCGCGGCTGGTTGCTCGGGCCCGCCGCCGGCGCCGCGCTGGGTTACGCGCTCGCCGCGCTGACGCGCCTGTAGCCGCGCAGTGCAGGATTGGCGATTGCGCACTAGAGTGGCGATTGCGTCACGGCGCGCCCCGCCTGCGGGCGCCGCAGCAAGCCCATGCCCTCTTCCCCATTTTTCTCGCAGACCGCGGCCGCGTACCGTGCCCGGCTGCGTCGCACCTTCGTCTCGCTGCGCGGCTACAACTACCGCCTGTGGGCGCTTGGCTCGCTGGTGTCGAACATCGGCACCTGGATGCAGCGCATCGCCCAGGACTGGCTGGTGCTGGTCGAGCTCACCCGCCACAGCGCAACCGCCGTGGGCGTGGTCATGTCGCTGCAGTTCGGGCCGCCGATCCTGCTCATGCCGCTGGCCGGCATGGCCGCCGACCATTGCGACCGGCGTCGCCTGCTCATGTTCACGCAGTCGGCGATGGGCCTGCTGGCGCTGGGCCTGGGCCTGCTCGTGCTCAGCGGCAGCGTCACCCTGTGGGAGGTGTATGGATTCGCCGGTGTGATGGGCTGCGTCAGCGCCTTCGACGCCCCGGCGCGCCAGACCTTCGTCGCCGAGCTGGTCGGTGACGACGCGCTGCCCAACGCCGTGGCGCTGAATTCCACGCTGTTCAACGGCGCGCGCCTGGTCGGCCCGGCGGTGGCGGGGTTGATGATCGCGGCCATCGGCACGGCGTGGGTGTTCCTGATCAACGCGGCTTCGTTCCTGGCCGTGATCGGCGCGCTGGCCTCGATGCGTACCGCGCAACTGCAGCGCGCCGCCCGCGCCGGCGGTCGCCCGTCGGGGATCATCGACGGCTTTCGCTACCTGCGCGGGCGCCCCGACCTGATCGTCGCGCTGAGCATGCTGTTCCTGGTCGGAACCTACGGCCTGAACTTTCCCATTTTCGTGTCCACCATGTCGGTCGGCGTGTTCCACGGTGGCCCGGGCCTGTACGGCACGTTGTCGTCGGCGATGGCCGTGGGTTCGGTGGTCGGCGCCTTGCTGGTGGCCGGACGCAAGGCCCCGCACCTGGTGCTGTTGCGGGTCAGCGCGTTGAGCTTCGGGCTGGGTTGCGCGCTGGCCGCGCTCATGCCCGGCGCCTGGAGCTTCGGTGTCGTGCTGGCGCTGGTCGGCGCGCTGGCGCAGACCTTCACCACGTCGACCAACAGCCTCGTGCAGTTGTCGACAGAGCCGGCCATGCGCGGGCGCGTGATGGCCATCTACATGGGCATCTTTCTCGGCTGCACGCCGCTCGGGGCGCCGCTGGTCGGCTGGGTCGCCGACGCCTTCGGCCCGCGCTGGGCGCTGGGAGTCGGCGCCGCATCGGGTTTCGCCGCCGCCATGCTCGCCACCTGGTACCTGCAGCGCGTCAAGCGCCGGCGCGGCGGCGCGGGAGGCGCCGGCGGTGCCGGCCCGGTCCAGGCAGACCCGGGCGCAGCGGGTTGAACCCTTGCCCGCGCAGCGAGCCCTGCAGCCCTGCTAACCTGGGACCGATGAGCGACCCCTGCCTGAGCGAATCCACGCCGCATCCGGCGCAGCCCGCCGCGCCGCTGGCCGAACTCGAGGACCGCAAGCTGCAGCGCCGGCTGGGCTTCTGGTCCCTGCTGGCCGCCGGCGTCGGCAGCGTGATCGGCTCGGGCTGGCTGTTCGCGGCGATGTACGCGGCGCGCGCCGCCGGTCCGGCAGCGCTGCTGTCGTGGATGGTTGGCGGCGTGTTGATGCTGCTGGTCGCGCTGGTGTATGCCGAGCTCGGCATGGCGCTTCCCGAAAGCGGGGGGCTGGTGCGCTATCCGCTGTATTCCAACGGACGCCTGGCGGCCACCGTGATCGGCATCGCGATGTGGCTGTGCTACGTCGGCAACCCGCCGACCGAGGCCGCCGGCGTGGTGCAGTACGCGGCAGCCTGGCTGCCCGGCGTGTACGACGCCCGCGCCGGCATGCTGACCGCGCCGGGCGTGGCCCTCGCCATGCTGCTGATGGGCGGCTTCGTGCTGCTGAACTATTTCGGCGTCGCGTTGTTCGCCAGGTCGAACAACCTGGTCACCGCGATCAAGGTGCTGGTGCCTGCGCTGACCATGGCCCTGCTGATCGCCAGTGGCTTCGATCATCGGGGCGCAGCCGGCGGTGCCTCGAACCTGCTGGCCCATGGCGGCCTCGCGCCGATGGGGTACGGCGCGGCGCTGGGCGCGGTGGCGTCGGCCGGTCTGATCTTCTCGTACACGGGTTTTCGCAACATCGTCGAGCTGTCGGGCGAGGCCGTCGACCCGCGGCGCGACGTTCCGCGTGCGCTGGTCGCCACCATGCTGCTGACCATCGTGCTGTACCTGGGCCTGCAGGTGGCCTTCCTGGTGGCGCTGCCGCCGGGCCTGCTGGCGGGCGGCTGGCAGGGCGTGAACCTGAAGTCGCCTTTCGCCGACCTGGCGCGCCTGCTCGGGCTGGGCTGGTTGTACTGGGTGCTCATCGCCGACTCGATGATTTCCCCGTCAGGCTCGGCGATCATTTTCACGTCGGCGAACGCGCGCAACCTGTTCGGCATCGCCAAGAACGGTCTGCTGCCGGCGGCATGGATGCGGGTGCACGCGGGCTCGGGCATTCCACGCCGCGCGCTGTTGATCAACTACGTGGTCGGCGCCGCCTTCCTGCTGCCTCTGCCGAGCTGGCATGCGATCGTGCGCCCCTTGAGCGCGCTGATCGTGTTCACCTTTTCGATCGGCGCGGTGGCCCTGCCGGTGTTTCGCGCCGAGGGGCTCGGTGAGCCCGGCGCGCGCCTGCCAGGCATGGCCGTGGTCGCCCCGTTGGCCTTCGTGGTCAGCTCGCTGGTGATCTACTGGGCAGGCTGGGCGGTGCTGCGTCCCACGCTGCCGGTGATGCTCGTGGCGCTGGCCTGGTACGCGGTGGTGCGCCTGCGCAGCGCGCGTCGGGGCGCGGTATCCGCCGCGGCGGCGCTGCGCGTCGGCAGGGCCGACTGGCAGGGCGGCGCCTGGTTGCTGGTGTACCTGGCGCTGACCTACTCGTTGTCCTTCGCCAGCACCCGCGCCGGCGCTGGCTGGTTCGGCGAGCTCCCTGGTACCCTTTGCACCGTGCTGGTGTCGCTGATCTGCTACCGATGGGGCGTGCGTTCGGGGCGCCGGTACATGCGCGCCATGCGCGGGTGATGCGAAGCGCGCGCGCAGTCTCGAAAGCCTGTCCGACATGTCCTCCCCCAAGCCGCCGTCGCACACCCAGCCGAACATCAACGTGCCGCTGTTCTGGCCGGCCTTGATGGCACAGGACATGGCGCGCCAGGGTCTCGAGCTGGTCGCGCGCAACGTTCGCTTCCTGGAGGAGGAGAGCCGCCTGCACGGAGGCATCAAGCCGCGCCTGGCAAGCGCGCACGAGGTGCGGCTGAAGCTTCGCACCCTGAGCCTGTGCGACTACTCCGACGCCGGTGCCGCAGGCCTGCCGACGCTTGTCGTGGCGCCCTACGCCGGGCACACGTCGATGATCGCCGACTATCAGCAGGGCCAGAGCCTGATGCAGACCCTGCGCGCCGGCGGCGTGCGCCGCCTGCTGCTGACCGACTGGCACAGCGCGACGCTCGACATGAAGGACTTCGATGTCGACCAGTACCTGGCCGAGTTGCTCGCCTGCGTCGACGATCTCGGCGGACGCGTGTGCCTGGTGGGGCTGTGCCAGGGCGGCTGGATCTCGGCCATGCTGGCCGCGCGCTTTCCCGACAAGGTGCAGGCCCTGGTGCTGGCCGGCTCACCCATCGACACCCACGCCGGGCACGGGCCGTTGCTGCGCATGGTGCACGACAGCCCGATGAGCTTCTACGAGGAGCTGGTCGCCAGCGCAGGCGGGCTGATGCCCGGGCGCTACATGCTCGCGGGCTGGAAGAACATGCACCCGGAGCAGCACTACGTGCAGGAGCACATCGACCTGTACGAACACATCGACGATCCGGCCTGGCTGCGCAAGGCCGAGGCCTTCGACCGCTGGTACGAGAACCCGCTCGACCTGCCCGGTCGCTGGTACCTGCAGGTCATCGAGCAGCTGTTCAAGCACAACGCGCTGGCCAACGGGCATTTCGTCGGCCTCGGCAGGCGCCTGCAACTGCGCGACATTTCCTGCCCGCTGTACCTGCTGGCCGGCGAGGCCGACGACATCACTCCGCGCGAGCAGGTTTTCGCCGCCGAGGGCCTGACGTCCTCCCGGCAGGTGCGCAAGCGCATCGTCCCGGGCGGGCACGTGGGCCTGTTCATGGGCGCGCGCACCCTCGAACAGGCGTGGCCGGAAATCGCCGCGTGGCTGGCCGGGCAGGCCGCGCTCAGCCCGCCGCGCCCAGCGGCTGCCGCAGCCCCGGGCGCGGCTTGACGCCGCCCGGCGGCGTGCCACGCGGCAACGAGCCCTGACGCGCTCGCGCCTCGCCAACCCGCGCAAGGGCTTCGGCCGCTTCGCCGGGGGCGGCCACGCGAACCTGCAGCGAACCCCATGCGGTGGCCACGACCAGGCCGCGGCCGCGAAGCACATGGCACTCGCCCGGCGCCAGGAAGACATCGTCCGCATAGCCTTCCTCGGTGACCCACAGAAGTCCCGGGCCGTCTTCCGGCCGGGCCTCGGCGTACACGTGCAGCTGGCTGCCGGCGCGTCCGCGCAGATACAGGCTGTCGCCGTCCAGCAGAGCGAGGCGCTGGCGCTGTACGCGCACTTGTTCGTCATTCTTGAAGATCATGTTGACCTCCTGGGTGGGAATCACCACAAAACCTTTGCAACATAGCGGGAATGCTTGTTTTCCAAAGGATTTGAAGGGAGATATTAGAAGTAACCCGTAACCCTACAAAGCGAATTTTGGGTATTGCTACCATGCGTACAGTGCATGATGGAACGCAGCCCATGACCAGGCATTTCGCGGGCTCGCCGACCCCTCCGACGCGGCGCATCGACACCGGATTCCTGCGCGCCTTCGACGCCGCCGCGCGCCTGGGCAGCTTCACCGCCGCGGCGCGCGAACTCTCCGTGACCCAGTCGGCGCTGAGCCGGCAGATCCAGTCCATCGAGTACGAGGTCGGGCTGCGCCTGTTCGAGCGGGACGGCCCGCGGGTGCGCCTGTCCGCGGCCGGCGAGCGACTGGCCGCGGCGTTGCGACCGGCGCTGGCATCGCTGGACGCCACCGTCGAGGAATTGCGCCAGTCCCTGCGGCGCCCCAAGGTGCGCATCACCACCTTCGCCTCGTTCGCCAGCCTGTGGCTGATGCCGCGGCTGCCGCTGTTCCAGGCGGAGCACCCCGAGGTCGATATCGCCGTGGAGGCATCGGACCAGATCATCGATCTCGACGCCACGGAGCAGGACATCGCGCTGCGCCTGGCGCATCCGGAGCATCCGGCGGTTCGCGGCGCGCAAGCCCAGGCGCTGTTCGAGGAGCGTATCGCGCCGGTGTGCAGCCCGCGCCTGCTGGCCGAGCTGCAGCGCCGAGGCGCCGGCTTGCAGGCCCCCGGCGACCTGCGCCGCACCACGCTCATCGCCGAGGTCGGGCCCGGTGGCACGCCTTCTCGCTCCCTGGCCTACCTGCGCGATCTGTCATGGGAGGCGTGGTTTCGCAGCGTAGGCCACCGCGACGTGCAGCCGTTGAGCTGGCTGGAGCTGAACTTCACGCACCAGACGGTGCAGGCCGCGCAGGCCGGCATGGGCGTGGCGATGGGCCAGATGTCCTTGATCCGCCCGCTGCTGGCCGACGGCAGCCTGTTGTTGCCGCTGGGCGCGCCTCAGCGCACCGGCGTCTTCTACTACATGGTGCTGCGCGAGCAGGCGCGCATGCGGCCCGAGGTCCAGGCTCTGGTGGACTGGCTGCGCGCGCAGCTGCTGCGCGAGCGCGCGCTTCCCTGATCAGCGCTTGCGCGGGCTGCGCTGTTCGGGAGCCTGCGGCGGCAGCGGCTCAGGCGGTGCCGGGTCCGTGGGCTGCGGCGGGGTCTGCGGGTCGCCGCGCCGCTGCGCGTGGCGCGGGCCGTGGCCGCCGTGACGCGGCCGGTCCGCTTCGCTGCGGCCGCCCGGCCGCGCGGTCGACGGCGACGCGGGGTGCCCCGGCTCGCCGGGTTCGGCGGGCGCGAGCTGCGGGTCGCGCACCGGGAAAGTGCCCTCGGGCGTGACCGCCAGCGGGTCGCTGGCCGGAAAGGATTCGACCAGCGCGTGGTCGAGTTGCTGCTCGACACGGCGATTGCGTTCGATCTGCCGGCGCTCGTAGTCCAGGCGCTCCTGGCGCGCAGCCGGGTCGGGGGCCGGCCGTGGCTGGCGCTTCGGGCTTTCGGCCGCCTCGGCCTCGCGCAGCGGGCGCGATGGATCGGAGTGTTCCCTCATCGATGGCTCCTGTCGGGCCCGGCCCGCCGCGTGACGTTGTGGCGATGCCTCGGGTGCCCTGAGGACCAATGTAGGCGGCCCGGGCTGGTGCATGCAGCGGCGCGCGCATTGTCCGCGCTGGCCAATGCGCCTTAGCGTCGAAGGGGCGGCTTGCCCGCGCGCGGCGGGTCAGTCCTGGCGCATCAGGCCAGGCGACGCGCCGCCGCCACGCACAGTACCACGGCGAAGGTGGTGCCGAGCATCGCCGGGGTGACGGTTTCGCGCAGCAGCGCGGCGGCCAGCAGCAGCCCGAAGAAGGGCTGCAGCAGCTGCAGCTGGCTGACCGCGGCGACGCCGCCCAGCGCCAGGCCGCGGTACCAGAAGAAAAACCCTACCAGCATGCTGATGAAGGTGACGTAGCCCAGCCCGAGCCAGGCCGCGAGCGGCTTGTCGAGCAACTGTGCCGGCCACTGCAGGAGCGCCAGCGGCAGCGTCACCGGCAGCGACACCACCAGGGCCCAGCAGATCACGGCCCAACCGCCGAGGCTGCGCGAAAGCCGCGCGCCCTCGGCGTAGCCCAGGCCGCACACCAGGATGGCGGCCAGCATCAGCCAGTCGGCGTGGCTGGTGCCGCCGCCTCCGGCGTGCAGTGCGTAGGCTCCCACGAGCAGCGCGCCGGCGCCGGCGAACAGCCAGAAGGCCGGGCGCGGGCGCTCGCCCCCGAGCAGCACCGCGAAGCCGGCGGTGGTCAAAGGCAGCAGGCCGATGAACACCAGGGAATGCGCTGCGCTGACCTGACGCAGCGCCAGCGCGGTGAGCAGCGGAAAACCGGCGACCACGCCGCCGGCGACCCAGGCCAGCAGCCACCATTGCCTGCCGCGCGGCCGCGGCGGGCGCGCCCCCAGCAACAGCAGCAGGGCCAGCAGCCCGGCGCCGCTGGCGCGCGCCGCGGTGACGAACAGAGGGTCGAATCCGCGCACCGCGGCACGCGTGGCCGGCAGGGATCCGCTGAACATCAGCATGCCGATGAAGCCGTGCATCCACGCACGGGTCTTGCTGTGCATCGCGCGCTCCGGGGCTGGGGCAATGCACCAGCATAGGGCATGCCGCCGGCGGCTTGCGCGCCCAGGCCGGCGCCGGCGCCCTTCGCAGCGTTAGGCTGGACACTCGCGGGCGCGTCGCCGCGCGCCTCCAGACTTGTTGGTCACAGGAGTCGATCATGTGCGAATTGTTCGCAGTCAGCAGTGCCAGGCCCGCGCGTGTGCGCCTGCGCTTTGCCGAATTCGCCACCCACGGAGCCCCGGTGGAGCCGGTGAGCGGGGTTCCCGGCAACCCCGATGGCTGGGGCGCGGCCTACTTCGACGGGCCCGACGCCCACGTGCTGCGCGAGCCGGTGCCGGCGGTGCGCAGTGTGTTCGCGCAGGTGCTGGAGCACCACGACTTCCACAGTCCGCTGGTGCTCGCGCATGTGCGTCGGGCGTCACGCGGACCGGTCAGCCTGGCCAACACCCAGCCTTTCGTGCGCGAGCTCGGCGGGCGTGTGCACGTGTTCGCGCACAACGGCGACCTGCCCGAGGTGCAGCAGCGCTGGCCGCTGGCAGCCGACGCGCGGGCGCTGCCGTCTCGTCCGGTGGGCCAGACCGATTCGGAGCATGTGTTCTGTCAACTGCTGGGCATGCTCGAGCCCTTGTGGCGCGACTCCGGCCATGCTCCGAGCCGGCAGGCCCGCCTGCGCGTGGTCGAGGGCTTCGCCGAGCGCGTGCGCGAGCTGGGGC
This sequence comes from Pseudomonadota bacterium, assembly GCA_021847345.1. Lineage (GTDB taxonomy): Bacteria > Pseudomonadota > Gammaproteobacteria > Burkholderiales > Burkholderiaceae_C > Thiomonas_A. Next base: position 33,809 of record JAJZTW010000021.1, read on the forward strand.
CGGCCAATTTCCTGTACAGCGATGGCGAATGCCTGTTCGCCCATGCCCATCGACGGCGCCAGGCCGACGGCGTGGTGCGCGAGCCGGGCATGTACCTGTGGTTGCGCGAGCCGGCGACCGCGCACGAGCACGAGGTCGCCGGGCTGCAGTTGCGTGCCAGCCACGGGCAGGCGCACCGTCTGGCCATGCTGGCCAGTGTGCCACTGGGGGCGGGGGACTGGCGCGCGCTGCCGGCCGGGACCGTGGTCGGGCTTGCCCACGGCGATCGCTTTGCCTGAGCGCCCCCAGGGCCGGGCCTGGGGCCCGACCCGCCCCCCGTGGGGGTCGAGAAAACTTGGGGCGGCCCTGCGTTTTCTCGTGAGCAACTGCCCGGTTCGCAGGCGTCAGGGCGTCAGGGCGCCAGGGCGTTAGGTTTTCGTGATTCGTCGGCTGCGCGTCGGGCTTCGGCGACAAAACCCCTATTCGTGGGGTGTTTTGCTCGACAAAAACGTTAAGATTTACTGCGCAACCTCTTGGATTTACGCAATATTTGCGCAAAGGCTGCGGCGAGGCGCCGTGACGGGCCGAGCCGGCGGCCCCTGCGTCGAGGTTCCCCGGACCCCGCCCTCGCCCCGCCATGCCAGCCAGCGCCCTGAGTACCCAGCACACCGTCGAGCAAGCCAAGGCCCTGGCGTTCCGGGCCGTCGACTTCCTGGTCGAGCACGACGTTCCGCCCATCCCGCTGAGCTACGGGGTGGCCTACGAATACCTCAGCGGCGGCAGCCCGGAGCTGTGCCGCACGCTGGACGAATACCTGCACAGTGGACGCCAGATCGACGCGTTCCTGCTGCGCGACCTGCACGAGCGCCACCTCGCGGTGGACCGCTCGACCCCGCTGCGCGGCGTGGGCAACGACCTGCAGCAACTCCTCGGCGACCTGACCCACGACATCGAGGAGGCCGGCCGGGGGGCCGAGGAGTTCGGGCAGGCGCTGGACAGCACGCTGGGGCACCTGGCGGGCGACCGCGACACCCAGTCCCTGCGCGACATCGCGTCTGGCATGCTGGTGGCCACGCAGCAGGCGCGGCAGCGCAACCATCACTTGCAGCAACGCCTGCAGATCACCCTGGCGGAAAGCGAGAAACTCAAGGTCGAGCTCGAGCGGCACCGGCGCGAGGCGCTGATCGATCCGCTCACCGGACTGTGGAACCGGCGCGCTCTCGATCATGAGCTCGACGAGCTCATGGCCGTCGAGCCGGATGCGCCACTGAGCTTGCTGATGCTGGACGTGGACCACTTCAAGCGCATCAACGACACCCATGGCCACGCGCTGGGCGACGCCGTGTTGCGTCATGTCGCCGAGGCCATTCGCAAATGCCTGCGCAGCGAGGACCACGCGGTTCGCTACGGTGGCGAGGAGTTCCTCGTGCTGCTGCCGCGCACGCCGCTGCTCGAAGCCGCGCAGGTGGCCGAGAATATTCGTGCCCGTGTGGCTTCGCTGCGCCTGCGGCGTCGAAGCGACAACCTGGTGCTCGACCCCTTCACGGTGTCGCTGGGCGTGGCCAGCCGCAGACCGGGAGACACACGCGAAACCCTGCTGCGGCGCACCGACCACGCCATGTACCGCTCCAAGGGCATGGGGCGCAATCGCGTCAGCCTCGACGTCGACCAGGGTCTGTCGCCAGGCCACGCCTGAGGCCGCGACCGGCCGGGCGCGCGCGGCGGGTCAATGCGCGCCGGCGGCCTCCGCCGATGTGCTGCCCGGCGTGCCGGGACGCACCAGCCAGACCATCACGATCATTCCCAGGAACAGCCACGCGCTGAGCCGGAACATCTCGTCCACCGAAATGGTCGAGGCCTGCACGTCGATCAGGCGGTTGATCAGGCCCAGCGCCTGCTCGTGCGTCAGGCCACCGGCCTGCAGCATGCGCAGCACGGCGGCCGACGGCGCGTGCCCGGCGGTGATGTGCATGGCGAGCTGCTCGTGGTGCAGCGTGGCGCGGTTGTCCCACAGCGTGGTGTAGATCGATGCCCCGAACGAGCCGGCGGTGATGCGCGCGAAATTCGACAGCCCGGCGGCCGAGGCCACTCGCGTGGGCGCCAGGCCACCGAGGATGATGGCCAGCAGCGGGATGAAGAAGGTCGCGGTGGCGATTCCCTGCACCAGCGTGGGCAGCGAGTACTGCCAGTAGGTGTCGCCGGCGGTGAAGCGCGAGCGCATCCAGAACACCAGCGCGAACACCAGGAAGGAAAACGAGGTCACCCAGCGCGTATCGATGCGGTGCGAGTAGCGCCCGACGAAGGGCATGAACACGAGCGCGAACAGCCCGACCCAGGCCAGCACGCCGCCGGCCTCGGTGGCCGTGTAGCCGACGTACTCCTGCAGCCACAGCGGCAGCAGCACCAGCGAGCCGAAGTACATGCCGTAGGCCAGCGCCAGCATGACCGTGCCGAGGGTGAAGTTGGGCAGCGCGAACAGGGTCAGGTCGACCACCGGATGGGTGTCGTGCAGTTCCCAGATCAGGAACAGCACGAAGCCCACGACCGCGGCCACGGCGAGCGCGATGATGGTGGTGGAGCCGAACCAGTCGAGCTCCTGGCCCTTGTCGAGCATGACCTGCAACGAGCCGACCCAGATCACCAGCAGCGCCAGCCCGGTCCAGTCGATGGGCAGCTTGCGCGTGGGGGTCTCGCGCTGGCGGTAGATGGCCAGCGTGATCAGGCTGCACACCACGCCGACCGGAACGTTGATGTAGAAGATCCAGGGCCAGGAGATGTTGTCGGTGATCCAGCCGCCGAGCAGCGGCCCGGCGATCGGGGCCACCAGCGTGGTCATCGACCACATCGCCAGCGCCATGCCTGCCCGCTCGGTGCGGTAGCTCGACAGCAGCAGGGTCTGCGACAGCGGGATCATCGGCCCCGCCGACGCGCCCTGCAACACGCGGAACAGGATCAGCACGCTCAGGGTCGGCGCCTGGCCGCACAGGAACGAGAACAGCGTGAACAGCGCGATGCTGGCCAGGAACGTGCGCACGGCGCCGAAGCGCTGGGTGAGAAAGCCGGTCAGCGGCACCGCGATGGCGTTGGCCACGCCGAAGGAGGTGATCACCCACGTGCCCTGGGACGCGCTGACCCCCATGTCGCCGGCGATCGACGGGATCGACACGTTGGCGATCGAGGTGTCGAGCACGTTCATGAACGTGGCCAGGCTCAGCGCGATGGTGCCCACGACCAGCGCGCCGCCCTGCAGCGGGCGAAGGTGTGCGGGAGTCGTTCCGGCAGCAGCGGGGCGAGGGGTGGCGGGCTCGCCCGCGGGGGCGTCGGCCGGAGGGTTCGGGTTCATCGGGATGCGGGGGTATTTATATCAAATGTTATCATCACGTTTGTTTCTATGCCGTCGGGCCCCGGCCTGGCGCGCTCCGCACAGCCGCCGATGGACCGCCAGCGCAATTTCGGATTCCTGCTCGCCGAGCTCAACCGGCGCTACGTGCGCCTGTTCGAGCAGCTTGCGCAGGGCACCGGGCTGACCCTGACCACCTGCCGCGTGCTCGCCTACCTGGAGCGTCACCAGGGCATCAGCCAGACGCGCCTGGCCGAGCTCGCGGCCATCGAGCCCATGTCCCTGGTGCGCGTGCTCGACCGACTGCAGGCCGAGGGCCTGGTGCGGCGGCGCCGCGACCTCGCCGACCGGCGCGCGCACCGCCTCGAGCTGTGCGCGCCCGCACAACCGGTGCTGGAGCGAATCCGTGAGCTGTCGCGGCGCGCGCGCGAGCAGGTCTTCGCCGGCGTCGAGCCGGCCGAGCGCGACGCCTTCCTGGACCTGCTCGAGAAACTGAGCGACAACCTGGACGCCAGCCGCCTGTCGGAGCCGGGCGGACGCGCCCGCGGCGAAGCCGGCGCGGGCCGCTGACCGGGGCCGCGCGGCGTGGCGTAGCATGGCAAGCGCGCCGCGCCCCGGCTGCGCATGCGCCTGCTGGCCGGGCGCGAACCGACGCAGCCGCGTTGCCCGTTTTGGCGCCTTGTCGCATTTGCCATGAACCTGCTCCATCGCCGTTTCGCTCGGCTGTGTGCCGTACTGGCCGCATGCCTCGTCTGCAGCCTTGCGGTCGCCGCGGCCCCCGCCGCGCAGGCAGGAACGGTGTATACCGTCGCCGTGGTGCCGCAGTTCGCTCCCGTGCGCGTGTACGAGGATTGGCGCCCGTTTCTCGATGCCCTGCAGAAGGCCACCGGGCTCAGGTTTCACCTGGTGACCTACTCGAGCATCCCGAAGTTCGAAGCTGCGTATGTCAAGGGCACGCCTGATTTCGCCTTCATGAATCCCTACGACTTGGTCGTCGCGCATCGCGCGCGCGGCTACCGGCCGCTGGTGCGTGACACCAGGCCCCTGAGCGGAATCCTGGTCGTGCGTGCCGACTCGGACATCCACGAGCTGGCGCAGCTGGCCGGCAAGCAGGTGGGCTTCCCGGCGCCGAACGCCTTCGGTGCGTCGCTGTACATGCGCGCGCTGCTGCAACGCCAGGGCGTGCGCATCGACCCGGTCTATCTCGGCACGCACCAGAACGTGTACCGCGCGGTGGCGCGCGGCGACGTCGTGGCCGGCGGCGCAGTGCACGCCACGCTGATGCGCGAGCCGGTCGCGCTGCGCCAGTTGCTGCGCGTGATCTATGTCACGCCGAGCACCGCGCCCCACGCGCTGGCCGTCAACCCGCGCGTACCCGACGCGGTGGCCAGGCGGGTGCAGCAAGCCATCCTCGGCATGCCCGCTCGCGCCGCGGACGCCACGTTGTTGCTGCACGTGCAGATGCCGCATCCGGTGCAGGCGAACTACCGGCGCGACTACGCACCGCTGGAGCGCCTGCACCTGGAGCGCTTCTATGTGCGCCCGCAAGTCGGCGACGCACGCTGAGCCGGGCGATCGATGAACCAGGCTCCGCTCGGCTTGCGCGCGGCACACTGGTGGGCGCGCATGCGCGAAGCCCTGCATCCGCGGCGCTTCGGGACCCAGATCGCGCTCGGCGTGCTGGCGCTGGCGGTGGTCAACTTCGCCGTGGTCGGCGCCTACATCGGCAACCGTTTCATCACCCAGCAGACCACCGACACCGGGCGCCGCTTCGAAGCCGTCGCCGACAACCTCAGTCTCGGCGCGGCGCCGCTGGTGATCACCCACGACTACGGCGCGCTGGACCAGATGCTCGATACCGCGGCGCGCTTTCCCGGCGTGCGCACCCTGGCGGTGACCGATGCGCGCGGGCATGTGCTCAGCCGCGTCGACCGCTCTCGTGGCAGCGTCGCGCAGGTTTCCTTCACTTACGGCTTTCTGTCCACGCCGAGCGGTTCCGCCGCGCGCCTGCGGTGGCTGGACGCCCGCGGCCACGCCGCCACGGCTGGCTGGTTCACGATTCCGCGGGGCATCGAGATCTGGTATCCCATCGAATCCGGGCGCCTGGGCTGGCTGTACGCCCATGCCTCGGTCAGCGAGATTCGCAACGAGGCGGCGCTGCTGGCGCGCGACAGCCTGCTGGTGCTGCTGCTGCTGACGCTGTCCGGGGTCGGCATGCTGTTCGCGCTGCTGCGTCCGCGGGTCAGCGCGCTGGCGCGCGCCACCGAGTTCGCTCGCCGGCTGGGCCGCGCCGATGCCCGCGCGCTGGCGGTCTACCCCGGCACGCTGGAACTCGAGGTGCTCGGGCGCACGCTCAACGAGACCTCGCTCAAGCTGTTGCGCCAGGACGCCGCGGTTCGCGCGCAACAGGTGCGCATCGAGGCGATTGTCGAGAACCTGGCCGACGGCGTCGTGCTGACCGACGCCCGTGGTGACGTGCTCAGCGCCAACAGTGCCTTTTGCGCCATGTTCGGCCATGCGCGCGAACAGGTTCCGGGCAGCAACCTGTCGCGCTTCATCCCGGCGCTGGAGGCGTCGGAGCTGGCGCGGTACTGCGCAGGCCAGGCGAGCACCCACGAGATCCAGGGCCTGCGCGCCGACGGCATCGAGCTGCCGCTGGCGCTGGGCATGAACTCCTTCGGCATCGACGGACAGGTGTTCTACGTCGGCGCCGTGCACGACCTGCGCGAGCGCAACCGCTGGATCGCCGAGCTGCGCGACACGCGCGACGCTGCGCTGGCCGCGAGTCGGGCCAAGTCGGACTTCCTGGCGGCCATGAGCCACGAGATCCGCACGCCGATGAACGGCATCATCGGCATGCTCGACCTGCTGCTGCAGAGCAGTCTGAACGAGCAGCAGGCGCGCATGGCCGAGATCAGCCGGCGCTCGGCGCTGGCGCTGCTGGACATCATCAACGACATCCTCGACCTGGCCAAGATCGAGGCCGGCAAGCTCGGCATTCTCGACGAGCCGCTGGAGCTCGAGCCGCTGGTGCAGGAGGTGGCGCTGCTGTTCGACCAGCTGGCCCAGAAAAAGGGCATCGAGCTCAGCGCCTGGGTCGATCCTTCGTTGCCGCTGAACCTGCGTGGAGACGCACTGCGCATTCGCCAGTTGCTCAGCAACCTGCTGAGCAACGCCGTCAAGTTCACCGACAGCAACGAGCGCCGTGGATGTGTGTGCCTGCGCGCCGAGTCCTGCCCCGAGGCGCCGCTGCAGCAGTGGTGCCTGAGCGTGCGCGACAACGGCATCGGCATCCAGCCGCAGGTCCTGCAGCGCCTGTTCCTGCCTTTCGAGCAGGCCGACAACTACACCACCAAGCGCTTCGGAGGCACCGGGCTGGGCCTGTCCATCTGCCACCATCTGGTGGAGATGATGGGCGGGCGCATCGAGGTCCGGAGCACGCCTGGCGAAGGCAGCGAGTTCCGCATCCTGCTGCCTCTGCGCGTCGACGGCGAGCCCCGTGCCAACCAGTCGGTGGCCCTGCTCGGCCAGGTCTGCGCCTTGGTGGGCGAGGCGTCGCAGCGCACGCAGGACCTGCTGGCCTGCCTGCGCGCCAGCGGCGCACAGGCGCTGCGCGTGGACCATGCCGGCCAGGTGCCGGCGCAGGCCGCGGTGCTGTGGCTGGGGCCGCCCGTGGAGCTCGCCCACCAGGCACCTTGGCAGCTGGTGCTCGGCGAGGGCCGCAGGCGCGAGCCGCGCCTGCTGTCGCCCGGGCTTGCGCAGATCGACGCCAACCTGCTGTCGCGCACGCTGCTCGAGCGCGCCGCGTTGCTGGCGATGCACGGCCACGACGCGCAGGCCGAGTCGCAGGCGCCGTCCCCCGCGCACCACCCCGAAGGCGAGCTTCGGGATCGCCGCGACGCGCAGCGGCGCGGGCGCCTGGTGCTGGTGGCCGAGGACAACGAGACCAACCAGCAGGTCATCCGCCTGCAGTTGCAGCGCCTGGGCCTGTGGGCCGACATCGTCGGCGATGGCGAGCAGGCGCTGCAGCGCTGGCAGCAGGAGGTCTACGCGCTGGTGCTGAGCGACCTGCACATGCCGCGCATGGACGGCTTCGACCTCGCGCGTGCCCTGCGCGCGCAGGAGACCCGGCTGGGGCGCGCGCGCACCCCGCTGGTGGCGCTGACGGCGGCCGCCCAGCCGCAGGAGCTGCAACGGGCACTCGCCAGCGGCATGGATGCGTACATGACCAAGCCGGTATCGATGGACACCATGCGTCAGACCCTTCGTCGCTTCGTTCCGGCGCTGGCCGGGAACACCGTGGCGCAGGCGGCACCGGCACCGGCAGCGACTGCCGATTTCGACCCGTCGGCGCTGCGCCGCCTGGTAGGCGATGACGAGGCGACGCTGCGCGCGTTGCGGGAACAATACGAGCAGGAGCTGCGCCGCGCGCTGCCCGAGCTGCAGGGCTTGCGCGTCGGCACGCAGTCCGAGCAACTCGCGCAGGCAGCGCATCGCCTCAAGTCATCGTCGCGCGCGGCCGGGGCGCTGGCGCTGGCCGACATGCTCGAACGCATCGAGGCATCCGCGCGCAACCGTCAGGAAGACGAGCTCGAAGTCGCGGTGGGCGCCTTGCCGGCGCTGGCCCAGCGCGTGCTGCAGGCGCTGGCCGATCAGGTCTGAGCGCCCCCAGGGCCGGGCTGCGGTGAGGGCCCTCGAGGCCGGCCTGCGGGGTCAGGCTCGGGCCTGGTCGGGCCGTTCGCTGTGGCCGCCGTCGGAAGCCGTCGGAACGAGTTCAGGCACGCGCTCGCGCCAGAGCTCCTGCCAGCGCGGCAACTGCTCCCCGGCCAGCGGGCGCGAGATGAAATAGCCTTGCGCCAGGTGCACCCCGTGGGAGCGACAGAAATCCCAGTCGAGGCGATCCTCGATGCCCTCGGCGACCACTCGCATGCCCAGGGCCTGGCCGAGTCGGGTGCACGAGTCGAACAGCACCGTGCCGCGCAGCGACGCGTGCGCGGCGTGGGTGAAGTCGCGATCGATCTTGATCTCGTCGAACACCGCGTCGCGCAGCTTGGACAAGGTGGAGTAGCCGCTGCCGAAGTCGTCGATGGACAACGCAAAGCGCCGCAGTCGCAGCCGGCTCATGATCTCGACCAGCAGCCGGGGATCGTCGCCCAGTTCGCTTTCCGTGACCTCGATCACCAGCTCCTCGGGTTGCGTGCCATGGTGCCGCGCGCGCTCGCTGACCAGGTCGGCGAAGCCCAGGTCCCCCAGGTCTCGCGCCGACGCATTCACCGACATCGACAGCGCCAGGCCCTGGGCGCGCCATCGTGCCTGCTGTGCGAGGGAGGTCTCGAGCACGCTGCGCGTGAGCTCGCTGATCGCACCACAGGATTCCGCCAGGGGCACGAAGCGATCCGGCGTGATCAGCCCGTGCGCCGCATGCCGCCAGCGCGCGAGGGCCTCGACGCCGACCAGGCGGCCGTCGCGCAGGTCCACCTTCGGCTGGTACATGCAGCCGATGTCGCCGCGCGCCAGCGCCTGGCGCAGCGCCTGTTCATCGGGCTGCCAGCCGGCGTCACCGCCGGCGCTCGTCGCACGCGCATCGGCGCAGCCCCAGGGCAGCGCCTGGAGCTGCTCGAGGCGCGGCGGCTTGGTCAGCGTGCCGGGCACGTTCAGTCCGTGCGAGCGCGCCAACTGCATCACCGACTCCAGCACTTCGGGCGCCTCGCCGCTGAACGGAACGACGCAGCCCGCGTATCCGATGTCGGCCAGGTGGCGAAAAAACGCCATGCCGTCGATTCCGGGCATGTTCAGGTCCACCACGATGCCGTCGAATTCGCGCGCGTGCTCACGCAGTCGCTCCAGCGCGGCTGCCGGGTCCGTCTCGCCGACGGCTTCGAAGGCGCCGATGCGGCCCAGCATCAAGCCCAGCAGCGTGGCCATGAACGCATCGTCGTCGACGATCAGCACCCGCGACGCCTGCGTCGCCTCGCCCGCGCTTGCGGCGCGCTCGGGCGATGGCGGGGTGGTCGTGGGCATGGGCGGCGCGAGCGGGACATCGTTCGCGCATTGAGCTCGCGCGAAGATGGCTTTTCGACGAAGCTTACGCTAACGCGGGATTGCCGGGTTTGGTCAAGCGCCAGGGAAGTTCGTCGTCCAGTGCACTATTGCACAGGTTTGCGGAATTTTTCGGCTCTCAAGCAATCGCCGGGCCGCCCCAAGATTGCTTGACCCCCACGGGGGATGAGGCCGGACCAGCTGCTGTGCCTGCGCACAGCAGCGCGCCGGCCGAATCCGAGCAGCCTGCAAGCTGCGAGGTGGAACGGGCTGGGCGCAGCCCGGCCCTGGGGGCGCTCAGAAGGTGTGAATGAATCGGCCGTGGCCGAGGGGCCGACCAGGGGCGCTGCCATGAAGGCGCAAACCGCAGTCGTAGCACCTGCTACGGCGAGGATTTGCAACCCACAGGGCGGCGTCCAGGGGCGGTCCAGCGGGCATGGGGGATTCGTTCACACCTTCTCAGGCCTGCACGTGGCGCCGCGCGGGGTCGGCCTCGTTGGCGGCTTCCTCCGCATCGCCCCTTTCGTCGCCGGCGGCGCCCATGCTCCAGCTGAGCTGGTGCAGCGCGCGCACCAGGCGGTCGGACGCGCGGTCCAGCGCGCCCGCGCCCAGGCTGGCCAGCACCTGTTCGCGGCGGTCCGCCTCCTGCGCCTCGCGCAGCAACTCGCCGGCCTGCCGGTGGAACTCGGTGTGCAGGTGCCGCGCACGCTGAAAGGCCGTTCGCGTGGCGGGCCAGATGGTGTCCGCGTGTCGGCGCATCCAGCGTCCCAGCAGGCAGGCATCGTCGCGGCACACCACGCGCCACTGCAGCGCCGAGCCCTCGCCGCGCAGGCTGCGCATCAAGGTGTCGCGGTACTGCTGGTGGGACACGATGATGCGCTGCCAGTCCAGCGGCGCGATGTCCCGGCTGTACAGCAGCGCCTGGCGCCCCAGCGCGGTATCGGGGCTGCCGGCATCGAGTTCCCAATGCCAGGTCTGCAGCCACGCCGCGAGTTTCTCGGCCGGCATCGGGTGGGCCAGCGCGTAGCCCTGGCCGCGCTCGACCCCCAGCGCCAGCGCCATCTCGACCAGTTCCGGGCTTTCCAGGCCCTCCATGGTCACCTGCATGTTCAGGCCCTGGGCCATGCGCACCAGCGCGCCGACGAAGGAGATGGTCTTCACCGGCTCTTCCTGCGCCTGCTGCACGATGTGCTGGTCGATCTTCACCGTGTGGAAGGGCAGGCTGCGCATGCGCCGCAGGCTGCTGTAGCCCGAACCCAGGTCGTCCATGATCAGGCGCACGCCCAGGCGCGAAAGGCTGGCGATGGCCTCGTCGCGGCGCTGGCTGTCGAACTGGTCCTCGTGGGTCTCCAGCAGTTCCAGGTGCAGGCGCGAGGCGTCGATGCGGCTGTGCTCCAGGGCCTGCGCGATCCACTGCGGGCATTCCGGATCCATCAGCACGCTGGGCGGCAGGTTCAGGCTGGCGCCCAGGCGCAGGCCCTGCGCGTCCCAGGCGCGCAGCCAGTGCAGGGTCAGCTCGAGCCCCTTGCGGAACAGGATGCGCAATTCGTGGTTGCCGAAGGCTTCCAGGAAGGCGCCGGGATGCAGCACCGTGTCGCCGTCCTGCAGGCGCGCCAGCACCTCGACCTCGTCGGGCTGACCGGTCAGCAGGTTGACCAGCGGCTGTACGTGCAGGCGCAGGCCTCCGCCGTACAGCAGGTCGTGCAGGCGGCTGCGCCGGGTGGCCGCGATCGGGTGCTGGGTCGGGCCTCCGAGGGCGCGCTGGAACGCCGGCCCCAGGTGATGCTGCGCCGATTCGAGCCACATGCGCATGCCCGCAGCCTCGAATTGCCCGGGATGTCGTCCGAGCAGCGTGATCACCTGGTGCACGTGGCCGTGGCGGTCGAGCAGCGGAATCGCCGCTGCGCTGCGCACGCCGAAGCGGCTCGCGATGGGGCCGTAGCCGTCCATCGCCGATTCGTTGGCGTCGGTGGCGATCACGCCGCTGCTCCACGCGCGCTGCGTGGCTCCCGGGCGCTCCAGCGCACCGCGCCGGAAGTCGGGATCGAGCCCGGCGTCGCGCAGCGCCTGCAGGTAGGCCTGCGCCTCGCCGAATCCGAACTCCAGCACATAGCGGTTGTCGGCATCGGGCCTGCCGCAGGCCACGCCGCACACTCCGGGCAGCTCGCCCAGGTGGGCCACCACGTGGCGCGGCAACTGCCCCGACTGCTCCCATGCGCCCAGGCGCAGCTCCATGGCCGCCAGGTGCGCCTGGCGCTGGTGCTGGACCTCCAGCGCGCCGCGTTGGGCCGCCTGCAGGTCGAGCGCCACGCGCTGCTGCAGCAGGGTCTGCAGGCGCACGCGGGCATCCAGGCGAAGCGGAAGGCGCTGCGTGGCGCGCTGCAGCGCCGCCCCGTACTGGCTCAGCGCTGCCATCGAGGCCGCGCCATCGACGCCGATCATCGCGTGCACGCGCCCCAGGCGCAGCGCCGCCAGCTCCTGCTCGTGGCGCTGCAGCCGCGGCTGCAGCAGGCGCCGCAGATGCCGCTGCTGGTGCTGCTTGAGGCCCTGCACCTCCGGTTCCGTGAGCATCGCCAGGATGCGCGCGTTGGCGCTGTCCGGCGCAAGCTGGCGCCAGTAGGACTCGACGAATTCCTCGTCCACCGCGACCAGCTCGGCCTGCACCTTGTCGAGCAGCTCCGCGGCCGCCTCGCCGTGAGGGTCGAGTTCGTCCTCCTGCGCGTCGTCCACCTGCTCGCCGCTGAGCAGCCACCAGCGCTGACGCCGCCCCTTGGCCGCCTTGGTCGCGTACAACGCGCCGTCGGCCTGGCGCAGCAGCGTGTCGGGCTCCTCGCCATGCTCGGGGTACAGCGCCAGGCCCATGCTCATGCCGACATCGGCCAGCACCCCCGGGCCCAGCTCGAAAGGCTCCTCGACCGCACGGTGCAGGCGCGCCAGCACGGTGGCCAGCACCTGGCGCGGGTGCGCCGCGTCGAGCTCGTCGAGCACCAGCACGAATTCATCGCCCCCCAGGCGGGCCAGCAGGTCCGATTCGCGCAACTGGGCCTGCAGGCGCGCGCCGAGCTGCTGCAGCAGGCGGTCGCCGGCGGCGTGTCCGTAGGTGTCGTTGACCGGCTTGAAGTCGTCCAGGTCGAGCACGCCGATGGCCAGCTGGTGCCCGCCGCGGCGCGCGCGCGCCATCGCATGCGGCAGGTGCTGTTCGAGCGCCAGCCGGTTGGCCAGCCCGGTCAGCGCGTCGTGGCGCGCCAGATGTGCCTGCTCCGACTCGCGCGCCTGCAGCATCTGCTTGAGGTCGATCTCGGTCAGCGCCTGGCTGATCAGATCCGCGGTGCGTACCAGCGTGTCCTGCACGATGGCGTCGAGGTCCGCGCTGTCGTTGGCCACCAGGACCAGCATCGCCCACAGGCGCCCCGAGCGGCGCAGCGGCAGGGTCATCGCCTCCTGCGTGCAGCCGGCCAGCGCGTAGGCTTGCCAGGGCTGGATGAGCACCGAATCGGGGTTGGTCTCGATGGCGCGCACCGCGTCGCGCCAGGTGCGCGACATCGCGTCCGTTCCGTCGTGCCGGACCTGCAGCGGCAGCGGCTCGAGGGTTTCGCGGGCATGGCCGGCGGCTGCCACGATGCGCAGGCGCCCCTGTTCGTCGGGCTGGCCGATCCATGCCGCGGCGAACAGGCCGCCTTCGAGCAGGCGCGTGCACGCGGTCTCCAGCAGCTCGCTCTCGCTGCGCGACGCGATCAGCACGTCGATCTGCGAGAACACCGTGCGCATGAGCTCACCCTGGCGTTCATGGGCCCGCAACGCGTCCTGTTGCGCGGCCACCAGGTCGACGCGCTCCAGTCCGCGCCCGATGTATTCGCCCATGTCGCCCAGCAGGTTGGCGAACTCCGGGTCGAAGTCCAGCGCCTCGTCCCAGTACAGCGACAGCACCGCGTCGAGCCGGCCATGACGCCGGATGGGCAGCGCGGCGCACGCGTGCAGCGCATGGGCCTCGGCATGCGCGCTCCAGGGCCGTCCGGCGCGCGCGAGATCGTCGTGGAACTGCGCGCTGGCGCTGCGCCACACCGCGCCGAAAGGGCCCGGTGCGTCGGCCGGCGCCCCGAGCTCGCCGCGCGTGCCGCGCAGGTAATCGGTGACTCCGGCGCTGGCGAGCACCTGCTCGCGCTGCGCGGCGTCGGCGCGCCCGATCCAGGCCAGGCGAACTCCGCACAGGTCCACCGCGGCCTGGCAGATGCCTTGCAGCAGGTCGTCCTCGTTGGCGGCGGCGGCGATCAATTCGTGGGTCCTGGCGCGAAACGACTGCATGCGCGACAGGCGCTGCAGCGTGCGCAGCGCCTGCGTGCTCGCACGCTGCAGCCGACGCGCGCGGCGCTCGCTCGCGGCAAGCAGCCCGGCGCCAAGCACCAGCGCCAACGCCAGCAACGCGACGTAGGGCAGCAGCGCGCGACCCCACGCGACGAGCAGGGTGCGTTGCGGCACGGCCGCGATGATCACATAGGGCAGGCCGTCCACGCGCACCCAGGCCCCCAGCGCTCGCTGCGCCACGTCGCCCACGGTGCCGTGGAACGAGCCGCTACCCGAGCCCAGCAGCGAGCGCAGCGGAAGATCCAGGCGTTGCGGGCGCCCGAACGGCGTCATGCTCACCGGGTAGCCTGCCTGCGGCAGGCCGTCGACATCGCGCACGACGGTCAGGCTGGCGCTGGGGTAATGGGCCAGCAGGGCGCGCAGCGCCGCAGACAGCTGGTGCGGGTGCGTCACCACCAGCCAGCGCCCGCCGCCGATGCGCAGCATCTCCCCGCTCAGCCAGCTTCCGGTGCCCGTGGGGCCGGGCACAGGGGGCAGCGCGCAGCGCGCGGCGCCGCCCGCGCAGCCCGACCAGGCCTGGCGCGTGCTCGGCGCCAGCGACGCATCGGTCGCCGGATAGGGCGGCGCATCGCGTGCCGCCGCCAGCACATGCCCGGAGTCGTCGAGCAGCAGCAGGTTGGTGTTGCCCGGCCACAGTGCCAGCGCATGCCGCAGCTCCGGAGCCGGGTCGGCCCTTCCGTCCAGGTCGGCCGCGATCTGGCGCAGGTGGGACACTCGCGTGTCGAGTTCGTTGCGCATGTCCTGCGCGTACACGTCAGCCCCGGCGCGCAGCGTGACGAGCGCGCGCCGGCGAGTCGCCGTCCACTGCTGCCAGGCGAAACCGGCGGCCGCCACGACCAGCACCAGCACGAACACGAAGGCTGCCCTGGCGCGCACGGGCTGCGGGTCCATCACGGGCGTGCGGGAGGGTGTTCGGGCTGGCGGCTGGGGCATCGCGGCTTCGTACGGATCACGGCCCCGGCGTGGCGACAACGGGCCGATGCAGCTCCGGAGCCGTGCTCCGGGCGCATACACCCTCGCATTGTGACAGTGCTTACGCTCGCGCGGAGCAAAAGCCGACCCCGGGTTTCGGGGGGATTCGCGCGGCCCGCCCGGGGGCCGTCAATAGAACACGAAGGTCGCCTGGGTCGGGCTGTTGATCGTGTTGTAGGCGCTGGTGTAGTCGGTCGACAGCGTGCCCAGCGCGCCGGTGTTCCAGGTCAGCAGGTTCGCCGCGTTGGGGTCGTCGACCACGCTCTGCCCACTCACCAGGTACTGCTCGACGCCGCGCAGCACGAGGTCCTGCGGGTCGCCGGAGTTCGGCGCCGACGTGATCTGCGTGGCGCCGAGCTGGAACTCGCCGGCGACGCGCGAGGCCGCCAGCGCGTAGTTGCTCATGCTCAATCCACCCGCCATGGCCTGGGCCATCGACGTGGCGATCGTGGTCAACGGGGTGACCAGCACGTTCACGGTGCCTCCGCCGCCGATGAAGGCCACCGCCTGCAGCGCGGCGTTGGTCGCGCCGAGCGGGTTCAGGGCCACCGTCGTTCCCGATGCGCGATTCGGGTAGCTTCCCCCGGTGATCTGCACCAGCACCGGGCCGTAGAAGTTCGGCAGCGCCTGCGAGAACTGACCCTGGGAGTCCGTGCTGATGCACGACGTCGTGAGCAGGGTCCCGGTATTCGCCGGCGGGCTCACCCCCGTGTTGAGCGGGTTGCCCTGGCCGTTCGCGATCGCGTACAGACAGACGTTGTAGGAACCGGTGACCGGCGCCGTGGCGTCCATCAGCACCTGCCCGTCCAGCGTGGACCCCGAGTACTTGTTGCTGGTGCCGCCGCCGCAGGCGGCGAGCAAGAGGCTCAGGCTCAGTGCGGCAAGGGTCGCACCGCGGCGCAATGGGCAAGACATGGGTGACAGCTCCGGGCTGGGGGGCTTCAATGCACGACGCGGTCGGTGGCTTCGACGAACAGTTCGTCGAGGATCAACGCATCCGGCTCCTCGTCCAGGCGCCAGAACACCATGAGCACGATGGTCTTGAGCTGCTCCACCGGCAGCTGCCTGATTCCGGTGGCTACCGCGCGTTCGATGACCAGTTCGCGCAGATGGGGCTTGATCGTTCCCGCCGATTCGAGGAAGTTCAGGTACCCGACAGCATCCACGCCGAGGCATTCGAGTTCGCCGGCCTCGTACAGACGGATGGTTCCGTTCGTCGGTGCGTTGGCCAGGCGACTGTCGGCGACGGCGAGGTCCAGGCCGTGCAGCCAGTCCAGCGCATCGCTGATTTCCTCGGTCTCGAAACCTGCCGCGCTGAGCTTGCGCGACAACTGTCCCGGCTCCGGGCAAGCCTCGGGGTGCCAGTAGGTCTCGTAGACGTACATCAGAATATCGAACATGGTGGGCATTCTATGCATAAGCGCCCCTCGCGGCCCTGGTGTGGATTTCCCGTCGCGGCGGGGTTCAACCCCGCCCGATGCGCTGCAGGCGCCCGCCGGGAAGGCGTTGCACCCGACCGTGCAGCTCCAGCTCGAGCAGTTGTTCGAGCAGCCAGGGCGTCGGGCGCCCGCTGCGCGCCTGCAGCTGGTCGAAGCCGATGGCGTCGAAGCCCATGCAGTCGAGCACTTGCCGAGCCGCCGAACCCGGCGGCGGGCCTTCGGCGCGCTGCTGCGGCGCCGCGTCGCCGCCGGCCGCCGGGGCCTGCCAGCCGAGCTCGTCGAACACGTCGTCGATGCTCTCGACCAGGCGCGCGCCGTCGCGCAGCAGGCGATGACATCCTCGCGCCGTGGGGTTGTGGATGGAGCCCGGCAACGCGAACACCTCGCGGCCCTGCTCGGCCGCCAGGCGCGCGGTGATCAGCGAGCCGGAGCGAAGCGCTGCCTCGGTGACCAGCACGCCTGCCGACAAGCCGCTGATGATGCGATTGCGCCGCGGGAAGTGGGCGGGCAACGCGGCCTGGCCCAGCGCGAATTCCGACACCAGCAAGCCATCGCGTGCCACTTCGCGTGCCAGGCCCCGATTCGCCGCCGGGTACACGCGATCGCAGCCGGTTCCCAGCACCGCCACGGTCGAGCCGCCCTGCGCGCCGGCGTCGAGCGCGCCGCGGTGCGCCTGCGCGTCGACGCCGCCGGCCAGGCCCGACACGACGGTCACCCCCGCCCGCGCCAGCGAGCCGGCGAACTCCCGCGAGTCGCGCGCGCCCTGTGCGCTGGGGTTGCGCGTGCCGACCACGGCCAGCATGCGCGGCCTGCCCAGCAGCGCCGGGTCGCCGCGGGCCCACAGCAGCGGGGGCGGGTCGGGGATCTCGAGCAGCTGACGTGGATAGTCAGGGTCGGCCAGGGTCAGCAGACGATGTCCCGGTTCGGCGAGCCAGTCGACGGCTCGCGCCAGCAGCTCCCGCAGCGCCGGAGGCGGCTCGCCCAGCAGTGCGTCGATGGCCGCTGGCGCGAGCAGGCCCCGCAGCCTGGTGGCGTCACATTGCAGGACCTGCTGCGGCAGGCCGAAGCTTCGCAGCAGCCTGCGCAGCGCGACCGGGCCGATCCCGGGACTGTAGACCAGGCGCAGCCATGCGCGCGTGTCGGCGTCGTCGCCTGGATCGCCCGGTGGCTCGGGATTCACGCCGGCGCGCCCGGTCAGCGGGTCAGGGTTGGGTGACGGTGTCGGGGACTTCCACCTCGCTGCTGCCGCTGAGCACCAGCCCGAAGCTGACGTGGTGGAAGGTGCGGAACACCATCAGCAGGCCGTCGCGCCGGGAAGGCAGCACGATGCGCTGGTCGTTCGGCGTGGTCGTGTCGACCACCTCGCGCGCCAGCTTGCGGATCGCCAGCACGTCGCCACGGCGCAGCCCGTCGGCGCTGCCCAGGTTGATGGCGACGACGCTGCCGTTGCCGGCCATCTGCATGCCGTCGTAGATGGAAATGATGCTTCCGCGGACCGGATGCGCAGGCGCCTTGGGCGTGAAATTCAGATACTGGCGCGGGGGAATCGCGATCAGCCTGTCCCCGACGACCATCTCGCGGTGCATGGTCAACGGTTCCACGGTCGATACGGCGTCGGGCCCCTGGGGCCCGTGCACGACCTGCACGGTCCCCACGTAGTCCGATTCGTAGGCGATGATCTTGTGCGTGGCGGGGTCGCGCAGCGGCTTCGCCGGGCGGTAGACGTCGAAGCGGGTGTGGCCGTCGACGTCGCCGCGCACGTAGGCCACGCTGGCCTGGGTGAGCATGACATGGCCAGGCGCCAGCGCGACGATTCGCGGCGACTTGGCGAGCTGTGACGGCTCGACGATCAGCGGGCGTGTCAGGAAGGGGTCGATGAGCGCCGGATCGAGCGTGGGGATGCCGCTCGGCGGCAGCGCCTTGTACTGCACGCCCGGTTCGACGCGCACCGTCGGGATCTCGCCCTGTCCCTGCAGGCTCAGCATGGCGCGTCCGTTCGCGATGGTCAGCACCAGGACCTGGCCGGGGAAGATCCAGTGGGGGTTGCGGATGCGCTGCAGGTTCATGCCCCACAGATCCGGCCAGTTCCACGGCCGCTTGAGGTAGACGCCGGCGATGTGCCACAGCGTGTCGCCCTTGCGAACCTCGTAGCGCGACGGAGCCCCCGCGGCCAGCTCGCTGACCGGGACTCCGCGCTCGGCAGTCGACTGGGCACGCTCGCGCTGCTGCGCCGGCACCGGGTAGTCGGGCAGGCCGTTGAGCGGCGGCGCTCCGGTGGCCCAAGCCTGCGCAGCGGCCGTGCCCAACCAGAACACCAATCCGAGCGTGCTGGCGTGGCCAAAGAACTTGCGTTGCATGAAAGGGCCCCCAAGAAAGACAATACAGGTTGAAAGACGACAATCCGCTCGGCGCCGTGGCGGATGGCGGATTTTGGCATCTGCCGCAGCCCGGCGCGAGCGTACCCGTCCGGCCTGGGGATTTTCGCGGCATCGTGCCGGCGTGAGCCGGCGACGCGCCTTGGCGTGAGCGCCCTTGCGCGGTCGCCGTGCAGCCCCCATATATATGCAGGGTAAGCCTCGTCGCTGCGTGGTCAATCCCTCGGCAGGCAAAACCTCGAATGCTTGTTACATTGTCTCCATAAATCCGCGAACGTCGCAATCAAATTCCCGATTCGAACCTGCGCGAAGTTGCATGAATGCCGCGTGCCAGGCCGATTTGCCGCGGGGCATTTGACGCTTCGGAGTTCTCCATGGCCCTACTCGATATCCTTCAATATCCCGACCCTCGCCTGCACAAGGTGGCCAAGCCGGTGGCGGCGGTCGACGAGCGCGTGCGCACCATCGTGGCGGACATGTTCGAGACCATGTACGCCGCCAAGGGCGTGGGCCTGGCCGCCACGCAGGTGGACATCCACGAGCGAATCATCGTGGTCGACACGTCCGAGCAGCGCGACCAGCCGATGGTGCTGATCAACCCGGAGATCGTGCGGCGAAGCACCGACTGCAAGGAATGGGAGGAAGGCTGTCTGTCGTTGCCCGGCATCTACGACAAGGTCACGCGACCCGACACGATCGTCGTTCGCGCGCTCGACGCGCGCGGCGAGGCCTTCGAGATCGAAGCCGACGGCTTGCTTTCGGTCTGCGTGCAGCACGAAATGGACCACCTCGAAGGCAAGGTCTTCGTGGACCACCTGTCGGCCTTGAAGCGCAACCGCATCAAGTCGCGCATGCGCAAGCGCCAGCGCGAAGTGCAGCCGGCCTGAACTCCTGCCCAGGGGTGCGCAACCTTGAATCCGAGCCTCGACACCTCCGCCGCTGCGCCGCTGCGCGTGGCGTACGCGGGAACCCCAGAGTTCGCCGCGGTGGCGCTGGGCGCGCTGCTGCAGGCCGGGTACGACGTGCCGTTGGTGCTGACTCAGCCGGACCGCCCGGCCGGCCGCGGCCTGCGCGAACAGCCCAGCGCCGTCAAGCAGCTGGCCCTGGGGCACGGCCTTGCGCTGGCCCAGCCTTTCGGGCTGCGCCTGGACGGACGCTTCGCCGACGATGCCCGGTGCGCGCGCGCGGCGCTGGAGGCGGCCGCGCCGGACGTGCTGGTGGTGGCGGCCTACGGCTTGATCCTGCCGCAATGGGTGCTCGACCTGCCGCGCATGGGTTGCCTGAACATCCACGCCTCGCTGCTGCCGCGCTGGCGCGGCGCGGCGCCCATCCAGCGTGCGCTGGAGGCCGGGGACGCGATCACCGGCGTGAGCATCATGCGCATGGACGCCGGGCTGGATACCGGACCGGTGTACCGAATGGAAGAGCTGGCGATCCGCGCCGACGACACCTCGCGGACCCTGCACGACCGCCTGGCCGGTCTGGGCGCCGATCTGTTGCTGCGCGTGCTGCAGGACCTGCGGGACGACATCGCCGAGCCCACGGCCCAGCCCAATGACGGGGTCACCTACGCGCAAAAGATCGACAAATCCGAGACCTGGCTGGATTTTTCCCGACCGGCCGTCGAGCTCGAACGGCGCGTGCGCGCATTCGCACCCCACCCCGGCACGCGAACCCGCCTGGACGCACTGCAACTCAAGGTGCACGCCGCGCATCTGGGCAGCTCGGGCTCCCGAGGCGAGCCGGGCTGCGTGCTGCGCGCCGATGCCGCCGGCATCGAGGTGGCGTGCGGCGACGGCACGCTGGTACTGACCCGCGTGCAACGCGCTGGCGGCGCCCACGCCGTGGACGCCGGCGCCTTGCTGCGCGGCCTGCCGATCCAGCCAGGCCAGAGCTTCGCCAGCGGACCGCCCGACGCCCCCGCGGGCGCTTGATTCGCCTGCTTGCCCACCGGCAGGCGGGCGTGTCCGCGGCGCCCGGCCCGCCCCCCGTGGGGGTCGAGAAAACTTGGGGCGGCCCTGCGTTTTCTCGAGAGACCTTGCGCCTCGATGGGTTACCATTGTTTCAAAAGGTAATTTCTGGAATGGCGTGCTGCCGTTCCCCGGATCGATGCCCAACTTCTTGCGCACCCTGTTGCTGCTGGGTGGCGTTGCAGTGCCGGCCGCCATGGTCGGCTGGATGGCAGGCGGCGGCGCCGGAGCCCTGCTGGGCGCCCTGCTGGGCGCCGGCGCGGGCGTGCTGGTGTGCCTGCTCGGCGAGCGCGTGGTGTTGCGCCTGTACGGCGCGCGCGAGGTCGACGCGCAAGGCGCTCCGCACCTGCTGGCGATGGTGCGTGAAATGGCCGCGCTTGCCGGACTGCCCGCGCCACGCGTGTTCCTGCTCGACGCCGACGCGGCCAACGCCTTCACCGTCGGGCGTG
>JAJZTW010000076.1 GCA_021847345.1 Pseudomonadota bacterium
CAATCACTCCTGCACTCCTGCCGCAAAAAGCAGCAGGCTAGGGTTCTTACGTGGGTCAACCTTCGATGGAAATTTCCGCTACTCCTGGGTCACTTCGCCGTGGAAATCAACAGCTCGGGCAACTACACCGTGCCCGGGTCGATCAACGGCGTGCCCACCACCTTCCTCGTCGATACCGGAGCTTCGGTCGTGTCGGTTTCGGCCGTCGCGGCCGACCGCATGGGCCTGTCGGGTTGCGAGGGTATCGACTCGCAGACCGCCAACGGCCGCATCACGGGCTGCATGGCGCTGGCCCGCAGAATGTGATTCGGGCCGTTCACGGTTCGCGAAGTGCGGGTCGCGGTGCTTCCCGCGATGGTCGACGGCCGCTCTACGTGAAAGCGGGCGTTGACTACGTCAGGCGAAGATCCACGCCTGGGATGATCTGCCGTAGGCGCTCGAGCGTGGCGTTCGAGGGGTAGTCATGTTCCATCCGCCAGTCCGCCAACGACGGCGGTCGCGCCAACTGCAACACCCAGTGATGCACGCCTCGCGTCAGAAGATCGATTGCCAAGCGCAGCAGTGCGCCATCGTCAAACCAGGACGGATGGAGTGTCGTTCTCACCTCGAACTTGATGTCGGCGCGCAGCAGTGCGTCCAGGCACGCAGAAACGCCTGCCGCGCTTCCCTGGCGGCCAGTGACGCGGTCATAGTGCTCGGGGTCGTCAAGGGGCGCCTTGACGTCGAGTCCGACCCACTCGACCAGAGGCAAAGCCGCCCGCAGACGTTTCGGGTAGGTCCCGGCCGTATGCAGGCCAATGGCATATCCCAAGGCGCGCGCATCGGCGATAGCCGAACCCAGCATGGGGTCCATTGTCGGCTCACCGCCGCTGAACACCACGGCATCGAGCAGGCCTATGCGCCGCTGCAGCCAGGCTCGTATCTCGTCCCACGAGCACGTCGGGCGCGTCGAGCGAGACTGCAAATGCGGATTGTGGCAGTACGTGCACCGCCACGGACAACCTTGCACGAACACGATTGCGCTGAGGCGGCCCGGGAAATCGATGCTGGTGAATGGCGTGAGTCCACCGACGCGCAATTCGCGTTCTGCCCGAGGCCTGGCAATAATTTCGCGTTCGGCGTACCCCGCCTGCACGCTCACTGCTTGCACCGCGACTCGGTGAAGTGCGTGCGCTCGGCGAATTCGCCTTGTTTGCCGATGTTGAACGATGCGACGGGACGGTGGTAGCCCATCACACGCGTCCACACCTCGCAGCGCTGGCGCTCGCTCTCCAGGAGCACCGGCTGTGTGCAGACTGCGATGCCAGGGGCTTGCGTGGCTTCAGACATGGGGCACTCCTTGCTGGTTGTGAAAAGGGCAGAGCGCACGCGCCGCCTCAGGCTGACTGGCGCTGTTTGCGCGCCAAAGCTTCGGCGTCGCACTTGGGACAAAACTCATGGTGGCCCGCTAGATATCCGTGGGATGGGCAGATCGAGAACGTCGGTGTCACGGTGATGTATGGGAGGCGAAATCGCGTCAGAGCGCGTCGCACCAGGTCTCGGCAGGCCTCGGCGCTCGACAGGCGCTCGTTCATGTAAAGGTGCAGCACCGTGCCGCCGGTGTACTTGCGCTGCAAGTCGTCCTGGCGTTCGAGCGCCTCGAACGGGTCGTCGGTGAAGCCCACTGGCAGTTGCGAGGAGTTGGTGTAGTACGGGTTCTGCGCCGTACCTGCCTGGATGATGCCGGGGAAGCGCTTGCGATCCTCCTTGGCAAAGCGGTACGTCGTGCCTTCAGCCGGGGTTGCCTCGAGGTTGTACAGGTGGCCGGTCTCCTCCTGGAACACGACCATGCGCGCGCGCACATGGTCCAGCACGCGCGCGGCGAACGCATGGCCCCAGGCGCTGGTGATGTCGTGGACGTCCCCGCTGAAGTTGCGAATCATCTCGTTCATGCCGTTGACGCCAATCGTGGAGAAGTGATTGCGAAGCGTCCCTAGATAGCGCTTGGTATAGGGGAACAGGCCCTGGTCAATCAGCCGCTGGATCACCTTGCGCTTGATTTCGAGACTCTGGCGAGCCAATTCCATCAGCTCATCGATGCGCCCGAGGAGGCCGGCTTCGTCACCCTTCTGCGCATGCCCCAGGCGCGCGCAGTTGATGGTCACCACGCCAAGCGAACCGGTCTGTTCGGCCGAACCGAACAGACCGTTGCCGCGCTTGAGCAACTCACGCAGGTCCAGTTGCAGGCGGCAGCACATGGAACGGATCTGGTTCGGCTTGAGCTCCGAGTTGAGGAAATTCTGGAAGTAGGGCAATCCGTAGCGCGCGGTCATCGCGAACAGCGCCAGTGCGTTCGGGCCGTCCCAGTCGAAATCGCCGGTGATGTTGTAGGTGGGGATGGGAAAGGTGAACACGCGGCCCCGAGCGTCGCCTGCGGTCATCACGTCGATGTAGGCGCGGTTGATCAGATCCATCTCGGGCTGCAGCTCGCCATACGTGAACGGCATCTCCCGATCACCGATCACCGGAACCTGGTCGCGCAGATCCTCGGGACAGACCCAGTCGAAGGTGAGATTGGTGAACGGCGTCTGCGTACCCCAGCGGGATGGCACGTTGAGGTTGTAAATCAGCTCCTGCAGGCATTGACGCACTTGGTCGTAGCCCAGGCCGTCCTTGCGGACGTAGGGCGCGAGGTACGTATCGAACGAGCTGAACGCCTGTGCTCCTGCCCACTCGTTCTGCATCGTTCCCAGGAAGTTGACGATCTGGCCCACGGCGCTGGACAGGTGCTGCGGAGGCCGGGCCTCGACCTTGCCCGGTACGCCGTTGAGGCCCTGATGCAGCAAGGTGCGCAGTGACCAGCCGGCACAGTAGCCGCTGAGCATGTCCAGATCGTGGATGTGAATGTCGGCCGCGCGGTGCGCCTCGCCAATCTCCGGAGGGTAGACGTGGTTGAGCCAGTAGTTCGCCACCACCTTGCCCGAGACGTTGAGAATTAGGCCGCCGAGCGAGTAGCCTTGGTTGGCGTTCGCATTGACCCGCCAGTCTGTTCGCTGCAGGTACTCGTTCATCGACGCTTCGACGTCGATCAGACTCTTGTGCGCCTCACGCAACTTGCGATGCTGCTCGCGGTAGACGATGTAGGCGCGCAGCGTTGAGCGATATCCGGCGTCGAAAAGTGTCGCCTCCACCGCATCCTGGACCTGCTCGATGTGCGGCGTTGTGGTGCCCGCGACCCGAAGACGGGGTAGGACGCCACGCCGGGTCAACTCCTCCGCAACGTCTGCGTCGAACTCGCCGGTCGCAAGAGCAGCGCCTTTCAGTGCCCTGACAATTTTTTGATGATCGAACGGCGCGACGCTGCCGTCGCGCTTGATGGCATGGCTGACTCGGCAATCAGGACTCTGCATACGTGCTCCCTAACGCTAGTGGTAGCGTTGTAGCGCAAAAGAGGACGCTAGATATAGCGTT
This sequence comes from Pseudomonadota bacterium, assembly GCA_021847345.1. GTDB lineage: Bacteria > Pseudomonadota > Gammaproteobacteria > Burkholderiales > Burkholderiaceae_C > Thiomonas_A. Next base: position 3,451 of record JAJZTW010000076.1, read on the forward strand.
TCGCATGCCGGATACGACCAGTTTCCGCGCGGCCTGATCCAGGTCAAGCTTTGCGGCCGGACCAACCGCTTTGGTGGTGCGGCGCGTGCGAAGGCGAACCTCTTCGATACCCCCTGGGGCAACGGGCTCGGGGCGCTGCGCGGCCAGAAGCCGACCGACTGCTCTCAGCCTGAACCGATTCTTCGCCCGCTAGGTCGTAGCGATAGACTTGGCCGCGATCTTTCGCGAGCAGGCGGACTACATCGAGTCGAGGCTGCACGGCTTGGCCGAGGCCCAACTGCACGCTTCGGACGGCCAACTGAGCGTCGACATCGTCAAGGCCTTCGTGTTGGCGGTACTCAATCTCTCCGAAACACCTGATGGCCAGACCTTTCCGCGTCTGGCGGCACTCGGCATGACCGAGGGGCTCGAGGAGCAGCGGCCAAGCACAAAGCCCCAGCCACGTCCGATCAGTTCACCGACCCAGCGGCCGCCGAGGCCAGTGCTGGGGCCGAGCGCGGCATGGGTGGCGAGCATGCCGGCACCAAACATTGCGCCCAGCGGATCGGCTCGCGCCGCTCGCGCGTATGCGTGACACAGGCGAGCGTGATGGGAATGGCGGCCACAGCGATGGGGCTGGGACTGAACACCAGCGCGGCAGGACGCGGACTGCAAGCGAGAGGGGCGCCGATGCGTCTTGTCACAGACGCGGCGTTGCAGAGGTACGACGGGCGTCGTATGATCTAAACCATGGTGCGCTTTCGCCTTCCATCCGATGATCTTGAATACGCGGTACTGCGTACGCTATGGGGACTAGGCCGTGCGTCGGTGCGTGACCTCCACGACCGGGTTGGTGTCCCGGAAGGATTGGTCTATACGACGACCGCCAAAGTCGTGGACCGTCTGCGTGACAAGGGTCTGATCGAACGTTATCGGCAAGACGGCGCCTTCGTCTACGCGCCGCTGATCGATCGCGATGTCGTCGAGCGGGCCCGGGCGCGACAACTGCTGAGCCGGTTCCTGGGAGCAGGGCCGAGTCCTGCAGTGGCCGCTCTGGTCGATGCGGTCGACGACATCGACCCTGCATGGCTCGATGCCCTCGAGCATGCCATCCAGGCCAAAAAGGGGGGCGACCATGGGGCGTGAGACGCTGTTGACTCTGTTGATCGTGCTGTTTGGCGGAATCGTGATGCAACCGCTTGCGCTGCTACCGTGGAGTGCGCCGAATGATTTATCGCCAGTCGTCGCCGAACGAAGGGCGTGGTGGCGACTCTGGTTGCCTGTGCTGCCCATGCTGCTCGTCGGCGCGTGTCTGTGCGGCTGGGCCTTGCGCGAGCCCGATCCTGTCAGGACTCGATTCGATCATGGAGTGATCATCAGCGCGAGCCTCCCATTTCTTGTCGTAGTCTTGCGCGCCGCACTGCGTGCGTTTGTGGCCATGATGCGACGACCGCTGGAGTTACCCATCTACACCATCGGCTTGCTGCATCCCCGGGTGGTGTTCGATCCCGATCTCGCCCGCAGTTTGGAGGAAGGGCCCGTTCACGCCGCGCTGGAACACGAACGCGCTCACGCACGACATCGAGATCCGCTTCGCATCTGGCTGGCGCAAGTGGCAACCGACTTGCAATGGCCCTGGCCTTGGGCTGGTCGACGGTTGCAGGGCTGGCTCGAACTCCTCGAACATGCCCGCGATGACGAAGCACGAGGTCGTGGGGCGTCGGGCACCGACATGGCTGCGGCCATCGTGGCCACCGTACGACATGCGCATAGTGCATCGGCTCCAAGGCATGCCACGTGCATGCCTTGGAGCCAGGCAGCCCTGCTGGGCGATGCACGCCCGCTGGCCTTGCGCATCGAACGACTGCTGGCGCCTCTGCCGGATCAATCCCCGGTGAGGGAGCCCCAGGTCTGGCACGCGGGCGCCGCGCTGGCGGCTCTGGCCTTCTTGCTGGGGGCCGCGGTCCTGTGGGGCGCCGTTTTCGGCAACGACGTCCTTCACCCCTTCCTGCTGTGGACATGGAACGCGTGAAGTCTTCTCGCCTTGTGGACAGCGTTCGTGCGGCGTCGCTGCTAACTGCTGTGCTGGTGCTTGCGGGCATTGCCGTTCGTGTCGATGCTGCCGCCAATCCGTTCGTCAGGGTGCAAGCGCATTCGGTGCCGCAAACTGTGTCTGCCTATGGCCAGGTCGAGCCCATTGCCACCGTGCAGCTGCGCACGCCTGATGCGGGGATTCTCGGAGGTCTGCATGTCGTTCCCGGCAGCGAGGTCAAGGCTGGCGAGGTGCTTGCGCGCATGGTGGGACCCCGCGTGCAGGCGCTGCTGGTGGCCCGGATTCAGCAACTGCGAGCTGTCCAGGCGCGCGAATCGGCAGCCAAGCATAGCCTGGCCATCGTGCGTCGCCAGTTCGATGCCCAGCTCGCCACGCGCCAGGCGCTCGATGCAGCACGCGCGGAATTGGCGTCGGCGCGCGCGGCGACGCGCACTGCGGCCGCTGGCTTGCAGGAGGCGCGCAGCCTGCGCATCGTGCGCGCGCCGGTCGCAGGAACCATCCTGGCGGTACAGTCTACGAACGGCGAACAGCTCGGTGCCGGCCAGGCCATCGCGACCCTGCAGCCAGCAGGCAGACTATGGATTCGCGCAGAGGTCTACGGCGCGGAGGCATCGCGCGTGCGGGTTGGCATGACGGGTCGCTTTAAGCCCGCTGACGCACAGTCGCCAGCGACGATCGAAGTCGCATCGATCTCTCCGGCGCTGGCCACCGACGGCGGCATGCGCATCGGTCTGGTTCCGACAACCACGAAGGCGCCGCCATGGTGGGTCAACGGGCAGTGGGGATCCCTGGTGCTCGAAGGCCCCATACAGCACATGGTCCTGGTTCCGACACAGTCATTGATCCTTGACCGGGGGCATTGGTGGGTGTTGGTGCATACCCCCGCGGGCGACGAGCCGCGGCAGGTCGTGCCGGGACGGGCACAGGGCTGGTGGACGGCGATCACTTCCGGATTGTCCGCGGGGCAGGACGTAGTCGTCACGGACGCTTTTCTCGAGTACCACCGCGGCATTGCCAGCCACTACACCCCGCCGGATTGAAGACGCATGGCATCCGACGTTTCCATATCGCGCCTGTTGCGGCGCAGGGTGCTGTGGCTGCTGGTGCTGGGCGTGGTTCTGGCCTGGGCGATCGATGCCTTCGTGCATACGCCGGTGGAGGTGCTGCCCAGCTTCGATTTCCCGCAGATCAGCGTCACCGCACACCTACCCGGCACCACCGCCACCGAACTCGAGCATTTGGTGGTGCAGCCACTAGAGGGCCAGATCCTGACCCTGACCGACCTGCGCAGCGTGCGCTCGGTCATGGGCAACGGCACGGTCGAGATCGACGTGCGCTTCCGCCAGGGCAGCGATGCCCAGGCCGACCTGCTGGCCGTGAACAGCGCCATCGACCGTGCCCGCGCACGCCTGCCGTCGCAGGCGCACCCGGTGGCCCAGATCATGGGCAATGCCATCAACGAGGTGGCTGACTACACGGCGCGCATTCCCACCGGCATCGCGCCCGCGCGGGTGCAGCGCCTGGTGCAATCCGGGATCGCCCCGACCTTGCGCGCCATCCCGGGCGTGCAGTTCGTGCACGTGTACGGCGCTGGCGAGGAGGCGCTGTGGATCCAGCCGGACCTCGGCGCGATGCGCCGTTACGACGTGGGGGTCGAGGCGATCGTGCAGGCCGTCAAGGCACAGGTGCTGCTGGCGCCTGCCGGCTATCTGAGCCTGGGCCACAACGACGTGCTGATCGAGGCGCGCAAGCTGCCCGTCCATGTCCGACAGATGGAGGCGATTGTCGTGGCCACGCCACGCGGCCCGATCCCGCTGCGCGCGCTGGCGCATATCGAGCGCGCAGCGATGCCCACGCATAACGCGGTAAGCCTGGACGGCCGACCCAGCGTGGCCCTCACCGTGATCAAGCAGCCGGGGGCTTCCACGCGGGAGGTCACGCGGGCCGTGCAGGCGGCGCTGGAGCAGAGCCTGCACGAACTGCCGCCGGGCGTCCGCTGGGTGCGTACCTACGATCAGGGCCATCTGGTTGGCATCGTCGGGGCCGACCTGGGGCGCAACCTGCTGATCGGCGCGCTGCTGGCGGTGGCCATGCTGTTCTGGGTCCTGGGAGCAGGGCGGGGCGTGTTCGTGCTGGCCCTGAGCATTCCACTGTCCCTGGCCATCGCCATCGCCGCACTACACGCCTTCGGGCAGAGCCTGAACCTGATGACCTTCGGAGCCTTGACGGTGGCGGTAGGCCTGCTGGCCGACGACGCGATCATCGTGCTTGAGAGCATCCACCACCGCTGGGAGGCGGGTGACGCGCACTGGCAGGGCGTCTGGTCGGGGCTGCGCGGCATCGTCGTGCCGGACATCACCGGCACGCTGACCAACGTGGCCATCTACGTGCCCCTGCTGTTCGTCGGGGGCATCGTGGGGCTGTTTTTCATCCCCTTTTCGCTGGCGATGATCCTGGCGCTTCTGTCGTCGCTGCTGGTGTCGCTCACCCTCATTCCGCTGGGGCTGGGCTTCCTCGGCGCTCGCGCTGGCGGTGGAGCCGGCAGCGGCCGGCGCCTGATGCAGTGGCTGCAGCGCGCCAACGAGCATCTGTTCGACTGGGTTGCCCGCGCGCCACGCACGAGCCTGGCGCTGACTTTCGCCGTGCTGCTGCTCAGCCTGCTGGGTCTGGTGCTTGTGCCGATCAATTTTCTGCCCCTGCCCAACGAAGGCGCGCTGCTGGAATCCTTCACGCTGCCGCCGGGTGCCTCGCTACTCGACACCCGCGTGGCGGTGCGCCACATCTCGCAGCGCCTGCTGCGCGACCCCGCAGTGGCGCATGTCTACGCGCGCATCGGCTCGTCCGCCTCGACGACCTACACCGAGCCGGCCTATGCCGGCGAGATCCAGGTCGCGCTCAAGCCTGGGGTGAGCGTCAACGCGCTCGACGCCATCGGGCAGCGCATCCAGCGCGAGTCCAGCATGCCGGGGGTGCAATTGGCGGTCGACACGCCGACCATCGAACGCCTGGGCGAGAGCCTGTCCGGCCTGCCGCAGCCCTTCGTGATCCATGTGTTCGGTTCCCAGGTGCCCGAACTGCGGGCCATCGCCGAGCAGATCACCGCGCGCCTGCGCCACGTCCCGGCGCTAGCCGACGTGTTCGACAATGACGGCTACCCGGTCACGCAGCTGAGCATCGACCCCCGTGCAGCAGCCCTGGCCATGCATGGGCTGACTCCGAACTCCCTGTACCGTCAGCTCGACCCTCTGATTGGTGGCGAGGTCATCAGCCGGGTGCCCGATGGCAACGTGCCCCTTCCCCTCTACCTGCGCCTGGCCGACGCGCCGCAGCGCACGGTTCGCGAGCTCGAGGCGCTGCCGATCCGCGACGGGGAAGGTGCATGGACCCCGCTGGGCCAACTGGCGCGCCTGCGGCTCGTGCCGACGCCCAACCAGATTCGCCATATCGCGGGAGCCCGTGCGCTGGACATCCTGGCCACGCCCACGGGGCCGCTTGGCAGTACCGAGGCCCAGGCACGCACGGCATTGCGCGGCCTGAAGCTGCCGGCCGGCTACCGCATCGCCTTCGGCGGTCTCGCCGCGCAGCTGGAGCAAGCCGGACTGGGCCTGCTTGTCGCCACCCTGGCGGCCTTCGCCATCATGGTGGGCATCCTGCTGCTGCAATTCGACGGGCTGCTGATCCCCGGCATCCTTCTGCTGGAGATTCCACTTGCGCTGACTGGAGGCACCATAGCGCTGGTGCTCAGCGGCGTGGGCCTGAACGCCACCGGCATGGTCGGCTTTCTCACGCTCGTAGGCATCGGACTGCGCCACTCCATCGTGCTGCTCGACCGGGCGCGTGCGAACGAGAACGCCGGCATGCCACTGGAGGAAGCGGTACGCGAAGCCATCCAGGTGCGCTTCCGTCCGATTGTGCTGACCGCGGCGACGGCGATGCTGGGCATGTTGCCGACTGCGCTGGGCCTGGGCGAAGGCGCGGCGCCCGAGCAGGGATTGGCGGTGGTGATCCTGGGCGGACTGCTGTGGAGCGCGCTGCGCTCGACCAACCTGATCCCGGCGCTGTACCTGCACTGGCGGCGCAAGCAGTCGGCGCGCCAGACGTCGGGTGGGGGCTCGGCATGAGCCCGCGACTTGCGCCGCGGCCGCTGCGTGCCATCGTCCCGCTGGCGCTGTGCGCCGGGCTGGCCGCTTGTGCCAGCTACGCGCCCAGACCCCTTCCCGAAGCCGTCAGCTGGCCGCAACCAGCGCGGCTGCGCGTGGATTCCCGGACCCTTGCGCTGCCGGCACTGGCCTCGCAGCACATCGACCTCGATGCCCCCCTGACCCTGCAGGGCGTCGCGGCTCTAGCGGTCCTCAACGATCCACGCCTGCGAGCCCAGCGAGCCCGCGCAGGCATCACTCGGGCGCAAGCCTTTGCCGCCGGTTTGCTGCCGGACCCGACGTTCAGCGCATCGCGCGAGGTTCCGCAAGGAGGGGCCAGCGGGGCTAGCAGCACAGCTTACAAGCTGGGACTGCAATTTGATCTCGGCAGCCTCATCACGCATGGCGCCGCGGTGTCCGCGGCGCGTGCGCACCTGCGGCAGGTTGATCTGCAGGTGCTGTGGCAGGAGTGGCAGACAGCTGCCGCGGCAGAGCACGACTACATCGAACTGGTGGCGCTGCGCGAACGCGACGCCTTGCTAGGCGAACAGCTCGGCGACGCGCTGCGGAGACTGCATCGCGATCGGGCAGCGCAGGCAGCCGGCATCGAACCACGCACGACCGCGGACGCCGACCTCGTGGACGTCCAGTCGCTGCGCGGCCTGCTCGACTCCGACGCGCGCAAGCATGCGGCTACGCTGGCCGCGCTGAACGCCTTGCTGGGCCTGCGCCCCACCACGCCGCTGCGTCTTTCGGGCCTGCCGCATTACGACCCGATCGCCGTCGCGGACGCCAGGCGCAACCTGCCCCGGCTCACCAGCATCCGCCCCGATCTGCTGGCCTTGCGCGCGGGCTATGCCAGCCAGGAGAAGCGCCTGCGCGAGGCCGTGCTGTCGCAATTTCCTTCCGTGGGCATCGGCATTTCCCGCGCCCGCGACACCTCGAACGTCAACACGCTGGGCTTCGGCGTCACCTTCAGCCTGCCGCTGCTCAACGGTAGCCGCGGCGCCATCGCGGTACAACGGGCCACACGCGCGGCGCTCTACGACGAGTACCTGCTTCGATGGAGGCAAGCTCGCGCGCAGGTCGAGCAGTTGCAGGTGGACATTTCCCTGCTGCGCGCTCAGCACCTGTCCTTGCAAGCGGCTCTTGCGCCGTTGCAGGCCGCCGCACTCGCCGCGGACGCCTCGCTGCGCCGAGGTGACATGACCTTGCCGCAGGCGCAGTCGCAGCGCCGCGCTTGGCTCGACGAGCGACTGGCGCTGCTGGCCAACGAGCAGCAGACCGCCCAACAAACGGTGGCGCTGCAACTGCTGAGCGGAAGCGGGGTGTTCCGACCCGCGGTACCGCGGTGATCACAGAGCCCGATCAGGGGTGACGGGAGCGTGCCTGCCATGACGCTGGGGATCCGAGAGCTTGACCCTGCTAGTCTTGGTTGCCGACCAAGACGACAGTGCCACCCCTCTGCGCTGCATACCACGGGTCTCGGCATGCTCACCACCGTTGGAATGTGTTTCCGACTGCCGACCCTGCGCACCACTACCCTTGGTGACTTGTCGGGTGATGTCCTCTCCCTGAAACCGCATCCGGGCTATTGGCCCGACAGCCCGATCGCCTGTCCGATCATCGACCCGCCGTCACGGAATTGAGTCATGCGGGCGCCTATGCGGCGCAGCACGACAGCTGTTCGATGTCCTTGGAGAACGTTTGCGCCGCGAGGAGCAGCGAAGTCATGCAACGCCTGCATCCGATGCGCACGAGTCGCTACGGGCTGTCCGCGCGATTCCTGCCATGGATGGCCTGGCTCGAGCCGTGGGCGCGGGAACTGCGCCAGCAGCGCCGGGCACTCCCGCCCGAGCATCCCTGGCTGAGCGCCGAGCGCGCGGCAATGAGGCAGGTCAGCGAGGCGATCCGGACGTGGCGCGTGGCCCGGGACACGCTTCAGGAGCGCAGCTTCGCGGCGTTGTTCGGCCCGACCGTAACGGCGGGGGCTACCGAGGCCAAGGCCACGGCTCCTGCGAGGCGGGCCCGCCGTCATGGCAACAACGGTCAAGCGGCATAGCTTGCCCCTGGATACCGTGAAAGCCCGGCGCTCGTGGATCGGCTTCAACACGGTGCCTGCCGGGGAGAGAAGGGCGGCGCGCGCGCTGGGGCGCACGACGGCCCCGTGGATGGCCGGCATCGCGTTGCCGGCCATGGCCTCGTTCTACCTGGAAGACCTTCAGCGCAGCGCCGCCCTCGCGCTCTGGGGGCCGCGCATCGATGGCTTCATCCTCGCCGCCTTCGCGCTGGAGATGGCGTGCATGCTGGCCCAGTGCCGCAAGCACACGCGCTACCTGCGGGCCAACTGGCTCAAGCTCGTCATCGTCGCATCGTCGGGCCCAGTGCAGTGGGGCGCGAGGCTTCATGCCTTGCCGGTCGCGCATCTGCTGCACCTGATCTACATCGCCCTGGTGTTTGCCTGGCTGCTCGGGCATGTGCGCGCCGCATTCTCGCGAAGCGGGATCCCCTTTGCCACGTCGCTGGGTGTGGGTGCCGTGCTGCTGGCGGCGGTGGGCTTTTACCGCATCGAACCCACCGTGCACAGCTATGGACAAGGCGTATGGCTAGCCTTCACGACGGCGGCCACCGTCGGCTATGGCGGCATCGTACCGACCAGTGCGGCAGCCAAGGTCCTGGCCGCGCTCGACGTGGTGGTCGGCTACGCCGTGTTCTCGCTGATCACGGGCGGACTCGCGGCGCTGTTCAGATC
>JAJZTW010000077.1 GCA_021847345.1 Pseudomonadota bacterium
CTGGGCGTGCGCCCGCTGGACCTGCGCGACCCGGCGATCCAGGCCCTGCCGGCCGCCGAGCAGCAACTGCTGCAATTGCAGCGCGGCTTCGTCGACCTGGTCACCGAGGGCGCCACCGAAGTGGCGTATGCGGTCGCGCGGGTTCGCTTCGACTCCAGGGGGGCGCTGACCGAAAGCCAGGAACAGGCGCGCCAGCACACCTCGCACCTGGATGCGGTGGGCGCCGAACTCGGCACCATCGTGCACGGTACCGAACAACTGCTGGGCAAGCTGCGCGAGGTCGACACCGAGTCCGGGCGCATCGACGGCCTGGCCTCCGACGGATCGCGCCAGACCCAGGCGATGCGCGAGCTGTTCGCCGAACTGGTGGCGCAGAACGGGCGCAACCGGGCAGAGGTCGAGCGGCTGCAGCGCCATTTCGGCGAAGTCGTGCAGCACATGGCGGTGATCCGCGAGATCGCCCAGAAGACCAACCTGCTGGCGCTCAACGCGAACATCGAGGCCGCTCGCGTGGGCGAGGCCGGGCGCGGCTTCGCGGTGGTCGCCGACGAGATCCGCAAGCTCGCGCAGACGGCCGAGAAGTCGGTCGCCAGCATCGCCCAGTCGGTCGACACCATCGGCAAGTCGCTGCACGCGGTCAACCACGGCACCGAGGATTTCTCGTCGCGCATGGACGCCAGCCAGCAGCGCGTGCACGACATCGCTGAGCATTTCCACGACATCGCCGGCGGGGTCAGCCAGGTCGCCGGCAAGACCGCCGCGGCAACCGCGGACCTGTCGCTGCAATCCGAGCAGCTGCACCGCCTGGACGAGCATTTCCAGGCGATGGCCGGGCGCGTGCGCGACGATGCCGAAGGCGCCGTCAGGCGCGGCGAGCGCATCAGCGAGGCGCTCGACATGGCGCTCGACAAGAGCCAGCGCCTGTTCGACTCGGGAACCCTGTTCCGCACCGACTCGGCGGCCAGCCGGGTGCTCAGCGCGCTCGAGCAGGCCGCCGGGGACATGCAGGCACGACTGCAGCGCGCGCTGGCCGACGGCGAGCTGTCGGAGGCCGACCTGTTCGACGAGCAGTACCGCCCGGTGCCCGGCACGCAGCCGCCGAAGTACGACTGCCGCTTCACCGACTGGTTCAAGCGCGAGATCCAGCCCATCGAGGACCGCTACCTGGCGCAGTCCGAGCATTACGTGTTCGTGCTGCTGGTCGACCGCAACGGCTACGCCGCCGCGCACAACTCCAAGTTCGACCAGCCGCTGACCGGCGACCCTCAGCGCGACCTGGTCGGCAACCGCTCGCGGCGCCTGTTCAACGACCCCGTGGGACTGCACGCTGCGCGCAACACGCGCGACTTCCTGCTGCAGGTCTACGCGCGCGATACCGGGGAAATCATGCGCGAACTCTCGCGCCCGGTACGCGTGGGCTCACGCCACTGGGGCGCAGTTCGTTTCGCGTTCGTCTGACTCCGCGGCGCCGCGCGGGCGCCGGGTTTTGGCGCGCGCGCCGGGATTGCGTATGCTTCGGACATGAGCCGCTCCACCCCCCCTCGGCAGCCTCCGGCATCCCTGCTGTCGCGTCTGCTGACGCGTCTGCGCACGCTGCTGCGCCCCGCCCCGGTCGACCGCAGCGGCTTCGCCGATGACGATGGCATCGACCGGCGCACCATCATGCTGCCGATGATCGGCAACCAGCAGGGCAAGAGCTACTACGAGGTCTCCGACATGTGGGCGCGCGAGCGCCTGCGCGCCAAGCGCCACCTGCAGGAGATCATCGACGGCGTCACCGACTACGGAGACCCTGCGCAGGCAGCCGGCTCCTTCGCCTGCGACGTCGGCGTGTGGCTGCGTTTCGTCGACCTCCCCGGAATGGCCGACACGCTGGATGACCTGCGCATGTGGCACGATCACTGGCACCAGGAGCTGGCGCGCCTGATCGACCTCGCCAACCAGGGCCAGCGTGCCCCGGTGGCCGACGCGCTCAAGCCCGGGCGCGGCGCCTGGAGCTACGCCGGGCGGCGCGTCAACCAGTTGCTCGAGTCGCTGTGGATGCAGCGCGAGCCCATGGGCATGCAGCTGCGCCTGCAGGGCAGCGACGAATGGCTCGAGGCCGCGCTGCTGCGCGATGCCGACGGCGGCCTGACGGTGTCGCTCGAGCGCATGCTGCCGGCCGACGCGACGGTGCTGGTGCGCCACACCGACCGCCCCGACGACAAGCCGCGTGCCTACCGCGTGCGCCAGTGCCGACCCGGCCAGCGCGGGGCGAGCGACGAAGGCGTTTTCATCGCCTACCTCGCCTGACCGGCGCGCCGCCGGCGAGCTATGCTTGAAGGGCAACGCCGCGTCGCCGCATGGCGTTGCCTGGGCCCGCGCCGGGCCAGGGCCGCAGGGCCCGCGCCGGGCGCGGCTCGCCACCGACCACCTGCGCTGCAAGCCGGGAGCCCGCCATGATGCGCAACGACAAGGATCCGACACTGGGGCGCATGACCCAGGTCGACTGGGACGATCCGCAGATCAGCCGGCTGCTGGAAGCCACCGAGACGCTGCGCCTGGACAACCGCGGCACCTACCCCGCGCGCGCCGTGCACCTGCGCCTGGGCGCCGCCGGCGGCGGCGTCGACCGCCGCGCGCTGCTGCTGGGCGACTCGAAGGGCAACGTTCTGCGCGTGCTGTTCGACCAGGCGCTGTCGCTGGGCCAGCTGGTGTCCGTGCAGCGCGACACGGGCACGGCTCCCGGCGCGGCATGGGATACCTGCAGTGTCGTCGCCTGCCGCTCCGGCGAGCGTCGCGAAGACGCCGGGCGCGCCATCTTCGTCATCGAGCTGCAGGCCCAGCGCAAGCACGAAACCTTCGCCGCGCACCCGCCGGCCTGACCACACGCGGCCGGCTCAGGCGGCGGCCGACCCATCCTCGGCTTCCGCCAGCACGATGCGATTGCGCCCCTCGCGCTTGGCCCGCAGCAGGGCCTGGTCGGCCGCTCGCATCATCGCCCCCACGGAGTCCGGGTGCTCGCGCGCGGCCCCGGCCACGCCGCCCGAAAGCGTCACCGCCGGCAACCCGCCACCCAGTTGCTGCACGGCCGAACGCATGCGCTCGGCCACCGCCGCGGCCGCGCCCGGCTCCACCCCGGGGCAGACCAGCACGAGCTCCTCGCCACCCCAGCGCGCCAGCAGGTCGTCGCCGCGGCAATGCTCCTGCAAGGCGCGGGCGACGGCACGAAGCACTCGATCCCCGGTGTCGTGGCCATGCGTGTCGTTGATCGACTTGAAGTGGTCCAGGTCGAGCAGCACGCAACTCAACGCAAGGTCGTGTGCGAGCGCGTGCTCCCACGAGCGCGCCAGGAATTCGTCGAGGGCGCGGCGATTGGGCAGACCGGTCAGCTCGTCGCTGTAGGCGGCTTCGCGCAGGCGCGCGTTGAGCGCCGCGAGTTCGCGCTGGCGGCCATGCGCCTGGGCCCGCTCGCGCTCCAGCGCATGGATCAGGCGCACCATGCGGATGCCCGGCCGCAGCCTGGCCACGACCAGCTCACCCGGAGTGCTTGCCGGCAGCACGTCGTTGGCGCCGGCGCGCAAGGCCAGCAGCTGCTGCTCGCCGTCCAGTCGCTCGGCCAGCAGCAGCAGGTACAGGCGGGCGCTTTCGTGCTCGCGCCAGGAGCGGCAAAGCTCCTCGGGGGGCATCGGAAGATGCTCGGCGTCGAGCACCACGGCGTCGGGCAGGCTGGCGCGGGCATGCTCGAAGCCGGCGGCCAGATCGGGCTCGACCACCACATTCCACCCCTCGTCGCGCAGGGCTTGCTGCAGGTCGGCACGGCCGCTGGCCAGCGGCCCCGCCAGCAGCACGGTGGCAGGCTGGGCGTCGAACTGCGCGGGCGCGGAACCCAGGCGTTCGCGCAGCGACTGGAACTCCTGCTGCGCCTGCTGCTGCGACACCTGCAACTGCAGAATCGCGGCGAGTTGGGCGAAGTCCTCATGCAGCTGGTCCAGCATGCCCAGCAGCGCGGCCTCGTCGAGACCCAGGCGCAAGGCCCCCATGCACAGTCCCGGCAATTCGCGCAAGGCACGGCGCGCATCGAGCGCGGCGGCCAGCGAGCGTGCCACCTCGACCATCGAGCTCAGCTCGGCCGAAGCGTCCGGCGCGCTGCCCGGCGGCAACAGTGCCTGCCACAGGCGCCGGGGGAAATTCCAGGTCTGCAGCAACGCGCCGCCGACCTCCGTCTGGTCGAAACCCCAGCGCTGGCGCTGCCAGGCCAGCGGATCATCCTGCGCGGGATCCCCCAGCGCGTCGGGTCCCAGCGCGGCCAGCATGCCCAGTTGCCCGATATCGGCCAGCAGCCCGAGGCTGAAGGCCTCGGATACCGGCAAGGCGTGACGCCTGCGGGCGAGCTGCTGCAGCACGAGCCCGCGCGCCAGCGAGCGGCGCCAGAAGAGTTCGAGCTCCAGGTTCCCCAGACGCGTGCCGTGGCTGTGCACCAGGCTCAGCCCGACCGCCAGGCGCGCCAGCGCAGCCACCCCGATACGCATCACCGCGTCCTCGATCGCCGCGGTCGGGCGCAGGCCGGCGTACAGCGCCGAGTTCGCAAGCTGCACGGCCTTGCCCACCAGCACCGGGTCCCCCCTGGCGACCCGGCATACCTCGAACACGCCGACATCGTCGCGCTCGACCAGGCGCATCAACTGCAGTGCAACCGAGTTGGGCGACGGCAACGTACCACGACTGTCCCGCAACATGGCGAGAATCCTGGCGTGTCGATTCGCGGGGTCCTGGATTTCTGACATGGGGTCACGTGGCGCCGACACATGGTAAGGCGCGCCCGACGGCCCGGCAACTCGCGCCCGGCGCCGCGGCCGCGACGTCGACGCGGCTCAACGAGCCGGCGCGACGAACACCTGCTGGCGCCCGGCCTCCTTGGCCTGGCGCAACGCGCTGTCGGCGCGCTGGTACAGGGCGCCGAAATCCTCGCCGTCGCTGCACTGAGCGACGCCGGCGCTGAAACTCAGCTCCACGCGCTGACCGGTGGGCTGGTGCAGCAGGCGGCGGTTGCGGAAACCCTGCAACAGGCGCTGCACGACACGCTGCGCGGCGTCGGCATCGGTATCGGGGAACAGCACCATGAACTCCTCGCCCCCCATGCGGGCGATGCTGTCCGCCGGGCGCACCATCTTGCGCGCCACCTGGACCAGCCCGCGCAGCACCTCGTCGCCGAAATCGTGCCCGTAGCTGTCGTTGACCTTCTTGAACTGATCCAGGTCCAGCAGCGCGACCGACATCGGGCGCGCCGTCTGCTGCGCGCGCACGATGCCGTGCGCGAACGCCACGTCGAGGCCGCGCCGGTTCAGCGCACCGGTCAGCGGATCCTCCTGCAGCTGCTGGCTGGCCTGCTGCAACTCGCTTTCCAGGTCGCGGATGCGCTGCAGGGCCTCCTCGGCCTGCTGCTGCGCACGCTGCAACTGCGCGCCGAGTTCGCTGCTGTGCCCCTGCAGCGTGACGCCGCGCTGCAGCAGCTCCTGCGCCAGCTCGCCGAGTTGCTGCTCGTCGAGGCCCGACTCCAGGCGCCGCAGGTCGCCCTGCAGCGCCTGGTTGAAGCGCTCGTTGTGGGCCAGGAACGCCCCCAGGCTGCGCATCACGGCGCCGACCACGTCGCGCGAGGTCACCCGGGCCTCCAGCGCGCCGCGCTGCAGCGCCGCCTGGCGCCGCAGCCACGGCTCGATCACCGAGCGGGCCAGCTCGATACGCGGCCGGTCGAGCGGGCGCCGCACGACCTGCTGCAGGGTGCCGAGCTCGGCCGCGGCCGCGCTGTCGCCCGCGAACACCGCGCCCAGGTGCGCCACCACGCTGGAAAACAGGTCGAGCATGCCGTCCACCGCGACATGCTCGCCGTCGAGCCATTGCTGGAAGTCGCGCCACAGGTCGCGGTTGTCCCCCGGCAGCTCGCGGTCGGGCGCCTGCGCGCGCGCCAGCAACTTGCCGGCGCGGTGCTGCAGCGCCGGCTGCGCGGCGCTGGCCGGGATCAAGCCCAGGTGCAGGCTGTGCTCCCACATCTGGCGCCATGCCGCGGACGCACCGGCAGCCGCGGCGATGCCGGGCGCGGCGTCGGCGGAGCCTGTCGCCTGCACGGCGGGGCGCGCCGCCTGCGCGGGCGCGAAGCCATTCGTCGCCGACGCCGGATGCTCGCCCGCGCGCACCAGCTCCGCCCACACACGAACGTAGTTCTCCGGCGTGGGCGCCAGGCGCAGCGCGGCCAGGCGACGGAAGGTCGAGCGCGCGAGTTCGGCAGCCGATGCCGCGGACAACGCGCCGTTCACGACACGCCTCCCGCCTCGGGCATCACCGCGCGCATGCGTCCCCTGCGCACCGGTTCAGGGATTCGACGCCTCGTGCTCCAGGCGCCACAGCCAGGCCAGCAACTCTGCGACGGCGACATACAAGGCGGGGGGGATCTGTGCGTCAAGGTCTACCTGCATCAACAACTGCACCAATTGCGGGGATTCATGCACATAAACCCCGGCCTCGCGAGCTCGCTGGATGATAGCTTCGGCGATCAGCCCGCGCCCCTTCGCCACCACCTGGGGAGCACCCTGGGTGTCGCGCTGGTACTGCAAGGCCACCGCCTCGCGCGGCGCCTGTGGCGGCGTGCCCGTGCGCTCAGCCATGCGCGTCGCCTGCCAGCGGGCGCAGCGCGAGTTCGTCGAGCTGCAAGCCGGCGTCGCGCAGGGCCTGCCGGAACTCGCCGCCATGCGCGTGCAACGCGCGGCCCGCCTGGCTCGCATGCTCGACGCGCACGCGCAGGTGCGCCGCGCCGGCGGGCGACGCGCCAGCGGCGGCGTCGCCCGCCGGCGCGGCGCCGCTGAGCTGCAGCGTGACGACCAGCTCGCCCAGCCTGGGAAGATCCAGGCGCAGCACCGAGGTCCAGGCCCGCTGCGACGGCGCGGCATCCGCGCCCGACGGCGCGGAATCGTCCGGCTCGATGCGCCACTCCAGCTCCTGCCCCGGCCACGCCTGTCCGGCCCACACCACGGCGCCCTGCGCCAGCGTGGCCAGTTGCTGTTGCACCAGCGCCTGCAGCTGGGCGGGCATCGCCTGCGCGGTCGTGCCCACGGTACCCGCCGCGGTGGCGCTGGACTGTGCCTGCACGGCCGCGTACACGCCGGCCGCGGCGTGCAGGCGCGCAGCAGCCACCGGCAACTGCTGCGGCGCCCCGCCGCCGGCTGCGACGGCGCCTTGCGCCGGCGCGCCCTGCGCGGGCTGCGCCGCCTGGTTTCGCTGCGCGCCGGTGGCAGCGGGACGATCCGCGCCGGGCAGCGGCCCCGTCGCGACGCCCGCTGCACTCCCCGTGGCCAGGCCCTGCGGCCGAGCCGGCGCCTGACCCGCCGGCACAGGCGAACCGCTGGGCACGGGGGCCTGCGCCGCGGCGGACAGGCGTCCCTGCGGCTCCTGCAACAGCGCCTGCGTCGGCAGCTCTCCCTGCACCCAGGCGGCGAGATGGCTTTCATAGAACAGCCCGCTGCTGCCCACGCTCGACGCCAGCGACTGCGCCAGCGACGGCGACGCCACTCCGTCCGGCTGCGGCCACAGCGGCTCGGCGGCGCGCACCGCCTGCGCGGGCTGCTGCTGCAGGCGAGCCAGCAACTGGGCGGTGGAAGACAGCTCCGACTGCGACGCCGGCGCGCTGCCCGGTGGCGCCATCAGCAACGCCGGCTGCGAACCGGGCTCGCTGAGCACGATCAGCGGCAGCTGCTCGCCCACCTGGTGCTGTCCCGGCAACTGTGCCGCCAGCAGGGTCTGGCCCAGGCGCAGCAGGACCTGGCCGTCGGTCTGGGTCTGCACGACCTCGGCCACCACGCGCGCGCCGGCCGGCAGCGCCAGCGGAACGCTCTGGCTGCCGGCAAGCGGCGCAAGGCGGGCCGGAAACGACGTGCCGCCGACCTGCGTCGGCAGCATCGGCGGCAGTGGACCGGCGGTGTTTCCCATGCGAGCGCGTGCCGGCCGTCAGCGGCGCGCAGCGGCAAGCCGCGACTCAGCCACGCTCGCCCCCGTGCAGGCTGAGCATGAGTTCGGCCTCGGCCTCGCTCAATCCGCAGCGCGACGCGATGTCGCGCACGCTCAAGCCCTGGTCGACGAGCTGGCGCATCAGGCCGAGCATCTCGCCGCGCAACTCGTTCGGGTCCACCCTCGGCTCGGCCCCGGCCGCCGCGAGAGCGCCTTGCGGCGAGCCCGCCGCCGGCGCCACGGCCAGGCCCGCGACAGCGGCTGCGGCCGGCGTTGCGGGCACCACGGGCGCCGCCGGCTGCGGCGCCGCCGCCGTGGCCTTGCGCGGCGACTCCGGCTGCGGAGTCAGCGTGGGCACGAAATCGGCCATGCCGGCGACCGCGCGGGCTGCAGCGCGTTCGAGCTTGTCGATGCGCGCGCGCTCGAGTTCGAGCTGCTGCGCGAGACGACGCACCAGGGTCATGACACCGAACTGCAGCAGCACGATGAACAGCCCCAGCGCAAGCAACACGGCGACCATGGTCAACATTCGGCTCCGTCAAGATCGGCCAGCATGCATTCAGGCCTGTTCATCGATTCGATGCCCCGGGGCGCGCTGGCCGGAAGGCACGCGCGGCTGCCCGGGCACCGGCTTGTCTTCGGCGGCCGGCTTGCCGGGCTGGCGGCGCCGACCCGAATCGCCCCCGTCCGACGCCCCGCCCACCGGGCGCAGCGGCTCGGCAGGCACGATGCGCCCGACGCCGTCCACGCCCGAGTCGATCTGCGCATCGTTCATCGCGCCACCCTCCTCGCCTCGCCCGGCACCGCCCGCAACGCGGCGGTGCTCCAACCTGCGGCAACCCGCCCGTCAATGGGCGAAGTAGCCCTGCAGGCGCCCTTCGATCATGCGCGGATTCTCGCCTTCGGCGATGGCGACGAGTCCGTCGACCATCAACTCCTGCAGCTTCGCTCGCTCATGCACGATATTTTTTATCTTGTTCGCAACAGGGAGAAAAAACAAGTTCGCCGACCCGACCCCGTAGATCGTGGCGACGAAAGCCACCGCGATTCCCGCGCCGAGCTTGCTCGGATCGGCCAGATTCTCCATCACGTGGATCAGCCCGAGCACGGCGCCCAGGATGCCCACCGTGGGCGCGTAGCCGCCAGCGGACTCGAGCACCCGCGCGGCCTGGTTGTCGTGATGCTCCACGGCCTGGATCTCGTGGTCCATCGTGGAGCGGATTTTCGCAGGATCGGCACCGTCCACCAGCAATTGCAGCCCGCGGCGCAGGAAGGCGTCGTCGATGCCGTCGATCATCGACTCCAGCGCCAGCAGCCCGTTGCGTCTCGCAACGTCGCTGTAGCGCAGCAATTCCCGAATGACCCCCTGGGGATCGAGCGACGGCGGCCGGATCACCCACGGCAGCATTCGCAGGCAGCGCACGAACACCGGCAGCGGGTACTGCAGCATCGCCGCGCCCAGCGTGCCGCCGATGACGATCAGGAACGCGGTAGGCTGCAGGATCGACCCCAGGCTGCCGCCCTCGAGGAACTGGCCGACCACGATCGACCCGATCGCGACCAGCAGCCCGACGATGCTGAGGATGTCCATGCCGGGGTCGCTCAGCGCGCCGGGGCCGCGCCATGGTCGCGAAGACTCGCGCGCAGGCGCATCACCGCCTGCTTCATCAACTGGCTGATGCGCGATTCGCTGACCTCCAGCACTTCACCGATCTCCTTGAGCTGAAGCTCCTCCTGGTAATACAGGGAAAGGATCAGGCGCTCGCGCTCCGGCAGGCCTTCGATGGCCGCCTGCAGGTCGCGCTCGAGCTGCTCGTCCTGCAGCGCCTCGTCGGGGCGCGCGATCGACAGGTCGGCATGGCGCTCCGTGAAGTCCTGGCCGTCGGCCAGGCCGAGGTCCTCCAGGTACAGCAGCTGCATGCTGGTCTGCGCCAGCACCGCGTGGTAGTGGGACAGCTCCCAACCCAGGCGCGCCGCGATCTCCTGGTCCTCCGGCGGGCGCCCGAGCGACTGCGTCAGCTCCCCCATCGCCTTGTGGATGGCGCGCTCCTGCGCACGGCTGCGCCGCGGCAGCCAGTCCTGGCGCCGCAACTCGTCGTAGATGGCGCCGCGAATGCGAATCGCGGCATAGGCGCCGAACTGCCCGGGCGCCTGCTCCTGACCGCGCTCCAGCGCATCCCACAGCCCGATCATGCCCGCCTGCTCGAGATCGGCGATGTCCACCGAGGCCGGCAGCTGCGCGGCCATCTGCGCGGCGATCCGGCGCACCATCGGCAGGTGCCTGCCGAGGCGCTGCTCGCGCGTTTCCTGGGGAGCGTAGACCACCGATTTCATTGCTTCGCGCATCCTGCGCAGCCTCGCGGCCTCAGGCCGACGGGGCCTCCGCGTCGGCCTGCAGCCACTGCGACATGAAGAATTCGAGCTGCCCCCCCGGCCCGCTGGGCACCGGCCACGTGCGCACGCGCTCGGCGAGCAGGTCGAAGGCGCGCGCCGACGCGCTGTCGGGAGCCGATTCCACCACGGCGCGCTGCGCGCGTACCGCCGCGCGCAGCGCCGGGTCCAGCGGAACACTGCCGGCCAGGTCGAGCGACACGTCGAGGTAGCGGTCGCTGACCCCGGCGATCTTCGCGAACAGCGCCTGCCCCTCGCGCGCATCGCGCACCATGTTGGGAAGCAGGTGAAAGCGCCTCTGCCCGTACTGCTTGGAAAGCACCTTGATCAGCGCGTAGGCGTCGGCCACCGACGCCGGCTCGTTCGACAGCACGACGATCAGGTCCTGCGCGGCGCGGCTGAAGGTCAGCACGTCGCCGGCGATTCCGGCGGCGCAGTCGACCAGCAGGAAATCGAGCTGCAGGTCCACCGCGCTGACGGCGTCGATCAGGCGCGAGCGGCTGCGCGCATCGAGCTCGGCCATCGCGCTGACCCCGCTGGCGGCCGGCAGCACCCAGATGCCCTGCGGACCTCGCACGAGCACCTGCTGCAGGGTCTTCTCGCCCGACAGCACATGCGAGATGTTGTAGCGCGGGGTCAGTCCCAGCAGGATGTCGATATTGCCCAGTCCGAGATCGGCGTCGAACACCATCACCCGGCTGCCGGTACGCGCCAGGCTGATGGCCAGGTTGGCCACCACGTTGGTCTTGCCGACGCCGCCCTTGCCGCTGGCGACCGTGATGACCTTGGTGGCACGCCGCTGCAGGCGGCGCAATCCTTCGGCTTGGTCCATGGCGAATTCCTCAGCGGCTGTTGACGACGGCAGGTGCCGCGTCGTCGAGGCCCGGGCGCAACGCCGTGCCGTCGGCACTCGTTGCCGCAGGCGCACGTTGCAACAAGGCCTTAATCTTAACGACCGTCGGCGCGTGCAGGTCCTCGGGCACGCGCTGACCGTCCGTGTAGAACCACAACGGCAGCTGCCGGCGCTGCAGCCAGCGCAGCGCGGAGCCGAAGGCCGGAGCCTCGTCGAGCTTGGTCAGGATGCAGCCGGCCGGCGGCAGCTCGCGGTACAGCTCCCAGGCCTGCTCGTACACCGCCGGGCTCATGCCGGCGCTCAGCAGCAGCAAGGGGCGCACCGCCGCGCCGAGTTCGCGCAGCCACTGCAGCTGCTCGCCCAGCCGGGAGTCGCGCGGACTCAGCCCGATGGTGTCGATCAGCACGTAGCGCCGGTCGCCGAAGGCCTGCAGATGCGCGCGCAGCTCGGCCGCGTCGCGCGCAACCGCCACCGGCACGCCGAGAATGCGCCCGTAGATGCGCAGCTGCTCGGCGCCGCCGATCCGGTAGGTGTCGGTGGTCACCAGCGCCACCGCGTCGGTGCCGTGCTGCAACACCAGGCGCGCGGCGATCTTGGCGATGGTTGTGGTCTTGCCCACGCCCGTGGCGCCGACCAGCGCATACACGCCGGCCGCGGCCATCGGCTCGCGCGGCAGCGGCAGGCCCGCCAGCCAGTCGTCCAGACAGGCCTCGAGCGGGCCGCCGGTGGCGCCACCGGAATCGCCGGCGCCCGCGGCGGCGAAGCGGGCACCCAGCTCGCGCGCCGACTCGGCGTCCAGGCCTAGCGCCTGCAGGCGCAGCTCCAGCGCCGACGGCGACCCCACGGGCGCGCGCGCCACGCTGGCGTGCACCCAGTCGCGCAGCGCCTCGAGTTCGTTGCGCAGGTCGCGCAGCTCGCCCGCCCACACCGCAGTGCCGGCCTGCGATCCCGGATTGCCCGCTGCCTGCGCTCCAGCCGGCGCTGCCCGCTGCCCCGCCCCAGCCTCGGCACGCG
>JAJZTW010000022.1 GCA_021847345.1 Pseudomonadota bacterium
GGTCGCCACGGTGGGCTTGAGCGAGCACGAGGCGCACGACGCCGGCATCGCCACGGACAGCCGAACCCTCACCCTGGACAACGTGCCGCGCGCGCTCGCCAACTTCGACACCCGGGGTTTCATCAAGCTGGTCGTCGAGCAGGCCAGCGGACGACTGCTGGGTGTCCAGACGGTCGCGCCCGAGGCCGGCGAGTTGATCCAGACGGCTGCACTGGCGATCCGTGCACGGATGACGGCGCAGGATCTGGCCGACCAGTTGTTCCCCTACCTGACGATGGTCGAGGGTCTGAAGATTGCGGCGCAGACCTTCCAAACGGACATAAACCGGCTTTCATGCTGCGCGGCCTAGGTGCCGCGCGGCTCGGGCAGGGTTCTCATGAGAGCATTCTCCCAGGGGCCAGACGCGTTTCTGCTACCAGAAATCAGGTTGGGGATCGGATCTCCGTTCCTGAGGATGTGGGCATCGCATCACCCTCCCCCTGACGCGGATGGGAAGTCCTTCGCGGGGGAGGGAGAAGCTGATCCTCGCGGATGCCAATCGTGACACGAGAATGCCGCGCTGCAGCCGAACCCCGACGCCCCATGCCACCATAGATGCCCGTGGCAACCGAAGATTCAAGACCTGCGCGTTGGCATAGGTGAGTACGCTTGCCCAGGAGTCGCGCGCATCCTGACATTGCGCGAGCCAACTCAGGCGCCTGAGGTTCCCCCCCCTCGCACGGGCGAGCGGCCCACACGCATCGAGCGTCGGTCTGCCCTCCTCGCATGAGCGGTTCAGAAAAAGCTCGAGGGATGCCGGGGTCAACAACGCGTCCAACGCATCGGCGCTCCAAAGCCAGAGCTCTCGGATGAGCAAAGCCGCTGGCAGGTATGCTGTGCCGCTGCTCCCCTCGGCGACAAACACGACATGCCGTGAGGAACCCGCACGTGGCACGGTACGCCGGAATTCGCCCCCGGGCGGTCGCCTGAGCGATAGCATCCGAGACAGGTCGTCGATCTCGATTCGAATAACCTCCCACGGTGCGCCAGAGAACGTGCCGCACACGTTGTCGAAAGCCTGCGACCTGGTCAGCAACAACGACGCTCCGGTCTGTTCCAGCGCCGTTTCGTGGTCATGCCGCACGACCGTCTCCAGGCGCAGGCCATGATGCGTCCGCCTCCATCCGTTGATCCACGAAATGCGCGGGTCGCTCGGGTTCAGACCCGCATCAATCGCCGTCATTCGTGTCACCCTGTATCCGAGAAAGATCGACCCGCGCTCGCGCGATGGCCAGCAGCGCGCAGCCCCCGTCGGCCAAGCGCGAAGAATCGATGCGTGCTTCCCAGAGCGCCTTCGAGCTTGTGATCGCCGTTGCATCCGTGTGCTCGGCAAGCACCTTCGTCAGCCGGCGAACCTGAAAGGCTTCGACGGACTCGCACACCTCACCGAGCGCCTCTATGGTCCGCGGCAACTTGTCCGCCCGATGGGCGACCAATGCTGTGGCATCCAGGCACCCCAAGATGTGACGCCGCGATACACGCCGCAGCGGTACCTGCTCCCGGATAGCCTGCGCCCGCTCCCTGATGAGTCCGCAAAGTCTCGCATCCCGAGCGACCCAATCCACCCGAGGACGACTCTGCGATGCTGCGGGCCCTCCAGCACGAAATTCCCGCAGCCACGCTGGGTCATGACGATACAGCCGCGCATAGAGCGCAGGCTGCATCTGTCGAAGCCCCTTCTTCCCGAGGCCCGGGTGCTCGTTCGCCAGACGAGTCCAAGCTTCGCGATCCGCGGTCTCAACTCTCGTTGAGCCGCCTGCGGGCGCCTCCGTCGGATCGACCAGACGCTTCGCGGTTTTCCAGTCAACGTCCAGGGCCTGCGCGATCGCGTGCGTCGTAAAGCCTTGCCTGGCCATCAGGGCCGCCTCATGTCGCAGCGAAGGATCCCGGTAAAGGCCCCACCTCCTCCCAACTGGCCGGTCGTCTTCGAGTGGGTCCTGTTCGACCTCACCGCATTCCTCGAGAAAAACCTCCATGAAAACATGCCGGTACGGGTGCATGGCACGTCGAGGCCTCCGCAGCACCTCCTCCAGCCATTGCAGCGGATCGCGTCCCTTCTCCGTCCGGAACGACGCTTCTGCGAGATCTGCACCACAGCATCTCCGGACCGTCTCGCGCAGCCGGTCGGCCGTTCCCTTCTTGCGCGTGAATCCTCGGCTCGCGAGGGCGCCTGTGTAGTCAGGCAACGCGTCCGTGCCTCGAGGCGCCAGCTGCAGAAGCAAGGCTGAGCGCATGGCAATCCGTTGCGCGAATTCGCTTCGCTGCAGCGTCCCGGCAAGGGGGTGGAGGTGGGTGTGGGACAAATCCTGAGGAGCTGCAACGTATTCATGCCGACCGGCTGGACGAAACGGCACGTTGGTCTCCTGAAGCACCACCCCATGCCGGTCGCAAACCAGCACGCCAGGCAACTGGTGGCTACGGTGCCAGTAGGCCTCGCCGTACCGCGCGCGATCCTCCTCGTAGCACTGCGGGCACAGCCTGAACCGCTTGGGGCTCAGGGCCGAGCCCGCGCAGACGCCCAGGCGGACCTGATTGAAGCCGCCGCGCTCGCACATGGACGCGAGGACGGCTTGCCGAACATTCTGTCCCTGAAAATATGTGTAGTAGCCCAGCAACGTATGCCGCGCAGCGACGTCCTCCGCGCTTAGCCCCCAAGCGTCGAAGGTCCTCTCGGTCAGCGATGCGAGGTTGCTTGGTAGATCCGGCACTGCAATCACGGCCCGGCTACCGAAGAGCGGCAGCAGCAACTGCGTCGGGCTCCAGTAGCCGTAGTGGTATGCCGTGCGAGCGATGACGCTGTACAGGAGCTCGTCGGGATAGGGCCTAGGCAAAACTCGCATCGCTGCCTCCGTCGCCCCGGCGCTTGAAGTACTCGGCAAGTGCGTCCTCCGTGAGCTTCCTGTGCGACTTGTGATCGGCCGTGAGCACGCTCTCGACCAAGGCCTTCGCGTCGCCACCGGAAAGCCCCAGTGCAGACTGAATCTTCGCCGCGGCTCGCCCTACCATGCTCACGCCCGGACTGTCTGGCGTCATCGAGACCGGCTCCTGGGGAATGAGCATGTGCCGATGCTGGATCAGCTCATCGACGTCGTAGGAGCCCAGATCCGGGAACTTCTGCATGCGCAGCGGCTGCCCGGACCGAAGCGCGCTCAGCAACGGTTGGAGGAACTCGAAGTCCTTGCGCGCGACATCACGAAACATCTTCGCGGTAAGCGTCTCCTTGCCGTGCCCGAGGGCGTGCAACTGGCAGACGAGAAACATGTCGACGATGAAGGCCACGATTCCCTGGGTCTCCTCGTAGACCGCTGCGCGGAATTCCTCGGTCAGTTCTCCGGGCTCGAGCAGCCATTGGTAGCTCCATAGCTGCTCGATGAGGAGATCGAACTCAGGGCCTCGGGCCAGGGGCCTCCAGGTCGCACTGCCCATGACGCCAACTCGTCGGGTATGGCGTACGTCGAGCTGCCAGACCTCCCGCGCCTTGAAGGTGCCGAGGATGAAGACCGGAAGCTTGAGCTCGTTGATGAGCTCCTGGAACCAGTTCAGCAGCTCCTCGCGCCCGCCGCTTTTGCGCACGCTGACGTTCTGTAGTTCATCGACGACCAGCAAGCCCAGGCAATGCGCCCGGGCCAACTGCATGACTCGGGCCATGAGATCGTCCACGGTCACGTTCTTTGTCGTCCGCGGTGTATGCGAGGTTCCCAGCACGGCGTCGAACGCCCGCAAGATGTTGAGAGCAAGCTCCTTGACGCTGCCGTCCTTCGGGCAATCCACCTTCAACCAGACCACCTGATGCAATCCCAGCGATTCATGGATCAGGTACTGCGGGTAGGAGGCGAGGATGGCTTCCATCGTGGTCGACTTACCCATGCCGGATACGCCGATCAGGGAGGACGTAAAGAACGGTGAAGTCGCCGAGTAGACGATCTTTTGGGCCTTCCCGGCCTTGGCAGCCTGTGCCATGGAGTAGGCTCGCTGCAGCTCCCGGAAGTGATCGCCCCCAAGCGGGTTGCGCTTGGCGTAGCCGCTGCGAATCATGAGGTCGATCTGACGCGCCAGCTTCAGGGAGCGCTCACTGACGACAAAGAAGTCCTTGAGGGCGACCACGTGGTAGGCACGCACGTACGGCGGATCCTGCAGTTGCTCCCGGTCGTAGTCTGGCAGCGTCGTGAGCTGCCAAATCCAGTCCCGGTCGGATTTGATGGCCGGAAGCGCCAGCAACAGGGGATTGTTTTCCGGTTGCGGGCCGATCGGCTTGTCGTACTTGGCCATCAAGGCCCGCACGGTATGCGGGGAATGCGCCGTGACTGCGTCGACGTTGGTGGTGGGCATAGTTGAACCTGCAAATATGGAAAGGGGGATCAGGAGGAGGTGCCTCGCTGCCGGCGAAGCTCCTCCAGGACGGCGCGCGACTGGTCGGCCACGGCCGTCGCAGTGCGTTCCTCCTCGGGGCTTGACAGTGCGGCAGGCGGGACGATTTCCGGCGTATCGCGGGCGGTGACCCTTGCCACCACGTCCGCGGCCTGCAGGGCCAGTTCGGCCTCCCGTGCGCTTCGAAGGTCCCGGGTCCGCTCGACCTTGGTCTCCCCAGGGGGTTTGGCCTGCTCGGCAGCGCGCCGGCTCGTAGCGGAATCCTGGGCGATGGACTGGGTTCGGGCCAATCGGTCGCCCAGGTTGGCCCACTCGGCCAGTGCGTTCTGGCGATCCTTCTGGTGGACAAGCGCCATGTGCTCGCTCAGGGTGGCGCCCCCGAATCGCTGGCAGCGCTTGACGAGGGAGACCTCGCACGGGGCCACCTGTTGGTCCCCCAGGAGAACCACGGCCTGGGTGTTGTCCTCGGGGTGGAAGAACGCCTGAACACGGGTTCCGCGATGCACAGCCTCGGTGAACCAGGATCGTTCCCGTACAGCGTCGCCCATGTAGAAGAGGCCCCGCAGGAACTGCAACCCACGGCGAGTGGTCTTCATCTCCGTCTTCGGCCACAGGTAGCGCACCAGGTGTTGCTCGGGAAACTGGCGAAAGTCCGCCCGCAGGTTTTCCACGCCCCACTGCCAGAGGCTGACTGGGACGAAGGGAGTCCCATCCGCAATGACCTCCGGCCACCCCTCGTAGTCGCGCACGACATGGGTGTTTGCGATCAGGACCGAGTTGATGATCACCCGCGTGATCGCCTCGAAGGTCAAGGCACTGCGCAGAATCGCCGGCTCGGCGTCGCGCCCGGCAAGCTCCTTGTCGATGTACCCCGGCACGAACGGCCCGAAAATGGCTTGCGTCGTCTTGAACCTGCGCTCGCCCACGCCCTTGGCATCGCCGGCGAAGGCGCGGGCATTTTCGACATCCAGGTTGAATCCGTTGGCCAGTCGGTCTGCGTCCGAGGACATGAGCTCGGCGCGATCGCCCATCAGATGCAACGGCATATACCCGGTCGGCCATTGTTCGGGGCGAATCTCGATGCCGAACCGCCGGCAATACGCGACCTTGTCGATGGAACAGTTCCACAGGGCCAGCATCGCGCCGGCCCAGGAAGGGGGCTCGAGCCCGATGTACATGCCCACGATCATTCGCGAGAATTGATCGACGACGACGTACAGCGTGGGGCGACTGACCACTCGGCGGGGGTTCCACCGGCTCACGACGTAAACATCCAGGACGGTTGCGTCGATGTAGTAGCGCGTCCCTGGCCCACGCACCTCCTGAAGTGTCCCGGTCGTCAGGGGCTTGAAGGCCAGGTCGAACCTCCGCTGGCGCAGGCGCTTGAGCTGCCGTATGTCGAACGGGTACTCCTGTTTCCAGTGGTACTCGAACTGCTCGAACGTGGGTACGGCGTCGTAGTTGTCGACCCTGATCTTGTGCCCGTCCGAAGACTGCGGAACTGGCGTCACGTGCTCGGGGTAATGCCGAATGAGCATCCATTCCCAGGCACGCCGGAGATCTCGGCCATCCTTGCTGACGGGAGTCGCCATCCACGCAAGGCTCATGTTGCGGCGATGCTCCTCCGTCGCCGCGACGCCCGTGCCCGGCTGGATGGTGCGCTTTCGACCGGTTTTTGGTGCTCCCGGACTTGGAATACGAAGAACTCCTGGAGCCCCGCACAAGCACAGGTCAGTGACCAGCGCCTCCTTCGTCTGCCCACGTTGCCAGTACCGCCGAAGCACGTCGTAGAAAAAGGGCTTGGAGCAGACCTTGAAATGCGCCAGGCGCCTTGCCAGGCGGCCACGAGCCGTGTCGTCCCAGATCCGTGGTCCGCGCTTGAGCACGAACCGGACGAGCCGCCAACGCCTATCCGTGAGTTCCCGATCCCGCTTGGAGAGATGCTCCAAATCGACGGGGTCGAACACCTCTTCGATGACCACCAGTTCGCGTCGCCCGACGCGGTCATGGACATGCTGGATTGCATGGAGATAAGGCATCGCGCGAGCCGCGTGGACGGAGATCAGCGCGTAGTAGCCAGCCGTTTGGTCCGCGCACACCCTCGATGCCACCAGGGCCAGCACTCGAGAGACCTCCTCGGAGCGGGAATCCTTCAGTAGGGTATTGATCGGAAGCATCACGTGCTCCTCGCGAGATCCTGGACCACCGCGGTGTACGCACTGAGTGGCAGGCGCTCCAGGCCGGTTGACGAACTGAGGTCGACGCGGAGCACACCGCGAGAGACCAGATGCATCGCGATCTGGTACACGACGTAGGACTCCGTTCCGAAGGTCCCTGCGAGAGCGCGGCATGTCCGGAGCAGGGTTTCGTCGCCACCGAGTCGGATTTCCTCGTGCAGTGCAGCCTTGATGCCGGTGACGTTCACTTCCTGCGCGAAGGCCAGCTTCGAGATGTCGTCGTACGCTCGAACGGAGTCGTAGTTGAGAACGAAGGGCTCGTCGAAGAATCGCTGGTCGATCAGCTGCAGTTCCATGCCTCGCGCCTCGCAAAAGGCGCGCGTGATGATCATGAGCTCTTGGTCTCGCGCAGGCAGAAGTTCAGGGCTGTACTTGAACGTGTAGGGAACAAGCCGTGGCCCCTGGGAGAGCAGCACCGTCACGACGAAGTCGAGCGTCATGACGTACGGAGTTCCATCCAACGTGACCGGATGCTTGATGCCGAGCTTCTGGGCAAGCCTGAACGTCTCGAGCCGATCCATCGGGAATTGTTCCCAGATGTCGATGACCCGGGGATTGCCTTCCAAGCGGAGAAAGCTCTTCCACTCGCCGTCGGACAGCAAGTGGTGGACGCGCTGGGTCTTGATGCCGAAGGGGCGGTGAGACCGCCCCATGGAGGACACGTCCTGGACCTGTAGCCAGGGACGATAGTGCGGTCCGTCTCCGGTGCCGCGTCCCTCAGCCAGGAAACGCTGGACACGCGCCTCGTCGAACACGTAGCGACGACGCGTCATGGCCGCCCCCCATCGTGCGAGGGGCCGTGGCGAAGGATATGAAATACGTTGCAAGCAGGCATGAGATGTCCTATGCGTCGAAACGCGTTAGAACACCCCGTTGCAACGATTACGGTGTGCGAGTTTTCGGCACGAAGCCGACAGCCGTCTGGTGCTGTGCACTACAACTGGGAGGAGATCCGCTTGCGCGGGCGACTTGACCACAGGCTTTATGCCCCGTTGCGGTAGGCGTCGCAAGCCTTTCCCAGGGGGGCTAAATATTACTTGACAAGTCGCAGTTTGTCAATATTTTCCGCTTCTGCCCGCTACCGTACCGTGGCGATTGGGCAGAAGCGGAGCGCGACGTCAACCCGGCGCTGGATGGTTCTTCGCACTCGGGCGCCTCGTCGACCGGCAACGGGGATGCGCTTGCGCTTCGAGGCTGACCACCCTCTGCGGCGCGCACGAAGCAGCGGCTTCCATTGACCGGCCTGGCATGCTTAGACTAGGGTGCACTCATCCGCAAGCTACCCATGCCTCAGGCAGCGTTGCCTCCCTCTACCTTCGAGACTTCGCGTCGGCATGTCCTACACCGCATCCATGCTCTTCATCCTGGCCTACGTCGCGATCGGCCCTCCTGCGGCGGTCGCAGCCTGCATCTGGATCGACCGTGACCCTCAGCGGAAGCTCCGATCATGAAGAACGCGCTTCGAGCGTTTTGGCGGGGCGTGCGCGAAACGCCCGCTGGCTTCTTCAGGCCGTTGTGCGTGCTTGTCGCTTGCGCTGGACGCCTCCAGGCCCCACGGAGGCGCTCATGATTGCAGATTCCCCTCGGACACCGCGGGAGATGCGACGGCGGGTGTTGTCCAAAGCGACTGAGGTATTCGGCAGCCGAGCGCATGCCAAGGCCTGGATGGAACGGCCGGCCTTGGCACTGGACGATGTCCGGCCGGTCGATCTGCTGGAGAGCCCACAGGGCGTCGGCCTCGTGATGGACCTGTTGACCCGTCTGGAATACGGCGTCTATTCATAGGCTGCGTCACAGCAGCGGGCCGACGACAGTTCGCCCTCAGGCACCCAGGTTTGCACAGAGCTCCGCCGCTTGCACATATGCTCCGCCTACCTCCGCCTGAGACAGGCCAGCAGGACTACGGTGTGCTCAAACAGTGCGCAAACTGTGCGCGCGCTGCAGCCTCCGGAGAGGTGAACATGCAAGCCCTGCCAGCCGATGTGCTCGAGTCCATGCGCGAGCCTGATACCACGCGGCTCTCGCCGTCGAGGCTCGCTGCGCTTCTGGAGATGCAGCAGCAGGACTTGGCCAGCCTCTCGGGCGTTCATCGCAACACCTTGCGAACGCACCCAGAGTCGCCACGGCTGCAGGCTGCGTTGCGTGGCCTGGTACGAGTGCTCGCGGCCGCCTCACCCATTCAGCCAGATTGGCAGCGACTCATCTTTTTCGTCAAGAACGAGCCGATCTCTGCATTCCGCTACAAGACCTTGCTCCAGGTCGTCCAGGAAGGTCGGGCCGATGACGCAATCGCCTATCTTCAATCCATTGCCACTGGTTTCGTTGGATGAGACGTCCGAGTTTCGCATCCCCGACATCTCCTCCGCCACCGCCCGTCCCGGAGCGCCACCCGCGAGAGGTTTAACCCATGCCCAACGCTCAGCCATCGAGCCGGCGGCGGGAGCTCGGCCAAAGCGGGCGTTAGGCTCAGCGGGTGACGGCGACCGTGTTGCGGCGGGAAGCTGTCGTCGAAGCCCGAGGTCCGTTCGGATATCATGATTTAACATATGAACAATGGTTCATTTAAATAGTCATGCATCTATCCTCCAAAGAAGGCGACCTGCCGCAACTCGCTGACCTATTTCGCCTGCTCGGCGACACGACCCGCCTGCGCATCATGGTCACCTGCCTGCAGGGAAGCACCGCGGTCGGCGACATCGCAGCGGAACTGGAGCTGACGCCGACCCTGGTCAGCCACCACCTGCGCCTGCTGCGCGCGGCGCGCCTGGTGCGGGCAGAACGCCAAGGCAAGCACGTGCTGTATGCCGCGGCCGACCAGCATGTGGTCGGCATGCTGCAGGACATGATCGAGCACATCGCCGAGCCGCACCAGGAGAGCGAATGATGGACCACGACCACGACCACGACCACGACCACGACCACGACCACGACCACGACCACGACCACGGGACGGGCTGCGCGCACGACCACCACGACCACCATGGCCACGGGCATGGCCCGCACCATCACCATGGCGATCCCGAGCGGCAGGCCACGGCGTTTCGCGTCGCCATCGCGCTCAACAGCTTGCTGGTGCTGGCGCAGTTCGGCTTCGGCTTCGTCGCCAACTCCACCGCGCTGATGGCCGATGCCGGGCACAACCTGTCGGACGTGCTCGGCCTGGTGCTCGCGCTGACTGCGGCCATGCTCGGAAAGCGCGCGCCCGACGGACGCTACACCTATGGTCTGCGCAGTACGTCGATTCTCGCCGCGCTGGCCAACGCCGTGCTGCTGCTGCTGGCGTCCGGGGCCATCGCCTGGGAGGCGCTGCTGCGCGTGCTAGACCCCCCTGCGGTGGCGGGGCTGACGGTGACCCTGGTCGCCGCGGGTGGCATCGTGGTCAACGGCTTCTCGGCATGGCTGCTGATGCGCGGCCAGAAGTCGGACCTCAACGTGCGCGGCGCCTACCTGCACATGGCGTCAGACGCAGCGATCTCGCTCGGCGTGGTGGTCTCCGGGCTGCTCATCATGGCCACCGGCTGGAACTGGCTGGACCCGCTGGTCAGCATGGTCATCGTCGTCCTGATCGCCTACGGCACCTGGGGATTGCTGCGCGAGTCGGTGCAACTGATCCTGTCGGCGGTCCCGGCTGGAATCGACGTCCGCGAGGTCGCCGGCTTCCTGCGCGGCCAGGCGGGCGTGACCGACGTGCACGACCTGCACATCTGGGGCATGAGCACCACGGAAAGCGCGCTGACCGCGCACCTGGTCATGCCAGGGGGCTACCCGGGGGATGCCATGCTCGACGGCATGGTCGACGCGCTGCGCGGACGATTCGGCATCGCCCACAGCACCTTGCAGGTCGAGCAGGGAACGACGTCGCACAGTTGCGCGCTGCACCCGGCGAACTGAGCATGGAGCGCCTGTTCCGATCGCCCCCGCCCGGCGTCCTTGCGGCGCTGGGCGCGGCCCTGCTGTTCGGCGCGGGAACGCCGCTGGCCAAGCAGTTGCTGCGCGGAACCGATCCGTGGGTGCTGGCGGGGTTGCTGTATGTCGGCTCGGGCGTCGGGCTGAGCGCCTGGCGCCTGCTGCTGCGAGCGCCTCGCGTGCGCCTGGCCGGGGCGGAGACGCTGTGGTTCGCCGCCGCAGTGGGTTTCGGCGGCGTGCTCGGACCGGTGCTGCTGATGCGCGGGCTTGACGGAATGCACGCGTCGGGAGCCGCGCTGCTGCTCAATGCGGAAAGCGTATTCACCGCGCTGCTGGCGTGGTTCGTGTTCCGCGAGAATTTCGACCGGCGCATCGCGCTGGGCATGCTGGCCATCGTGGCTGGCGCGGTGCTGCTCAGCGGAGGTGGTGGCGGCCGGTGGTCGGCCGCCGAACTTACCCCGGCGCTGCTCGTGCTCGGTGCCTGCCTGGCCTGGGGCATCGACAACAACCTGACGCGCAAGGTGTCCGGCGCGGACGCGACGTGGGTTGCTTCCATCAAGGGACTGGTGGCCGGCGGCGTCAACCTGGCCCTCGCACTGGGCTCGGGTGCCAGCATGCCGGGAATTCCCCTGGTCGGCGCCGCGATGCTGGTCGGCCTCCTCGCCTACGGCGTCAGCCTGTCGATGTTCGTCGTCGCGCTGCGCCACCTCGGCTCGGCGCGAACCGGTGCCTACTTTTCCGTTGCGCCGTTCTTCGGCGCGCTGCTCGCGGTGCTCATGGGCGACCCGGTGACCCCGCCGCTTCTGGGCGCTTCGGTGCTGATGGGAATCGGCGTATGGCTGCACCTGACTGAGCGGCACGAGCACGTGCATACGCACGAAGCGATGGAACACGAACATGAGCATGTCCACGACGAGCACCACCAGCATGCGCACGATGCGGCCACGGTTCCCGGCGAGCGCCACAGCCACCGGCACCGACACGAAGCGATGACCCACAGCCATGCGCACACGCCCGACATCCACCACAGGCACGACCACTGAAGGACGCGCTCGGCAAAGAGAGAACACTCGACTTCCGAGAGCGGCACCTGGCTCATCCGCACCATTGCCGGCGCGTGGATGACCAGCGCGCTGGGAGACTTCTGCTACGAGACCACGACGGTGCTGCTGCCGGCCTTCCTGGTCGTAACAGGGCTTCCCGACAGTGCACTCGGACTGATCGAGGGTGTGGCCGATGCGGTGGCCAGTTTCACCACGATGGCGTCCGGCGGTCGCTACCCACACCATTGCAGTCCCCAGCACCGGCAGCGCCCAACGCCCGCTTTGGCCGACGAGCTGACGCCCACCGCCCCTTCTGAGCTTCCTCGCAGCTAGCTATCTCCGCACGCGCGTGCAAGTGGCCCTGGCGGTCCTGGCAAGGTTAACAACTGTTGGGACCGAAACCTGGAAGCGCAGCCCCTGCGACTTCTTACGCAGTCCCGCCTTGAACTTCCCGATCTGCAGACCCCGGCGTTCCACGAGGCCTCAGGCGGGACAGGTCCTATCTGCGCGGGACAGCCCTTGGCTGCAGGTCCACCATCGCGAGGCCGGCGGATCTGCAACCCACCGGGACGCGCGGCAGCATCCCGGTAAGCGACTTTATTTCCTTCTGGGCTCAACCCAGTCAGCGACTATATTTCCCAGTCACCGACTTTGTTTTCAGTTAACGACTTTATTTCCCGCGCACACTGACGCATCCCGTGGCCCCACCCCTCACTCCACCGTCACGCTCTTCGCCAGGTTCCTAGGCTTGTCCACGTCGGTGCCCCGGGCCACCGCGGTGTGATAGGCGAGCAGCTGCAGCGGCACCACCTGCACCACCGGCGACAGCAGGCCGTAGTACTCGGGCAGGCGGATGGCGTGCACGCCCTCGGTGTTGTCGATGCGCGTGCCGGCGTCGGTCAGCACGTACAGGCGCCCGCCGCGGGCGCGCACTTCCTGCAGGTTGCTCTTGAGCTTGTCCAGCAGCGCGTCGTTGGGCGCCACCACGACCACCGGCATGGCGTCGGTGACGAGTGCCAGCGGGCCGTGCTTGAGTTCGCCGGCCGGGTAGGCCTCGGCGTGGATGTAGGAGATCTCCTTGAGCTTGAGCGCGCCTTCCTGCGCGATCGGGAAATGCATGCCTCGCCCAAGGAACAGCGCGTTGTCGTGCCGCGTGAAGATCTCCGCCCAGGCCATCACCTGCGGCTCGGTGGCCAGCGCGGCCTGCAGCGCCACCGGCAGGTGGCGCAGGTGCTGCAGGTGCTGCTGCTCGTCGTCGGCGCTCAGGCGCCCGCGCAGCTTGGCCAGGGTCAGCGCGAGCAGGAACAGCGCCACCAGCTGGGTGGTGAAGGCCTTGGTCGAGGCCACGCCGATCTCCACGCCGGCGCGGGTGGCGAAACGCATGGAGCACTCGCGCATCATCGCGCTGGCCGGCACGTTGCAGATGGCCAGCTGGTGCGGCATGCCCAGGCTGCGTGCGTGGCGCAGCGCGGCCAGGGTGTCGGCCGTCTCGCCGCTTTGCGACACGCCCACCACCAGGGTGTCGGGGTCGGGCACGCTGTCGCGGGTGCGGTATTCGCTGGCCACTTCCACGTCCACCGGAATGCGCGCCAGCGCCTCGATCCAGTTGCGCGCCACGCTGCCTGCGTAGTGGCTGGTTCCGCAAGCCAGGATGAGCACGCGCTTGACGCGCCCCAGCACGCCGGCGGAGTCGCCGAACAGCTCGGCCCCGAGGGTTTCGATGCCGTCGAGGGTGTCGCCCACCGCGCGCGGCTGCTCGAAGATCTCCTTTTGCATGTAGTGCCGGTAGGGCCCGAGCTCGGTGGCGCCGGCATAGGCCTGCAGCGGCTGCCAGTCGCGCTGCACCACGCGACCCTGGGCGTCCACCACCTGCGCGCCGCGTGGGTCGATGCGCACGACGTCGCCCTCCTCCAGGTAGGCCACCCGCTGCGCGCTGCCGGCCAGGGCCAGCGCGTCGGAAGCGACATAGCAGCCCCGGTCGCTCTGCGCCAGCACCAGCGGGCTGCCGGCGCGCGCGCCGACCACCACGTCGGGCTCGGCCACGTGCACCAGCGCGATGGCGTAGGCGCCACGCAGGCGCGCCACGGCCTGCCTCACGGCGCCGAACAGGTCGCCGCGGTACAGGCTGTGCACCAGGTGGGCGACGACCTCGGTGTCGGTCTGGCTGTCGAACTCGTAGCCGGCCGCGGCCAGCTCGGCACGCAGCTCGTCGTGGTTCTCGATGATGCCGTTGTGCACCAGCGCCAGTTCGCCGCGCGAGATCATCGGATGCGCGTTGTGCGTGGCCGGCGCGCCGTGCGTGGCCCAGCGCGTGTGGCAGATGCCCGTTTCGGCCTCCAGGCCCTCGGCCTGCGCCCGCAGGTCGGCCACGCGCTGCGTGGTGCGCAGGCGCTGCAGCGCGCCATCCCGAAGCACGGCCAGGCCGCAGGAGTCATAGCCACGATATTCCAGGCGCTGCAAGCCTTCGAGCAGTACCGGCACGATGTTCTGGCGCGCCGCGGCGCCGACGATTCCGCACATGGATCAGATCGGGTTGAGGGTTATTTTTGCGGGCGCTTCCAGCCGGCGATGCTGAGCTGGCGGGCGCGCGAGACGGTGAGCTGCCCGGCCGGGGCGTCGCGGGTCAGCGTGGTGCCGGCCCCGAGCGTGGCCCCCTGGCCCACGCGTACCGGGGCCACGAGCTGGGTGTCGGAGCCGATGAAGGCGTCGTCCTCGATGACGGTGCGGTGCTTGGCCGCGCCGTCGTAGTTGCAGGTGATGGTGCCGGCGCCGATGTTCACCCGCGCCCCCACCGTGGCGTCTCCCACGTAGCTGAGGTGGTTGGCCTTGCTGGCCTCGCCGAGGGAGCTGTTCTTCACTTCCGTGAAATTGCCCACGTGCACGTCGCGCGCCAGTTCGGTGCCCGGGCGCAGGCGCGCGTACGGGCCGATGCGCGTGCCTTCAGCGCACACCGCGCCGTCGATGTGGGAGAAGGCCTCGATGCGGCTTTCGGCGCCGATGCGGCAGTCGCGCAGCACGCAGTGGGGGCCCACCTGCACGCCGTCGGCCAGCTCCACGCGGCCCTCGAACACGCAGCCGACGTCGATGCGCACGTCCTGCCCGCACACCAGTTCACCGCGCACGTCGATGCGCTGCGGGTCGAGCAGCGTGACGCCGTCGCGCAGCAGCTGCTCGGCCCGGCGGCGCTGCATCACGCGCTCCAGATGAGCGAGCTGCAGGCGGTCGTTGACCCCCAGCAGCTCGTCGGCGTCGGCGGCCGGCACGCCGTGCACCGGCACGCCGTCGGCGTGCGCCAGCGCCACCACGTCGGTCAGGTAGTACTCGCCCTGCGCGTTGTCGTTGCGCAGCTGCCCCACCCAGCGCTTGAGCGCGGCAGCGGGCGCGGCGATGATGCCGCTGTTGACTTCGTCGATGGCGAGCTCAGCCGGCGATGCGTCCTTGTGCTCGACGATGCGCGACACGCGCCCTTGCGCATCGCGCACGATGCGCCCGTAGCCGGCCGGCTGCGCCAGCCGCACCGTCAGCATGGCCAGCGCGCCGCCGCGCGCGGCATCGAGCAGGGGCTGCAGGGTCTGCGTGCGCACCAGCGGCACGTCGCCGTACAGCACCAGCACCACGCCGGAGTCGTCGAGCTGGGGGCAGGCCTGCAGCACCGCGTGCCCGGTGCCCAGTTGCGGAACCTGCTCGCAAAAGCCCAGCTGCCCCGCGCCCGCGAAAGCCTCGCGCACCTGCTGCGCGCCATGGCCGACGACGACCACGCAGCGCGCGTCGTGCAGCGCGTGCGCGGTGTCGAGCACATGGGCCAGCAGCGCCCGCCCGGCCAGCGGCTGCAGCACCTTGGGCAGGCGCGAGCGCATGCGCGTGCCCTTGCCGGCGGCCAGGATCACCACCTGCAGCGCAGGCTCGGGTTGTTGATCGACGGGGCTGCTGGCGGATGGGTTCATGCTGGCGGATTCTAGGGGGCGCACCGCGGGGTTTCCCTCACCGCGGCCCCCCGTGTGCGAGGGGGCTGCGGCGAGGCTGCCGCCCCAAAGCACGACGGCCGCCCCACCCCGGGGGGTGGCGGCGGCCGTCGGCGAGCGGCTGGGGAGCCGGATCAGCGGCTGCTGGCGCTGACCAGCTTTTGCTGCAGGAAGCCGGGGATGCCCACCCACATGTCGAAGAACGACACCACCAGCTCCAGCGCGGCAATCGGGCACGACAGGCCGCCGCCGATGAGCACGAACCACGCGAAGTTCGGGTTCTGCTTGGTCAGGAACCAGCCGGAGAAGTCGAGCATCATGGCGAGGAACGGCGTGATCACCGCGATGGCCTTGATCTGGTTGTTCACGCGGGTACGCACGAACATATAGGCGGCCAGCCAGAAGATCACCGCCAGCATGGTCAGGTGGACCATGCCGGTCATGAACATCGTGGTGTAGCTCATGCCGGTGTCGACCTTGGCCACGGCCTTGACGTCGTCGTAGGTCACCAGCGGCGGGTTGTGCAGCTGCTTGCTCATGGCCACGCTGTGGCACATCAGGCAGTGCTGGGCGATGAAGGGCTTGATCTTGGCGTCGTACTCAGCCTTGGTCTGGCCGCCGGCGATCCAGTGGTCGAACATGGCCTTGTCGGCCGGCCATTCCGCCTTGGGCACGCCGGCGTTGGTGAACATGGTCGGCAGCACGGTCTGCAGCTTGCTCGACGTGGGGTCACCGGCGTAGGACAACTGGATGTCCTTGAGGGTGACGCCCGCCTTGCCGTCCAGGCCGGTGTGGGTCACGTACAGGTAGATTTCGGCGCAGAGCAGGCCGAAGCACACGAGGATGATGAAACCGGTGTGTTGGAGCTTCTCGGCGATCGAGAGCTGATGGAGCTGTCGCATAGTGGGGGACCGTGAACGAAGGTGCGGGCGGCCCGGGAAATACCGGGAAAATGACCCGTATCAATGATTTTAATGGTTTTCCCGTATCGTACGATGGGCCTCCGCAGGCTCGCAACGCCGTGTTTCGCCCCAGGGGTATCCGAATATTGCCGGCCGATCAGCAACCCGAACCCCAGGGGGTATGCGGGGGAACCGAGGCGGCACAGTGCCGATCCGGCGCCGCCCCGCGCGCTTGCTGCATCGCAGCGCGGCCGGACCCGCCTGCCGACGGCCCCGGCCGCGCACCGGGCTGGCCGCGGCGAAGGGTTGCGTCTTGTTGCGATTTCGACACGCCGGCGCCTTGCCCTCACCGGGCGCCGGGATGCCGCCCGGCACGACGAAAACCCGTTCGCTTCGTGCTTAAATCCCCCATGTTGGGCGCCTTGCCAAGCAAAGTGCAGGCGCGCCACGAGATCCGTGACGCGTGCACTGCAGCAGGCGCCCGGGCCCGCACGCCCGCGCGTGCCCCGACCTTCCAGGAGGACTTCCGATGAGCAAGAACGCCCCGAGCACCCCGAAGCTGTACCTGACCTCGAAGAACCTCGGAATCGGCATCAGCGAGAAGCACCGCGAGTCCATCGCGCAGGGCCTGTCGCACCTGCTGGCCGACACCTACACGCTGTACCTGACCACGCACAACTTCCACTGGAACGTCACGGGGCCGATGTTCAACACCCTGCACCTGATGTTCATGACCCAGTACAACGAACTGTGGAACGCGGTGGACCCCATCGCCGAGCGCATTCGCGCGCTGGGCTACTGCGCCCCGGGCTCGTATGCGGCGTTCAGCCAGCTGACCCGGCTGGGAGACGTGCCGGCCGAACCGCCGAAGGCCGAGGACATGATCCGCATCCTGGTCAAGGGCAACGAGACCGTGGCTGCCACCGCGCGCGAACTGCTGCCGCTGGTGGAAAAAGCCGGCGACCAGCCCACCACCGACCTGCTGTCGGCGCGCATGGACATCCACGAGAAGTCCGCGTGGATGCTGCGCTCGATGCTAGGCGAGTGAACGCGAGCCCCCTCGCGTCGGCCGTGGTGCCTGGCTCGGCAAGGCCACGATGAACCCCGCTGCCCCCGCCCCGGCGCCGATGGCGCCGCGCGGCCGCCTGAGCCTGTGGCTCGACCTGGTGCGCTGGAACCGGCCGGCCGGCTGGCTGCTGCTGCTGTGGCCCACGCTTGCGTCGCTGTGGATGGCGCACGGCGGCTTCCCGGGCTGGAAGCTGCTGCTGGTGTTCAGCGCCGGAACGGTGCTGATGCGCTCGGCCGGCTGCGCCGTCAACGACGTCGCCGACGCCGAGTTCGACCGCCACGTGCGGCGCACCGCGCAGCGCCCGGTCACCAGCGGGCAACTGCGCCGTGGCGAGGCGCTGGCCGTGGGAGCCGGCTTGGCGCTGTGCGCCTTCGCTCTGGTGCTGCTGACCAACGCGCTGACCATCGCGCTGTCGGTATCGGCACTGCTCATCGCCGTGGCCTATCCCTACACCAAGCGCTGGCTGGCCGTGCCGCAGGCTTACCTGGGCGTGGCCTTCAGCTTCGGCATCCCGATGGCCTTCGCGGCCGCGGCCGGCAACGTGCCGCCGCTGGCGTGGTGGCTGCTGGCCGGAAACCTGTTCTGGGTGCTGGCCTACGACACCGAATACGCGATGGTCGACCGCGCGGACGACCTGCGCATCGGCATCCGTACTTCGGCCATCACTTTCGGCCGCCTCGACGTTGCCGCGGTCATGACCAGCTATGCCGCCTACCTGCTGATCTGGCTGCTCGCCGGCAGGTCGCTGGGCCTCGGCTGGCCCTTCACACTGGGCCTGCTCGCCGCGGCCGCCCAGGCGCTGTGGCACTGGCGCCTGATCCGCGAGCGCG
Organism: Pseudomonadota bacterium; assembly: GCA_021847345.1. Taxonomy (GTDB): domain Bacteria; phylum Pseudomonadota; class Gammaproteobacteria; order Burkholderiales; family Burkholderiaceae_C; genus Thiomonas_A. Next base: position 18,357 of record JAJZTW010000022.1, read on the forward strand.
AACCGGCGGCCTGCTTCACGGCGTTCCGGCACAACCACTGGCTGGGCTTCGCGGTGTTCGCCGGCGTGGCCGCGTCGTACGCGCTGCACTGAGCGGGGCCGCGAACGCCGGCCCCGAAAGCTCGGCGCTTCAGGGGTACAGCCCGCGCTCGGCGCGCGCCTCCAGCACGCGCTCGCAGGCCACCACGAAGGCCGCTGTGCGCAGCGGAACCTTCAGTCGTTCGGCGGTGTCCCAGATGGCGACGAAGGCGCCACCGAGGATCTTCTCGAGCCGCGCGTTGATCTCGTCCTCGCTCCAGAAGAAACTCGAGAAGTCCTGCACCCACTCGAAGTAGCTCACCGTCACGCCGCCGGCGTTGCAGATCACGTCGGGCACGACCAGGATGCCGCGGCTCTGCAACATGTCGTCGGCCGCCGGCAGAGTCGGTCCGTTGGCTCCCTCCAGCACCATCTTCGCCTTGGTGCGCCGCGCGCGCGACTCCGTGATCTGGCCTTCCAGCGCCGCGGGGATCAAGATGTCGCAGTCCACCGTCCAGAAATCGTCCCCGCTGAGAACGTCGGCATCGCGGAAACCGGCCACCCCGTGGGTTTGCTGCACGTGCGCGCTCAGCCGTGCCACGTCCAGCCCGTCGGCCTTGAACACTCCGCCGGTGTGGTCCTGCACCGCGACCACCTTGGCCCCCGCCTCGGCGAACAACTCCGCGGCCACCCCGCCCACGTTGCCGAAGCCCTGCACCGCCACGCGCGCGCCCTCGAGCTTGAGCCCGATGCGCCGGGCCGCCTCGCGCCCGGTGACGAACACGCCCCGCCCGGTGGCCTTCACCCGCCCCAGCGAGCCGCCGAGCTGGATGGGCTTGCCGGTGACCACCCCGGTGGCCGTGCCGCCGATGTTCATCGAGTACGTGTCCATCATCCACGCCATCACCTGCGGATTGGTGTTGACGTCGGGAGCCGGAATGTCCTGCTGCGGCCCGATGATGATCCCGATCTCGCTCGTGTAGCGTCGGGTCATGCGCTCGAGTTCCTTGCGCGACAACTGCGCCGGATCCACGCGGATGCCCCCTTTGGCACCGCCATACGGCAGGCCCACCGCGGCATTCTTCACGGTCATCCACGCCGCCAGCGCCATGACCTCTTCCAGCGTCACGTCGGGGTGGTAGCGCACGCCCCCCTTGCCGGGCCCGCGCGACAGGTTGTGCTGCACGCGGAATCCCTCGAAATGCCGCACCGATCCGTCGTCCATCTCGATGGGCACGTCCACGATCAGCGCGCGCTTGGGACGCCGCAGGGTCTCGGCCCAGCGCGCCAGCGGCCCCAGATAGGGAACCACGCGGTCGACCTGCGCCAGGTAGGTCTGCCAGGGACTGTCGGCGCTGGGCTTGATGTACGACAGGCGCTCCGAGCGGGTATCGGTAACGGACGAGGAAGTTTCGGACTTCGTAACGGTTTTCACAGACTTTCGCTTTTCGCAAAGGCAGGCCGGAGACGGCGACGGAGCGAGATGCTAGGCGTGGCCTCGAAGCGAAATCCAATGCCGTTTTTTGATGACGCCATGCAAATTTTGCATAAGCCGACGCAAGCGACGACCGAATGTATGCTCCGGGACAAAAGCCGCGCATCGAGACGGCCCCGGAAACCCCCTCGATACACCTACCAGTAATAAGCGCGAAACCAGAAAAACGGTGAGCCACGATCTCGCCGTGAGGAGACACGGGGATGGAGACAAAATGGCTTGAGGATTTTCTGACACTCGCCGAAACGCGCTCGTTCTCGAGGGCGGCAGAATTACGCAACATCACCCAGCCGGCATTTTCCAGGCGTATTCAGTCGCTCGAGGCCTGGCTCGGAACCGCACTGATCGACCGAACCATGTATCCGACGCGACTGACCGCCGCAGGCGAGATATTCCGCGCCGAGGCCGTCAGCATGCTCGCCCACCTGAGCGAAACGCGCACGCTGCTGCGCGGACAGGAATATTCGAATGCCGAAGCCGTGCGGATCGCGATGCCGCACACCCTTTCCCTCACCTTCTTCCCCGAATGGGTCAAGCGCATCGAGCAGGGCGTCGGCCGCTTCAGCACCAAGATCTTCGCACTGAACGTGCATGACGCCGCGATGAGCCTGGTCGACGGCACATCCGACCTCGCCCTCGTGTATCACCACCCGCATCAACCCGTGCAACTGGACCCGACCCGGTTCAAGATGGCGGTCATCGGCGTCGAGTCGATCTATCCCTACGCGCGCTGCGACGAGCATGGTCGCCCGCTGTTCGAATTTCCCGGTAGCCAGGCACAGGTCGTCCCCTTCCTCGCCTACGCGTCGAATGCCTACCTCAAGCGAATGGTCGACTACACGCTCGACAGGGTGACACCCGGCCCGCGACTCGAGGTACGTTGCGAGACCGATATGGCGGAGGGATTGAAGTCGATGCTGCTCGAAGGCCACGGCGTGGCCTTCCTGCCGGAAAGCGCGGTGCGCCGGGAACTCGCGGCGGGGCTGCTCGCGTGCGTCGGGAGGGAATATTCGGTGGAAATGGAAATCCGGATTTACTGCGACTCCCGTGAAAACATCGGCGATATCGTTCGGGCAATCTGGCGTCAGGTGACGACCCCGTCATGACCCGCATTCGTTCCGGGTTGGTACCGGCACCGATGATTCAAAGGACCTGTTCGTTCGCGTCGGCCGCAGCCTCGCCGTCCCCGAAATGCGCGATGCAGCAGGCCGGTCGGCCTGGAACTCCCAGCCCTTCGAGGTCGACAGGCCACGCCCGCGGACCATGACCGTGGTTCATCGCCACGACCATGCCGTGCTCGTTTTCAGGCGCCAGGGCTGGCGAGGAGCCTGGATTCGGCGGAGTCGCATGACACCAAATCGCGCGTTTGTCGCTACATTCGCGACAATTGCGCGAATTTGGCGTTCACTTGACGTCGGTGGCAGTAACGCCCGCTTCGCGGGCCTGCGCGTCGGCGTGGTAGCTCGAGCGCACCATCGGCCCCACGGCGGCGTGGCTGAAACCCATGTCCTGGGCCTGGCGCTCCAGTTCGGCGAAGCCGCCGGGGGTGACGTAGCGCGCCACCGGCAGGTGGTGGTTGCTCGGCGCCAGGTACTGGCCCACGGTGAGCATGTCGACCTGATGCGCGCGCAGGTCGCGCATGACCTGCAGGATTTCGTCGTCGGTCTCGCCCAGCCCGACCATCAGGCCGCTCTTGGTCGGCACATTCGGGTGGCGCTGCTTGAAATCGGCCAGCAGCTTGAGCGAATGCGCGTAGTCGGCCCCCGGGCGCGCCTGGCGGTACAGACGCGGCACGGTCTCGAGGTTGTGGTTCATGACGTCGGGCGGCGCCGCGTCGAACACCTCCAGCGCGCGCTCCAGGCGTCCGCGGAAATCGGGCACCAGCACCTCGATGCGCGTGGCCGGCGACGATTCGCGGATGGCGCGTATGCACTCGACGAAATGCCCCGCGCCGCCGTCGCGCAGGTCGTCGCGGTCCACACTGGTGACCACCACGTAGCGCAGCGCAAGGCGCGCGATGGTCTCGGCCAGGCGCCGCGGTTCCTGCGCATCCAGCGGATCGGGCCGACCGTGGCCGACGTCGCAGAACGGACAGCGCCGGGTGCACTTGTCCCCCATGATCATGAAGGTCGCGGTGCCGTGACCGAAGCATTCGCCGATGTTCGGACAGCTGGCCTCCTCGCACACGGTGACCAGCGCCTGCTCGCGCAGGATGCCCTTGATTTCGTTGAAACGCGACGAGGCCGGCGGGGCCTTGACGCGGATCCACTCGGGCTTTTTCAGGGCCGGAGCGTCGGCGACGATCTTGATCGGAATGCGCGAGGTCTTGGACTCGCCTTTTTGCTTTTGACGCGGATCGGCAGCTTGGGTCATGGAGTGCGAATCGGGGGGCTGACATGGCCCGGGGCCGCGCCCGTCGGCGCGCGCTCCAGGTCCTCGGCGAGCATCGCCAGTTCGGTGGCAAAGCACATGGCCACCGTCTCGGGAAGCGCGTGCACGCCCAGCGTCGCCAGGTCGACGCTGTCGAGCCCGGGGTAGCCGCAGGGATTGATGCCGGCGAACGGGCTCAGGTCCATGTCGACGTTGATCGACACGCCGTGATACGTGCAGCCGTTGCGCACCTTCAGGCCCAGCGCCGAGACCTTGGCTCCGGCGCGCGGATGCGGCGCGCCGACGTAGATGCCCGGAGCACCCGGGCGCCGCAGCCCGACCACGCCATGGCGCGCCAGCGTGCGGATCACCGCCTCCTCGAGGCGTTGCACGGTTTCGCGCACCATCCAGCGCCGCCGCCGCAGATCCAACAGGCAGTACACGACGGCCTGCCCGGGGCCGTGGTAGCTGACCTGGCCGCCGCGATCGGTGGCCACCACCGGAATCGAGCCGGGGTCCAGCACATGTGCGGGGTCGGCGGCCTGCCCGAGCGTGTAGACGGGAAGGTGTTCGAGCAGCCAGATCTCGTCCGGGGTCTGCGGGCCGCGCGTGTCGGTGAACGCGCGCATCGCGCGCCACGTGGGCTCGTAGGACTGCAGGCCCAGGCTGCGCAGCACGAGCCCACCGGGCAGCGCCTGGCCCGGGCGCGCCAGCGCCTGGCGAAGCGCCTGCTCGCCGGCGCAGGCGCCGGGCGGGGCCGAAACCGGCTCCGGGGTCACGAGACCGGACACCCTCGCGGCGCGCGTGGCCAGCGGGAAGCCCGGGTGGATGGAGGCAACCATCCCTGAATCCTAACGCGAATATCGGGGTTTCCCCGAATTCTGGTTTTTGGCCATGTCGACGAATTCCGCCCCAAGGCGGGCGCGAGTCGGACGCGGCATGCCCCGTGGCGAGCCGCCGTGCGCCATCAGGGCGCCGGCACCAGGAGCTTGCGCGCGTTCAGGGCTGGCAGCTCATGCCTGGCGGCTGAGCAGATGCCCGATCAGGGTATGCAGCTCGTTCATGTTCGGCGGGCCCACGTACTGCTTGACGATGCGCCCGGAACGGTCGATCAGGAAACTGGTGGGGGTCAGGCGCACGTTGCCGAAGGCCTTGGCCACGTCGCCGGAGGCATCCATGGCCACCGGGAAAGGCAGGCGTCCGGCCGGGCCGGCCACCGCGAAATTCTTCACGTACGCGGGCGTGTCGTAGGACATCGACACCGCGACGAGATCGAAACCCTTGGGCGCGAAGGTGTCGTAGGTCTTGACCATGCTGGGCATCTCGCCCACGCAGGTGGTGCAGCTGGTGGCCCAGAATTCCACGAGCACGACCTTGCCCCGCAGGTCCTGCGAAGTCAGCGTCTGGCCGCCGAGCAGGTGATAGTCGACGGCAGGCGCCTTGGGGTCGCGCCCGAAGGCGTTCCACGCCAGCACGGCCGCCAGCGCGATGACCGCCACGCCGATCAAACCTGCCCACAGCCCCTTGCCGGAGCCCTTGTTGGATGCTTGCATTGCAGCTCCCCGGCGCACACCTGGCGCGCCCAATCCGCGAAGGAGCCTGATTTTACGCCGCGCAGCGCGCACGCGCGCAAGCCTGGCGCGGCTCGTGGCGCCGCGGGCCGGCGGCCCGCGGCACCACGCCGGTGTCACTTGAGATGGCTGTTGAGCAGCTTGGTCATCTCGAACATCGTCACCTGCGACTTGCCGAACACGGCACGCAGCTTGTCGTCGGCGTTGATCATTCGCTTGTTGGCGGCGTCCTGCAGCTTGGCAGCCTTGATGTGCTCCCAGACCTTTTTCACCACTTCGGTGCGCGGCAGCGGCGCCGAGCCGACCACCGCGGCCAGTTGCGGGCTGGGCGTCAGCGGCTTCATGAACGCCGCGTTGGGGGAACGGGCGGGTTTGGCTGCGGCCTTTTTCGCGGCGGCCGGTTTTGCAGTTGCCATGTCTTGTACTCCGTGAAATGCTTCGAAGAGGTACCCGGCGCCGCCCCGGCCGCGATGGCCGTGGGCCGCGGCGGCCCTGTTCGGTGCCAGCCGGCGTTCGAGCCCCACCGCATGCGATGCGGCCGCCCGCCCGAGCCTGCCCCGTGCGCGCATCTTATAGCTCCTCGGGACCCAGGCAAGCGCAAGGCTCGTCGCGGCGCTCACGCATTCACGCGCGGCTCACGCCGCCGAGCCTCGCGAGCGGCGCGCGGGAGACGCGTTCGACGGCCTCGCGCACCACCGCCGCGAAGCGCTGCACGCCAAGCTCGATGGCCTGAGGCCCGGCGCTGGCGTAGGACAGGCGCACGGTGTTGCGGGCCGGCGCGGCGGCATCGGCGTCGTCGGCGAAACGGCACTCCCAGCAGTTGCCGAAGGTGGCGCAGCCCCCCGCGCCGACATCGAAGGCGCCGCCCGGCAGGATCGCCACGCCGCGCCGGCGCGCCGGCCCGACCAGCTCCTGCGCGTCGAGGCAGCGCGGCAGGGTCAGCCACACGAACAGGCCTCCGCCCGGGCGCGTCCAGCTCACGCCGTCCGGCATGTGGCGTCGCAGCGAGTCGAGCATGGCATCACGCCGGTCGCGGTAGATGCGGCGCAGGCCCGGCAGCGCGCCCTGCAGCGCCGGGCCGCGCAGCATCTCGAGCAGCACCCACTGGTTGAGCGCGCACGGCGGGTGGTCGGCCGCGTCGCGAGCCAGCGCGAGGCGGTCGATCAGCGCGGCGCTGCCTGCCACCCAGCCCAGGCTGATGCCGGGGAACAGCACGCGCGAGAAACTCCCCACGCGAACCCCATGGGGTGCGCCGCGCGCGAGCAGGCCGGCCGCGACCGGGGCGTCGAGCCACAACCCGGCGCAGGCGTCGTCCTCGACCAGCCAGCATGGCGCCTCCTGCAGTGCCGCGACCAGTTGTTCGGCTCGCTCCGGGGTCAGGGTCTGCGCGGCGGGGCTGGAAAAGCACGACTGCACGTAGGCCATGCGGGCGCCGGGCAGCGCCGCGGCGAAGGCCTGCGGCAACGGACCCTGCTCGTCGCATCGCAGTCCGATCATGCGCGGCGCGTACGGCGCGAAGGCGCGCAGCGCCGCCGACGACGTGGGACGCTGCACGAGCAGCGGGCTGGACGGATCGAGCAATACCTTGCCCAGCAGGTCGAGCGACTGCCGGGTTCCGGCGGTGACCAGAACCTGGCGTGCCCCGACATGCAGGCCCTGCCCCTCCAGGTGGGCGGCGACCCACTCTCGCAACTGCGCAATTCCGCGGCAGGGTCCGGGCAGCAACGCCTTGCCGGCATGCCGACCCAGCACGCGCCGCGTGGCCTCGGCCAGCTCCTGCGCCGGCAGGCCCAGAGCATCGGGCTGGGCATCGGCGAGGTCGACCAGGCCTTGCTGATCGAGCGCCGCCGGCCCGTGGCTCGCCGGGGGCCGCAGCAGCGCGGCGCGCCGCGCCATCGGGGGATGCATGGCGATCAGGGACATAGAAACACTCCAACGTGAATGGTTTTCCCGGGCTTCAGGGGAAGCTCAATACCCCTGAAGACGCCAATGTCTGGCTTTGACACCGCGTCAGCGTAGAACCACACTCCACACAGGACCCATACAGAGATTCGATTCCTGGAACTTGCTGTACCAGCCGAATGACCATCACACACAGCCTGCATCGCGGACCCGGAGCCCCCCCGCTGCACGAACAGATCGCGCAGCGCGTGCAACGCCAGATCCACGACCAGCTCCTGGTTCCCGGATCGCGCCTGGAGTCGGTGCGCGACTGCGCGCGGCGCCACGGCGTGAACCCGCAGACCGTGGTGGCCGCCTACGACCTGCTGCAGGCGCAGGGCCTGGTCGAGTCCCGCGTCCGCCAGGGGTTTTTCGTGCGTTCGGCCGCGCCTCGGGCCGAGGCCGGCCAGGACGCCGGCGCCGCGCAGCTGCCGCCGCCGACCCACGCGACGGCGCTGATGCGCGCGATGTTCGCGCACCTGCACGCGCCCGATGCGACGGGCGCGGTGCCCGGTGCCGGCACCCTGCCTGCGCACTGGCTGCTCGCGGCGCCGTTGGCACGCGTGCTGCGCCAGCTGGTGCGCGACGAGCAGTTCACGCAGGCCACCAGCAGCTACGGCCACCCCGAGGGAGACCCGCTGCTGCGCACCGAGCTGGCTCGCCAGCTCGGCGAATCACAGGTGCCCGTGTCGGCCGACGGCCTGCTGCTGTGCAACGGCGCAACGCAGGCGCTGGACCTGATCCTGCGTACGCTGACGCGCCCCGGCGACAGCGTGATGGTCGAGCAGCCGGGTTGGGCCGTGCAGTTCGCGCAACTGGCGCAGGCCGGGCTGCGCCTGCTGCCGGTGCCGCGCGGCCCGGAGGGGCCGGACCTCGAGCGCGTGCGCCATTGGGCCCGCAGCCGGCGCCCGCGCCTGATGGTGGTGGTCAGCCGCCTGCACAACCCGACCGGCCAATGCCTGGGCAGCGCCTGCGCGCATCGCCTGCTCGAACTGGCGCGCGAGCACGACTTCCGGGTGGTCGAGGACGACGTGTACGCGCCGCTGTGCGAGCAGGCCTCGACCCTGCTGTCGGCGATGGACGGGCTGCAGCGCACGATCCTGATCGGCGGCTTTTCCAAGCTTCTGGCGCCCGGCTGGCGCGTGGGATACGTGGCAGCCTCGCAGGCGCTGGCCGAACGCCTGCGCGACACCAAGCTGCTTTGCGGCCTGAGCTCGCCAATGCTCACCGAGCGAGCGCTGGCGCTGCTGCTGCAGCGCGGCGGGGTGCATCGCCAGGCAGCGGCGCTGCGCGCGCGTCTGGCGCGCGCGCGCCAGCGTGTGGTGCGCCTGGCGCGCGACCACGGCTGCCGCTTCGAGACCTCGCCCAACGGCTTGTTCGGTTGGGTGGACACCGGGGTCGACACCGACCTGCTGGCTCGCCTGCTGCACGACAGCGGCTACCTGATCGCGCCCGGGCGCCTGTTCGATCCGCGTGGGGAGCCGAGCACGTACATGCGGGTCAACTTCGCCCATGCCCAGGACCTGGGATTCTGGAGCGCGTACGCGCGCACGCTGCGCGCGCTGGGGCGTTGAACGGCGCTTGCGCGGCGTCAAGACCTCTTGCGGGCGCCTTGCCTACGCTGCGGTCGGAAGCCTGCGCGAGCCTCGCGCGGGCCGTTGGCAAGGGAGAGAGGCATGCAATCGGTGTGGAGCAGTCTGATGACCACCGACTCGGGTTGGATGACCCTGGGTGTGTTCCTGTTCATGCTCGGCATGGGCGTGTTCTTCGTCGTGTTCTTCATGCGCAAGATCCGCGACGAGGAAGCTCGCCAGCGGCACGACACCAGGAGTCCTTCGGGCCACGGACAGCATTGACGCGCCGGGTCGGGCCCCAGGCCCGGCCCTGGGGGCACTCTCAGGCCGCGGCAGCCGCGCGCTCCGCCCAGTGCTCGCCCATCACCGAGGCCAGGTAGTCGACCAGGTGCGGATGCTGCTGCATCGGCGCATCGGGCTCGACCTGGTAGATCGCGATGCCGTATTCGCCGTGGCGACGCGCGTGCTCGTCGCGCGCCAGGCGCTGCACGGCTTCGAGCCGTCCCACGCCGATGACATAGCTGCGCCGATCCGGCTCGCCGTGCTCGAAGGCCTGCGCCAGGTACAGGCTTGCTTGCGACTCGCTCATCATGTTCTCCATGCAAGCCGCCGGGTGGCCAAGCCACCCGGCGGTTCTGCTCAGGTCCCGCGCAGCGGGGTCAGATGGCCGTCCACACGTACACGAACAGGCTGTTGTTGCCGCTCGCACCCTGCGAACTGCCGGCAAACTTGTTGTAGGTCGTGTATTGCAGGCCCAGGCGCAGGTTCTTCTCCGGATTGGTCCAGCTCTTGCCGAAGGGGTTCCAGTCGAGTTCCCACACCACGCCGCTGGTTCCGGGGTTGCCGTTGTTGTACCCGTTGTTCGAGGAATACAGCGCCGCGTCGGTGCTGCCGGTGGTGTCGAAGAACTGGATGGTCGCCCCGTAGGTGTTCTGGAACCAGTAGGCTGCGTTGACATTCAGGAAGTTCAGCGTGTTGCTCGAATTCGAGCTGTTGGCTGCAACGTAGTCGCTGCTGTAATCCTGTTTTTCGCGCATGAACAGGCCGTTGACCGTCACCGAGTTGGTGCCACCGTCGATGTACTGGTAGCTGGCGTCCACGCCGTAGTCCTTGAACTCGTTGTTGGAGGCGCCGACACCGTCGTTGACCTTGGTGTCCATGCCGACCAGTCCGACCTCATAGTTCGAAAGGCCCTTGCTGGTCGAATAGGTAAGGCGCCAGTACGGGTTGTAGCCCGACACCGCGCCCGCGCCACCGGCGCGCAACTGCTGGTTCCACCAGTTGGAGATCCCGTGGTAGGCACCGGCCTCCACGTACCAATGGTTGTCCACCAGGGTATAGGCGGTGGTGCCGATGACGGCCGCGCCGAGCTGGGAGATCATCGGGGCCGCGGGGCCATAGCCTTGGCCGAACGGCGAGGTCATGAACCCGAACTGCCACGCCGGCACGGTGTTCCAGAGATCCGACACGGTCGGGTTGTTGTTCAACGACACGCCGAACACCCCGTTGGTCGACCCGAACTGGTAGTCGTGCGCAAAGCGGATGTCCGTGTTGTCCCAACCCACGCTTTGCGAGCCCGGGTCGGAGTAGGTGAACTGGCCCAGGACTCCGACGTGATCGGTGATGCGTCCGGCCAGGAACACCGATGCCTGTTGCAACGCGGTGAGGTTGTCGTTGGCACTGAAACCCGCAAACGGCTGCGTACTGTCGTCGGTAGTGTGGGTATACGAGGCTACCAACATTGCGGACAGAGGGATGTGATGCTTCTCCGATCCGCCTTGCAAGGTGTAGCCGCCGAGCTTGAAGGCGCGCCCGAAGGGCGTGAGCTGCGGACCGAAGCCGCCGACGTGGCAGGCAATGCAGTCCTGCCCGGTCTGTCTTGCGAAGGCCGGCACCGCCTGCGCCGGCGTGGCCATGAACGCCACGCCGGACAGCGTGGCCAGGCCGAACAGCCATCGACGCAGTTGCGCGCCGCTTGAAACCTTGGAAGATGCGAGCCGCCGGCGAGAACCCGGCAAGGCAGCGGAAGCGTGTTGTTCTTGCATGATTGGCACCCTTTTGGATGAAGGAGGAAGCCCCCCCTGAAATTCATGCTAGAACGCGCGATGTGTGCTCCCTTGATGGAAATCAAACACTGCCGGATCCGCGCGACAAACGCGACAAGGCAAGCGCGGGCGTGGCGTCAGCACCACGCCTCTGAAACGTTTTCTTACAGATTGTCAGAGCCCGGCCCAGCGCACGATGTCGCGCGCCTGCATGACCCCGCTGTGACGCCGGAGTTCCCTGCCGCCCTGGAACAGCAGCAGCGTGGGAATGCTGCGGATACGATGGCGCACCGAGCTTTGCGGGTTGGCGTCGGAGTCGACCTTGGCCAGCACGGCGCGGCCCTGCAGCAACTGCGCGGCCTGCTCGAACTGGGGAGCCATCATGCGGCAGGGACCGCACCACGCGGCCCAGAAGTCGACCAGCACCGGCAGCTCGCTGCGGGTGACGAATCGCTCGAAATCCGCGTCGCCGATCTGCAGCGGGGTCGCCGGCAGGAGTTCGCGGTGGCAGCTGCCGCATTGCGGGTGCTGCTGGGCACGCTCCGGGGGAACCCGGTTGATGCTGGAGCAGTGAGGACAGACGACGTGCATGTTGGCTCCCGAGGCTGGACGGACGATGGCGCATCGGGTCGAGCCGATGTACCCCCCTATGTATATGAGCCGATTCCGGGATTTCAACCCCGCGCGGCGTATTCGTGAAACGACATGACCCCTCCCCGCATTCCCTACGTCGCGGCCGACCTGTCGGAGCCGGCCGATCTGGTTCAGGCCATCCGGGCTCGCCGCGGCGGCGAACTGATCGAGCTCGATCGCATGCTGCTGCACAGCCCGCCGTTCGCCGCCGGCTGGAACGCCCTGCTGGGCGCGGTGCGCCAGCGCCTGCAACTCGATGCGCGCCTGCGCGAGCTGGCCATCTGCGCCGTCGCTGTGCTCAACCGCGCGCCCTATGAGCTCGAGCAGCACGCTCCCGAATTCCTGGCCGCCGGCGGCACGCAAGCCCAGCTCGACGCGCTCGCCGACTACGAAGCTGCCTGTGCCGACCAGGCGCTGTTCTCGGCCGCCGAACGCATGGTGCTGGCGGTGACGCGCGACATGACCCGCGACATCGCCATCTCGGATCGCCATTTCGACACCGCCGAGGCCCTGCTGCCGCGCCAGCAACTGGTGGAGCTGGTGGGGGTGATTGCCGCCTACAACATGGTGTCGCGCTTCCTGGTGGCCCTGGGGGTGCATTCCCTGGGCCCGGGTCGCGCAGCGAGCGCCTGAGCGGCCCGCCCGGCTCAGGCCGACGGCGGTGGCAGCCGGGGCTTGCGCGCGCGGGTGCGCAAGGCACGGTCCCACAGCGAGCGCGGCAACACGTGCAGCAGCTTGCTCAGCCACGCCATCGGCCAGGGGATGGTGGCGTAGGCGCGCTCGCCGTCGATGACCCGCAGCGCGCGCCGGGCGAAGCTGGGGGCATCGATCAGGAAAGGCATCGGGAACGGGTTGCCCGCGGTCATCGGCGTGTCGATGAAACCCGGGCTGATGGTCACCACGCGCACTCCGCTGGGGCGAAGTTCCACCCGCAGGCTCTCCAGGGAGCGGATCAGCGCCGCCTTGCTCGCGCTGTAGGCGGCGTGGCCGGGCAGGCCGCGCACCCCGGCCACGCTGGCGATCCCGACCAGCGTGCCCGACCCGCGCGCGCGCATCGGCGCGATGAACGGAGACAGTGTGCCCAGCGCGGCCAGCCAGTTGCTGCGCATGATGTCGTCGGCCACCGCCAGGTCCTGCACGTGCGACAGGTCCACGCCGTGGCTGATCCCGGCCGCGGCCACCACCACCTGCGGGCAGCCCCAGTCTTGCAACAGGCGTGCCGCCTGCTCGCGCCAGGCGTCGACATCGCGCAGGTCGACGCAGACCATGCGCAGGCGCGATGGGTCGAGCACCGACAGGCCCTGCTTCTGGGCGCACGACAGCGCGGTGGCATCGAGCGCGGAGCTGCGACGCCCGACCAGCACCAGGCGCCAGCCGCGCGCGGCGTAGGCCTGCGCGAGCGCCGCGCCGATGCCGCTCGAAGCCCCGCTGATCACCACCACGGAAGGCGCGGCGGCATCGGCGGATCGTGGGTCGGGCATGGCGGCCATCGGCTCAGCCCGGGTTGGGGCGCAGGCTCCCGCGCACCTTGCCCTGCATGCTGAAGGTGCCGTCGAGCCCGTTCATTTCCAGGTCATCGCCGGCGAATACCGAAGAACCCTGCTGCACCGTGCTCGGGCGGTTGGAGCTGATGCGCCGGGTCTGCGGAAAAATGTTGAGAAAGCTGCTGCGCACGACGATCTCCGGGGTTTTCGGCGCCTGGCGCCGCACCACCGCGTCGCCGAACAGCTGCACGTTGGATCCGTCGGCGTTGCTCAGCCCCACCTGGGCGCTGGCATGGGTCAGCGCGCCCTGGGCGTCGACCACACGCAAGCGGGGCTGCGCGATGCGAACGGTCTGGTTGCCGGGAATGTGTTCCATGCCCGCGCCGCTGAGCTCGGCGCCGCCCTGCCCCAGGCTGTTGAAGCTGCGGGTCTGGAAATCCTTCAGGAAATAGTCGGGCTTCTGGGGCGCGGGAGGAGAGTTGCCGCCCCCGTGCATGGCCAGCAGCGCCTCGCGCGCCACCCACCAGCTGAAACCCGCCAGCAGCACCATCAGCAGCAGCGGGAGCATGGTCGCGGCACGCCGCCACCACGACAGCCAGCGCGACATGCGGCTCAAGGGTCGGCCCTCCGCGGCGACGAATCGGTCGCGACCGGCTCGCCGAGCACGGCCTGCTCCAGCAGGCCGGCGTAGGCACCGTGCGCGCACAGCAGCAGGTCGCAGACCTCGCGCACGGCGCCCAGGCCGGCCGGCGCGCGGGTGACGTGGTGCACCCGCGCCAGCACCTCGGGGTGGGACTGCGGGGGACAGGCGGCCAGGCGGGCGCGCACCAACAGCGGCAGGTCGGGCCAGTCGTCGCCGATCACCGCGGCCTGCTCCCAGTCAAGGCCCAGCGCGCCGAGCACGGCCTGCGCCCCCGGCAGCTTGTGCGAGCGCCCGAGCACCGCGTGTTCGAGCAGCCCGAGCTCGCGCAGGCGCGCGCGCAGCGCCGGGCTGTCGCGCCCCGACACCACCACCGCACGCACGCCGCAGGCGGCGAGCTGCTTGAGGCCGTGGCCGTCGAGGGTGCTGAAACGCTTGAGCTGCTCTCCGTCGGCGCCGACCAGCAGGTCACCGGGGGTGAGCACGCCGTCGACGTCGAGCAGCAGCACGCGGACTTCCTGCGAGCGCAGCAGCAGCTCGGGCTCGAAGGTGACACGGGGTGCGAGGTCGAACATGGTGGGCATGGTAAATGCCGGCGCAAGCTCGCGGTTCACACCACCTTGGCGTCGAACAGGTCATGCATGTGCAGCGCGCCGATCACCCGGGCCTGTTCGTCGACCACCAGCATCTGGCTGATGCGGTGGCGCTCCATCATCTGCACCGCCTCCACCGCCAGCGCCTGCGCGGCGATGGTGCGCGGGTTGGGGTGCATGGCCTGCCCGGCGCTCAGGCCGCGCAGGTCGACGCCGCGCTCGACCAGGCGACGCAGGTCGCCGTCGGTGATCACGCCACACAGGTGTTCATGCTCGTCGACCACCGCGGTCATGCCCAGGCCCTTGCGAGTCATTTCCAGCAAGGCGTCGAAGAAGCCCACGGTCTCGCGCACCCTCGGCACACGATCGCCGGTGCGCATGACGTCGCTGACATGGGTGAGCAGGCGACGCCCGAGCGCGCCGCCCGGATGGGTGCGGGCGAAGTCGTCGGCGCCGAAGCCGCGCGCGTCGAGCACGGCCACGGCCAGCGCGTCGCCCAGCGCCAGCTGCGCCGTGGTGCTGGCGGTGGGCGCCAGGCGCAACGGGCAGGCCTCGCGCTCGACGGCGCAGTCGAGATGGATGTCGGCATAGCGCGCCAGCGTCGATTCGGCGCGCCCGGTGATGGAGATCAGCAGCGTGCCCATGCGCTTGACCAGGGGCACGATGCGCGTGAGCTCCTCCACCTCGCCCGAATTGGACATGGCGATGAACACATCCTGCTCGGTGACCATGCCGAGGTCGCCATGGCTGGCCTCGGCTGGATGCACGAAATACGCCGGCGTGCCGGTCGAGGCCAGCGTGGCCGCCAGCTTGCGCGCGATATGCCCGCTCTTGCCCATGCCCGAGACGACGACGCGGCCGCGGCACTCCAGCAGCGCGCGCACCGCGCGGGCGAAGGCCTCGGCCAGCGGCGGCTGCTCGATGCGCTCGGCCAGCGCCTGCACCGCCGCGGCCTCGATCTGCAGGGTTTCGCGCGCCAGGCGCAGCGCCTTTTCCGGGGAGAATTCGGGACTCATCGGCGGGAGTATAGGAGGGGGTGGCGGAGGCCGCGCCCCTCGGGCGGGCATGCCGCCCCGCCCGCCCGAGAGGCGTTCAGGCCAGCCCCTGCTGCACCGCGTCGCGCTGCTCGATGGCGTGGCGCAACGGGATCAGCAGCGCCAGCCCGGGCAGCGCGCTGAGCACGCTGAACAGGAAAAAATGCGGCCAGCCCAGGTGCAGCACCAGCCAGCCGCTCAACGGGCCGACGTACACGCGGCCGACGGCCGACAGGGCCGACAGCAGCGCGAACTGCGTGGCCGAGTAGCGCACGTCGCACAGCGCCGACAGCCACGCCACGAAGGCCGCCGTGCCCATGCCCGCGGTGAAGTTCTCCACCCCCACCGCGCCGGCCATCAGTGGCAGCGAGGCCGGCAGCACGGCGAGCCCCCAGTAGGCCAGGTTCGACGCGCCCTGCGCGATGCCGAACAGCAGCAGCGAGCGCCAAAGCCCGAGGCGCGCCAGCCAGGCGCCTCCGAGCAAGGCGCCGACGATGGTGGCGAGCAGGCCCACGCTCTTGTACACCAGGCCCACCGCGGCCGGGCTGTAGCCGGCGCCGCGGATCAGGAAGGTCGTGGACAGCGCGCCGGCAAAGGCGTCGCTCAGCTTGTAGAGCACGACAGCCACGAGCAGCGCCAGCGCCTGCGGGCGGGCGAAGAACTCCCGGGCCGGCTCGAGCACCGCCGCGCGCAGGCTGGACGGCGCCGGCAGGCTGGCCGGAGGGCTCGGCGCCCACAGCGTGGACAGCATGCCCAGCGCCATGAAACCGCCCATCAGCGCGTACATGCCGCGCCAGCCCAGCCAGTCGGTGGCCAGCCAAAGCGCCAGCCCGCCCGACACGACCATGCCCAGGCGATAGCCGAGCACGATCACGGCGGCGCCGGCGCCGCGCTGCTCCGACGGCAGCAGGTCGGTTCGGTAGGCGTCGATGACCACGTCCTGCGACGCGGACAGGAAAGCCAGCATCACGGCCAGCAGCACCACGGGCATCAGGCTCGCGCCGGGCGACGCCCCTGCGCCCTGCCCGGGAATACCCACCCAGGCCATGCCGACGAGCACCAGCGCGAGCAGCGCCTGCAGCGGCAGCAGCCAGGCTCGGCGGCGCCCCAGGCGGGGGGCCAGCGCGGGCAATTGCACCCGGTCCATCATCGGCGCCCACAGGAACTTGAACACGTAGGCCTGCCCGATCAGCGTGGCCAGCCCGATGGCCTGCAGGCTGGCGCCGCGCACGGTGAGCCAGGCCTGCAAGGTGCCCGAACTCAGCGCCAGGGGCAATCCGGAGCTGAAACCCAGCAGCAGCATCGCCGCCATGTTGCGGTTGCCGAACACCGCGCGCAAGGTGGCGGCGGAGCGTGGCGGGCGGCGGCGGGCGGAGGGCGGACTGGACATCGGTGAGGGCTCGAGGACCCAAGCATAATGGCGCCGCGCGCCGCGCCGCCGGGCCGGCGTGCTCGTCCACCGCCCGTTCCCAGCCATGTCCGCCAACGCCAAGCTCGCCCAGGATTTTGTTCGTTTCGCCGTCGACAGCGGAGTGATTCGCTTCGGTTCCTTCGTGACCAAGGCCGGACGCCAGACCCCGTATTTCTTCAACGCGGGGCTGTTCAACGACGGCGAGCGCCTGGGCCGCCTGGCCGGCTTCTACGCCGACGCGCTGCTGGCCAGCGGCGTGGAGTTCGACATGCTGTTCGGCCCCGCCTACAAGGGCATCGCGCTGGCCGCGGCGCTGGCGGTGGAGCTGGCGCGCCGCGGGCGCAACGTGGGCTTCGCCTACAACCGCAAGGAGGCCAAGGACCACGGCGAAGGTGGCAACCTGGTGGGTGCGCCGGTGCGCGGACGCGTGGTGATCGTCGACGACGTGATCTCCGCCGGCACCGCGGTGGGGGAATCGGTGCGCCTGCTGCGCTCCGCCGGCGCCGAGCCGGCCGCCGTGCTGATCGCGCTGGACCGCCAGGAAAAGGCCGCAGTGGCAGGCAGCACGCTGCCCCACTCGGCCGTGCAGCACGTACGCACCGAGCACCGCCTGCCGGTGGTGGCGATCGCCGACCTCGACGCGCTGCTCGACGTGCTCGATGCCGCGCGCGACCCGGAGCTTGCGCGCTGGCTGCCGGAGGTGCGCGACTACCGCGCCCGCTACGGCGTCGCCCACGACTGAACGGCCCAGCCAGCTTGTCGCCCTGAGGCGACAAGCTCAACGCCCCGGTTTGCCTCGGGCGCGCCAGATTCGCGCAACAACATTGTCGCCGGGCGGCGACAGGATGCGACGGCAGGGGCTCCGGACAACCCGCCGATGAAGGCGATTTTCCGCTGGCGGATCAAGCGCTTGGCGCAAATGCCCCGCGGCCTGCGGATTCCGGCGCGACATGGCACGGGCCTTGCAAGAGCATGGTGTCGCGGCCACCGTGCCGCCATCGCAGGCAGCCAGGAGGGCTCACCCATGACCACCAATTCACGCCCCGGACGGCAAAGCAGCGTGGACTGCGAAGCGGTATTCGCGCTGGCGCTGCAACGCACGCATGCCGCCGAGCCATGCGTCGCGCGCAGCGACGCGGCACATGCCGTGGCGGCTGAGCTGCTCAGCCGGCTCGGCCGCGTGCATCCCCTGCCCGCTCAGGTCCCGCCGACGTAGGGGTTGTCGCGCCGCTCGGCGCCGAAGGTCGATTCCGGGCCATGCCCGGGAATGAACACGGTATCGTCCCCCATCGGCCACAGCCGGGTGACGATGCTGTCGATCAGCTGCTGGTGGTCCCCGCGCGGAAAGTCCGTGCGCCCGATGGACCCGGCGAACAGCACGTCGCCTACCCAGCAGCGACGAGCCGGCGCGTGGTGAAACACCACGTGCCCCGGCGTGTGCCCGGGGCAGTGGCGCACCTCGAACTCCAACTCCCCCAGGCGCAGAGTGTCGCCATCGACCAGCCAGCGCTCGGGCGTGAACGCCAGCGAGGGCGGGAAGCCGAACATGCGCGACTGCTGCGGCAGCATGTCGATCCAGAACTGATCGTCGCGGTGCGGCCCGATGATCGGCACCCCCGCGCGCTGCGCCAACTCGGCCGCGGCCCCGGCGTGGTCGATATGGGCATGGGTCAGCCACACCGCGCCCACCGTCACGCCCTGAGCGCTCGCCGCATCCAGCAGTCGCTCGACCTCGCCCCCGGGGTCGGTGAACACCGCGTCGCCGGTGGCGTCATCCCACAACAGGCAGGCGTTTTGCGCGAACGGAGTGACGGGGAGGATCTGGTAGCGAAGCATGGAGCGAAGAGGAATCGGACAACAAGGTGCGAAAACAGACAACAAAGTGTAGAAGTCGACAGGCCGGCGCGCGCGGGGCCTGACAACAGAGTTCAGAAGCGCGTTGATTCTGCGGCATGTCTTGCACGCGGCGGACAGACTCCGACGCTAGAACATCAATCGGTGGTCGTAACGCCACTGGCGCACTTTCACTGCCCGAATCCGAGCGCAGTCCGCATGCCGCGGGTTCAGCAGCACGTTGCTCTCCTCGGGCACGATCGCGGAAGGGACGATCATGACCGCCGAAGGGCTTTGCTGCAGCCAAAGGTCACCG
Organism: Pseudomonadota bacterium; assembly: GCA_021847345.1. GTDB lineage: Bacteria > Pseudomonadota > Gammaproteobacteria > Burkholderiales > Burkholderiaceae_C > Thiomonas_A. The sequence goes on from JAJZTW010000022.1 coordinate 37,314, forward strand.
ACGTCCAGCGAGACCTGTCCCTCGGGGATCGCCTCCCATCCCACCGGAAGAGTCCGAGGCGATTGCAAAACCGCCGAGGCCCAGACGTCGTCGGGGACCTCGATGCGCACCAGATACCGGTTCAGAGGAAGGCCTTGCGCATTGAAGTGGACCAGCGTCTCCAGGACCGCCAGGGCCATGTTGGTCGCGCAGTAGGTGACCGGACGGCCCTTGCGGTTCCAGCGCCCGCCGGTCATCTCCGCGCCCTTCCCCGAAAGGTCGTGCGCCTGGTAGTCCGGCGTATCGCAGGCAATGCGCCATAGCGTGACGCTCACGCGTACACCCCGTGTTGCATGCGCGTGAGCAGGTTCGAAAGCATCGCCTGCCCATCCACCGTGTCCATCAGCTCGCCGGGCACGCGTCCACCCAGGGCGGGCAGCGGGCGATCGAGCCAGCGTGCCACCCACTTGGCTGCATCAAAGCCACGAGGATCGCCCGACTCCTCGACCATCGCCTGCACCTGGCCCACCAGTCGCGCCATGCCCAGTACGCGCGCGCTCTCGTCGCTGGTGAGCTTCTTGTCCTCGCTGGCCTTGCGATTGACGGTCGTACGCACGAAGCCCAGCGTGTGAAACAGCTTTTCCTTCGAAACATCCATTTGCTTGGCCATGACGTCGACCGTCCGCGCCGGTACGCCGTGCTTGATGAACAACACGTAGGTCATCGCATCGGCGCGAAAGATCTTCAGGAATTGCGTGATGGGCGGCATGACCACCTCTGCCTTCTCCGTGCGGCCGCCTCGGGCCGGGGAGCTGCGCCGCGCGCGGGTCCTGAGCGTCTGCACATCTGACATGGACATCTCCAAATGAGCTGGCATTATGGCCCACTTGGGCAGATAAGGGAAAGACCCTGTTCCGGGCTCCATCCGCGGCACACTCGCCCCGAGGATCAGTGATAGTCCTCTGCGCGCTGATGGCGCACCGCCGGCACCACAACCAAACGACGCAACAAACGCCGCAACAAACGCCGCAACGAAGGGCGGTCGATTTGCAATTCGCGACGCCCTACCATCAAGCAGGGGGTGCGGGGAGGCGTCGCATGACTTCGGGCTGCTCCCGGTTGCAGGGACAAGGGGCGGCAGGGTGACTGGCATCCTGGCTGGACCCCGACACCAAGTCATCCTTGAATCTTCAGCCCGGTGGCGGAACAAGACGTATCACGCGGATCTCGGCGCCAGGCGCACGAATTCCTGGCGTAGCTGCTTGCGTACCACCGCGGCAGCGTTTCTCCTCTGTTCATCCGGGGTTGAGGGTACGAATGGGGTGACCTCGACCGGCTTGCCGAGATCATCCACGGCGATCATGGTGAAGAAGCAGCTATTGACGTGCCTGCTCTCTTGCGAACGAATGTCCTGCGCAACCACCTTGATTCCCACCTCCATCGAGGTCCTGCCGGTGTAGTTGACCGACGCCAGGAAGGTCACCAGCTCGCCGACATGGATCGGCTGACGGAACATGACCTGGTCTACCGACAAGGTCACCACGTACCGAGCGGCATACCGGCTGGCGCACGCGTAGGCCACCTGGTCGAGCAACTTCAAGATCGTCCCTCCGTGCACGTTGCCAGCGAAGTTCGCTGTCTCGGGCGTCATCAGAACCGTCATCGTGAGTTGGTGCGTGGGAAGGTCCATGACGCAATGCGTGGTTGCAAGGCTGTGGCGGAAGGGGCGCCCCGCGGCAGGGATCTGCCAGATCGGCCTGCGCGGCAGAGAACCCTTGCGGAGATCTGTCGACGGCCTTCACGAGAGCGGTCGATCCGATGTGTTTCGTCCTGGAGGACGATGGTAGGCGGAGTTCGCGGTCACGAGCAGGACGAGGCGGGGACAGCAATGATGCGGATAGCCTCCCCATGGAACATGAAGAGCTTGATCCGTGTCCATGAAACGGGGAACAACCCACCCCTCGATCACCCGGCCACGGCGCGAGATCATGCTCTCCTGTGGCATTGTGCCCCGGGCCCTTGCGGCAACGCCTTGATCAGGCGCGAAGAATGCCCCTGGTGATGGGGCGCGCGAACAGCCATCGATAGCTTGCCTCCGCCCAGGTGGTCACGGCGGCCCCGACGTGCTGCCACAGCGGCACCATGAACGCACTGCACGCCACAGCCACAAGCAACGACCCCGCCATGTCCAGCGGGAAGTGCAGCCCGACGTAGACGCGTGCCCAGCCGACAAGCAACCCGAGGCCGAGGGTCGCCAGGCCGACTCGTTTGAGCCCGCCGAAAAGCAGCCCCAGCCCGATGGACGTGAAAAGCGTCAGATGATCGCTGGGAAACGATGCATCAGGCACGTGGGGCGTCCAGGTGTGGCCCAGCCCGATCACGAAGGGGCGAGGCTGGTACCAGGCGAGTCCGATGAGCTGATTGGCTCCGAGCGCGACCATGGCGATCGCAAAGGCCAGCAGTGCGGCACCGCGACGCGACGAACCACCTGCAAGCCACAGTCCGAGCAGCAGCACCGGTACGCCGTAGACGAGGTCGTTGGCGATGAACACCGCCAGGTCGATCCACCAGCGTGGCGTGGCCGCGCCGGCATTGACCAGCAGGAACAGGGAGTGATTGAGGTTCTGGATTGCGTGCATCGGTCGATACCGTGTCTGACACGCCGAGTATTCCCGCCTAGGAGCCTGGGCGGCAGAGGGAGCCGTCGCGAAATTCGCCAGGGGCGAGGACAGTTCGGCGGCGGTGAGGAGCCCATAGTGGGCACTATGGGCGACGAATCGACGCCGGAATGGACCGTCCCTGGCGAATTGCAGCAGGCTCGACCTCTGCCGCCCAGGCTCCTAGCCTTAGCGTGGACATAGCCGTGGTGCCTGACGACGACGTGCCCCGCGCTAAATGTGGGCTAAATCTGCCCCCGCACACTCCTGCTCATGCGCTGCATCGGCGCTGCCCACGGCCACCGGGCCATCGGGCCCATCATCCTCAGGAGTGTTTCCATGAAGTTGCACAAGACCCTGGTCATCGTCGGCGCCGCCGGCGCAGCCCTGATCGCCGCCACCGCGGCGCATGCCTACGATGGCCAGCAGTACGCGAAGGACGCGGCCATCACCATGGAGCAGGCTTCGCAGATCGCCCTCAAGGCCGTTCCCGGCGCGACCATCACCGATCGCGAGCTCGAACGTGAAAAGGGCGGTAGCGGACTGCGCTATTCCTTCGACCTGAAGACCGCCCAGGGGGAACGGGAAGTCGGCGTCGACGCCAGGACGGGCAAGCTGCTCGAGGACAGCGTCGAGGGAGCGAACAAGGACTGAGCCCCGGCAGGGCCCCGGCGAACGCCGGGGCTCTGCGCCCGCCTCGATCACCCGCCGACCCATGAAAACCACAAGCGTTGAATCCGTCCTTGCCAAGGTCCCCGAAGTCACGATGGGCTTCTGGCTGATCAAGATCGCCGCGACGACCCTCGGCGAGACCGCAGGGGACGCGGTGTCGATGTCCCTGCACCTGGGCTACCTGGCGGCCACGGGGATTTTCGCGGCTCTGTTCGCCGCGCTGGTTTTCGCGCAAATGCGCGCCATGCGCTTTCACCCCATTCTGTACTGGTCGACCATCATCGCCACGACCACGGTCGGCACGACCCTGGCCGATTTCGCCGACCGCTCGCTGGGCATCGGCTACGCTGGCGGAACCAGCCTGCTGCTGGCCCTGCTCGGCGCATCGTTGCTGCTGTGGCGGCGCTCCACCGGAAGTGTCGCGGTGGGCAGTGTGCAATCGCGCAAAGCCGAAATGTTCTACTGGGTGACCATCATGTTCTCGCAGACCCTGGGTACCGCACTGGGCGACTGGAGCGCCGACACGGCGGGGCTGGGCTACCAGGGAGCTGCCGTGGTGTTCGGCTCGGCGCTGGCGGTTGTCGCGCTGCTGTACTGGCGCACCGCCGCATCGCGCACCGCGCTGTTCTGGGCCGCCTTCATCCTGACCCGTCCGCTGGGCGCCGTGCTGGGCGACTTCCTCGACAAGCCGATCGCCTCCGGTGGACTCGAGCTCAGCCGGTTCGCGGCCTCGGCCGTTCTGCTCGGGGGCATGGTGATCGCGCTGCGCCTGCTGCCGCAGCGCGCCGCGGGCGTCGTGCACTGAGCCACCGGGCAAGGACGATGCGCGCGCTGCTGATCGAGGACGATCCGATGATCGCGGCGGCGATCGAAGTCGCGTTGCGCGACGCCGCCTACGCGGTCGACCTCGTGCGCGACGGCGAAGCCGCCGATCGCGTGCTGCGCGACGGCCAGCATCAGATCGTGCTGCTCGACATCGGGCTGCCCGGGCGCGACGGCCTGAGTGTGCTGCAGCGCCTGCGCGAGCGGGGCGACCGCGTGCCGGTGCTGCTGATCACCGCCCGCGACGCGGCCGCCGACCGGGTGCGCGGGCTCGACCTCGGCGCCGACGACTACGTGGTCAAGCCTTTCGACATGGATGAGCTGCTGGCGCGCATGCGCGCGGTCGTGCGTCGCCAGTCCGGCCAGGCCGCGGCCGAACTGGGCAATGGCGACGTGCGGCTGGATCCCGCCACCCGCGAGGCCCGGCGTGGCGCCCTCAGCGTCGTGCTGACCGCGCGCGAATTCGCGCTGCTGCACGCGCTGCTGCTGCGCCCGGGAACCATCCTCACCCGCGCCCAGCTCGAGGACCGGCTGTACGGCTGGAACGAGGAGGTCGAGAGCAGCGCCGTGGACTTCCTGATCCACGGCGTGCGCAGGAAGCTCGGGGCCGACGTGATCAAGAACGTGCGCGGGGCGGGATGGATGGTGGACAAGGCGCGATGAGCAGCTCCTTCCGGCGTCGACTGGTGCTGCACCTCGGGGTCGCCGTGGTCGGCCTCGGCCTGCTGGCTGCCGCAGCCCAGTTCGTGCTCGCCTGGCGCGAGCTGCGCGAATCGCAGGACGACATGCTGCGCCAGGTCGCCGCGCTCGCGCTGCGCCACCCCGGGCATGAAATGTCCCCTGCGGGGCGCGGGGGTCTCGACGACCACGACTCACGCATCCACCTGGCGATGCTTCCCATCGATCCGGCACCGGCATGGCTGGGATCGGCCGTCACTCCGGGGCTTCACACGCTGGACACCGGCGGGGGCCGCATGCGGGTGTTCGTCCAGCGGCAGGGGCCCTACACCGCGGTGGTGGCGCAGGCCACCGATGCGCGCGACGAGCTGGCCTGGAACGGGGCGCTGCGAGCGTTGCTGCCGTCCTTGCTGCTGGTGCCCTTGCTGGTCTGGCTGATCGGTCGCGGCGTGCGCCGGGAATTCGAGCCCGTGGTGCGCGCAGCAACACGCCTTGAGGCGCTCGAGGCCGTGCGGGACTCCGCATTGGACTTGCGGGGCATGCCGGCGGAGATCCAGCCCTTCGTCGACGCCATCGAAGGGCTGCTCGGGCGCACGCGCGAGCTGATGCGCCAGCAGCAGCGTTTCGTCGCCGACGCCGCCCATGAACTGCGCTCGCCCTTGACGGCGCTGGCACTGCAGGCGCGCAACCTGCGTCACGCGAACTCCCTCGACGAAGCCCGGCTTCGCCTGGTGCCGCTGGAACAAGGCATCGAGCGCGCGCGCAGGCTCAGCGAGCAGTTGCTGGACCTGGCGCGCATCGAAAGCGCAGATGCGCCACGCGAAAACGTCGATCTCCAGGCCCTCGGGCGCGAGCTGCTGGCGATGCATTTCCCGGTCGCCGAGCAGCGGGGAATCGATCTGGGCATGGAAGCCGGCGACCTGCCCTCCGTGATCAGCTCCGCGCACTTGCTGCGCACCATCCTGGGCAATGCGATCGACAATGCCCTGAAGTACACCCCCGCCACTGGCGAGGTCACGCTGCGCATCGCCGCGCTCGGCGATGGTGCGCGCTGCGAGGTCATCGACAGCGGCCCCGGGGTGGCGCCGAGCGCGCGTGACCAGGCCTTCAAGCCCTTCCACCGCCTGGCGGGCCAGGAGATCGGGGGTACGGGTCTCGGACTGGCCATCGCGCGCGAGGCGGCCCGACGCATCGGCGCGAAGATCTCGCTGCACGATCGCGCGGACGGACGCCAGGGGCTGGTCGTGCGCCTCGATCTGCCCGGCGGGCGCGCAATCGGCGCCAACGTTTCCTAGAACGGGATCCGGCTCGGTACGAAGGCCACCCAGAAGAGCAGGCGTCGGTCGATCCGCGTCGCGCGCCCCAGTGCCCAGAGGGCGGCGAGCATGAGCGCGTACAGCGCGCTGCTGGCCGCCAGCCCCAGGCCGCAGCGGTCTCCAAGCAGGTCCCCGAGCACCGAGCCGAGGCCATTGCCGGCCAGCGCGGCCGCCCAGAACCAGACTTCGTCACTCCGGTTGCCGAGGAACCCCGGTGCCGGCAGACCTCGGCACATGGCCCACGAAAGCAACGTGGCAACGAAGCAGCCGAGCAGCACGAGCGCGGTGGTCGCCGTACCCCAGCCGAGAGCCCGGGCCATGGCATCCGAGACCTCCGCGCCGACCGTCGAGCTGGCCAGCATCAAGGCCCAGAACAGCCATGGCCGCAGTCGCTGCGATCGGAGCTGCGCGACCAGCAAGGCCAGCATGGTCAGCACACTGGCTGCGAGTGCCAGCCGATAGCCGAGGTGCAGAGCGATGGACAGGAGATCACCCGACAGGTCCCCCAGCGTGGTAGCGAGAACCTTGAGCAGCCAGAACGACATGCCGATCGCGGGGATCTTGCCCAGACTCGCTGTACGCATCGCAGGTCCTGTGGAGTGGTCGGTCGACCCAAGCTCCCGAACTTAGCAACGCTCACTTAGCGCTGCATGAGGGCTTCGGCGGCTGGCGCGTGCGGGTGGATGCCTGCCGGGCCACAGGACATCGCCCCCGCACGCGCGGTGTACCTGTGTGCGTGAGCACCCCGGGTGTTCGCGCAGGTAGCGCTGCTGGCGACGCAGGCAGGTGAGCAGCCGCTCTGGACCTTTGGCCAAGGCGCCGCCACGGTCCGTGGCGCTCGACTCATGTCGAAGGCATGAGCGGGTGACGGATGATCGCCATCGCGACCCAGGCGCGCGCGTCGACGCCTGTCGCGCGTCCCCGGGCCAGGCGCGGACTCCGCCGGCCCCGGGACCTTGCCGTTCTCAGGCCAGCGCCGGATAGTCCGTGTAACCCGCGGCGCCCGGCGTGTAGAAGGTGGCCATATCGGGCGCGTTGAGCGCGGCGCCGCGCCGCATACGCTCGACCAGGTCCGGATTCGCCAGCATCGGGCGTCCGAACGCGATCAGATCCGCGTCGCCCGCCTGCAGCGCCGCCTCGGCGCTGGCCGCGTCGAAGCCCCCGGCGAGCATGAAGGGACCGTCGAATGCCGCGCGCAACGCGCGCTTGTAAGCTGCAGGCACCGCGGGCGCGCCCATGGCCGAGTGGTCGAGCACGTGCAGGTACAGCAGCCCCATCGGCGAGACCTCGCGCACCAGCGTCAGGTACTGCGCTTCCTGGCCGTCGAAGGTCCCGGTCGCGTTGAACGCGCCGTGCGGCGACAGACGCATCCCCACGCGCCCGGCACCGATGGCCGCCACCGTGGCGCGGACCACCTCGAGCGCGAAGCGGTTGCGCGCCTCGGCGCTGCCGCCCCATGCATCGTCGCGGGTGTTGACGTTGGCGTTGAGGAACTGCTCGATCAGGTAGCCGTTGGCTGCGTGCAGCTCGACGCCGTCGAACCCGGCCTCGATGGCAAGGCGCGCCGATGCGGCGTACTCGTCGATGGCGTGCTGGATGTCGGCATCGGTCATGGCGCGCGCCGGCGTGTAGGCAAGCATGCCCTGCGCGTCCGTATGCACCTCGCCGGCAAGCGCGCCGGCGGTGGGGGCGAGCACTTCGGCGCCGACCGGCAGGTTCGCCTGCTGGCTCACGCGGCCCGTGTGCATGAGCTGCACCACGATACGCCCACCCTTGGCATGCACCGCGTCGGTGACCTTGCGCCAGCCAGCGACGTGGGCCGCGTTGAACAGGCCGGGAATGCGGGCGTAGCCGAGCCCGTTGGGCGACGGCGACGTGCCCTCGGTGACGATCAGCCCGGCCGAGGCGCGCTGGGCGTAGTACTCGGCCATCAATGCGTTGGGCGTGTTGGCCTCGACCGCGCGGCTGCGGGTCAGCGGCGCCATGACGACACGGTTCCGCAAGGACAGTGCACGAATGGTGATGGGGTCAAACAGCATGAGGCGTCCTTTCTTGGAGTTGGATGAGGCCCGGCGGATGCGAAGCATCGTGCGCGGCAAGCAGCACGAGGCCCTTCGGCTGCCCATGGAGACTCGAGACTATAAAGTGGAATGGGCATTCCCGTTGGGCAGGGCCCCGCAGTCAGCGGTCGAGGGCAGGCACGGCAGCGGACTGCAGACCGTCCACCGAGACCCGCAGCAGGCAGCAGGCAACGCGAGTCGGCATGGCGCGCCGGCGCGCCGCTGCCAATCACGGCGGCGCGGCAGGCGGTCAGGCACGGACCATGCCCTTTGGGTGGGGTCGGCGCCGCCGAGGCTCCTGCAAGCCCTATCGCGCAGGCATCCCGAAGCACCAGTTCGACACCGACAGAGCGCCGAAGAACGCATCCTCGTGGTAGGTGCGCGAGGCCGCGTCGTGTTCCGCCGCGCCCACGGCCACCATCAGCGGCAGCAGGTGCTCTTCCCGCGGGTGCGCCTGGCGCGCCGCCGGTGCCTTGTCCCATTCGATCAACGCCGCCGAACGCTCCGCGCCGGTCTTGGCCAGCGACGCATCGAGCCACTGGTCGAAGGCGGCGGACGCCTGCCTGCCCGCCGGGCCGAAGGCGCGCAGGTTGTGATAACTCAAGCCACTGCCGACGATCAACACGCCTTCGTCGCGCAGCGGTGCGAGGGCCCGGCCCAGGGCCAGGTGCTCCCGGGGGTCCAGGCCGCGTCGCAGCGAAAGCTGCATGGTCGGCATGTCGGCCTCCGGGTACATCACGGCCATCGGGGCATACATGCCGTGATCGAAACCCCGCTCGAGGTCTTCGGCCACCGCGATGCCTTGCGCGCGAAGCAACTCCTGCACGCGTTGCGCGAGCCTGGGCGTGCCTGGAGCCGGGTAACGAATGCCGTAGGTGTAGTCCGGGAATCCGCCGTAGTCGTAGATCATGCCCGGCGCCGGATGGGACTGGGCCGTGAACACCGCCTCCTCCCAATGTGCCGACACCATCAGCACCGCGTCCGGCCGCCGCCCGATCTCGTCGGGCACGCGGCTCAGCGCGGCACGCAACAGGTCGTAGGCGCCCTGCCACTCGTCCTTCATCCAGGGCCAGGGGCCGCCGCCGTGCGACAGGAACAGGGTCGGGAATCTCATCGCGATGTTCTCCTTGGAAGATCGGACACGGGCCCGATGCCCGCGCCGCGGCGACAGGCCCCGGACCCTCAGGCCCGACGAGCCCCGGCAGGCCGAAGGGCCAGCGCGCCATCTCCGAGCAGGCTCAGCACGACCAGGGATACCGCCCAGAACGCAGGATATTCCCAGCCCCCGCCCTTGTTGGTGAACAGCCACCCGTTGGCGCCGTGCACGATCACGATGGTGCCGAGCATTTCCAGCGCCAGCGGAATGGCGACCCAGGGGGCGTAGATTCCCAGGACCAGCGCGATTCCCCCAAGCGCTTCCAGCGCGATGGTGCCGTAGGCGAGGATCGCAGGCAGGTGCAGCGACGCGAAGTAGGAGACGAAGCCGGGGATGGTGAACACGAACACCTTCAGGGCGACGTGGGCGAGGAACAGGATGCCCAAGCTCACGCGCAGCAGCGTGGTGCCGTAGGGGGCGGTCGAAGTGCGAATCATGGCGTACTCCAGCAAGGGTGGACGGGACTCAGGCCTGGCGCAACCAGGTCGGCGCGATCAGCGTGCCCAGGCCTGCGGCGTAGCCGAGATGGATGTTGAGCCCGGCCAGCGGCTCCAGGTAGCGGGCGTTGCGCAGCGGCCCGGCGTCGATCACGTCGAAGCCCATGGAGCGTGCCAGATCCGCCACGCGCTGCCGGGCCTGCGCGTCGTCGGTCGCGACGAACACCGGCACCACCTGCCCATCGGGCAGTCGCGCACCCGCCGCCAGGCGCTGCGCGAACACCGTGTTGAAGGCCTTGACCACGCGCAGCCGGGGAAGCGCGGCGGCGATCTGCTCGGCCGCCGAAGTCGAGTGCCCGATGGTCAGGCCCGCGTAGTCGGGCGTCAGCGGGTTGGTGATGTCGACGACCACGGCGCCTTCGGGCAGGCCGGCTGCACGCAGCGCCGCGACGGCGTCGTCGTAGCCGGTGGCCAGGATCACGATGTCGCTGGAAGCCGCGCGTGCCGGGTCCGAGCTCGCGCCGAATCGCTCGGCCGCGGCATGGGCCTTGGCGGGGTCGCGGCCCACGATGTTGAGCCGGTGTCCGGCGGCTTGCAGTTGCTGGGCGAACGCCGTGCCCATGTTGCCTGTACCGAGAATGGTGATGTTCATGATCGATGTCCTTCGATGCGGATGGGGTCTGCCCACTGCGCTCGCGGTGCCGCGAGCAGCAACTGGACCATGAACAGCACTTTATGCCCCGGATTTCGACAAAAAAAGTCGATACAGCGCAATGCACTATTGCGTCATCCGCAATAAGATAGGTTCACCATGGATCTGTTCGCGGCAACCCGGGTGTTCGTGCAGGTGGTGGATTCGGGCAGCTTCGCGCGAGCCGCCACGGCGCTGGATGTGTCCAACGCGGTGGTCACGCGCCAGGTCGCCGCGCTCGAGCGACACCTGGGTGCGCGCCTGCTCAACCGCACGACGCGGCGCATGTCGCTGACCGACGCCGGCGAGGAGTTCTACGGCCGCAGCCGTTCCATCCTGGAACAACTCGCCGAGGCCGAGGCCGTGGCCTCGCAAGGCACGCGCAGTCCCGTCGGGCTGCTGCGGGTGTCGGCGCCACTTTCCTACGGCATCTCGCACCTGGCTCCGCTGCTGGCCCGGTTTCGTCAGCTCCACCCGCAACTGCGCCTGGACGTGGACCTGAACGACCGCCTGGTCGATCTCGCCAACGAAGGCATCGACGTGGCGCTGCGGATCGCCAGCCGCCTCGACCCCGGAATCGTCTCGCGGCGCATCGCCAGGCTGGACGCCGTGGTCTGCGCCTCGCCAGACTATCTGCGAAGGCGCGGCACGCCGGACAAGCCGGCCGAACTCGCGGGGCACGACACGCTGGGCTTCAGCTACCTGTGGGCCGGCGACGAGTGGCCGTTCACGGCACCCGACGGCCGCCGCGAGCCCATTCGGGTCCATCCCGACGTGCACTCGAACAACGGTGAGCTGTTGCGCGAGTTGGCGATCGCCGGCGGCGGGGTCATCCTGCAGCCGCGCTTCATCGTCGAGCAGGCGCTGCGACAAGGCGCGCTGGTACCGATCCTGGAGTCGTACCGCACGCTCGAGCTGAACCTGCACGCCGTGTACCTGAGCCACCGCTTCCTGCCGAGCAAGGTGCGGGTGTTCATCGATTTCCTGGTCGATGCGCTGGGAAGGCAAGAGGAAGGCCCCCAGGGCCGGGCTGCGCCCAGCCCGCCCCCCGCGGGGGTCGAGGAAACTTGGGGCGGCCCTGCGTTTCCTCGAGAAGGCCCCCAGGGCCGGGCTGCGCCCAGCCCGCCCCCCGCGGGGGTCGAGGAAACTTGGGGCGGCCCTGCGTTTCCTCGAGAAGGCCCCCAGGAGCCTCCATGAGCGACACCAGCCAGGACACGAATGCCAGGGCGCATGCCACGTGGCTGCGAGCACGCCGGCAGTGGGGTGGACCCATCACCGCGCTGGAGTTCGGCGACACCGCCTCGGCCGTCGCGGTCGGCGCACGCTCCGAGCCCGATCGGGTGATCAGGCTGGATCTGGGCGTGGGCGACCTGGCGCGCAGGCACTTCCAGGCACCCAGGCCCGGCGAGCGCGCGATCGAGGCGGCAATCGCCGAAGTCGAGGAGCGCATCATGCCGCTGCGCCCGCTCGTGCCGCGCGATTCGCGATGCGCCACGGCGGACCCTCGCGTGATGCGCATCGTCGAGGCGCTCGGTGTGACGCGCGGAGCCGGGGCCTGTCTGGGCACCGATGCGGTGGAACAGGGTTTCAACCGCTGGGTATCCATCGCGCTCGGCCGACCGGCCACCCAGGACACGATCCCGCTGGATCCCGATTTCGCAGCGAGCCTGCTTGTGCTGCGCGAGTGGTTGCACCACTTCTCGTTCGACAACATCCACGTGGTCTGATCCGCGCGCACGCTCGAAGTGCATGCTCGGTTCATCGCCTCGACGGCCCAGCCGTGGTCGGCCAGCCAGCCGACCTGAAGGAAGCCGGCCGGGACGATGTCGCCTTTGCGGATGGTTGCGCCCGACGGCGCGGGTTGGCACACGGGGTGCCGAATTGGAATGATCCGCAAAAAATCGTCAAAAAAATTTCAGCTCTGCGCCAGGGCCCGCGCGAGATGCAGCGCCGCCTGCGCGGCGATGAAACAGGGGCTGCAGGTGCCCTGGATGGCCGTGGTCACGATGGCCTACGCTCATCACCCGAGCTTCTTCCGCCTGCTCGTCCATTGCGACAGGCGCCAGGCGTCGATCGACCAGGCACCGGGGCCCCACAGCGCGACCATCAGGATCAGCCCGCCCCAGATGAAGTGGAACATGATCGCGGGCACCTGCAGCGCATACATGTAGGACAGCAGCGCCACCAGGTTCACCACGAACAGGCCCACCGCGCCGAAGCGCCCGAGCAGGCCGAAGGCGACCAGCGGAGGCAGCAGCAGTTCCCCTGCCGTGCCGACCACCGCCGCCACGTAGGGAGGCAGCACCGCGACGTGGAATTCGTTCTGGTACAGCCACACGGTGCCCGCCCAGTCGCGCAGGCTCTGCAGCCCGGAGTTGAAAAACACGTACGACACGTACAGCCGCGCCGCGAGCAGCGCCGGCGAGCGCAGCCAGTCGAGCACGCATTCTGCGATGCCCCAAAGTCGCGCCACGATATTGCCCTGGATGGCGCCCCTGCGCGGCGCCACTGCCGATGCCTGTGTCATGCGTGCTCTCCTCGATGGTGGACCAGGTCGCGCAGGGCATTGCGCCAGCGCGTTTCTTGCGGGTTGGTCGCGCGGCGCAGGACTTCCTGACACCGGGGCCGAGCACATCGAAGCGAAGTATTCAGATGCAAATCATGTTTCGATGCATGCTCAGAGACCCCCATGTCCATGGGGGCAGAAAGTCCACGCAAGGCGGCCTCGGGCGACGCTGTCGCTCGCCGACCCACCCGCCGTTGCCAGAACGTCCCGAAAAACCCGCGAAGGCGACTTTCCATCGCACACAGGTCACGGCTCGCGCCCGGACAATCCACGGCTCGAAATCAATACAACGACCAGGGAGCCTGGCATGCGGCTGCGTCCTGCCTCGAGCGGAGCCTTCGGCGGCTGGACCTTCATGGTGAACCCGCTCGCCATGCTCGCCTGCCTGGCATGGGCGGGTATCGCGGCGGGCACGGCATGCGCCGCAGCGCGAACGCCCCCCGACTTTCCCCCGGGGCAGTATGGAGCGCTGGTTCGCCAGGGCTGGCAGATCTTCACCGAGACCCCGGTTCGGGCAAACCAGTTCGTGGGCAACGGCTTGTCATGCTCGGACTGCCACCTCGACGCGGGCACCCGGGACAACGCCGCACCGTTGTGGGGCGCCGTTCCCGTCTACCCACGCTACCAGGCGAAGTCGCGGCAGGTGGTCACGCTGGCCCAGCGCATGCAGCAGTGCTTCGAGTTCTCGGAACGCGGCTGGGTGCCGCCGCTGGATTCGGAGCCGATGCTCGCGCTGATCGCCTACGCGCACTGGACGGCACGCGGCCGACCCATCGGCGTGCTGCCGGCCGGTGCGGGCCTGCCCACCCTGCCCGACACCGCGCAGGGAGCCGACCCCGTGGCCGGCCAGGCCCTGTATGCATCGCGTTGCGCGAGCTGCCATGGTGAACACGGCCAGGGGCGCGCCCTTGCGCAAGGCCTGTTCGCGCCCCCGCTCTGGGGGCTCGCGTCCTACGCCCAGGGCGCCGGAATGTCGGTGGCGGCCACCGCGGCCCGCTTCATCTGGGCCAACATGCCGCTGGGGCAGCCCTTCTCCCTGTCGCCCCAGCAAGCCAAGGACGTCGCCGCCTATATCGACATCCAGTACCGGGCACCGGACCCCCGCAAGGGTGCCCTGGCATGGCTGGTGCGTTGACCACGCCGGGGTGGCTCAGGCTGTGGGCCCGGGACAAGTTCCTCCCCGAGGGTCTGTCGCTGGGCAACGAAGCACGCGCGGGGCTGATCACCGCGGCGCTCGCGCTGCCGCAGGCCATCGCCTTCGCCGGGCTCGCCGGGCTGCCGCCCCAGATGGGCCTGTGGGCCTGCGTCATCCCCCTGGTATTGACAGCCCTGGTCGGCGACCTGCCGCATCTGGTCACGGGACCGATCGTCTCCGTCAGCCTGGTCATGTGCTCGACGCTGCAGCTGTACGCAACCCCGGGCTCCCGCGCCTACATCGGCGACGCGGCCGTGGTCACGCTCGGCGTCGGCCTGCTGCAGTTGCTCATCGCCGGTTCGGGCCTGGTCCGGCTCATCGACTGGATCAGGGCATGGGGAACCGAAGCGATCACCAACGCCGTCGCCATCGCCCTGCTGCTTTCGCAAGTCCCTTCGGCGCTGGGGCTCACGACGGCACGCCTGCCCGACTGGCAGCAGGCGTGGACCGCGCTGCTGGACATCCGCGGGGCGAACCGCGCGGCCATCGGGCTGTTCCTCGTCACCTTCGGCCTGGGAATCGTGCTGGGCAAGGCACCGTGGCCCATGGTGCGACAACTGCGCCTGGCCATCGTGCTCGCGCTGGGCACGGCCCTGGCGTGGCTGCTCGGGTTGCAGGTCCTGCAGGTCGGCTACGCGCCGCCGGGCCTGCCGTGGACGCACATGGCCTGGGATGCCCAGACCCGGGCCTGGCTGCCCCAGTGGACCGGGCTCATGCTCAACCTGGCCGTGCTGGCGCTTTTGCAGTCGGTCGTGCTGGCGCGCGCGTTCAAGCTGCGCAATCCTGACCGGCCGGTGTCGCTGCGGCGCGAGGCCCTCGCGCAGGGAGTGGCCAATGTGGTCATCGCCTTCACCGGCGGCTACGTCAGCGGCGCGAGCTTCAACCGAAGCATCACCCATGCGCGCCTCGGCGCCAGGTGCGCGCTGGCCATCGTGCTGGCCGCCGGCTTCCTGCTGCTTGCCGCAGCCGCGGCTCCCTCGCTGATCGCCTGCATCCCCTACCCGGCGATGGCCGCCATGCTGGCGCTGACGGCCGTCAACATGATGGAGTTCCGGCACGCGAGAGCGCGCTCCTTCATCGCGGGCTGCTCGGTCCTGGTCGTCGCCTGCGGCGTGTTCATCGGGATCGGCTGGGCCGTGGCCCTGGCCTTCGGCGTAGCCGTGGCCCAGCACCTGGCCGCCACGGCCGGGCAACGCGAGGATTAGCCCGCCTGGCCGCTTTCGTCGGCAGCCTTGCGCGCCTTGCGGCGGCGCCCCCCAGGGGCGCAAGCTCAGGAAGCGGTCGGGGTGCTCGTGTCGGGCGCACTCGGTGCAGGTTGAAGCTTGCGCTGGGCCTTTTCGGCCTTTTTCTGCTTTTTCTGCTGCTCGCGCTGGCGCTTTTCGAACTGGTAATTGGGCTTGGCCATGAGGGCCTCCTGTCAGACGGATAGGTTCCCACCTTAGCACCACAAGCGGGGTCGGCTGTCGATGCGACCTTGCTCAACCCGCCGAAAAGCTGCTCACCAGCCTGCGCAGCTGCTCCGGCGCGCGCGCAGGCTCGGGCTCAGGGCTGGGCGGCATCGGGCTGCAGCGCCGGGGCGGCCAGGCGGAAGGCCTCCAGGCGCAGGCAGGCGCGGTCGACGGCGGCGATGATCGGCCAGCGCGAGACGTCGACCTGGAAGCGCCTCGCGCTCTCCACCTGCGGCACCAGGTACACGTCGGCCAGGCTCGGGCGCTCGCCGAAGCAGAACTCCCCGCGCGAGCCGTCGGCCGCGAGCAGCGCCTCGATGGCGTCGAAGCCGTCGGCGATCCAGCGCTCGCACCAGCGCCGCACTGCGTCCTCGTTGGCGCCGAAATCGGCGCGCA
>JAJZTW010000078.1 GCA_021847345.1 Pseudomonadota bacterium
TAGCGCCATCTTGCCGGGGGCGCAAAAAACGTTATATACTGCAAGGCTTGTTCCCCGATAGCTCAGTCGGTAGAGCGACGGACTGTTAATCCGCAGGTCGCTGGTTCGAGCCCAGCTCGGGGAGCCATCATCAGAAGCCTCAGGTCACAAGCCTGGGGCTTCATCGCTTCTGGGCTGATGGCGCTGCCTCAGTGCCTTTTCACGGGGCGCAGGTAGGCCACGGCGAACACCGCGACGACGCCGATGTTCACCCACAATCGGGCCCAGAACCTGTGTCTGAGGAACAGAACATCCGCTCCGACGATGACGGCGATCATGGTCAGGACGCAAAGGGCAGCGATGGCCGTTCGGGTCATGGTCGTGCGGCCTTGTTCTGTTCAGGTCGTGCTCATTTCGTGTTCCGCGGCGAGCGCCAGGAAGGCCGAGCGCGACAGCTTGCGCCGTCCCGCCTCGGCATCGATGCGCTGGACCAGGCGCTCGGGCAGGCTGATGTTCAGCCGCACGGCCCGCGCGTTGATGCGCGAAAGGTCGATGTCAAAGAGCATCCAGGCACCCCCCGCATAGTCGGGGTCGCCGGCCAGATCTTCCAGGCGAGTCGGCTCCGGAATCTGTTCCTCGCCGCCGGCGAAGTGCGCTTCCACGGCTTCCTGGACGGCGCGCGGCAGATCCTGCCAGGTGTCCGCAGCCGAGAAGCATCCTGGAAAATCAGGGAAGCTCACGCCATGCGCGTGCTTGCCATCTCCGATGTGGACGTACGCGGGGTAGAGCATCAAATCTCCTAGGACTGGATTCCTGCCTGCTTCATGATCGAGCGCACGGTCGGCAGCGGCAGATCCTTCTTCGGGTGGGGCACGGTCACCTTCCCGGGCTTGGTCGGATGGCGGAACTGGTGGTGCGATCCGACCGTATGGACGAGGAGCCAGCCATCGGCTTTTAGAAGCTTGATGATCTGGGCGCTTTTTATTGTGTAAGTTTACACATCGGCGTAGGCGACGCAAGTGCTCCTTCTGCGTTCAAGGTCAGGCTCCAGTGCCCACTTTCGCCCCGTTCGGCGAGCCACCATCCGAAGCCTCAGGTCACAAGCCTGGGGCATTTTCAGGCCTGCTCGGCAGCCGGCGGCGAGCGCGAGGTGCTCGCTTTGGGCTGTTCGGCGGATCAGGTCGGGCGCTGTTTCCTGTGCGCGTGCGTTGGCTTCGCATCAGAGCGATGCATCTGCATCCCACGGATTGATCACCACGACTCCACAGCCGTGGAAGTCGCCTGTATTTCTCGTCGCGATGGCTGCGTCATTGGCGCTGGCGATCGCGCAGATCTGGCAGTCGAACTGGCTGATGGGCCGCCCTGCCGCGCGACGGTCGGCCGCGATGCAAGCGTAGGCGCGAGCAGCCGCGCGGTCGAATGGCAGGATACGGCCGTGAAAGTCCTCGTCGAGCATGCCGTCGATGGCCTCGGCCAGCGCGGCACGCCGCTTGCTCGCCGGCATGAGCGCCACGCCGTGTCGCAGCTCGGCTTCCCCGATGGCCGTGAAATAGACCTCCGTTGCGTCCAGCGCGGACAGCCAGGCCTCCACCTGTGGGGCAGGAGATGGTCTCAGCAACTCCGAGAGGACGTTGGTATCGAGGATGATCATGCGTCGCCATCCAGGTCGAGCAGCGGTGGCTCGCGCATCGGCTCCCGCGCGGGCAGTTCGAGATTCGCGCGAGCCGATGGGGTCAAGCGGGAGCGGATGGCGGCGGCGAGGTCGCGTGGCGGCGCGGGCTCACTCATGACGCGGCGCAGGATCTCGCGCGCTTCCTCTTCCATGGAGCGGCCGTGCATCGCTGCGCGAACTCTCAACTTGTGTTTGATCTCGTCGTCCAGATTCCGGATCGTGATGCTGGCCATCCCGCACTCCCGAGCGTTGGGCGAAGATGTCATTGTAATCAATGATTGCAACGCAATCAAACGCGTTGGCATGGCAAGGGTTTCGCGCAGTCGGGGGGTGGAGTTGTCGCGAACTCCGATCCAGGTTGCACTTCGACGTCCCACTGCCCGGATTCGCCCGGGTCGGGGAGCCAAGACGCGCAGCGAAGCCAGGATCACGAGCCTGGGGCTCCTTTGCGCCTGGTCGGCGGCTGGCAGCGCGGATCGGGCCCGCTGCATGATCACGAGATCCTCGTTCCTGAGGCTCGATGCGACCGCAAGGCGTGGCGCCCGGTGGCAGCGGCCCCGGATGGCCGTGAGGGAGGTCGGCCCACCACGCAGGAGTGGAGGGTTTCCTGATCCAGGAAGCCCAGTCATGCCGACATGACTCGGGCCTGCGTCGCAGACGGCGCCCCGTCAGGAAGACATGGCGGCCTGTGTCGGAATCATCGACGTGATCGCCCGCGCATCGACGCTGAGGTCGTCGAGTTGCGGGCGTGGCCCACGGGATGCTCGAACGCGTGGTCCTGTTTCAAATCCGGACGATCGTGTCGCTGTAGCGAGCCACCGTGGCATCGTGCGTGATCAGTCGCATCGGCTCGGTCAGGGCCTGCGCGATCAGCATGCGGTCGAAGGGGTCCTGATGGTGGGCCGGAAGGTCCTCGATTGCAGCGGCATGCTCGGACTCGATGGCAAGCAGACGATACCCGGACTCGCGGAAGTAGCGCAGGGCATCGTGGCCCGATACCGGCATGTCGCCGCGGCCGAGCCGATGCTTGATCGTGATCTCCCAGATCGTTGCCGCGCTGATCCACACGGACGAGCGCGGCGAAAGGATCAGGTCGCGCGCGCGCGCGGCGAGCCGGGGACTGTCGGTGATGGCCCACAGCGCAACATGGGTGTCCAGCAGCAGGTTCATGGGGCCGTCGCCACGCCGAAAAGCCGAGCCACCTCGTCGTTGTGCGCGTCGATGTCCTCGGGGACTTCGAAGCGGCCCTTGGCGATGCCGATGCGCAGGCTCGGAGCCGTCTCATCCACTGCGACAAGCTTCGCTGCGGGCCGCCCGTTGCGAGCGATCACGATCTCCTGTTCGCGCCCTTGCTCGATGGCCTCGACCAGGCGCGACAACGAAGACTTGGCATCGAACATGTTGACGGTGTGCACCGGGCCTCCTGGACTGCTGAAATCGGGATTCGATTCTAGCCTGGCTTAGCTAGGGGCGTGGGCGGCATCATCCGGAACGACCACGTAGATCAGCACCAGCAGGAAGGTCACAAAAAAGCGGAAGGCACCTTCGACCCCGTTCCACCGCTGGGACATCCACATGCCGAACCATTCGCCACCGATGGTCATGAAGCCGACCTGCCAGGTGAGAAAACCCAGCGTGAGCCCGGCAACCGCCCAGGCGCGGGCCGAATGCCACGCCGCAGCGCAGGCGTTGCGCGCCCCGAGCAGGCGGACCCCGCCGATCCAGCAAAGGATGGCGGTGCAGGTTTCCAGCGCGATCAGCGCCGTGTACCCGGCGCGATGCACCCAGGGCTGGCTGATGGAGCGAGACATCAGGCCGTTGCCGGCGAAGGTCGTGTCCATCAGGAACACATGACGCACGAACGCGAAATTCGTCGCGTAATCGGTCATGTTGTTCAGCGCCACCAGTGACGCGAGCAGGGCCATCGCCAGCACCAGCGAGGCCTTCGAAAGACGCATCAACATCGCATGGGCCCTCCTGGCTTGTTCCAACGACGCAGCCTGCCTCACATCATTGGAACAGCCCACCCAAAAACCTTGCAAAGGCAGGATGCGGGGAGGGTCTCAGGGCCGGAACATCCGGCCTTCGCGGTGCTTGCGGGTGCTTGCGGGTGTTTGCGGGTTCAATCGCGGTGGTGGTCCGCGAAGCTCGCGGATTCGTGGATCTCCCGCCGTGCCTGAGCCAGCAGGCGCATCGCGCGGTCGCGGTGCCCTCCGAAGGCCACGCGGCCGTTGCTTGCCACGCGCAACTGCATCATCGCCTGGTAGGCCTCGCGGTCGGCCGCGAGCAGGTGGGGGTGGTCATCGAAATCGGCGTACGCGACGCCGGCGGCCAGTCCCAGGCCCAAAAGGGTCACGGCAGCTGCGGCCCGGCGCAGCGCGCGCCGGGTCGTCGTGGGGAACTTGCTCGGGATCATGAGGGTGCTTTCAGAGGGGGGCGGGGAAGCGAGTCGTGGAGTGGGCGCGGTCGTGCTCGGTGCCATCACGCTTGCGCAGGCTGGCCGGCGCGCCGGGCGCCCGGCCAGCTCGCGCATTCAGCGCTCGTCGTCATCGCCGTGATGCCAACCGCCCGGGTGATAACCGTAGTAGCCAGGGCCGGGCACCAGCACATAGCAGCCGCCGAGACTGAGCAGCAGTGCCACGGCCAGCAGCGTGGCCGCGACGCGCCGTGCTCGAGTCGGCGCCTTCATCACGGCCCCACACGCCGGCTGATGGCGTTTTCCCGTTGGTTGAGACCGGCCTGTTGTGCCTTGGTGATGTAGCCGCCATTGTCGCGCGCCATGTCGCGCTGCTGCAGGCGCGTGGCGCGCACCTGATGGTGCAGCCGGCGTGCCTGCGCGGCGGTGAGCTCGCCTTCGCGCCGCTCGTGGCGAATTCGCGCGTTGAGGTGCTGGGTACGGTCGAGCACCTGGTCCCGCCTGGGATGGGCGTGCTCCCAGGCCGTGCCGGCGTGGGCCGCACCCAGGGGCGCGAGTGCGCCGAGCATGAGCGCGCACAGCAGCGCGGGGGTCGTGAGGATTCGTCGGGTCATGAAGGAACTCCGCAAAAGGAGGGATCGGAACAATCTGCATGCATTGCCGGCGATAACGAGCCTCGTCGGCGCATCCGCGACAGCAGCCGATGGGTAATTGCAAGAAAATGTTGCGAAGGTCGGTCCGCATTGTGTCGGCTCCAGCCATTGCCGAGGGTTTATGCTTTGCGCCCGGGGGGCGGCATTGGCCCCTGTTCTTGACGGGACTGCCTGGTGACAACGACTTCCACATCCCTGCGAGGGATCTCTTCCATGGCCACGCGGGCCATGCTGGCGGAATTGGCGCAGATTTGTGCTGCCGAATGCGGCATGCAGGTGCAGTTCGAATCGGTGGGCGGAGTCGATGCCGCGCGCCGCGTTCGCGATGGCGAGGCCTTCGACGTGGTCGTGCTCGCTGCCGACGCGATCGACAAGCTCATCGCCGCGGGCAGCGTGCTGCATGACAGCCGGGTCGACCTGGTGGTTTCGAAGACCGTGGTCGCGGCGCCGGCGGCTCGTCCGCCGGTCGATGTGTCCAGCGAGCAGGCGCTGCGCAAGGCGGTGCTGGACGCGCCGACCATCGGCTATTCCACCGGGCCCAGCGGCACGGCCGTGGTAGCTCTGCTGCAGCGCTGGGGGGTGTTCGACGTGGTGCGCGAGCGCCTGGTGCAGGCGCCGGCGGGGGTGCCGGTCGGACGCCTGCTGGCGCAGGGGCAGGCGGCGCTGGGCTTCCAGCAGACCAGCGAGCTGATGGGCCTGACGGGTGTGCGTGTGCTGGGCGAACTGCCGGCCGGATGTGAAATCGTGACCCGTTTCACGGCAGGCGTGTGCATGGCGTCGTTGCAGCAGCAGGCGGCGCGTGCGCTGATCGCCTGCCTGGCTTCGCCGCAGACCACGGCGCTCAAGCGCGCGCACGGGATGGAGCCGGCCTGATCGTCGAGCGGCGCCGGGCGGGTTCCCGGCGTAGCTTCAGTCCAGGCCCTGCTCGATGTCCGCGGCCAGCGCGTCGATGGCCGCGAGCGTGGCGCCGAGATCCTCGTCGATCGCGCCCAGCGACTGCAGCGCGTCGGCACGCCGGCCCGACTGCAGCAGGCTGGCGAAACGGTGCACGTGCTCGTGAAGCCTGGCATGCGGTGCCTCGAGGGCACGAAAGCTGTCCAGGGCGCCCAGCGCGGTGTTTCGGTTGGCCTCGTACCACTCGCCCAGGCCGCAGCTTCGGTGGGTCGCCAGCGTGGCGGGCTCGGCGACGGGGCGTTGGCGCTCCAGATCACCCTGCACGCGAAACACGAACAGTCGGTGCCCGCCCTTGGCCGCGCGCAGGCTCGATACGTGCGAGACGCGGCGCATCTGCGCGACGTCGGCCTCCGAGCCGCTGAGCAGTTCGCGCGAGTGCTCGACCGACTGCATCGACGCCGTGCAAGCCGTTCGAATGCCTGTCGAAACCTTGTGCACGGCGTCGACCATGTCGCCGATACGCAGCGTCGCGCCCTGGACGCGCTGAGACAGGTTCTTCACTTCGCCCGCGACGACGGCAAAGCCGCGCCCGACCTCTCCGGCCCGCGCCGCCTCGATCGCGGCGTTGAGGGCCAGCAGATTGGTCTGCGACGCAATCGAGCGGATCTCCTGCGCGATGCCCGAGATCTCCTTGACGCTTTGCAGCAGGGAGCCGACATGGAGACTGTTGTCGGTTTCGCTCGCTTCGGTCGTGCGCAGCCCGTCTTCCACGCCGCGCACGGTGGCGTGCACCCGCTCGGCGGTCTGACCCAGCAGGCGCCCCGAGCCGTTGACGATGTTGATGACCTCGCGGGTCACGGCCTCGGCGAACTCTCGCGCCGCGAGATCCTGGATCTGTACCAGCAGGCGCGGGCCTGCGCCCAGGGCCGGCCATGGCGACACGTGCACGCGGCAGCTGCGGCTGCCGAGCCTGCCTTCGGCACAGTGCGCGGGGGATTGCGCGCCGCCCGTCGCCGAGCTGATGCGATCGAGATCGGGAGCGCCGACCAGCCAGGCCCCTGGATCGGCGCCGAAATCGACACCGGCGTTCAGGCCGAGCTCGTCGGCCGCGATGTTGCGCTCGGTCACGCGCCAGCGCCCGGCCTCGTCGCGTGCCAGCATCAGCGCGGGCAGGACGATGGCGGCGATCGGCGAGGCGAACACGACGGGCGGTGCATCCAAGACCTTGGCTCCGATGTTGGCTTGCGTCGGCGGCCCGTCCCGGCACCCACGCAGTCGGGCGCTGCAATCGCTGCGCGGCACGGGGCGGGGCGGCAAGCGGCCGGGAGCCGGGCGGAAGAGGCCGACCCAATGCCCGGGGATTCTCCAGCATTCGGTCTTATACAGGTGCGAGTATTTTCCCTAGGAGCCTGGGCGCGCGAGCTCGCCCTCTGCCAACCACGCTCCTGGGGTCGGCGCATGACGCGTCAGGAACCGGCGAAGGCTCCGCCCCGCGCCCGCAGCGCCGCCGGCTGGGTCGCGAGTTCGTCGGCCGGCCAGTTCAGGCGATGGCTTGGCAGGTGCTGTGGCCATTCGCGTTGCAGGTAGGCGACGATGGCTTCGCGAACGCGGCAGCGCAATTCCCAGGCTCGTGCCGAGTTGGCAGCGCTCATCAGCAGACGCACCTGCAACGCGTGGTCGTTCGACTCGGTCACGTGGACCAGCGCATGGCGCCCGTCCCAATCGGGGTCGGCAGCGCAGATGCGCCTGAGTTCCGCGCGCAGGGGCTCGATGGGCATCGTGTAGTCCACCCAGACGAACACGGTCACCAGCAGGCTCGCACTGGTGCGAGTCCAGTTCTCGAACGGGTGCTCGATGAACCACTGCAGCGGCAGGATCAGCCGGCGGTCGTCCCACACGCGGAACACCACGTAGGTTCCGGTGATCTCCTCGACGCGCCCCCATTCTCCTTCGACGATGAGCACGTCGTTGAGGCGAATCGGCTCCGTCAGCGCGATCTGCAGGCCGGCCAGCAGATTGCTCAGCACGGGGCGTGCGGCAAAGCCGACGACCACGCCGGCGATTCCGGCCGAGGCCAGCAGGCTGGTGCCGATGCGCCGCACGCCGGGGATGCTCATCAGCGCAAGCGCGACGCCGATGAGCATCACCACCACGTTGATCACGCGGGCCAGCACGCGGGCCCGGGTCAACGCGCCGCGAACCTGCAGGTTGGTATCGAGAAGTTTCGGATCGTCGGGAAGTTCGAGCCCGCCGCGGCGCAGGGTCACGGCCTCTCCGCCTGCCTGCACCAGGCGCATCGCCAGCCAGGTCAGGCTGGCGATCAGCGCCAGTTGAAGCAGCAGTGCAACCCAGGGCAGCGAGCTGGTGCGTTGATGCAGCAGCCCCAGGTCCAGGCGCGCGATCAACAGGAGCCAGACCAGGCGCAACGCGCGCCGGGTGCGCAGCCACAACAGCGGGCCGATGCCCGCGCTGCGCAGTGCTCGCAGCACCAGGCGCGAGGCCAGGGCGAACATGGGCAGTGCGAGCAGCGACAGCCCGATCGCCACGGTTTCCGGAATATGGGAGCCGAGCCAGGCTCCGACGCTGGTCACGAGTTCATCGTGCATGCCACGGTTCGTTGTGTCCACCAGGGGTGGGTGGGCCGGCCGCGAGCGCAGGCTCGGGTGGCGCCTCCTGGTCCGCGGCGACAGGCCGAGGACGCAGGTTCGAAGGGGTTCGCAGGAGCCCGACTGGGCACGAGGGGCTCACCGAAGCTGGCGAGCCGGAGCGCTGTGCGCTGGGTTGGATTTTAGACCCTTGCGGCCGCGAGGGGAAACCGGCTGGTCCGCGAGCCCGGCGAATGCGCCCCGGGGGCTTCGACCGAGTTTCGGAACTGCCGGGGCCCGGCATGGCGCGGGCCGGGAAGGTGGGGCCGTTCGGGTCGTGCTGAAAAAACGCCCGGCAGGGGCCGGGCGCGGGTTGCAGCGGATGGTGAACCAGGGCCATCGGGGGCCTTGGCAGCGAAGTCGCGATTCAGTGCTGGCCGCCCTTGTGGCCTGCCTGGGCAGCGCGCTCGGTGTCATGCTTGAAGTTCCCGCCGGATGCCTGGCCACCCTTGTGACCGGCTTGCGCGGCGCGTTCCGGATCGTTCTTGAAGTTTCCCCCGGATACCTGGCCGCCCTTGTGGCCGGCTTCGGCGGCACGCTGGGGGTCGTTCCTGAAATTGCCGCCGGATACCTGGCCACCCTTGTGACCGGCTTCCGCAGCGCGTTCCGGATCGTTCTTGAAATTGCCGCCGGATACCTGGCCGCCCTTGTGGCCTGCCTCCGCGGCACGTTCCGGATCGTTCTTGAAATTTCCCCCGGAGGCCTGACCGCCCTTGGAGGCGATTTCCTGCTGCTTGCTCTCGCTCATCGAGGCGAAGCCGCGGCTGGATGTGCCGGAGTTGTGTTGCCTGGCGTGTTCTGCCATGTTGCTCTCCTTTCGCTTGCTGTGGATGGACCGAGTCCGGTTTTTCGGGGAGCTTGTTCGCAATGTCGCGTTCCCAGGCCGGACATAATCGAACACGAAACCATGATTATCCGCTTCGCCTCGGATGCGAAGCGCCATCGCGGTTTGCATGTCTGGTTATCCTAGGGTGCTTCGGATCGAAGTGCCGGCGACAAATTAATACACGCGAAGGCTGCAGGCCGATATGCCGGAGTGGTTTTGAAAGGGGCAGGTGAATGGATTTTCGATGGTAATTCGATATTTTTGCAGGCCGCTTGTCTTTCCGTGCGGGAACGGGGTGCTTGCCCCGCAGGAATATCGGGTCGCTTGCGCGGTGGGCTAGGCATCGCGCTACGAGCCGTTGCGCGGCGGGTCCGCAGCGCAATCCGGCAGCGTCGCGCTCGCGGCCCTCGGGCGCGACGATCCTGCACGCCCCGGGGTCGGCCGGCGGCAGGGTTCGCGCCAATGGGCACAATGACGCATTTATGTAGGATCAGGCGACGGAACCCTGATCAAGGATTGCGCACCAGCGACGCACATCCAGTTTTTCGTGGCATGTTGCGGCGCATTACAAGAATCGTTTCAAGGAGGAGATGATGCAACGAGTGGCGATAGTCGGCCTCGGTAGAGTCGGGTCCCGTTTCCTGCAGGCCCTGTTGGCGCGGTCTTCGCGTGGAATCGAGATCGTGGCCGTGGCCGAGTTGCAGGCTACGCCCGGGCGTGCGCAGGCCGAGGCGGCCGGCATTGCGGTGCTCGGGCTGCCCGAATTGCTGGCTCGCGCGGCCGATATCGACATCGTGTTCGATCTCAGCGGCCAGACCTCGGTGCGCCAGGCCTTGCGTCAGGGCCTGGCGCGCGGCGGGAACTCGCGCACCGTGATCGCGCCGGAGAGCGTGGCGCAGTTCGTCTGGGCCATGATGAGTGCCGATGAATTGCCGCAGGTGCATGCGGACGTGGGGTATTGAGCCAGGGCTCCGGGCCCCGCCCCCGCCCCCGCCCCCGCCCGAATCCCGCCCCATGGAGGGGGTCAAGGAATCATCTGGCGGCCCTGCGGCCGCTGCGCGGAGTATCGCAGCGTGTGCGCCTCAGCAAAGAACGAGGTAGACAACCCGAAGTTGCTCCGCGTCGCCCGGGCGCTGGCCGGGGCGTATACGGGAAATCCGCAAGGCCACGGTTCGGGCGTTCATCCGCAGGTACAGGGTATCCCCCGCGCGGAACAAGGTATCCGTGGTGAGCAGCACGACGGCACGCTCGGATCGATACAGCCTGCCCTGTACGGGATATCGGCCTTCGCGGTCGTAGGTTGCCTGAAAGGGCAGTCGGGTGGCGGTTCCGCGGCGTTCGGCCGCGTCGCGCAAGGCCTCGTCGAGCAGACGCTCGATGCGGCCGGGGTCGACGTCCGCGCGTGCTCGGCCGGGTGCTTGCGTGGCTGGAGCGAGAGTCATGGCATGCTTGTCGCGAGGTAGTGCTCGCAGGGATGTTGCCACTCTAGACCGGGCGCGCCTTGACATCTGTGAAGCTTTCTTCACAGTTTCATGTTGCGACGCAGCGTAAACTGGGTTCATCCGACGGGCGCCTTGAATGGCAAGCCCGCGAAGTGCCAGGGGGTGAACATGGAAGCATGGGCCGGCGAACCATTCTGGGTTCGATTGGGCGTGCGGGTCGAGAGCTCGGAAGATGCCCGCCAGTTGCATTGGCTGCTCGAGCGCTTCGATGCTGGGCGGATCCGCTACGTTGCTCGGTGTCTGCGCCTGCGCGATGCACCGCGACCCGCACGCATCGCGCGCGAACTGGGTGCGCAGATCCCGCAGGCTACGGCGGCGCGGCCCGGGTGATTCACTGCGGGCGTGCCGGCAATCGGCTTGCCTGGCTGGGCCGGGCTCAGACGCGCTGGCTTTGCAGTTCGAGCACGTAACTGGTGCGCGCGGCGTCGCCGGCGCGCATGCCGGGGCGCGACGACAGCACGTGGCAGCTCGTGCGAGGCGATGCGGCGCGCAAGCTCAGGCGCTTGTCCAGCGCCACGGAAGTTCCCTGGTTCATCGAGAAGTCGGCGAGCACGATCAGCACGTTGCCGGGTCGGGCCCCGACCAGCATGGCCTCGGCGCCGGTGCTGATTCCGCCATGCTCACTCCACAGCGTCACTTCCACGGGCTGGAAGGTGCCGCGCCGGTCGAGATCGGCGTGCTCGAAACCCTGCAGAAGCGACTGCAGCGCCAGCGGATCGCTGGAGTCCGCCGGCCCCGGTACGGCAAAGAGGTGCTTGGCGCCATTGGGCTGCATATTGCGTCCTGGATCGTGGGAGCTTGAGCAATTCTTGTCCAGGATAACGAATTGTCCGATGGTTCTGCGGACAGAGCGACATATAGTTGAAACAAGCCGTGAGCGGAGCGTTTCACCGGCTTGACTGAAGCCCTGCGGTGGCCACGCGGCACGGCGCTGACACAAGGCTTTCACGAAGCGCACCTAGGATCCAGCGTGGATTGCCGGCACGCGCCCGGCGATCGTGTGAGCGAACCTTCGACCCGCCCTCGTCCGGCGGGTTTTTTCTTGGCGCGGCAGGCCGATGCCGGCCGCCTGCTGGGGCTCCACCGGGATTCTCGACCGCGTGCAAGGGTTCGTCCCTAGCAGGCTGTTGAGATACCCCAGGGGGCCGCGCGCAGGCGCTGCGGGATGAGCTGCAAGGCGCCCAAGCCAAGGCCAGGCTGGACGCCTGGCCTGCTTGGGCAACGCCGCAGATCGCCCGCAGCGCCTGCGCCCGAAGGGTTGGTGCAGAATCGGGCGCTGGCCGCACCCCGGATCTTGCGCGGGCGGCCAGCCCGCGCTGCGATCCGGCGCACGCCCATCATCCCGAT
>JAJZTW010000023.1 GCA_021847345.1 Pseudomonadota bacterium
ACGCGCAGTACCCCCCCAGCACGATGAACTGCCCGTGCGCCAGGTTGATGATGCGCATCACCCCGAACATCAGGTTCAGCCCCAACCCCACCAGGGTGAAAAAAATGCCGTACAGAATTCCGCCGACAAGGGCGTATTCGAACAATTCCACGACAGCCCCCCGCAGCCCGCCTGCGCGGCGGGCGCCGAATGCGAAACCGGGCCCCGCAGGGCCCGGCGTTCATCCCAGGATCAGCGCTTGGGCGCCGGGTACACCGCCTTGCCGGTGGCGTGCTCTTCCGGGTAGAGCACGACGAACTTGATGTCCTTGCCGTCGGGAACGATCTGCGCCACCGGCAGCGGCTGCCCCAGCTGGGCACCGTTGGCGTTGATCTTGAACGGCCCGAGCAGCGTGGTGACCTTGCCCGACATGTCGTTGAGCAGCGCGTCGTGGAAGCCTTCCTGCGTGAACTTGGGCGACTTCCCGAGCATGTACTGCATCACCAGCCCGGTGTTGTAGCCGGCCGAGTCGAGGAAGGTCGGCGCCTTGTGGAATTCGGCGTCGAAGGCCTTCTCGAACTGCGCGGTGTTCATGCCGTAGTCGACCTTGTCGTAGCGCACCAGCGGCGGGGTCGGGTAGGTGTAGGTGTAGGCCAGGCCGTCGACCCCGACGTTCTTCTTCATCAGCGCGGCCAGCTGGCCGGGGAAGATCGTGAAGGTCATGTTGAAGTGCAGGCCGCTTTGCGACAGCGATCGCAGGAAGGCGATGTCGTTGGGCGGGTAGCCGAATTCCAGCACGGCCTCGGGGTTGGTGGCCTTGATGGTGTGCAGCAGCACCGTGTAGTTGGACTCGGTGGTCGGCACGCCGTGGTAGTACACCGGGGTCACTCCGCCCTTGGCCAGTTGCGCCTTCATGGTCTCGGCCTGCGAGGCGTCGAAGTCGTTGGCGTCGTAGACGATGGCCACGCGCTTGATGTGCTGCTTGAGCAGGTACTGGGCCAGCGGGATCGGCCACACGGTCGACGACGGGATGCTCACGTCGGCCAGGTAGTCGGTCTTCTTGGTGAAGAAGTTGGCTCCCGAGCCGGTCGGGTCGATCAGCAGCATGTGGTGCTCGGCCGCCAGCGGCACCGCCACCGAGGTCAGCACCGAACCGAAGTCGGCCACCAGCACGTCGACCTTGTCCTGCGTGATCAGCTGGTTGTACAGCGTGGTGGCGGTCGAGGTCGAGCTCTGGTCGTCGTAGGCGACGATCTTCACCGGGATCTTCTTGCCGTAGGCCTTGACGAACAACCCGCCGTCCTTGTTCACACCCTCGGCCCAGAACTTCAGGCCCTCGTACTGGCCCTGCGAGGCCACCGCGAACGACCCGGTGCTGGCGTACAGGGTGCCGATCTTGATCTCGGCCGGCGCGCCGGCAGCGTGGGCGCCGAAACTGGCGGCGGCCAGCGCGACCGCGGCGGCGGCGGCCTTCAGGGGCGTGAAGCTCTTGCGGGTGCGAACTTGCATGCGATGTCTCCGTCTGCGATGGCGGCATCGGCACGCGCCTGCCGCTGCGCTGCCGAGCACTCATCATGTTTGTGGAGCCCCGATTCTGGTTGCGCCCCCGAAACCCGGTCAACGCGTCCTTTCCCGGGAAATTGCAACATGATGTGTCAGATTGTGCGAACCCGCCCCGGCTCGGCGTGACGCGCATCGGCCGGCGCGACTATTCTTGGCCCGCCAGCGCAAACACCGCAGGGGAGACGCCTTCGATGATCCACAACGCCCGCATGACCTCGCGGATCGACGGCGACTTCGTGGTGTTCCTGATCGGCATGCGAATCAACCAGCCGTGGGCCTTGCACAAATGGCTGAGCGTGCTGCGCTCGATGCCGCGCATGATCCGCGAGCTGCAAACCCAACCCGAGCTCGGATTTCTCGGCGCCGAGAACTGGGTCGGGCGCACCACCATCATGTTGCAGTACTGGCGCTCGCTCGACGCGCTGCTGGCCTACGCCAAGGCGCGCGACGCCGAGCACCTGCCGGCCTGGCGGGCCTTCAACCAGCGCATCGGCAGCGACGGCTCGGTGGGCATCTGGCACGAAACCTATTGCGTGCGGGCCGGCGGCCACGAAAACGTGTACGTGAACATGCCACCCTTCGGGCTGGGCAGGATCGGGCAACTGGTCGAGGCGGGTGGAGCCCTGGCGTCAGCCAGCGGGCGCATGCACGGCGACCATGATGTCTAGGCTCAGTCGTAGCGTTTGCGCAGCAGCAGCCAGGCCGCCAGCGCGGTGACCAGCACGAGCCCCGCGACCACGACCCAGAAGCCCTGGGCGAGTCTTCCGAAGGGAATGCCCCCGACGTTCATGCCCAGCAGGCCGGCGGTGATGTTGATCGGCAACGCGACCACGGCCACCGCGGTGAGCACGAAAATGCTCTTGTTCATGCGATCGGTGGTCAATGCGCCGACCTCTTCCTGCAGCAGCTTGATGCGTTCCTGCAGCCCTGCCAGATCTCGCAGCGCCAGCGAGAACTCCTCGGTCGAGCGGCGCAACCCGGCGATGTCGTCGTCGGCCACCCCGTCCATGGAACTGCCGAGCAGGCGGAACAGGGCCCCGGGTTCCGGAGCGAGCAGGCGCTGCATGCGCACGAGGTCGCGCCGCAGGCGTCCGAGGTGCCCGCGGTCCGGGATCTGGTCGTCGAGAAAACGATCCTCGATGTCATCGACCTCGCCAGCGACGCGGTGCCGGATGCGCCCCAGCACGTCGGCCTGATCTCCGAGCAGATGCACCAGGAGTCCGAGCGGGCCGGCGAAGGTCTGCCCCGAATCGACCGCCTGGCGCAGGGCTTCGACCGCGCGCAGCGGCTGGTTGCGAAGGCTCACCAGATACCGCCGCCCCGCCTGGGTGTTGATGGCCATCCACAGCGTGGCGACCTGCATCGAGTAGTCGTCATTCAGGTCGTAGACCACGTCGTTGACCACCGCGATCACCCCGCCGTCGACCTGCTCGATGCGCGTGGAGCGCCAGGCCTCGTGCAGGGTTTCCATGAACGCCTCGGGCAGTTCGACATGGCTGCGCAACCATTGCCGTGCCGCATGATGCGCGCCGTCGAAGTGAAGCCAGGCGAAGCTCGCGGCATCGCCGCCGGCCAGCCAGGCGGCCGCGCCATGCGCGTCCAGGGGCTGTCCGCGCCCGTCGGCACCGAACAGGTAGCCGTGGATCAGGCCGGACGGGTCGGCCCCGTGCTGAGTGTGCTGGGTCGTAGCCAAGACGATCGCCTCCCCGAAAGGTTCGTGGAACACGGTCGCGCAAGCCGCCGGACCTCGCGCGGCGGCTGCGCGACGCGAGGCGTTTCATGCTACCCACATCGGCCAAAGGGCGATTGGGCGCGAGCCGCCTTCACCCTCGAAGCCATCGGCAAGCGGCGACCATTGCAATCATTCAACGATACATTTTTGGGTTGATACATTTATAGCCTTTTTCTGCGACAATTCGACTCGTCCGAGCACCGCCCCGGTCGAGAGGAAACCATGCGCGAGTTGACGGAAGTCCGTGCCTTGCTGGCCCGTCTGGACGAAGTGCCGGCCGATGCGATCGAGTCGCAGGACCTGGATTTCAAGGAATGGCCTGGCGACGACCGGAAGTTGGTTCGCCTGGCGGTCGAGATGGCCGTCTGCATGGCCAACGGCGGCGGTGGCATGGTCGTGCTGGGCGTGCGTGACAAGGTGGTCGGGCGTTCCCGGGCCATCCTGGGCGTCCCGGCGACAGCGGACCCGAACCGGCTCAAGCGTGACATCTACGAGCGCACCGCGCCGAGGCTCACCCCCGAAATCCTCGAACTTGCGGTCCCCGAAGGCACGGGACGCCTGCTCCTGATGCAAGTACACGGGGGACTGCCACCCTATACCGATTCCGCTGGCGCAGGCAGCGTCCGGCGCGGCAAGGACTGCGTGCCGCTGACCGGCGATCTGCGCGACCGATTGATGGTCGAGCGCGGGGACTCCGATATCACCGCGCTCACCGTCCCGGGCGAACCATCATCCCTGCTGTCGCCCGCCGCCATGGAACGCCTGCGCGACATGGCTCGACAGGAACAGGCGCCAGGAGACTTGTTGCGACTGTCCGATCTCGACCTGCTCGGGGCGCTGGAGCTGCTGCGGGACGGTCGACTGACCAAGGCGAGCCTGCTCATCGCGGGCAACACCGAGGCGATCACAAGGCACCTGCCGAACTACGCCTGGACGTATGAGCGCATGAGGAGCGCGACCGCCTACAGCGACCGGGTCGACGGGCGCGACACAAGGGAACTCGCCCTTGCGCTGGCATTGCAGTCCCTCGAGAGCCGGATCGCAGCCGACAACCCCATCACCACCATCGAACACGGACTGCACCATTTCGAGTTCCGCGCCTACCCGGCGGTGGCGTTGCGCGAGGCACTGCTCAATGCACTGTGCCACCTGGATCTGCGCCTCGCGAGTCCGGTGCTGGTGAAGCAGTTTGCGCGCAAGCTCGAGATCAGCAATCCGGGCGGACTGATAGGTGGAATCACGCCCACCAACATCCTTCACCATCCACCGCTTGCGCGCAATCCGGCGCTGGTGCAGGCGCTGTCGAAGCTGCGACTGGTGAACCGGAGCAACCTGGGCATCGGACGCATGTTCGAAGCGATGTTGATCGAGGGCAAGGAGCCGCCTCTGATCATTGACGAACAAAGCGCGGTCCGCGTGGTCTTCAAGCGCCAGGAAACCTCGGCACCCTTCCGCGAGTTCATCGCCGAAGAGGGCAAGGCGGGCACGGTGCTGGACGTCGATCACCTGCTCGTGTTGCGCTACCTGCTCGGTCACGCCGAGGTCGATACCGCCACGGCGGCCGAACTCTGCCAGCGCCGCAGCGCGGAGATGCGCGACATCCTCGACGACATGGTTCAGGTCCACGGCTACCTGGAACGAGGTGGCGCCGGGCGCGGCACATGGTGGCGCATGAAACCCGCGCTTCACCGCAAGCTGGACGGAGCCGGCCATGCCGAGCGTGATCAGCGTATCGATGTCGATGTCGCCAGGACCCGCGTGCTCAACATGCTGAAGCAGCGCCGGCAACGAGGGCAGCCCGGGATGTCGAACGCCGAGGTTCGGGAAGTGACGGGGTACACGCGCCTGCAGGTCAATCGGCTGATCCATACCCTCGAGGCCGAGTCGGTGCGAATGGTCGGGCACGGGCGCGGCGCAAGATACGAATACATCGGCGCGCTGTCGGCACGAGTCGCGAAGGGCACGGAATAGGCCGGCCACTACAATCGGCAAGCGCAACCCCTGGCAGATCCAGGACAGGCTTCGCCTGCCTGGCACCACCCGACCCGCAACGGCTGCTCCGCGCATGCCGCTGCGAATCGGGCGCCCCGGCGGCGCCCACATCGGGCTCTGTGGTGCTGCGGGGCGTTGATCCACAAGGACCTTCCATGAGCCTCAAATGCGGCATCGTGGGCCTGCCCAACGTCGGCAAGTCCACCCTGTTCAATGCGCTGACCCAGAGCGCGATCCCGGCCGAGAACTATCCCTTCTGCACCATCGAGCCCAACGTGGGCGTGGTCGAGGTGCCCGATCCGCGGCTGCAGCAGCTGGCCGGGATCGTCAAGCCGCAGCGCGTGGTTCCGGCGGTGGTCGAGTTCGTCGACATCGCCGGGCTGGTCGCCGGCGCGTCCAAGGGGGAGGGGCTGGGCAACCAGTTTCTCGCGCACATTCGCGAAACCGACGCCATCGTCAACGTCGTGCGCTGTTTCGACGACCCCAACGTGGTGCACGTGGCCGGACGCGTGGATCCGCTGGCCGACATCGAGGTGATCCAGACCGAGCTGTGCCTGGCCGACCTGGGAACGGTGGAAAAGGCCGTGCTGCGGGCGCAGAAGACCGCGCGCGCCGGCGACAAGGAGGCCCAGCGCCTGCTCGGCGTGCTGCAGCGCTGCGAGACTTCCCTCAACGAGGCGCGTCCGGTGCGCGCGCTCGACCTGTCCGACGACGAGCGCGCGCTGCTCAAGCCGCTGTGCCTGATCACCGCCAAGCCGGCGATGTTCGTGGGCAACGTGCTGGAGGACGGTTTCGAGAACAACCCCCACCTCGATCGCCTGCGCGAATACGCGACGGCGCAGGGCGCGCCTGTCGTGGCCATCTGTGCCAAGCTGGAAAGCGAACTGGCCGGAATGTCGCCCGACGAGAAGGTCGAATTCCTGGCCGAACTCGGCCAGAGCGAGCCCGGGTTGAACCGCCTGATCCGCGCCGGCTACGCGCTGCTCGGTCTGCAGACCTATTTCACGGCCGGGGTCAAGGAAGTGCGCGCGTGGACCATCCCGGTGGGCGCGACGGCGCCGCAGGCGGCAGGCGTGATCCATACCGACTTCGAGCGCGGCTTCATCCGGGCGCAGACCATCTCCTTCGACGACTTCGTGCGCCACGGCGGCGAGCAGGGCGCCAAGGATGCCGGCCGCATGCGCGCGGAGGGCAAGGAATACGTGGTACACGACGGCGACGTGCTGAACTTCCTGTTCACCCGCGTATAAGCACCCATTGACAGACACCCCTCGGTGCCCGACCATGGACACCGAGCGAATAAAACGCTCCCACGCAAGCCGCGGCGTACAACGCGCGCCGCTTCGCCTCGCCATCGGGAGACGCCAATGCGGCAACCGTGCGCCTACGCAGAGCTGCAGCTTCCTTCGGAAGAGACCGGCACACGGCCGCGCAAGCGCAGCCGACTAGACGCTGACAGACAAGGTCTCCCTGCGAAGGCCGTCGGCGGCTCGGTGTGTTCACCGCACGACACCGCCCAACGCAGCCGACTTCAGTTCGCCCCCCCCAGGCGTTATCCGGGTCGACAGTTCCCTACCGTCCATCGTCCGCCAGACACCGGCGCCATCGACCCGCCGCCGCCTTGCACCAGACGGCCGACGCGGAGGCGATTTCGAGCATCTCCTAGCTCCCCACTTTTGCTTTACAAAATAGCCCCTGACAGCATTTGTAAAGCTTCGCCACGTACCTCACCACGCGGTTTACGCAACCAATGCCTCCTCTTGAATATATAGACTTCACAGCTTGGATCGAGGACCAGGAAGGCGGCGCGTTCACATGGGTTGCAGACCGACTTTTACCAGCCGTCCCTAGACTCCCGCAAATCTTCTGGTCCAATGGCGAAGGATGGGCCGAGGCAAACCATTGGGCAATCGTAAAGAGCGTCGAGCACCGCGCCCACCCCACCACGGTTGCCGCCTTAATGAAACACCTCAGTGCGTACGCGAATTTCCTAGAGGCAAAAGGCATAGATTGGCGCCACTTCCCAATGCGAATCGCTGACCGTGGAATCGTTCGCTTTCGCGGGGATTTGCTCGAACAAGTGCACGCTGGGCGCCTTGCCGGAAGTACCGCTCGCGCTCGCATGTCCGCGGTAATTCAATTTTATCGCCACGCACTGGTCAACGATTTCATTAACCCCGACTCGCCACTCTGGGAGGAGCGGACTGTAATTATCCCATACTACGACGTGACAGGCTTTAAGCGCGCGTTATCTCGATTAAGCACAAATTTATCGATTCCCAACCGCTCTCGTCCTGGCGTAACCCTTGAAGACGGCCTATTGCCCCTCAGCGAGCAAAATATGGTGGACCTGCTTCGTTTCACCGACACAGAAGCCCAACGTGAGCTCCATCTTATGTTGAAATTCAGCTTCTTTACGGGCGCCCGCTTAGGCAGCATCCTCAGCATCTGCATATCCAATATCGAATCGGCGCGCCCTGATCCCTCACTCGCCGGCTTCTTCCTCCTTGCCGCCGGCCCCGGCACGGGCATAAAAACCAAGTTCGATGTGCGAGGCGATTTAATCGTCCCCGACTTCATCATATCCGAGCTAAAAACGTATTTCTACAGCGCAAGGCGCCTCACCCGAGAAGCGCGAGCCGCTCAGTCCTCAAAGAATTTCCTCTTCCTAACATCTCGCGGGCGGACTTACTCTACTAGCACGATCACCCGGCTCATGACGGATCTCCGGCGCCAAGCGATCCGAGGCGGACTACCGTTCATGCAAAAGTTTAAGTTTCACCAAGCGCGTGCAACTTATGGGACATGGTTGATGAAATTGGCTTTGGCCGTCACAGACGCAGGCCCCGCCCTTGCATTCGTGAAGTCAGCCATGCTCCACAAGAGGGAATCCACAACATTTAGCTATATACGCTTTTTAGAGTCAACAAAGGGAAAGCAAGAGGCAGCCGAAGCCTTCAGCAGAACATTTACGGGCTTAGCTTCGCGCGACTGGAATACGGTCAATGCTTAGCGAAAATACCCTTCCTCCGCTCAGTTTTCCTACGCTGAACTACGGCGCCCAGGAAACGCCTCTTACCCTCACGCCCATGCTTTACATTGGTGGAGCGGGTGAGAATAAACGATTCGTGGGAAAACGCATTGCCAACGGTCAACTCGGCCCGATACAGAAGGACCGCTTACCACTCATCGAGAAATTCCACGAAGTTCTTTCAGGGAAGCTAGCCGGCGGCGGGAGCGAGCGGACATTACGAACAGAGGTTGATTGCCTCCGCCATTTTTACTCCTGGGCTGACGAGGCGGTCAGTCTAGTGACCAGCGGGACCGTAGAGTCCATATATTACCAGTGGTGCGACTCGCTAATACAGCGTATACGCGTTCGAAGGGATCTATCTCCGCGAGCCGCCTATCTTTACGCAGCCATCGTCGGAAAACTCATCGATGTCGCACTAGGTCGACCGACTGCGATCATCAAGCGAACCAGAATCACAATGCCTGGGCGGCAACCAACTGCGCTCAGCCCGAATGCAGAAAAGCTCAGCTTGCATGACTCGATGCGCTTCGGGCAACTCTTGCAAGACATTTGTGATGGGTTACCAAGTGATATTGTCCTACATGGCCGCCTCCCCGTCCGCATAGCCTTGCGCGACGGGCGCTTTATTGAAGACTGGTCTCACTTCCCCAAGACAGTCGCAGCCGCTAACCGCGACCCAGCAGATCTAAATACAGCCCAAGCGCGATTCGCTGCAAAGCGGTCAGCCCAAAAGTTTGCGCACTGGGAAGGCGACGGGACATTGCGCACTCGCTACCCATTAGCCAATCTCCGCATCGAGGCCGAACTCTTGATGTTCATTGCACAAACGGGAATGAACTTCGCCCAGGCCTTTCAATTGCGCTTGCGGAACTTCGCATATTCCAGCTACTTGGACGGCTATCAAGTAAAGGAGCGAAAAGGGCGAAGGGGTGGCGACGTACTTTTTGAGATATTTAGTGAGTACCGACCGCATTTCGAGAGATATCTCGACTGGCGACGCCGCATCTTTCCAGAAGTTGATCTTATATTTCCGCTCGTCCGCATTAGAGGCCGGGCCGAGAACAGGCCCCCTGATTTTCGACTTCGACGTATCTGCCAAGATCTTGGTATTTCATTCGTTTCTCCTAGGTCGCTGCGGTCTGCAAGAGTGAATTGGTTGCTTCGTCAAACGGCCAACCCCGAGCTCACCGCCGATCTCGCCCAGCACAGCAAGCAGACTTTGCTAAACGTCTACGCACGGCCAAGTCAACAGCGCGCCATGGGTGAAATTATGAGATTTTGGTCGGCGAACGATCCAGGATTATTTGAGCACGCATCCGTTGCACCGGGCCTTTGCAACGGGCGTGCACTACCGTCGCCGGAGATTCCAAGCGCAGCCTCAACTCCGGACTGTTCGCGGCCATCCGGGTGTTTGTGG
Organism: Pseudomonadota bacterium; assembly: GCA_021847345.1. Lineage (GTDB taxonomy): Bacteria > Pseudomonadota > Gammaproteobacteria > Burkholderiales > Burkholderiaceae_C > Thiomonas_A. Next base: position 9,718 of record JAJZTW010000023.1, read on the forward strand.
TGCGAACACCACCGAGACATTGACTCTTTCGATTATATATGGGCGCTCGCAAGCTTCCGCCGCCTCAAGACTATTGAACTGGCATTGTGGCATCCTCCTCGCAACTCGGATCTTAATCATCCGGCGAAGATTGCCATTGAGAAAATTACGGAAACGCTCGTCGCCTTTCAGCGCTCATCCCCCAAACGACAGGAATGGTACACCGAGGCGGCGATTCGAATTGAAGAGGGTTCTTTTCATCCCCAGTGGGATGCCTTAATTCACGGCGCGGAGACTCTGCTATGACGGCGCTACATCTTGAGTTCGGGCTTTCGTCTGCTTTTTCATCAGTCGACCCCAGTCATAGATCTTACCGCCCACCGTCGTGGCCCCCGCCTCTTGATTGGGTGATTAGCGAAGACGAAAACGGTAATGTCGTTTCACGTTGGGGTGACCCAATCTGGGACTTTTCATACTGGGCAAGGCGTCGAGCTCGCTTCCATTTTGAATCGGCGCACTCAGGAACAGGTAAATCGCCTTTAGATCGTGGCAATGCGGACCTCCTACGCATGATAATCACGTGGCGGCTCTGGGGACCACGACCACTGAATTCCGTTAACTCCATACGCAGCCTCTTTCGGCGGATGCGCATCATCCTAGAGATTTGCAGCCTGAATGGAATTGATGGGCGCCGGCTATCGCATTATCCAAAGTTGCTGGAGCAGGTTTCCAAGCGCATGGAGAAGAGCGCATACAGTGCAACGCTCGCCGAGCTACACAGGCTTCTTGACGCCAGAGAAGGGCTCGGCTTTGTTCTCCTAGACGCAGCTGGGATCGCAAGATTAGCCGCGGCGCAGCCGACGCATGTGACCCAGCAGGTCGCTTACATTCCACCGCGCATATGGGCTTATCAAGTTCAACGGCTGAGGCTTTGCCTTGAAGAGTACCTTGCGCATGCCGATAAATTTCGTGCGTGCTATAACTTTTGCCTTGACGCATACGCACACAACTTTGGCTCACTAGAAAATGCCCTAGCGTTTTCGAGCAATAAGTTTAACAATCGACAGCCATTTCAAAGGCCACGCAGCGCAAGGCACGGGAGCATTAACGGCTGCCAATACTTTGGTGAATTTGAGAATACAGCCGAGCGATTTGGAATCGGCGAGCTTCTTCGGCGCTGGGTGCGTCAAAGGGAAGACGGCCTTGATGTGCGCCAGCTATCTGGGTATCTCAGCCTAGTTCAGTACGCTGGTATTGCCTACATTGCGAACTTCACGCTACAAAGAATCAATGAGGTCAGCTTGTTGCGCGCAGACTGCTTGGTGTGGGAGAGCGACCCTTCTTATGGTCAAATAGCGATCGTTCGCGGCGAGACTAGCAAAACGGTTGTTGATTCGGACGCACGTTGGCTCGCGAGTCCAAGCATCAAAGTGGCAGTGGATGCGATGACGTCGGTAACATTCTTGCGAATGAGGTGTGTCACAGCCAATCCATTGGTTTCACCATCCCCCGCCGATCAAAGCAATCCCTTTCTTTTCGATAGAGTGGCTGAACCATGGACAAGCGGATTGCGTCTGCCCTACTCAATCCGACGCAATCCACGATCATACGCCTTGGTTTATAGCGACTTTCCCAAGCTGTTCGACCTATCACAAGTGGCGATACGGGAGGATGATCTCGATATCGCTACGCGGGTAACGCCGAATCTGCAAGCCAGGAAGGGCCTTTCGATCGGCAAACCTTGGCCGTGGTCTTGGCACCAGCTTCGCAGGACTGGCGCGGTGAACATGTTCGCCTCTGGTCTTGTCTCCGACTCGACGGTTCAATTTCAGTTGAAGCATTCCTCTCAATTAATGTCGATTTACTACGGGCACGGCCACGGCAACTTGAGGCTCAATAAGGAAGTTGAGTCACTGGTGATACAGTCGATGTATGAGTCGATGGCGCGGGAGATTCAAAGGGCCGGCGGAGATAATTTTATATCCCCCCACGGCCAAGAGCGAAAGGACGACATTGTGCGCAACCTTTTATCGGAGCGAAATGTAAGTGCCTTGGCTTCAGCAGCGAAGAAGGGGGAGGTGTTTTTCAGGGAGATACGTCTCGGCGCTTGCACAAAAAGAGGGGTCTGCGATTACGGAGGCATTGAATCCGTCGCACGGTGCGCTGGGGGAGACGGGCGAGCGCCCTGTGCGGACGTCCTCTACGGTAAAGATCGAAGGCTCTCCGCGGAGCGCGAGCTGTCAAAGGTCGAAAGAGAGTTAGAGGAAAGCCCAGACGAGGCCCCTCGTCGCAAGGCGCTGGAAGCTGAGAAGAAAGGCCTGGAGAATTATTTAGATGCAATTAAACCCGCATAGTGCACACTCAGCAGAGGACAATTTCCGGCTGGCTTTCCTGCGCCTGCAATCAGGCAAGCCAACTCGGCTTCCGGTAGGCACCAAGGTTTCCCAGAATAATGTTGCGCGAGAAGCTGGGTGCGATCCTAGTGCGCTACGTAAGTCACGGTTTCCGTCGCTCGTAAGGGAAATCAAGGCCTATGTAGAAATTCATGAGTCTGCGCAGCCATCAAAACGCAAGGAATTGCGGAAGGCGAGAGATGAGCGCGCGGAGCATCACGCTCGTCTGGCCGAGATTGCGCGCCAAAGAGATTTGGCTCAGTCCAAGCTTCTAAGCGCTCAGCGGCGCATTGTGGAGCTTTGTGCTGAAGTTCGGACTCTCCGGGTCAAGCTTGACGAACTGCTGCCCCAGCCAACGCGTATCAGGCGCGAGTGAGTGTCCACCCGTTGATCCAGCCCCAAGCAAACGGGCTCCTCGTCGCGTTGGCTTCAGTTGTGTCACATTGATAGGATCGAGTCGGCTCTGGCAATCGGGAGCCCTGGCTTGCGGGGCTGCGCCTACGGTGTTCATCAACCCGAATGCTCTGGGCGTAGATTTGGCTAGGATGCGCGTACCGTCTGGTTTCCCTCGATGGGCGCGGTGGCGGTACTCTTTCGAACGGCAACCGGGCCTTCCTGTGGCTCATTGGCAATCGGCGGCCGACGTCGTTGAGCTAGTTGGCTGTGCTCACGAGGACCGAGTGCTGAACGTTTCGCGTACTTTGCGCACGGCTTAGAACTTCGGATTGGTGTTGGTGAAGATGACCGTGCGGGAGATCGAACCCACCGCACTGTCGAGAAGCTTCAAGGTCTTCAGCGACTGAAGGACGACGATGAAGGGGCAGGCATTTCGCAATGGCGTGACCACCGAAGCGGACACCTGCCGCGAGTTGGTTACGCCCAAACTGGTCGAGGCGGGTTGGCACGAGGAGCCGCACGCTATCGGCGAACAACGCAGCTTCACCAACGGGCGCATCATCGTCGTAGGTGGCAAGGTACGTCGCGGCAAGCAAAAGCGCGCAGACTATCTGCTGTACTACCGACGGGACTTTCCCCTTGCCGTCGTCGAAGCCAAGGAGGTTGGGCTGCCCGCCGAAAACGGCGTGCAGCAAGCGCGCCAATACGCGGAAATCCTGGGGCTTAAGTTCGCATACGCGACCAACGGCCACCGCATCATCGAGATTGACTACACCGCTGGCACCGAGCGCGAAGTCCCTCGCTACGCCACGCCTGATGAACTATTTGCCCGCCTGATCACAGCGGCGCATCTCAACCAGGAAGCTACCTCACACCTGCTGGAACCGTTCAATCTGGTGTCAGGCAAGGTGCCGCGCTACTACCAGCAAATCGCCATTCAACGCGTGATCGAAGCGATCCTGCTTGGCCAGAGGCGCATCCTCGCCACACTGGCCACGGGCACCGGGAAGACTTGTGTCGCATTCCAGATCTGCTGGAAGCTGTGGAGCAGCCGCTGGAACCGCACTGGCGAATACCGTCGACCGAAGATCCTGTTTCTCGCGGACCGCAACATCCTGGTCGATGATCCGATGGCCAAGATGTTCGCGCCTTTCGGTGATGCCCGTCACAAGATTGCTGGCGGCGATGTCAGCCAGAGCCGTGACATGTACTTTGGCATCTATCAGGCGTTGAGCACTGCCAGCAACGATGTTTTCCGTCAGTACAGACCTGATTTCTTCGACCTGATCATCATCGACGAGTGTCACCGCGGCTCGAGTAGCGACGAGAGCGCGTGGCGCGCCGTGTTGGACTATTTCGCTCCGGCCGTGCAGTTCGGCATGACGGCAACCCCACTCCGCGAGGAATCGCGCGACAGCTACGAGTACTTCGGCAACCCGGTCTACACCTACAGCCTGCGTCAAGGCATTGAGGACGGCTTTCTTGCACCGTACCGCGTGCATCGGGTGATCACCACCGTTGATGCAGCAGGCTGGCGGCCGAGCAAGGACGAACTGGACCGATATGGACGCGAAGTGCCTGACGACGAATACCAGACCAAGGATTTTGAGCGTGTCGTAGCCCTGCGCGCCCGCACACGGGTGATGGCGCGGCACTTGACCGACTTCCTGAAAGGCACCGATCGCTTCGCCAAGACGCTTGTGTTCTGCGTCGACCAGGAACACGCCGCGGAGATGCGGCAGGAACTGGTCAGCCTCAATAGCGATCTGGTTAAGCAGTACCCGGACTACGTGTGCCGCGTCACCGCCGACGAAGGCGCCATCGGCCTGACCCATCTTGCGCACTTCCAGGATGTCGACAAGCCGGCGCCCGTCATCCTTACAACCTCTCAGCTACTGACCACCGGCGTCGATGCGGAGATGGTCAAGAACGTAGTGCTGGCCCGCGTCGTCGGCTCGCGCGCCGAGTTCAAGCAGATCGTCGGGCGCGGCACACGGCTGAAGGTCGACTACGGCAAGGAGTACTTCAACATCATCGACTTCACCGGCACGGCAACCCACCACTTTGCCGATTCGGAATTCGATGGCGAGCCAGCTCTGATCGAGGAAGTGACCGTTAACGAGGCGGGCGAACAGGTCAGCGTCACGGCAACCTCTCCTGAAACGCCACCCGAAACCTTCCCTGTGGAGTACGAAGTTGCCGAAGAACAGATCGGCACGGATGTAGGCGGTGTGCTCATCAACGAACCGCGGCCCGAGCCGCGCAAGTTCTACATCGACGGTGGCGAAGTCGAAGTCATCGGCCACCTGGTGTACGACCTGGACACCGACGGCAAGAAGCTGCAGGTGGTGAAGTACACCGAGTACTCCGGCCGCGCCGTGCGCACCCTGTACCCCACCCGCGAGGCCCTGCAATCGGCCTGGGCCGATCCCGATACGCGCAACGAGGTGCTGCGCGAACTCACTGAGCGCGGGATCAGCTTCGAAGAACTGGCCGCCAGCAGCGAGCAACCCGATGCCGACCCCTTCGATTTGCTGTGCCATCTGGCCTGGAACGCACCACTGCTGACACGCCGTCAGCGCGCGGAACGCGCCCGTCGCCGGGCGCAGGGCCTTTTCGACCAGTACAGTGACACCGCGCGTGAAATCCTTTCTCTGCTGCTCGATCGCTATGTCGAGCGCGGCATCCTCCAGTTCAGGGCGTTGTCCGAGCTGATGAAGGTCCAGCCCTTCGATCGCTACGGCAGCCCCGCCGAGATCGCGACCCGCCATTTCGGTGGTGTGCGAGGTATGAAGGACGCCGTCTCCCGCCTGCAGAGCGCGCTCTACCAGTAACCACCAGACACACAAAAACCCGAATCGATGCCTAGTTCCAATCGTTCAGCGGCTATAGCGACCAACGGCGACGCCCCCGTCGAAGGGAAGCCCCGCTCCGCGCGCAAGGCCAAGGCGCCAATCACCACCCGCGAGAACCTGTCGGCACTCATCGGCACCGCTCGCCAGATCCTGCGCAAAGACAAGGGGCTCAACGGCGACGTGGATCGCCTGCCGCTGCTCACATGGATGATGTTCCTCAAGTTCCTTGATGACCTCGAAGCCGTCCACGAGCAGGAGGCGGAACTCGACGGCAAGCGCTACCAGCCCATCATCGAGGCCCCCTACCGCTGGCGCGACTGGGGCGCGCGCGAAGATGGCCTGACCGGCGACGAGTTGCTGTCGTTCATCAACCAGGACGAGACCCACCGCGCCGATGGCTCGCGCGGCGCAGGCTTATTTGCCTACCTACGCGGCCTGGCCGGCAGCGGCGAGAAGGGCAGCCAGCGCGAAGTCATCGCCAACGTGTTCAGGGGCGTGCAGAACCGCATGGTCAGCGGCTACCTGCTGCGCGACATCGTCAACAAGATCAACGGCATCCACTTCAGCAGCAGCGAGGAGATCCACACCCTCTCGCACCTGTATGAATCGATGCTGCGCGAGATGCGCGATGCCGCAGGCGATGCCGGCGAGTTCTACACCCCGCGCCCGGTAGTGCGTTTCATGGTGCAGGTGACCGATCCGCGCCTGGGCGAGTCGGTGCTCGACCCCGCCTGCGGCACCGGCGGATTCCTGGTCGAGGCCTACGACCACCTCGCCCCGCAAGTGACCACGCCCGAGCAGCGCCGCACCCTGCAGCGCGACAGCCTCTACGGTCAGGAAGCGAAGCCGCTGCCCTACATGCTGGCGCAGATGAACCTGCTTCTGCACGGCCTGGAAGCCCCGCAGATCGCCTACGGCAACACGCTGGACCGCCGCATCAACGAGATCGGCCACAGCGAACGCGTGGACGTGATCCTCACCAACCCGCCCTTCGGCGGCGAGGAGGAGGTCGGAATTAAGGCCAACTTCCCGCCCAACATGCAGACGGCGGAAACGGCGCTGCTTTTCCTGCAGTACATCATGCGCAAGCTGCGCGTGGCGGGCGCGCCGGTTCCCGGCGGCAAACCCGCCACGCGTGGCGGCCGTGCAGCCGTGGTCGTGCCCAACGGCACCTTGTTCGGCGATGGCATCAGCGCCGTCATCAAGGAGGAACTGCTTAAGGAGTTCCGCCTGCACACCGTCGTCCGCCTGCCCCAGGGCGTGTTCGCGCCCTACACCGACATCCCGGCCAACCTTCTGTTCTTCGAGCGCGGTGGCCCGACTGACACCATCTGGTACTACGACCTTCCCTTGCCCGAAGGGCGCAAGAAGTACAGCAAGACCGCGCCGCTGCAGTTCGAGGAGTTCGCACCAGCCCTGGCCTGGTGGAGTGCCCGCGAGGAAGGTCCGCAAGCCTGGAAGGTGGACTTCGCCGCCAAGCGCGCTGCTGCCGTGGAGGCCGCCACGCCACACTGGCAACGCGCCGACGCCGAGCGCAACGCGGCGATCGTCTTGGGCAGGCCGGTCCGCGAGCTGGAACAAGCCGCCCAGATCGCGGCAAACGCCGACAAGGCAGCGCTGCATGACAAACTGCGCACGCTGAAGGCCGAGCAGCAGGCTCACGAGCAGATCGCCAAGGCAGCCCAGGCCGAAGGCGATGCCCTGTACTGGCCCATCTACAACCTGGACCTCAAAAACCCCCACGTCCGCGCAGGCCTGGAGCACGCGGACCCGAAGGACCTGATCGCGTCGATGCGCAGCCACGAGGCCGAGGTGATGAGGCTGCTGGGTGAGATCGAGGCGCTGGTCGGTGCGGTAGGCGAAGTATGAAGGCCTGGCCCAAAGTTGCCCTCGCGGACATTGCGCCTATCGTTCGCAGGCCGGTCGAGATTCGGCACGATCAAGCGTATCCCGAGCTCGGCATCCGATCCTTCGGCAAGGGGACGTTTCACAAACCACCGATCTCCGGGAGCGAGGTCGGCTCCAAGCGCTTGTTTCGAATCGAGGCCGGCGACTTGGTATTCTCGAACGTGTTCGCGTGGGAAGGCGCAATTGCAGTGGCGTCACAGGCAGATGCGGGACGGTTCGGATCGCATCGCTTCATCACTTGCGCCGTTGATGACAGCAGGGCCGACGCGACCTACCTCAAGCACTACTTGACTGCATCACCGGATGGACGCGCGCAAGTCCTGCAAGCGTCGCCTGGCGGCGCCGGACGAAACCGCACGCTGGGGGTCAAGAAGATGGGGAAGATTCTCATTCCTTTGCCGCCCCTCGCTGTACAACAAGCTGTCGTCGCCCGCCTCGACGCGCTGGCCGAGAAAACGCGGGAAGTCGAGGCGCATCTGGATGCAGTCGAGCGTGATGTTGAGCACCTTCTAGCCTTGCGTTTCCGAGACGTCATTGCTGATGCGCCGCTGCGGGCGATGGCGGAGGTGGCGCCCCTGGTACGGCGCGAGGTGAGTATCGACGCGGAGAAAAGCTACACCGAGTTGGGTGTCCGCAGCTTCTACAAGGGCTCCTTCCATCGCCGCACCGTTCCAGGATCCGACTTTTCCTGGCAGGACCTCTACCGAGTAAAAGCTGGCGACTTGGTGTTCAGCAACATCATGGCCTGGGAGATGGCCATCGCGGTTGCCGTAGCCGAGGATGATGGCTGCGTGGGCAACCACCGCATGCTCACGTGCGAAGCCCGCCCCGATACAGCCGTCCCCGGTTTCTTGTGGTTCTACTTCACCACCGAGGACGGTTTCGCCAAGGTCTATGCGGCTTCACCGGGTACCGCGGCCAGAAACCGAACGATGACCGCCTCCGCTCTTATGGCCATCGATGTGCCGGTGCCTCCCTTGGCCGCGCAACAGACTTTCGGCCGCCTGCAGGCGGCCGTCGCAGCGTTGAAGGCCAAGCACGCAGCCATCCGCCAGGCCAACACCGCCATAATCCCGGCGGCGCTGGAACGCATCTTCTCGATCGAGGTGCCCGCTCATGCTTGAGCAGCCGCTGCAGAACTCCCTGTTCGAGGACAACTACCTGCTGCGCGAACTCGGGCAGGTCGCCCATGTGCCTCAGGTAGCCCTGACCGAACTGGTGGCCAATGCCTGGGACGCCGGGGCGACTCGCGTTGAGCTGAGCCTGCCGGATGAAATCGGAGGCAGGCTCACGGTGACGGACAACGGGCACGGCATGACGCCGGCGCAATTCAAGAAGCGCTGGATGACGCTGCGTTACGACCGCTTGAAGCACCAGGGCTCCAATGTCGAGTTCCCTGCTGGGCGATACGGGCGCCCGCGCCGCGCCTACGGTCGAAATGGCGTGGGCCGTCACGGCCTGCTGTGCTTTGCCGACACCTACGAGGTCCAGACCTGGCGCGACGGGGTGCTGGCCACCTTTGTCGTCGGCACTGAGTCCGGGCCAAGCCCTTTCGTACTGCGCAGCGAGGCCTTGGGCCGGCACAAGGACAGCGGCACGCAGCTGTCAGTTGGCGTCATGCGCAAGCTACCAGACGCAGACGAGATCCTGACTGTGCTGGCAGCGCGCTTCGTGCACGACCCTGAGTTCGAGATCAGGGTCAACGGCGTTCAACGCAGCTTCAGCGAAATCGAGGGGCGCGTCAGCGAAGAGTTGCTAGACCTCGGTGCAGGCCGAACCGCCACCGTTATCGTGATTGACTCAACGCGGCTGAATCATGCGTCCGTGCATCAGGGCATCGCATTCTGGGTGCAGCGCCGATTGGTGGGATTGCCCTCTTGGTCGATCGGACAGGACGCCACCTTCGACGGCCGCACCCGATTTGCACGGCGCTACAAAGTGATCGTGGATACCCAGGGCTACGAATCTGACGTCGAGCAGGACTGGACGGCGTTCCGCGCAACGGACGCGGTGCGCGACCTGTACAAGGCCGCCGCAGAGCACATCGGCAAGGTGGCGCAGGATCTGGCGGCCGAAATCGTCGACGCAGCATCGGAAGACGCGCTGGTGCAGAACCGGACAGAACTGGCCAGCTTGGGACACGGCGCGCGGCTCGAAGTTGCCGATTTCACCAAGGTTGTGGCCCAAGCGCACCCGACCATCTCTCCGGACTTTCTGGCCGCCGCGGTCAAGGCTGTCATCCACCTCGAAAAGACCAAGAGCGGCGCAGCCTTGCTGCAGAAGCTCTCGTCAATGGCACCGGACGACATCAGCGGCCTGGATCGCCTGCTGACGGAGTGGACGGTCAAGGATGCGCTGCGTGTCCTCGATGAGATCGACAGCCGGATGGGAGTGATCGAGACCATTCGGCGCCTGGCCGACGATCCGAAGACCGATGAACTGCACACCCTACACCCCTTGATCCTACGCTCACGCTGGCTGTTCGGTCCCGAATTCGAGTCCCAGGAGTACTGTTCAAACGTAACGCTGCAGACTGTGGCCCGCGAGCTGTTTAAGAGCACCGAGGCGCAGTTCATCAACGAGCGCCACCGCCCGGATATCGTTGTACTTCCCGAGAAGACGACGTGGCAGATGACAGGCGTCGAGTCATTTGACCCGGTCGATACGACCCTCACAAGGATGCAGCATGTGCTGGTCATCGAACTCAAGAAGGGCGGGTTCGAGCTCACTCGCAAGGAAATTAATCAGGCCGATGGCTACGTTCAGGACATCGCCGCCTCCGGCGCGTTTTCGGGCTCCCCATTCATTTGCGCGTGGGTTGTCGGACAGAAGATCGCTGCGGGTGTCGAGCGCGACAAGCAGCTCGGCAGTCCGACGTACGGGCGCGTCCGGGCAGCGACCTTCGGCTCATTGGTGGACACAGCCAACGCACGCCTACTAAAGCTCCGCACGGTGCTTGCTGACCGATACGACGAATCGTCGACCAACGAGCTCTTGAACCGAGTGTTCACGCAGCCAAGCCAAGGCGGCCTAGGCTTCCAACCATGAACAGCGAGCAAACGTGGGACCATCAGCAGTTGCGGGCGAACATCGTCGCGGCTGCACTCGAGCTTCTCGAGCACGGCGGCACTGAGGCAATCACCTTGCAAGCGCTGGCAGCGGCCGATGATCGCTTCGCACTGAAAGAAGCCGAATCAGAGTCAATGGGCAATCCCACGCGGGTCGCAGCCGCTCCTATCCGATCAGAGGGTGCGACTAACCGCTCGAGGAGCATCACCAATGCAGATCACTCGACTGCTTATCGAGAACTTCCGCTCCATCCGCAAACTTGAGGTCGAGCTCGGTGAGAGCACGGTCCTGATAGGACGCAACAACGCCGGCAAGACGGCCGTGCTCGATGCCCTTCGTATCGCGTTGACGCGTCGCTGGGGCCAGCGGGGCAGCGGATTCACGGAGTACGACATCCATCTGCCCGATGCGAACACGGATCCCAAGCTCTCGACAGGCGTCCTCATAGAAATCAGCGTCGAAGAGCGCGCGCCCGGCGAATGGTCTGAAGCGATCCAGCAGGATCTGGACAACATCGCACAGATTGATCCTGCCACGGGGCTCACATCTGTGATGTTGCGCGTAACGTATGCGTGGAGCGCGCCCGATGATGCCTTCATGCCAACTTGGCAGTTCTTGAACGCAGCCCGAAAACCCCTGCCTGGAGTATCCGCCAAGCGAATCAATCTGGAACGATTTTGGCAGTACCTTCCGGTGTTCTATTTAAGTGCACTTCGTGACGTCAGCGAGGAGTTTTCGCCTCGCTCGCAGTTCTGGGGGCGACTGCTCAAGGCCATCCAGATCCCTCCCGCGCTGGAGAAGCGCGTCTATCGCATTCTGGTACGGGTTAATCGTCGCCTCCTGGCGGCTGACCCTCGCCTGAAGGGCATCGCCGACACGCTGAGCGGCGCAACGCGCATTGCCGCTAAAGATCGAACCGGCTCAGCCGATCTCCAACTGATGCCGCTGCAGACGTGGGACCTGCTGTCCAAGGCGGAGATCATCCTGCGCAACGAAAACACATGGCCGTGGTTGCCGATCAAGCAACATGGCCAAGGCTTGCAAAGCCTATCGGTCATGTTTCTCTTCCAGGCGTTTGTCGAATACCTGCTCAAGGAGATCTTCGAAGCCGACAGCACACCGCTGCTCGCACTGGAGGAGCCCGAAACCCATCTCCATCCGCAGGCAGCCCGTACGCTATGGCATCACGTGTCCAAGTTGGCTGGCCAGAAGATCGTGACGACGCACAGTCCGTACTTCGTGCAGCACGTCCCCTTCCGCGATCTTCGGCTACTTCGCCTGACCGAATCGGGAACCGAGATTCGGTGGTTGCCCAAGACGTTCTCGGCGATAGTCCCTGTCCATCCTCCCTTGCTAGCGGTCGTAGCAGGGAGCGGCGGAACCCTCAAATTCGACACTGCGCGTGGCCGCCTGGAGGTGAACGGGCGCCTCGAGGAGCCTTTGTACCGCAGACTGCTCACTTGTTATGGGGGGCATGCTGACATGGCTAAAGCGCACGCCGCGCTGCGTGCGCTGAGAGATGAATCGGCCGTCTACGTGAGTGATGCGGATTTGCAGGGCCTGGACACGTATGCTCGACGCATTCGTGGGGAGATCTTCTTCGCGGATCGGTGGCTACTGGTTGAGGGGCAGGCAGAGTATGCCCTCGTTTCAGGTCTGGCTGAAGCGCTGGGAACGCCGCTCGATGATTTTGGGATCGCCCTGATCGACGCCGTGAACAATGGAAATCCCCAGACCTTCGCATTGCTAGCGCGAGCGCTCAACATTCCATGGGTCGCAGTGTTGGACGGTGATGCCGCGGGCCGCGGCTACAAGGCGGCAATGGTGTCGCGAGGGTTTGACCAGGCATTGATCGACGAACGATGCCGACTGCTGCCTGCCGGGGACTTGGAACAACAACTGATCGCCGACGGCGCCCACGCCGAACTCCGGGCGATCCTGGCCCACCTGGGGAAGCCAGACGCCAACACCTGCGACCTGCCAGCGTTGATCGACTTGATGCGCAATTCAAAGACGGACTATTCCGCAGAGCTGGCCAGGCGCGTCAAGGAAACCCCCGCCCTCGCCCACACACTTTTGCAACCGGTGAGAGAAGCCATCGAACACTTGCGAGGCCTCTAATGACTGACGACACGAATCCGCTGGAGGCTGCTCTGTCGCGGCTGTCGCGGGCACAGCGCCAATGCGTCGACTGGCGTGATGGCAGCCTGTTGGTCCTCGCGGGCCCAGGCTCTGGCAAGACGCAGGTCCTGACATCGCGCATCGCCAGTCTCCTCGATGAAGGCAAGGACCGGAGCTTCCGCATCTTGGCATTGACTTTCACAAACAAGGCCGCTGACGAAATGAAAGAGCGGGTTGCCCTTTTCGCTCCGGGGCTGGACGAGCGCGCTGTCATCACGACGTTCCACAGCTTTTGCGGGCAGGTACTTCGTCAGCACGGCGTGCACATCGGCATAGCAGCAGACTTCGCAATCTTTTCCTTGGACGCGGATCGCAAAGCAACGTTGAGGGACGCTATCGAACGCTGTCGCGCAGATGGCCGTGAGGTCGACATTGACGAGTCCAGGGCGCTTTCGATGATTGATCGACTCAAGTCGCGCCTGATTTCTACTGAGCGTGCGCCTGATGTGCTGACGAAGGTGGCGGATGCCGACGAAGTGGTCTTGTTGTATCGTGCGTACGAAGCCGAGCTTCGCCATAACAATGCGCTGGACTTCAACTCCCTCATCTTGGAAACGTATCGTCTCTTCAAGACCTTCCCCGCGGTGGCCGAGCGGTACCGACGCTCCTATCCGTACTGGCTCCTTGACGAGTTCCAGGATACGACTAACGCCCAGTACAAGTTGCTGAGGGAGATGGCGGGCGACAAGTTTCGGAACCTCTTTGCAGTCGCCGACGATGATCAGATCATCTACCAGTGGAACGGAGCGAGCTTTCAGCAAATCCAGCGCTTCCGTTCCGATTTCGCAGCCCAGGTGTTCCAACTGCCGACCAACTACCGTTGCCCGCCTGCTATCGTGGACGCTGCCAACCGGCTGGTCGCGCACAACGCTCAGAGGTCAGAGGCCAAAGCACCGCTGCAAGTCGGCAAGCCGCACTCGGCGCTTCCCCCGAGTGAACAGATTCAACTTCGCGTCTTCGAGTCCGCTGAACAGGAGGCCGAGGGTATCGCCAGGGAAATTGCCGCGCTCAGCGTCGACCGACGCGCCAACACAGCGGTTCTGGCACGTACTCGCGCCCTGCTCGAGAGCATCGCATCCGCTCTCGGCGAACTGAATGTTCCGTCGGTGCTCTCCCAACGACGAGACGACTTCCTTTCCCCTGAAGTTCGGTTCCTCGTCGCGTGTTTGCGCCAAGCCTGCAGACCGCTAGACCGCAGAAACCTCTCGGTCCTGGTGGAGGCATTTAATCGCCTGGGCGGGCTCTCGATCAGCGTACCGGAGGTGGTTGCAGAGGCAGAGGCGACCGGGGAGAGTTTCGGAGGAACGTGGCTGCGGCAAGTGGGGCCAACGGGCTCTAATGACCCAGAGTCAGCCAACATTTGCCTAGCCGCCGCCCGCACCGTTTTCGCAGAAATCCGGGAAGCAAAGGGAGCCGTAGAACACGCGCTCGAGAACTTGCTACGCTTGGCCCCCAAGGGGGACCAGTCTTCAGTTGAACTTCGTGAGGATGCGGCAGTATGGAAGTCCCTCGGGCGCGAGATTGCCAGACAAATTGGCAGCGCGGCCCCCCTCGACCAGTTTTTGCAGGAACTGCAGTTGCGATCAAAGGAGCCTCCCGCTCCCAACGATGCGGTTGTCCTTATGACTGTCCATGGCTCGAAAGGTCGCGAGTTCGATTTCGTCTTTCTTGTCGGTCTGGCGGAAGACCAACTCCCCTCATATCAGAGCCGTCAAAAGGGCGATGACAGCCCGGAGATGGAAGAGGAGAGGCGTAACTGCTTCGTCGCGATCACCAGAGCGAAGGAAATGCTCGTGCTCAGCAGAGCATTGCGATACCGAGGCTGGATGAAGGCTCCTTCCCGCTTCCTGCGGGAAATGGGACTCGGATAAGCGTGCCGTTCTTGGCTTCGATCAGGAAGCACGCCATGCGCTCGCAGAGGCAACGGGGCAGCTGTTGCTGCGGCCAGGTGCGTAGTCTGATCAAGCCCACCGCCGTTGCCACTCCAAACCCGCCATCGATTCCGATTCAAATCCGCCACCGGCGCCGGCGAGTCGATCGGCCGACGCGCCGCGCTGGAGTTCGGGTCGACACCGCCCACCGGGGGACTGGTTGCCGGCCTTTGCGAACTTCCAAGCCGTCAACCAGTGCTACCCGTGCCAACCCATTGCGGACTTCCGCCGATTCCAAATTCGGGGCCACGAAGAGGTCAACGATACCAAGCGACAGTAGGAGTGGCCGTTGATGCCCCACGAGGGTTGGCATTAGCATCTATCGACGATGTCCACAAAGTTGCCCATATCATTGAGAGCCACGCAATATGATACGCGACTTGAGTAGGAGCGGCTGACCCAATGATCGTCTTAAACATCGAAAGGGAGCTCGTCCGCGTTGAGACCTGGGATGATATTGTCTCCCGCCCTGGTTTTACGGCGAACCTCGACCCACAGAGTCATGCACTCCACGCCATCATTGGGCGGTACAACTTCGCGGACAAAATTCGTTGCGGGCTGTCGAATTGCCATACGCCACACGCCAAAGGCTACATCGTTGTGACAAAGGGCGGACTCGAAACAAATATTGGGAAGGACTGCGGCAGAAATTATTTCGGTGTCGATTTTGAGTCAATGAGCCGTCGGTTTGACCAGGATATGGCCGACAAGGAAGGCCGCGAAAGACTCTGGAGTTTTCATTTTCGCACCGAAGAGATCAAGCAGAAGGTGCAGACGCTCAGATCAACGGAACGTGGCGCCGACTGGGTTCATCGTAGAGTCAAGGGCCTAGTCGAAGCCGGTCACGATGTTCCTGCCCCAATTGTTCGTTACATCGCTGGCAAGGTTAAGGCTCGAGATCCTGTGGTAACGCTGGAGAGGGAGGCGACTGCGACCGAGATCGACCGTATGGAAGCAGAAAGTGGACGTCGCCTTCCCCGCCCCCAGTATATTGCAGAGCCAATAGCAACGATTGACGGATTTGACGCATTATATCCTGAGAACGACCTTCGAGCGATGCTAGTATTGGATGTCGAAGAGCACATTCGATTATTTGAGGTCGTTTCGATCGACAATCTGGATTCCGCGGGAATTCGTCAGTGGAGCAGATGGGTGAGCACAGTCGATGCAACGTTGGAAAAAGCCGATGCGGTCGTACAAGCCGGCAGGCGTCTCTTGACGAGCCAGAATTTGCAGCATTTCGAAAATCGATTGACTGAGAAGGATGATCGTCGGCATTTCAGTCGCTTCCTCAAGTCTCTCGACGCTGCCTGACCATGCCCGAAGCCGTCCTAGCTGGCCGCTAAACCGAGCATTTAATGCACTCCCGACGCCTTCAATACAAAGACCGCTGGTTCTGCTACCTGGATATTCTGGGATTCACAGCATTCGTCAGGTCGCGCGAAGCTGGTATTGTCATTGATGCATACGAAGATGCAATCGCGAAGCTCGAGATAGGCGCCTCCGCGAAGCGCTCTCGCGGCCTGTCTTACTCCTGGTTCTCGGACACATTCATCATCTTCACCCGCGGCGATAGCCTCGAGGAGTTTACTTGGCTCGAGCAAGTTGGGCGACTGTTCTTTCAGAGTTTGATCCTGGCTTTTATTCCAGCCCGAGGGGCGATCTCCCACGGCAAGCTCTACTCAAACCTCGAGAAGAACATTTTTGTCGGCGAGGCATTGATCGAGGCCTATGAGTACGGCGAAGATCAGGACTGGATCGGCTTGCTACTTGCTCCCAGCGTTTACCGTAAGCTTGCGGGAACAGCACTCGACGTTGGCAAGCGCTACAACTACCGCCGAGTACCGACAAAGGGCGTCATGCGCAAGCTCAATCCAGAGTATGTGTTCGCGTACACCTTTAACAACGCGACGGTCATGGGAGCCAATCCACTGCTTACAGCCATTCGATCAATGCAGCGCTCATCTGCCGAGCCCTTCAAAGGCAAGTACCAACGCGTCGAGCAATTCATTGAGAAACATCGCTCCATCGACGCGACAGCGGCCTAACCCCTCGCTCAACCAGTCGCGGCGCGGCATGCCGGTGAGCTGGAACGTTAAGCGTTATTGCGATATGTCAGATCACGCGAGACAGCCCCCACGTGAAGTCCTTCAGCTAGCAAAGGGTCTAAAGCTGGGCCCCATACCATATCGATCCAAGGCAATCGAGACGAACAATGGGCAGGCAAGGGCAATCGCCTAAGTTCGCCCAATCGCATGCCTGATCCCAGTCCTACACGGCCAATGCCTGCAGCGGGTTAGTGACCGCAGCCGCTCCTTCAGACGCGTGGCGTCACGTGATCGACTCACCGACGCCAGCGGCGGCATTTACTCAGAACGAGTGGCGGGTTTCCGCTGGAATGCGCAACCAGGTGGGCGGAGGCAGTACACACGGCGCGGCGCGGCATGATCAACCGTAGATCGGGACGAGGCTCGCATGGGTATCGCGGACGCGGACGCGCTCACCGCAGTCAATCTTGTCCAAGACCTCGTCGGTCAAGATGCTGTACCACTCGTCCACGGCGGTTGCCAAGGGGGCGTCCGAGCGCAACCTGATCAACGGAATTCGAGCCGCCGTGAGTAGGTCCGCCTTGTGCTTGTCGCGCCGCGCGGCGTCCGGGCGATCATGGTCACGGCTATCCAGCTCAAACGCCGCAATCGGATCCCCCTCCAGCGGTGTAACCAGTACTGCGTCAAGCCTGCACATACGACCATACTTCCACGCTTCGGGCGACACTTGCGGTTTGAGGCGGTCGAGATTGGCAATCTGGTCGAGGGGATAGTTCGGCAACGCCACGAGCCCAGGAAAGCGCAGCGACAGGACCCGTGCAAAGGCGCGCTCTTGTGGCGAGCGGAAGACGGAGCGGCGAATCTCGAATGCATCGCTTGCCTCGAACCCGGCGACACCGAACCATGACAGCTGAACAACGCGCTTGAGCTGCACCACCTCGCGCACCCCGTGGAGCTTGCCGTGTCGGCGTCGTTCGACTCTCCGGGCAAGGCGTCTCTGGGCTGTCCGCAGCGCGGTTGCAAGGCCTGGCGTCAGGTCAATGAGGCCCTGTTTAGCCTGCTGGACGAACCACGCCAGCGTTTCAGGATCTTCCAATGCGCCATTCTCGAGGAAGGCCTCGAAGGCTTCGGCAGCAAGCTGCGCAAGTGAAGTTGGCAGCCGGCCACTCTCCCCCAACGAATGGACGACCTGCTCGAACCGGTTGCGGAAGTGCTGGAAGTTCGGACGCGCAATGAGCCTCCGAAGGGACTCTAGGTCGTGGCTTGTCGCGTCGGTCGCAGAACGGCTCATGGCGCAATTGTCACTCATAGAGCGTGGCCCGATAAGAGACATTTTCATAGATTGCCCGGATGAGTCGCGATTCCGACAGTCTCGGTGCAATAGATCCCAGGCCAGCCTTCGGGCTTCGGCTTGCCGAGGCTCGGCGTGCTGCAGGCCTCTCCCAAGAGGCCCTTGCTCATGACAGCGGCTTGGCTCGGAGCTACTTGGGCGGTGTCGAGCGAGGCAAGCGCAACATCTCGCTCGTGAACATTTGCCGCGTGGCAGCTGCCTTAGGCGTGAGGCCGGCCGATCTGCTGTCGTCGCTTTGACTGGTCGCGAGACGCGGCCTTTCTTCCCTCGGCTTCTTATGGACACAGGCCCGACCCCACTGGCCCTGTAACCACTTGAGCGCATGGACATCCACCAAAGTTGAAATGCCAAGGCGGGCTGCGGTGCTCAGCCAATGTCTATGGGTGCACACTCGCGGTTGGGTCTTCAACGTGTAAAGGCCCGGCGCCGGCAGGCGCGCCGGATGCCCCGTACCATGACGGATTGCCGGCTTTTCCGCTCCGATCATGAATCCAGGCGTCGTCTACGCCGTGGGGGCCTACGTCGTCTGGGGCCTTTTCCCTCTGTATTTCAAGCTGCTCGAGCGCATTCCGGCGACGCAGATCCTGGCCCACCGCATGGTCTGGTCGGCGATGCTGGTGCTGGGCATGCTGCTGGCGCTGCGCCGCTGGTCCTGGCTGCGCCTGCTGCGCGAGCGTCCGGCGCTGGTCGCGCGCTTCGCCGCCAGCGCCTTGTTGCTTTCCTGCAACTGGCTGATCTACATCTGGTCGGTGACCCACGACCACGTGGTCGAAGCCAGCCTGGGCTACTACATCAACCCGCTGATGAATGTCGCGCTGGGCACGCTGCTGCTGCGCGAGAAGCTGCGCCCTGCGCAGTGGATCGCGGTGGCGGTGGCCGGGGTCGGCGTGGCGTGGATGGCCTTCGGCATCGGCCACGTGCCCTGGCTGGCGCTGGGACTGGCCGTCAGCTTCAGCGGCTACAGCCTGATGCGCAAGGTCGCCCCGCTGGGCTCGCTGGAAGGACTGGCGCTGGAAACCGTGCTGCAGCTGCCGCTGGCACTGCTGTACCTGGCCTGGACCAGCCGGGCGGGCGACAACGCCTTCGGCCTGGGCACCTGGGACCTGAAGCTCTTGCTGATGGCCAGCGGACCGGTGACCGCCATCCCGCTGCTGATGTTCGCGGCCGGGGCGCGTCGAATCACCTTCTCGCTGCTGGGCATCCTGCAATACCTCACGCCCACCTTGCTCCTGCTGCTGGGCCTGCTGCTCTACCACGAGCCCTTCGACGCGCACAAGGCCACCGGCTTCGCGCTGGTGTGGGCCGGCATCGCCCTGTTCCTCGGCGAGGGACTGCTGCGCATGCGCGCCCGCGCCGCTACCCCCTGACCCTGCGGCGCGGCCCCGACGGGACACGCACCCGCGCTCAGGCGCGGCAGGCCAGCCAACTCGTGGCGACGGCGCCCAGCAGCACGGCGGCGTAATCGAGCACCGCGCCGTCGCGCAGCAGGCCCGAGCCGACCAGCAGCAGGTGCAGCAGCCACGCCGCCGCCGCCGCACGACCGGCCTGGCGGGTCCAGGCGCCGGGAGCAGGGCGCAGCACGCGGCGCGACAGCAGCCCGGTGCCGGCACCGACGAACAGCGGCATGACGCTGGTGCCGAGCAACCAGCGAATCGCGATCCACACGAGCATCTTCAGGCCACGCGGTCAAAAGGCCAAAGAAGCCTTCGGGGACAGGAAAGACCAGCCACATATCTGCGAGATCGCATATTCCATTGACTTCGATCAGGCGCAAAGACCCGGCTGGCTTCGTAGAATCAGAGCTTCCATGTTATTAGCTGCCGTTGGTGTCAATCATCAGACCGCGCCGTTGGACGTGCGCGAGCGTCTGGCCTTTTCAGCCGAGGGACTGAAGGAAGCGTTGCGCGCGCTGCGCGAGGCGCTGATCGCGCGCAGCTCCGGCCAGGCGGTGGAAGCCGCCATCCTGTCGACCTGCAATCGCACCGAGATCTACTGCGCCGCGCCGAACGACCCGCGCGAGGCCCTGGTGCAATGGCTGGCCGATTCGCGCGCGTTGCGCGAGGGCCAGTTGCTCGAGCACAGCTACCGCCTGGTGCAGGAGAGCACGGTGCGCCACGCCTTCCGCGTCGCCAGCGGCCTGGACTCGATGGTGCTGGGCGAGCCGCAGATCCTCGGCCAGATGAAGGACGCGGTGCGCGCCGCCGCCGATACCGGCACGCTGGGCGGCACGCTGAGCCAGATGTTCCAGCGCACCTTCGCGGTGGCCAAGGAGGTGCGCAGCACCACCGAGATCGGCTCGCACTCGGTGAGCATGGCGGCGGCCAGCGTGAAACTGGCCGAGGCGGTGTTCGAGAACCTGGCCGATTGCCGCGTGCTGTTCATCGGCGCAGGCGAGATGATCGAGCTGGTGGCCACGCATTTCGCGTCGCGCCGTCCGCGCCACATGGCGATCGCCAACCGCACCCTCGAGCGCGGCATGCGCCTGGCCCAGCAGGTCGGGGCCGAGGCCATGCGCCTGGCCGACGTGCCGCAACGCCTGGCCGAGTTCGACGTGGTGGTCAGCTCCACCGCCAGCACGCTGCCGATCATCGGCCTGGGCGCGGCCGAGCGCATGGTGCGCCAGCGCAAGCACAAGCCGGTGGTGATGGTCGATCTGGCGGTGCCGCGCGACATCGAGGCCGAGATCGCCGAACTGCCCGACGTGTACCTGTACTCGGTGGATGACCTCACCGAGCTGGTCCGAAGCAACGGCGAGAAGCGCCTGGCTGCCGTGCAGCAGGCGGAAACCATCATCGAGACGCGGGTGCAGGGCTTCCTGCAGTGGATGGACGACCGCGAGCAGGTGCCGCTGATCCGCCAGTTGCAGGAACAGAGCCGCAACTGGCAGCAAGCCGAGATCGAGCGCGCGCGCCGCGCGCTGGCGCGCGGGGACAGTGCCGACGCCGTGATGGAACTGCTGGCGCGCAACCTGTCGCAGAAGTTCCTGCACAATGCCTTCGCCGCGATGCACCACACCGACCCGCAGCATCGCGAGCAGGTCACGCGCGCGGTGCAACGCCTGTTCCTGACGCCGCACCGCGGCTGCGGCGGCAACTCCTAGCCTGCCAGGCGCCAGGCGCGCCGCGGCGCCGCGCCCGCGTGCGCGCGCACCCGCCTCCCCCATGAAAGCCTCCCTGCGAGACAAGCTCGACGCGCTGACCCGTCGACTGGAAGAAATCGACGCCCTGCTGGGCGCCGCGGATACCGACGCGCAGCGCCTGCGCGAGCTGGGCAGCGAGCGGGCCGAACTGGCGCCGGTGGCGCAGCTCTACGGCGAGCTGCGCGACACCGAACGCGCCGCCGAACAGGCCCGCGAACTGCTGGGCGACCCCGAGATGCGCGGGCTGGCCGAGGAGGAACTCGACGCCGCCCGGCAACGCATCGCGAACCTGCACGAGGCCTTGCAGCGCGCGCTGCTGCCGCGCGACCCGGATGACCGGCGCCCGGCCTTCGTCGAGGTGCGCGCCGGCACCGGCGGCGAGGAATCGGCGCTGTTCGCGTCCGAGCTGGCACGCATGTATACCCGCTACGCCGAACGCCGCGGCTGGCGCGTGGAGGTGCTGCAGCACAGCGACAGCGAGCTCGGCGGGGTCAAGGAAGCGGTGCTGCGAATCAGCGGCGAAGGCGTCTACGGACGCCTGAAGTTCGAATCGGGCGGGCACCGCGTGCAGCGCGTGCCGGCCACGGAAGCGCAGGGTCGCATCCACACCAGCGCGGCGACGGTGGCGGTGATGCCCGAACCCGACGAACAGGCTGCGGTGGCCATCCAGGCGTCGGACCTGCGCATCGACACCTTCCGCTCGTCGGGCGCCGGCGGCCAGCACATCAACAAGACGGATTCGGCAGTGCGAATCACCCACCTGCCCACCGGGCTGGTCGTCGAATGCCAGGACGACCGCTCGCAGCACCGCAACAAGGCGCGCGCGATGGAGGTGCTGGCTGCGCGCCTGCAGCAGCGCCAGCGCCAGCAGGCGCAGGAACGCGAAGCCGCGCAACGCAGGAGCCTGGTCGGCAGCGGCGACCGCTCGGATCGAATTCGCACCTACAACGTGCCGCAGGGCAGGGTCACCGACCACCGCATCAACCTGACCCTGCACAAGATCGACGCCATCCTGGGCGGCGACCTCGACGAACTGCTCGACGCGCTGCACGCCGAGCACCAGGCCGAACAACTGGCGGCGCTGGCGTGACCCAGGCATGCGGCCCCGCTGCAGGCAGCGTCAGCGTCCAGGCCTGGCTGGGTGACTGCGGCCTGCCGCGCGCCGACGCGCTGGCGCTGCTGCGCGACCTGGCCGGGCTGTCCCACGCGAGCGTGCTGGCGCATCCCGAGGGCCTGCTCGCCGGCGACACGCTGCAGGCCCTGCGGCGCGCAGCGGAGCGCGTGCGCGCAGGCGAGCCGCTCGCCTACGTGCTGGGCTGGCGCGAATTCTGGGGCCTGCGCCTGCGCGTGGGCCCGCAGGTGCTGGTGCCGCGCCCTGAAACGGAGCTGCTGGTCGAGTTCGCGCTGGGCCGGCTGGGCGCGAGGCAGGAGGCGGACGTGCTGGACCTGGGCACCGGCAGCGGAGCCATCGCCATCGCGCTGGCGCACGAACGCGCCCATGCCCGCGTGCAGGCCGTCGACGCCAGCGCCGACGCGCTGGCGCTGGCGCGCGACAACGCACGGCGCCTGCTGCCCCCCACGCGTGCCGGCGGAGCCCTGCGCTGGCACCTGGGCGACTGGATGGGCGCGTTGCCCAATCCCGACGAGCGCTTCGACCTGATCCTGAGCAATCCGCCCTACGTGGCCGAGCACGACGAGCATCTGCAGGCGCTGCGCTTCGAGCCGCTTCTGGCGCTGGTCGGCGCGCGCGCCTGCGACGACGGGCTGGGCGACATTCGCGAACTCGTGAGGCAGGCTGCCCCGCGCCTGCGCGCCGGCGCCTGGCTGGCGCTGGAACATGGCCACGACCAGGCGGCGGCGGTGCGCGCGCTGCTGGAGGGCGCCGGCCTGCTCGACGCGCACAGCCTGCGCGACCTCGCCGGCATCGAGCGCGTCAGCGCGGCCCGCGCGCCAGGGCACGCAGGGCCATCGCCGCACGCCCGGGCATGAACCGCGGGTCTTTTCTACAATGCAGGGTCGTGCTCAACATCACCCACCGAGGCCCTCATGTCCGACGCCCAGCAACGCATCGACCAGCTCGTCAAATCCAATGACGTGGTGTTGTTCATGAAAGGCACCCCGCAGTTCCCGCAGTGTGGTTTTTCGGGACGCGCGGTGCAGATCCTGAAGGCCTGCGGGCTCGGGCAGTTCGCCAGCGTCAACGTGCTGGAGGACGACGAGGTTCGCCAGGCGGTGAAGGAATACGCCAACTGGCCGACCATTCCCCAGCTCTACGTGCGTGGCGAGTTCGTCGGCGGCTCGGACATCATGACCGAGATGTACCAGAGCGGCGAACTCAAGACCCTGCTGTCGCAAGGCTGAACCGCGCCGTGCCCGCCCCGCGGCGCCTGATCGTCGGCATCACCGGCGCCACCGGGGCGCTGTACGGGGTGCGGCTGCTGGAGCACCTGCGCCGCCTGGGCGGACTGCACACCCACCTGGTGGTCAGCCCGGCAGGCTGGATGAGCATCCGCGCCGAGACCGGGCTCGAACGCCGGGCCGTCGAAGCGCTGGCCGACGAGACCCATCCCATCGGCGACGTGGCTGCCAGCATCGCCAGCGGCTCCTTCGCCACGCTGGGCATGGTGGTGGCGCCCTGCTCGATGAAAAGCCTGGCCGCGGTGGCCCACGGGCTGTCCGACAACCTGCTCAGCCGCGCCGCCGACGTGTGCCTCAAGGAGCGGCGCCGCCTGGTGCTGCTGGCACGCGAAACCCCGCTGAACCTGGCGCACCTGCGCAACATGACCCTGGTGACGGAAATGGGCGGGGTGATCATGCCCCCGTTGCCTGCGCTGTACCTGCGCCCCACCAGCATCGAACAGATGGTCGATCACACCCTCGGCCGGGTGCTCGAGCAGTTCGGGCTGGAGCACGACCTCGCCCCGGCCTGGAGCGGCTGGCCGGGCGGCCAGGCCTGAGAAGTCGAGGCGGGCTCGCCGACTGCCGCCGACGCTCCCGGGCGTGTCGGTCCGGCTTGCGCTACTGGCGCCAGCCGAAGACCATGCGCTGCTGCAGCGCCCGGCGCAACGGCCAGCAACCCGACAGCATTGCCAGCGCGCCGGCGCGCAAGGCTGCCGCGCCGGGCTGGCGCCACGTGAAGCCGCGCGCCAGCAGGTCGGTGAGCCCGAGCAACGCCGCGCGGTCGGGAATGCGCGCCAGGTCGTAGCGCAACAGCGCGGAATCGAGTTGGCGCGTGGAGGCTCCGGCCAGCGCGCGCGCCAGGGCCGCGCTGTCGCGCAAGCCCAGGTTCAGCCCCTGGCCGGCGACGGGATGCAGGGTCTGCGCCGCATTGCCCAGTTGCACCAGGCGGCCGCGACGGGTTCGCACCCGGGCGTTGAGGCCCAGCGCGTAGCTGCCGAACAGGCGCAACTCCCGGATTCGACCGCAGACCGCCGGCAGCAACTCCTGCAGCGCCCGCGTCTGCGCCGCGACATCGAGTTCCAGCATGGTGCGCGCCTGCGTCGGTGGCACGCACCACACGAGCGCGTAATCGGCGCCGCGCGGCAGCAGCGCCACCGGGCCGTGCTCGGTGAAGCGCTCGACCGCCAGCCCGTCGTGCGGGTGTTCGCAGCGGACCTCGCCGACCAGCGCGGTCTGGGCGTAGTCGTGATGCAGTTCGCGCTGCTCCTGGTTGTGAAAGGCCCCGCCCTCGGCGAGCACGGCGAGATCGAAGTCGGGATGCTCCAGCGCCGCGCCGCCCTGCCCGAGCAGTCGCGCAGCGCCGGCGTGCTGCTGCGCGTGCACCGGGCAGGCGTAGCGCACGTCGATGCCGGCGACACGCGCGGCGGCCTGCAGCGCACCCAGCAGCTCGCCATAGCGCACCGTGTAGCCCAGCGCCGGCAGCCCCGCCTCGTCGGCCCGCAGCAGCACCCGTGGCAGCGATGCCAGGCCAGGTGCGCATTGCGACACATGGATGCGCCGGATCGCGGTGGCCGCTTCGCGCGGCCAGGCCCCCAGCGCATGCAGCAGCTGGCGGCTGCCCTCGGAAAGCGCCAGCACCCGCGGATCGGCCAGCGCCGCGGCGCCATCGGGCTGCGCATCGAACACATGCAGCTCGGCGTCGGCGCCGAGCTGCCGCAACTGCAAGGCCAGGCTCAGGCCCACCGGGCCCGCACCGACCACCGCGATGCGCATCGGCTGCGCGCGCGTCGCCGGCTGCTCAGTCATGCATCACCTGCTCGATCTCGGCCACGCTCTTGGGCGCCTGGGCGGTCAGCACCTCGCAGGCTCCGTGCGCGCGCACCACGACGTCGTCCTCGATGCGGATTCCGATGTCGTGATAGGCGGCCGGCAGGTCGGGCGCGGCGCGCACGTACAGGCCCGGCTCGATGGTCAACACCATGCCGGGGCGCAGGATGCGCGACGCAGGCTGGCGCGAGCCGTCGGGCAACTCGCGCGCCGCCTCGCCGGGCTCGGCATAGTCTCCGCAGTCGTGCACGTCCATGCCCATCCAGTGGCTGGTGCGATGCATGTAGAAGCGGCGGTAGGCGCCGCTTTGCAGCACGGCGTCGACATCGGGCGCGATGTCGCGCGGGATCAGTCCGGTGTCCAGCAGGCCCTGGGCCAGCACGCGCAGCGCCGCATCGTGCGGATCGGTGAAACGCGCGCCGGCGCGCACCGCGTCGATGGCCACTCGCTGTGCCTCCAGCACGATCTCGTAGAGCTCGCGCTGCGGCCCGGAAAAGCGCCCGCCGACCGGGAAGGTGCGGGTGATGTCGCTGGCGTAGCCGTCGAGCTCGCAACCCGCGTCGATCAGGCACAGGCTGCCGCGGCGCAGCAGCGCGTTGCCGGCGCGGTAATGCAGGATGCAGGCGTTGGCGCCCGCCGCGACGATGCTTCCGTAGGCCGGCGCCTGCGCCCCGCCGTGGCGGAACGCATGCAGCAGCTCGGCTTCGAGGTGGTATTCGCGCAAGTCCGCGCGGGCGCCGGATCCCGCCGCGCGCATCGCGCGTCGGTGCGCCTCGGCGGAGATGCCCGCGGCACGGCGCATGACCTGCAGTTCGTGCTCGTCCTTGAACAGGCGCATCTCGTCGAGCACCGCGCACAGGTCGTGCTGCGCCGCCGGCACGGTGTGCCCGGCACGCGCCTGCGCGCGCCCGGCCTGCAGCCAGGCCTGCACGCGCGAACCCAGCGCCTCATGCACGCCGAAGGGCCACCATATGGCGCCCCGATCCAGCAGCATGCGCGCAAGCAGTTCGTCGAGCTGCTCGATCGGCGCTGCCGCATCGAAGCCAAAGGCCTCGCGCGCAGCCTCGGGGCCGAAGCGCACGCCGTCCCAGATCTCGCGCTCGGGGTCGCGGGGGCGGCACAACAGGGTGCTGCGCGAACTGCCATCGCGCTCGACTTCCAGCACCAGCAGGCTTTGCGGCTCGACGAATCCGCTCAGGTAGTAGAAGTAGCTGTCGTGACGATACGGGTAATCCGCGTCGCGGTTGCGCATGCGCTCGGGCGCGGTGGGCAGCACGGCCACGCCGCCACCGGCATCGGCCATGCGCCGCGCCAGCCTGGCGCGGCGCTCGGCACAACGGCGCAGCAGTTGCGGATCGGGGGCTTCGGGAGCGGTGGCGGGGGACAGCTCGGCAATCGCGGACATCGGCATCGACACAGGCAGACGGCCCGCATGGGGCGGGCACGAGGGTACAGGCGCGTGCCGTGCGGCACGCACCGGCGTGCGCCGGCTGGCGCTCAAACCCGCAGCTTACGCCCCCGGGGCCGAATCCTGCTGGCGCCCGGCGCTGCGCAAACGGGCGTCGAGCGCGGCCAGCTCCTCAGGCGTGCCGACGTTGAACCAGGCACCGCGCCAGTGCTCGCCGCTGACGCGGCCGGCCTCCACTTCGCGATACAACCACGGGAACAGTTTCCAGGCCTGGCGCGCCGGTCGATCGGCGAACAGGCCGGCATGGAACACCGCGATATTGCCGTAGTTGAGCAGCTCGCCGACGCGGCGCACTCGACCCAGCGAATCCAGGGCCATGTCGCCCGCGGCATGGTGCGGCGGATTGTCGGCCAGCACGAAATGCGCGCTCGTGGCCCCCGGATCGGCGGCGATGCGCGCCGCCGCGTCGTGCAGGCGCGCATAGTCGTAGTCGGTGTACACGTCTGCGCTGAGCACGGCAAAGGGCGCGGCCTGCGCGCCGCCCAGCAAGGGCAGCGCGGTGGCCACCGCACCGCCCGTCTCCCATGCCTGCTGCGGCTCGTGGGAGTAGCGAATGCTCACTCCGAAGCGCGCGCCATCGCCCAGCGCCTCGGGCAGGCGCTCGCCCAGCCACCCCAGGTTGACCACCAGCTCGCGCACGCCGGCGCGCGCCAGGCGCTCGATCTGCCACTCGATCAGGGCCTTGCCCCCCACATGCAGCAAGGGCTTGGGCAGCCGATCGCTGAGCGGGCGCATGCGCTGGCCGCGTCCGGCAGCGAGCAGGAGTGCACGCATCGACGTCGCCTGCTCAGAAGGTGTAGGCATGGCCGTGCGCCACGCCGTGCAGGCGGTCCAGCAGGCGCAGCAGCGGAGCGAATTCGTCGTAGCGCGCCGCCACCGCGCGCGCGTAGCCCAGCACCTGCGGCATGTCGTCCAGGTACTGCGACTTGCCGTCGCGGTGGTACAGGCGCGCGAAGATGCCCAGCACCTTGAGCTGGCGCTGCAGGCCCATCCACTCGAAATCGCGATAGAACTCGCCGAAATCGGCCTGCACCGCCAGCCCGGCGCGGCGCGCCAGTTCCCAGTAGCGCACCGCCCAGTCGATCTGCTGCGGCTCCGGCCACGCGATGTAGGCGTCGCGCAGCAGGGACACGAGGTCGTAGGTGATCGGCCCGCGCACCGCGTCCTGGAAGTCCAGCACGCCGGGATTGCCGCACTCGGCACCCTCGGCGAGAAGCATCAGGTTGCGGCTGTGATAGTCGCGGTGCACGGGCACCACAGGCTGCGCCAGCACGTTGCGCAGCAGGGCGTCCATCACGCGCCGAAGGCCCTGCTGCTCGGCCGGGCTGAGCTCGGCTTGCAGATGCCGCGAGACGTACCACGCGGGAAACAGCTCCATTTCCGCCTGCAGGCGCGCCGCGTCGTAGGCGGGCCAGTCCGCTTCGGCCCGCTGCAGGCGAACCAGCGCGGCCAGCGCGTCGCGCATCAGCGCGTCGCAGCGCGCATGGTCGCCCTGCTCGCGCGCACGCGACAGCGCGTCCAGGTAGGTCGTCGAGCCGAGGTCCGACAACAGCATCAGCCCGGCGGCGCGATCGACCGCCAACACCCTCGGCACCGACAGGCCGGCGGCGCGCAGCACCGACGCGACGTCGAAAAACCGCCCCACGTCCTCCTTGTCGGGCGGGGCGTCCATGACGATCAGCGTGGCATCCGCGGCGCCGGCATCGAGCGGGCGCGCATCGATGCGGAAATAGCGCCGGAAGCTCGCGTCGGCGGACGCGGCGCGCAAGCTCTCGGGCGACGTCCGGATGCCGCCCGGGCAGGTCGCCAGCCAGGCCAGCAGCGCGTCGCGCCGCGGATCCGCGGGCATGGGCGAGATCGGAGCGGGACGCGATGAAACAGGAGGTACTTGCATGGCGGGCAGGGGCCGGTACGCCGAGGCGACCGGCCGGGGGGTTCCTATAATCGGCGCCGATTCTAGGAGGCCGCGGACCGTGGCCGCCGGCAAGGCCCGCGGCGCCAGCCGCGCGCCGGCCCGAACCTCACCGTCCAGTGCCCCTCACGCCGCACCCCTCGCACCCTGTCCCGCGCCGGCCCGCGCCGCGCCTGTTGGCCGCCGCGCTCGGCCTGGCGCTGGCCCGCTGGGCAGCGGCCGGCCCGCTGGCCACACCGGCGGCCGCTGCATCCGATGCGACCGCGCCGGCGTTGCCGCTGCGATCCAGCCCCGGGCTGCTCGAGCGCCTGCCGCCCCAGGTGCGCGCGCTCGAACCGGTGTTCGTGCAGGCCGGCGAAGTCGGCATGCAACCCGATATCCGGCTCGATGCGCGAGGCAACGTCGAGTTGCGCAGGCACTCGGTCGTGTTCAAGTCCGATGCGCTGCACGACGATCTGGTCACCGACGAGGTCGACGCGCAGGGCCATGTGCGCGTCGTGCAGGACGGCAACCTGTTCAGCGGCCCGCAATTGCAGTTCAACCTGGACAGCTACACCGGGCGCATGCCAGACGCCCATTATTTCTTCAACCGCACCCAGGGGGGCGGGCAGGCCAAGCTGGTCAGGTTCCTCGGCCGCGACCATCTGCAGGCCGAACAGGCGAGCTACACCACCTGCACGGCGTCGCCGCTCGACTGGGTGCTGCAGGCTGCGCACCTGGATCTCGATTTCGGCACCGACACCGGTGTGGCGCGCGACGGCAGGGTGAAGTTCAAGGGCGTGACCATCCTGCCGCTCCCCTACGCCAGCTTCCCGCTCAGCGAGGCGCGCAAGTCAGGCCTGCTGCCCCCCACCATCGGGCTCGACAGCAAGAACGGCCTCGAATGGGCGCAGCCCTATTACTGGAACATCGCGCCGAACTACGACGCCACGCTGACGCCGCGCCTGCTGCTGCGCCGCGGGCTCATGGCCAGTGCCGACGTACGCTGGCTGCAGCCCGACTACCAGGGCCAGGCCATCGTCGACGCGCTGCCCGACGACCGTGGTGCCAACGGCGCGTCGCGCTGGGCGGCAGTTTTCCAGCAAAGTGGAAGCCTGGCCAGCAACGTGAGCTACGGCCTGAACCTGCAGCGCGTGTCGGACAACAACTGGTGGCTCGACTACGGCGGCGTCGACCCGGTGATCGGCTCGAACCGGATCCTGCCCCAGCAGGGTGCGATCACCTGGAACCAGCCCGACGGCTACCTGCAGGCCAGCTTCAACACCTGGCAGACCTTGCAGAACCCGGTCTCGCCGGTGGCGATCCCGTACGACGTGCGACACCAGTTGCTGGGCAGCTGGCACAGCGCCAACTACACCGGGCTGCAATGGCAGCTCAGTGCCGCGACGGCTCGCTTCAGCAACAGCACCCCCGGCCTGCTGTCGGGCGAGCGCAGCTACATCGCGCCCGCGATCAGCCGTCCGTTCCTGGCGCCGCAGGGCTTTTTCACGCCGACCCTGCGCCTGAACGCAACGACCTACTCGACCGACACGCCGATGGCCGACGGCAGTGCGTCGGCCACGCGCGTGCTGCCCAGCATCAGCCTGGACAGCGGCCTGGTGTTCGAGCGTTCGACCCACGCCTTCGGACGCAATCTGCTGCAGACCCTCGAACCCCGCCTGTACTACCTCTACACGCCCTATCGCGCGCAGGGCTACCTGCCCAATTTCGACAGCACGGCCCTGGACCTGAACCTGGCCACGATCTATGCGGACAACGTGTTCGCCGGCCAGGACCGCATCGCCGACGCCGACAACATCACGGCGGGGGCCACCACGCGATGGCTGGACGCCGACACCGGGGCCGAGTACGCCAGCGTGACCGTGGCCCAGCGCATGCTGCTGCGCCAGCAGCGCGTGACCCTGAGCGGCACGCCGGTGCCCAGCGGGCTGGCCGACACCTTCATCCTGGGCTCGTTGAGCGTCGATCCGCGCTGGAGCGTCGATGCCGGACTGGACTACAACCAGCGCCTGCGGCAGCTGGCCCAGGGCAATTTCGGCGCGCAATGGCATGTGGCGGACTACAAGAACCTGAGCCTGTCCTACCAGACGCAAAGCGCCACCGCGACGCAGATTCCGCTCAAATACGTCAACGCGGCGTGGCAATGGCGCCTCTCGGGGCGCTGGTACTCGGTCGGCCAAGCCGACTACAGCATCCTGGACAAGCGGCTCAACAACAGCCTGTTCGGTTTCGAGTACGACGGCGGATGCTGGGTCGGGCGAATCGTGTTGCAGCGCAATTCGCTGACCACCCTCAGCGCCACCACGCGTGTGCTGTTCCAGCTCGAGCTTTCGGGCTTCTCGCGCCTGGGCAACAATCCTCTCGGGGCCCTGCAGCAAAATATCCCCGGTTATCAACTGGTGCACCAACCCGCAGCTCCTCCGAGCCGCTATCAAAACTATGAATAGATCCCTGTGGCGCATTGCGCTGCCGGCCGCCGCGATCGCCATGCTGGCGAGCGCGGGAGCGCAAGCGCAGTCCCTGATGCCCGCGACCGGCGAAAGCGGGTTGCGCATGCCGGGTACCGGCGCCGCGCAGGCGGCGCCGCAGCCCGTACCGCGGGACGCGAGCACCGACGGCATCGCGGCGGTGGTCGGCGACCAGGTGATCACGCGCTACGACCTCGACCTTCGCGTGCAGACCCTGCAGCAGCAACTGGCGCAGCAACACGGCGGTCAGGCCCCCGCTGCAGCCGAGCTGCGTCCGCAGGTGCTGCGCGAGATGATCGACGAATACGCCCTCGCGGAGTACGCGAAGCAGACGGGCCTCGAAGTCGGGGACGCCACCGTGCAGCGCGCGGTGCAGCAGGTCGCCGAGAACAACCACATCAGCGTCGACCAATTGCGCGACCAGCTGCGCGCCCAGGGCATGGGCTGGAAGGACTTCCACTCGCAGATCGAGCGCGAAATCCTGATCGCGCGCCTGCGCCAGCGTGACGTCGCGGGCAAGGTCCATGTCAGCGACCAGGAGATCGACGATTTCCTGGCCGCGCAGCGCGCCAGGCAGGGGCAGCTCGCGGCCGATGCGCAACTGCACCTGGCGCAGATCTTCGTTCCGCTGCCCGACCATCCCAGCGCCGAGCAGCTCAAGGGCGCGCGCACGGTGATCGACGATGCCGCAGCGGCGCTTCGCCAGGGGCGGGTCTTCGCCAGCGTGGCCAGCGAGTTCTCGATGGGCCCGCAGGCCGCCAAGGGCGGCGATCTCGGCGTGCGTCCGGCCTCGCAGTGGCCGAGCCTGTTCGTGCGCGCGGTGAGCGATCTCCAGCCGGGCCAGGTGACCGGGGTGATCCGCAGCCCCGCCGGATTTCACATCCTGGAGCTGGTGTCGAGGCAGGAGTCCGCCGCGCTGCCGCAGACGGCGATGCAGGCGAATGTGCGAGAGATCGTGATCAACGCCGACAGCGACGCGTCGCGCAAGTCCGCGGTGCACGAACTGCAGTCGGTGCGTCGCGCGGTGGAGTCCGGGCAGGTCGGTTTCGCGGCCAAGGCCCGGGAAATCTCCCAGGACCTGGCCACGGCGCGCCAGGGCGGCGATCTCGGCTGGGTGCTGCCCGGCCAGCTGCCAGCCGCGCTCGACGCCGCGATCGGCGGTCTCAACCCCGGGGAGGTTTCGCAGCCCCTGATGCTGCCCGGCAAGGTTGTGCTGCTGCAGCTGGTCGACCGTCGCGAGCATGCGCTGGCGCCGGGTCAGGAGCGCGCGGTGGTACGGAGCATGCTGCTGCGCCAGAAGGAGGCCAAGGCCTTCGACGAACTGGTGCAGGACGTGCGCGCGCGCACCTACGTGCGCATGCCCGGCGACGACTCGTGAAGGGCCCGCGCGCGACGGCGCCCACGAGGCTGGCCGGACACACCGCGCGCAAGCGCTTCGGCCAGCATTTCCTGACCGATCAGTCGGTGATCTCCCAGATCGTCGATGCGATCGACCCGCGCGCCGGGCAGGCCCTGGTGGAGATCGGCCCCGGCCTGGGCGCGTTGACCCTGCCGGTGCTGGCTCGCTGCGGCGCGTTGACGGTGGTCGAGCTCGATCGCGACCTGGCGGCGCGCTGGCGCGCGCGCGGCGCCGACGGGGTGCGTGTGATCGAGTCCGACGCGCTGGCGCTGGATTTCGGCTCGCTGGGCGAAGGGCTCAGGCTGTTCGGCAACCTGCCCTACAACATTTCAAGTCCCCTGCTGTTTCACCTGTTCGGCTGCGCGCCGCATGTGCAGGACCAGCACTTCATGCTGCAAAAGGAAGTGGTGGATCGCATGGTGGCCGAGCCTTCGACCGCCGCCTACGGCCGTCTGTCGGTGATGCTGCAGTGGCGCTATCGCATGTGGCCGATCCTCGAGGTTGCGCCGCAGGCCTTCACCCCTGCGCCCCGCGTCGACTCGGCGGTCGTGCGCATGCAGCCTCGCCGGCTCGACGAGCTTCAAGGGGTGGACAGCCAGACCTTGCAGGCGCTGGGGGCGGTGGCGTTCTCGCAGCGCCGCAAGCTGCTGCGCCACACGCTCGGCCCGTGGCTGGAACAGCGGGGATGCCTTGCGCGCTTCGATCTGCAGCGCCGCGCCGAGGAGGTCGCCGTGGACGAATACGTGGCGCTGGCGCGCCAGTTGCAGCCCGCCTGAGCGGCTGCCGGCGATGCCGGGCGTGTCAGGCGCGCCAGGCGTCGATGTCCCGGCAGCTCAGGCGGCCTGCGCCAGCCAGGTGCCGTACCACGGCGCCACCGGCGCGCGTACCGAACGGCTGGCTCGGAAACCCGGTTCCACATCACCCCGCAACGCCTCCCGGGCAGGCGCGCGGGTCACAGAAAAGAGTAGAAGACCCGGAACTCGACCCCCTGCTCGTACCAGAAGTCGGCGGCGTCGCGGAACACGTCGAGCAGGGTCTCGCGCGCCTCCTTGTCGAAACGCTGGGTCATCGGCAGCTGCTCCAGCACGATCACGAAACCGGGCTGGGGCCCGGCCGCGGCGATCATGTCGGTCAGGCAGTCACGCAGCGCATCGAAATTCTTGCCGAAATGCTTGGGGAACAGAAAGTTCCTGGCGATGGTTTCCAGGACCTCCTGCTTGGTCGTGGCCTGCGCCAGGTTGGCGTACAGGAAATGCTGCCCGGCCTCTTGCGCGGCCGCCATCAGCTCGGTCACCCTGAACGCGCGGATCGACTGCACGATGTTCGGCCGCAAAGCCTTGAGATTGACGCCTTCGTCAACCTCAACGGGCAATGAATTGGAAACTTGCGTAGTGATCATGGGTGTAGTAGCAGACATCGGGGCTGCGCGGGGCACCACCGCAAACGATTCGCCTGGGCCCCCGGTTGCGGCTGCCCGGAGTGGGCACGGTGTATTCGCGGTAATATCCGCGTGGTGCGGCGGGCAACTGGTGCTCATAGTTGCCGAACACGATTCCGTCCTTGGCATAGGGGAACGGGCCCCCGGCCCGGATCCGTTGCAGAGTTCGTAGCGCCTGGTGATCCAGCCGGGCCGCGTGCTCGACGCCTGCCGGGGCTGGCCGGACCCGATCGGCATGCGCTGGGCTGCCGAATGTCAAACATACCGCCAGGCCGAAGGCCTGTGCCGCCCGAGGCACAAGGCCCTGGAGCCACCGCGCAGCTCGAATCCGCGCGAGCGGCGACTGTGCCGGCTCGCCAGCTGCCAGCGTGGTCACGCCCTGGAAGCCCGAATTGAGCTGATTTTCGTGACGGGCGTCGAGCCTGAACACGGCAGTGGAGTTGTCGGCGGTTCAGCCACGGAGCAGCGCACTCTGCGCCAAGCCGTCGGCCAAAAACTCATGCTATGGGAAAACCCCGCAAATAGCAAGATTTACGCCTATTTTTTGTGCAGCAGCAGGCCCTGAAGTGAGCGTTCACTTCAGGGCCTGCGCAACCAGGTCGGCTGGCGCCGACGGCGCCAGCGCCGTCTCAGACTGCGTCGGTCGCGTTGGCCTCCATGACCGTCAGCGCCGTCATGTTGACAATGCGCCGAACCGTGCTCGAGGCCGTCAGGATGTTCGCCGGCCTGGCCGCCCCCAGCAGGATGGGCCCGATCGCCACGTTGTTGCTCGCGGTGGTCTTGAGCAGGTTGTAGGCGATGTTGGCCGCATCCAGGTTCGGGAACACCAGCAGGTTGGCCTCGCCGCTCAGCGTGGTCTGCGGCAGCAGGCTGGCGCGCAGGTTCGGGTCGAGCGCGCAGTCGCCGTGCATCTCGCCGTCGACCTCGAGCCCCGGGTCGCGTTGCTGGATGAGTTCCAGCGCCTCGCGCATCTTCACGGCGCTGGGGGCGTTGCTGGAGCCGAAATTGGAATGCGACAGCAGCGCCACCTTCGGGGTGATGCCGAAGCGCCGCAGCTTCTCCGCCGCCATCATCGTGATCTCGGCCAGCTGCTCGGCGCTGGGGTCGATGTTGACGTGGGTGTCGACCAGCATCAGCTGGCGCCCGGGCAGGATCAGCCCGTTCATCGCCGCATAGGTATTGACGCCCGGGCGGCGCCCGATGACCTGGTCGATGTAGTGCAGGTGCAGCAGCGTGTTGCCCCAGGTTCCGCAGATCAGCCCGTCGGCCTCGCCCTTGTGCACCATCATGCTGGAGATCAGCGTCAGGCGCCGGCGCATCTCGATTTTCGCGAAGGCCGGCGTCAGCCCCTTGCGGCCGGCCAGCTGCTGATAGGTCTGCCAGAAGTCGCGGTAGCGCTCGTCGTGGTCGGTGTTCACGACCTCGTAGTGCTCGCCCTCGCGCAGGCGCAGCCCGAAGCGTTCGATGCGCTGCGCGATCACGGCCGGGCGCCCGACCAGGATCGGGCGCGCCAGCTGCTCGTCCACCACCACGCGCACGGCGCGCAGCACGCGCTCGTCCTCGCCCTCGGCGTAGACGATGCGCTTTTTCGCGGCATGCCGGGCGAGGGTGAAGATCGGGCGCATCATGGCTCCCGACTGGTACACGAACTGCTGGAGCTGCTCGCGATACGCGTCGAGGTCGGCGATCGGGCGCGTGGCCACGCCGCTTTCGGCGGCAGCCCGCGCCACGGCCGGGGCGATGTGCAGGATCAGGCGCGGATCGAAGGGCTTGGGAATCAGGTATTCGGGCCCGAAGCCTGGGGCGCTTCCGCCGTAGGCGGCGGCCACGACGTCGCTCTGCTCGATCTGCGCCAGCGCGGCGATGGCCTGCACCGCGGCGATTTCCATTTCCGTGGTGATGGTGGTGGCGCCGCAGTCCAGCGCCCCGCGGAAGATGTACGGAAAGCAAAGAACGTTATTGACCTGGTTCGGGTAGTCCGAACGTCCGGTGGCGATGACCACGTCGTCGCGAACTCCGTGCGCCTCTTCCGGCAGGATTTCCGGCGTGGGGTTGGCCAGCGCCAGGATCAGCGGACGGGGCGCCATGCGCGCGACCATCTCCGGCTTGAGCACGCCGCCGGCCGAGAGCCCGAGGAACAGGTCCGCGCCCTCGATGATCTCGGCCAGAGTGCGCGCCTGCGTGGCCTGCGCGTAGCGCTCCTTGTCAGGATCCATCAGCTCGGCGCGGCCCTGCCACACCACGCCCGCGATGTCGCTGACCCAGATGTTCTCGCGCCGCAGGCCCAGGTGCTCGAGCAGGTTCAGGCAGGCCAGCGCGGCCGCGCCGGCGCCCGAGCACACCAGCTTGACCTCGTCGATGCGCTTGCCCACCACCTTCAGGCCATTGAGCACCGCGGCACCGACGATGATCGCCGTGCCGTGCTGGTCGTCGTGGAACACCGGGATGCGCATGCGCTGGCGCAACTCGCGCTCGACGCGGAAACACTCCGGGGCCTTGATGTCCTCGAGGTTGATGCCGCCGAAGGTCGGCTCCAGCGACGCGATGATGTCCACCAGGCGCGCCGGGTCTTTCTCGCTGACCTCGATGTCGAACACATCGATGTTGGCGAACTTCTTGAACAGCACCGCCTTGCCTTCCATGACCGGCTTGGCCGCCAGCGGGCCGATGTCGCCCAGCCCGAGCACCGCGGTGCCGTTGGTGATCACCGCCACCAGGTTGCTGCGCGCCGTGTAGCGCGCCGCGTTGCCCGGGTCCGCGACGATTTCCTCGCAGGCCGCAGCCACCCCGGGCGAATACGCCAGCGCAAGATCGCGCTGGTTGGACAGCTGCTTGGTGGGAGCGACGCTGATCTTTCCGGGATGGGGGTGCTCGTGATATTCCAGGGCCGAGCGTCGCAGCTCGGCCTTGGCGTCTGGATTCGACATGAAAGGGGTCTCCGGTAACCGTGGCCTGTTGCGCATGCGGGCGCGTCGGCGCTCGCACCGTGCTTGACCGGGCGAGCGGGCACGCCGGCCGCGTCCCCATGGGCGCGACTGCAGGCTTGCCCGGGATTCTAGGAGCCTGGGCGGGGTCATTGGCGCTGCGGCGACAATCACCCGCATGGCGAACCACCCTGCGCGAAGCAACCCCACCATGGCCTCCATGCCTGGCGAATTCGACATCATCGAGCGTTATTTCCGGCGCCCGGCGCCGCATGCGGCACTGGGCATCGGCGACGACTGCGCGCTGCTGCAGCCGGCGCCCGGCCAGCAATGGGCCGTGTCCACCGACATGCTCGTCGAGGGCCGGCATTTCTTCGCCGGAACCGATCCCCGACGCCTGGGGCACAAGGCGCTGGCCGTGAACCTGTCGGACCTGGCGGCGATGGGGGCGCAGCCGCACTCCTTCCTGCTCGCGCTGGCCCTGCCGGCGCCCGACGCGGCGTGGCTGCAGGCCTTCAGCAGCGGCCTGCTCGAGCTGGCCGACGCGCACGGCATCGAGCTCGTCGGTGGCGACACCACGCGCGGCCCGCTGAACCTTTGCCTGACCGTGCTCGGCCTCGTGCCTTGCGGGCTCGCGCTGCGCCGCGACGCCGCGCGCGTCGGCGACCAGATCTGGGTGTCGGGCACGCCCGGCGACGCCCGCCTGGCGCTGGGCCATCTGCGCGGCGAATGGGAGCTGGCGCCGGCCGCGCTGGAGCGCGTGCGCGCGCGCCTGGAACAGCCACAACCCCGCGTGCAGCTGGGCAGCAGGCTGCGCGGCGTGGCGCACGCCGCCATCGATGTCTCCGACGGCCTGCTGGGCGACCTGCTGCACGTGCTGCGGGCCAGCGGAGTCGGCGCGCGGGTCGACGTCGACGCGGTTCCCGCCGCGCAGGATCTGGCGCAACAGCCCGTCGCGCGCCGGCGTGCCTGCCAGCTCGCCGGCGGCGACGACTACGAACTGCTGTTCACGGCGCCTGCGGAACACGCCGGGGAAGTCCTGCGGGCCGCCGCGCAGGCGGAAGTCGATGTCACACGCATCGGCTGCATCGAAGCCGAACCGGGGCTGCGCCTGCGCGACGCGCAAGGCCGTAGCATGCCGATGGAATTCGCCTCGTTCGACCACTTCCTGCAACCATGAACCCAGCGCCATCCGAGCCCGGGGCTCCGCACGCCACACCGCTGGAGCCGGCGCGGGCCGACCTGCGCTTCGCGCTGTCCAGCCCCTGGCATTTCCTGGCCCTGGGACTGGGCTCCGGGCTGTCGCCGGTGGCCCCGGGTACCGCCGGCAGCCTGGTCGGCTGGGCCAGCTACCTGCTGCTGCAACGCGTGCTACCGTGGGCCGCCTGGCCGCTGCTGCTCGTGCTGTGCTTCGTCGGCGGCGTGTGGATCTGCGAGCGCGCCGCGCGCGCCCTCGGGCTGCACGACCCTTCGCCCGTGGTGTGGGACGAGATCGTCGCGATGTGGCTGGTGCTGTGGGCGGCACAGGCCGGCATGGCGGCGCTCGGCGGGCGGCTCGAGTCCCTGCCCTGGCTGCTGCAGCTCGCCTGCTTCGCGTTGTTCCGCCTGTTCGATGCGGTCAAGCGCGGGCCGGTGGGCTGGGTCGACCGCAGGGTCGGCGGCGGCCTCGGCATCATGCTCGACGACATCGTCGCCGCGCTGCTCGCGTTGCTGACCCTGGGCGTGGGTATCGTCGCCTGGGCCTTCCTCGATCTGTGGCTGCATGGACTACGCATCGGCACCTGAAAGCCCTGCCGCCGACCCCGGCTGGCAGGCGCTCACCCTCGCCGCGGACGCCCTGGGGCGCGCATTGCTCGCACGCGGCTGGATGATGGGCTGCGCGGAGTCGTGCACCGGAGGGCTGGTGGCTGCCGCGCTGACCTCGCTGGCAGGCTCCAGCCAGTGGTTCGAGCGCGCGCTGGTGACCTACAGCAACGCCGCCAAGGCCGAGCTGCTCGGCGTGCCGGCGCAGGTGCTCGCACAGCACGGCGCGGTCAGCGAGGCCACGGCGCTGGCCATGGCGCACGGCATGCTCGCGCATGCGCCGGTGCAGGCGGCGCTGGCCATCACCGGAATCGCCGGCCCGGGCGGCGGCAGCGCCGACAAGCCGGTCGGCCTGGTCTGGTTCGCGTGGGCCTGGCGCACCCCCGCGGGCGAGCAGGCGCGCGCCGAGGCCGTGCGCTGGCCGGGCGACCGCCAGGCGGTACGCATGGCCTCCGCGCAGTACGCGTTGCGCGGCATGCTGCAGTGCCTCGAACAGCCCGCCGGCACGGCACTGAGCTGACAGCCGCGCCGCACCTGCGGCGCCCCCATCCTCAGGTCCCGGGCGCCAGCGTTTCGTGAAAGGGCTCGCGGGAGTCGAGCCTGTCGCAAAGGCGGGCAAGGCCCGGCTGCCGATCGCGCCAGGGGTTTTCGGGCAGACGAAAGCTCAGGTAGTCCAGAGCGACCACCGCGGCAATGTCGGCCAGGCTCAAGCCGTCACCGAACAGATATTCCCGTTCGCCCAGCCGCTCGCCCAAGGCCTGCACGGCGGCATCGATCTTGGCCGATTGACGCTGCACCCAGGCAGCGCTGCGCTCGCCGGCGGCGCGGCCCGGCCAGACCAGCTCCAGGCGCGCGGTGACCGCGGCATCCATGATGCCATCGGCCAGCGCCTCCAGGGTGCGCACGTCGGCACGCTGGCGCACCTGCTCGGGAATCAGCCTGGGTTGCGGCGCCAGCGCGTCGAGGTACTCGACGATGACCCGCGAGTCGTACAGCGTCGCACCGTCGTCGAGCAATAGCAGGCTGTTGAAGTACCCCAGGGGGTCGCGTTGGTGCAGAATCGGGATGATGGGCGTGCGCCGGATCGCAGCGCGGGCTGGCCGCCCGCGCAAGATCCGGGGTGCGGCCAGCGCCCGATTCCGCACCAACCCTTCGGGCGCAGGCGCTGCGGGCGATCTGCGGCGTCGCCCCCCACACGTCGTCTTCGACGAACTGGTAGTCGATCGCCTTTTCGGCGAGAACGATTCGAACCTTGCGCACATACGGGCTGGTGCGCGAACCGATGAGTTTGATGTCCATGGATTTCGGCCCTCGGCGGTCTGGCGCTGCGATGCGGGCCAGTATAGGCAGCGCAGGGGGCAGGACCAGGGCGCGCGCCGGCGGTGTTTCTACAATGCGCCGATGAGCTCCCTTTCCCCCTCCCCCGCGCCGGCCGGCTCGAGCCCGCTGAGCGCCTTGTCCCCGCTCGACGGGCGCTACGCCTCCAAGGTGGATGCGCTGCGCGCCCACCTGTCGGAGAGCGCGCTGATGCGCTGCCGCGTGCAGGTCGAGATCGAATGGCTGATCGCGCTCTCGCAGGCCGGCTTGCCGGAGCTGGCGCCGATCCCGCCGCAGCTGCAGCAGCAGTTGCGCGCGCTCGCCGCCGACTTCACCGAAACCGACGCGCTGGCGGTCAAGTCCATCGAGCGCGTGACCAATCACGACGTCAAGGCGATCGAGTACTGGATCAAGGAGCGCCTGGGCCAATGGCCGGAGCTGGCCCGCAGCAGCGAGTTCGTGCACTTCGCCTGCACCTCCGAGGACATCAACAACACCGCGCACGGCCTGATGCTCGGCGGTGCGCGCGAGCAGGTGCTGGTGCCTGCGCTGCAAGCCGTGCTGGGCCGACTCAAGCGCCTGGCGCTGGACCTGGCCGATGCGCCGATGCTGTCGCGCACCCACGGCCAGACCGCGAGTCCCACCACGCTGGGCAAGGAGATGGGCAACTTCGCCGCGCGGCTGCAGCGCGCGCTGGCCCGACTGCGCGAGGTCGAGCTGACGGCCAAGATGAACGGCGCGGTGGGCAACTACAACGCCCACCTGGCGGCCTACCCGGATCTCGACTGGGAGGCGCTGGCGCGCGGCGTGATCGAGCGACAGCTGCGCCTGCGCTTCAATCCCTACACGATCCAGATCGAGCCGCACGACTCGATGGCCGAGCTGTTCGACGCCGTGGCGCGGCTCAATACCGTGCTGATCGACCTCAACCGCGACCTCTGGGGCTACATCTCGCTGGGCTATTTCCGTCAGCGCACCAAGGCCGGAGAAATCGGCTCGTCGACCATGCCGCACAAGGTCAACCCGATCGATTTCGAGAACTCCGAGGGCAACCTCGGCATCGCCAACGCGCTGCTGCGCCACCTCAGCGAAAAGCTGCCGATCTCGCGCTTCCAGCGTGACCTGACGGATTCCACGGTGCTGCGCAACATGGGCGTGGCGCTGGGGCACGGGCTGCTGGCCTACGACAGCCTGTTGCGCGGGCTGGACAAGCTCGAGCCGGACGTGCCGCGCCTGGCGGCCGATCTCGACGCCGCCTGGGAAGTGCTGGCCGAACCGGTGCAGACCGTGATGCGGCGTCATGGCCTGCCCAACCCCTACGAGCAGCTCAAGGAGCTCACGCGTGGCAAGGCGATCACCCGCGAACTGCTGCGCGAGTTCATCGCCAGCCTGCCGCTGCCACCGGCCGAGCGCGAGCGCCTGCTGCAACTGACGCCGGGCGCCTACACCGGCAAGGCTGCCGAACTGGCGCGCCGCATCGGCGGTGGCGCCGAGGCCTGAGCCCGCAGCACCCCACTGCCGGCAAGCGCATTGCGGCAGCGCAGGACAGGCGCGCCGCAAAAGCGTTAATGTGAGAAGTTCATCGCGGGTGCGCAGGCGCCGGGCCGGCGCCTGCTCCCGCTCCCGCACATCGCCCGTGCCGACCCAGGTCGCTGCCGCGGGCGCAATGGCTTGAGGAGTTGCGCGCATGGCCAAGATCCTGCTCAAGTGGCTGCTGTCGGCCACCGCACTGATGGCGGTGGCCTATCTGTACAGCGGGGTGGAGCTGTCGGGCTTTGCCGCCGCGCTGTGGGCGGCGCTGATCATCGGCCTGCTCAACAGCCTGGTTCGCCCGGTATTGCTGGTGCTGACCCTGCCCATCACGGTGGTCACGCTGGGATTGTTCTTTTTCGTGATCAACGCGCTGATGTTCTATGCGGCCTCCGGACTGAGCGCGGGCTTCGAGGTCCGCAGCTTCGGCGCGGCGCTGGTCGGCTCGCTGCTCTACAGCATCGCCGGGCTGCTGATCGATTCGGCCCTGGAGGGTGTGTTCGATTCCGGTCGGCGCTGACAGGCTGTCGAAATACCCCAGGGGGTCGCGCTCAGGCGCGGCGGCTCGACGCATGCAGCGCCTGGATGCGCCGCTGCATCGACGGGTGGCAATCGAACAGTCGCTGGATGCCAGCGCAGCCCAGCGGATTGCACACCATCATCTGGGCTCCGGCCGGATAGCGCCCCGCCTGCGCGAAGCCATGGCGCTCGTCGGCATGTGCCTGCAGGCGCTGCAGCGCCCCGGCGAGCGCCAGCGGATCCCCGCACAGCCGGGCCGCGAGACGATCGGCGGCCAGTTCGCGCCTCGCGGCCGCGCCAAGCTGCGCGAGCAGCGCGGCCAGCGGCGCCAGCAGCAACCACAGCGGAGTCTGCCAGGCCGGAGCCGGCCGGGCGCGTTCGTCCAGCGGGGCGCCGAGGCCGGTCTGCGACGCCGCGGCGAGCACTCCCCCCAAAGCCGCGGCGAAGGTGCCGGGCAACACATCGCCACGCAGCACATGCGCGAGCTCGTGCGCCAGCACCGCGCGCAGCTCGCGCTCGTCGAGCAGGCGCAGGATGCC
>JAJZTW010000024.1 GCA_021847345.1 Pseudomonadota bacterium
AGAAGGGTTCCCGGCGAAGGCATCCTCGCCCGCGCCCGGCTGCCGGCACAGCGGCCACGGCAGGTCCCGGGCGGCATCCTCGAACAGGCAAAGACGGGTGCCGAGCACCAGCCACTCGGTGTCGAGCGCCGACAGCCGGTGCCCATGCACGCGCACACGATGCCCGGCGGCCAGGCCGCGCATGGGGCCATGGCCACGAGCCCGACCGACATGCTGGCGCAGTGCCTGCAGGCGCGCTCGCGCCGGGGCTTGCAAGGCGCCTTCCGGCGGGCCACCGGCCGACGGGCTGGCATCGGCGGCGCCCACGCGAGCCTGCCTGGGCTGGCGTACGCCTGCACCGCCCTGTCCGCGCCAGTGAAACTGCTCGCGAGCCGCGGCGCCACCGTCGACAACCTGCGCGGCTTCGAACTGCGATAGCGGCTCCTGCGAGGTGTAGTCGTCGTCGCGACCACACCAGCCTTCGCTGCGCAGCGAATGCCCGTGTCGAAGCGTGCGCAGGCATTCGTGGTCGGGCCGATCGCCCGCGACGCCCACCCGCACCTGCGCCCAGTCGGCAGCGTGCTCGGGCCAGGCCGAGTTGTCGTCGGCCAGCACCAGGTCGTGGGCGCCGCGCCGGTGCTCGAACCAGAAATTGATGCCCCACTCGGCGGCCATTCGCGCGAAGCAGTCCCAGTCGCTCTGGTTGAACTGCACCAGGTAATCCCGCGGCAGGTAGCGCTCGCGCAGGCGCAGCACCACGCGGCCGGCCCCCGC
The DNA here is from genome assembly GCA_021847345.1 of Pseudomonadota bacterium. Taxonomy (GTDB): domain Bacteria; phylum Pseudomonadota; class Gammaproteobacteria; order Burkholderiales; family Burkholderiaceae_C; genus Thiomonas_A. The sequence goes on from JAJZTW010000024.1 coordinate 754, forward strand.
GCCCCGCAGCAGTTCCTGCAGGACCTGCGGAACCGTGCGATCGCGCCATGCTCGGCATTGGCCCTGCAGGCTCGCCCTCCAAGCCCATGGCCGAAGGCGCAGGGCGTAGACCCTGCCGCGCTCGTCCGCCTGCACGCGCGCGACCTGGGAGATTTCGCCGTGGATCCAGCGTGCCCGGGATCCCGCGGCGGCGCCGGGAATCGCCAGTTCCACGCGCACGTCCAGCCCCTTGCCCAGCAGCTCGCGAGCCGGCACCGGCCCGCCACCGGGGTGATGCCGCAGCAGAAGCTGGTAGTCGAACAGGCGGTTGACGTACTCGTCGCCGCGCAGCGCCAGCGCGCTCCACGCGCCGCTGCCCCCGCTGCCTGCGAGTGCCTCGCCGCCCACGCGCAGAGACGAAGCCCGCGCCTGCTGCTGTTGCATGTCACCCCTCTCCGGCCGGCTTGCTCCGGCCCCGCACCGAACAGCCGGAGATTGTGCGCAGTTACCGAAGCAGGCGCTTCAGGGCGTCGCCTTGACCGCTGGCGGCAAGCCGCCCATGGGCGACATGGGCTTGCCCTGCCCGCACGCCGGGATGGGCGCTCAGGGATGGGCGCTCAGGGGTGGGCGCGCTCCTCGAGCAGCTGCTCGCGCAGGCGGGTCTTCAGGATCTTGCCGGTGGCGCCCAGCGGGATGGCGTCGACGAACATCACGTCGTCGGGAATCCACCACTTCGCGACCTTGCCCTCGTAGAAGCCGAGCAGTTCGCGGGCATCGACCTGCGCGCCGGGCTTTTTCACCACGACCAGCAGCGGCCGCTCGTCCCATTTGGGGTGCGGCACGGCGACGCAGGCCGCCATCGCCACGGCGGGGTGCGACATGGCCACGTTCTCGATGTCGATGGAACTGATCCACTCCCCGCCGGACTTGATCACGTCCTTGCTGCGGTCGACGATGCGCACGTAGCCATCGGCGTCCACCGACACCACGTCGCCGGTCGGGAACCAGCCGTCGCGCAGCGGGCTGGGCTGGCCCGACTGATAGTAGTCGGCCATCACCCAGGGGCCGCGCACCTGCAGTTCGCCGATGGCGCGGCCATCCCACGCCACTTCCTTGCCGGAGGCGTCGACCATGCGCACGTCCACGCCGAACAGCGGGCGGCCCTGCGAGGTCTGCAACTGCAGGCGCTGCTCGGCATCGAGCCCGGCGTGCTTGGTCTTGAAGGAGCACGCAGTGCCCAGCGGACTCATCTCGGTCATGCCCCAGGCGTGGCGCACCTCGACTCCCCAGTTATCCTGGAACGCCTGGATCATCGCCAGCGGCGCGGCCGACCCGCCGATGAGCACCCGGTCGAGCGCTCGCGGGCGCCGGCCCTCCTGCTGCATCTTGGTCAGCAGGCCCAGCCAGACCGTGGGCACCCCGGCGGAAAAGCTCACGCCCTCGTCGTCCATCAACTCGAACAGCGAAGCTCCGTCGAGGGCCGGCCCCGGGAACACCAGCTTGCATCCGACCATCGCCGCCGAATACGGCATGCCCCAGGCGTTGACGTGGAACATCGGCACCACCGGCAGCGCGGCATCGCGCGCCGACAGGCACATCACGTCGGGCAGCGCCGCCGACCAGGCGTGCAGCACGGTGGAGCGGTGGCTGTACAGGACTCCCTTCGGGTTGCCCGTGGTGCCGCTGGTGTAGCACAGCGACGAGGCTTCCTGCTCGTCGAGTTGCGGCCAGGCATAGGGCTGGTCGGACTGCTCCTGCAGCCAGGCTTCGTAGCTGAGCAGACCGGGCACGGCCTGTTGCAACTCGGCCGGCAGCGCATCCGCGTCGCACAGCGCCACCCAGTGACGCACTCCCGGACATTTGGGCGCGACGGCCTGGATGATCGGAGCGAAGGTCATGTCGAAGGCCATCACGCGGTCGTCGGCATGGTTGACGATCCAGGCGATCTGGTCCGGATGCAGGCGCGGGTTGACCGTATGCAGCACGCGTCCGCTGCCCGAAACGCCGTAATACAGCTCCAGGTGCCGGTAGCCGTTCCACGCCAGCGTGCCCACCCGATCGCCGCGGCGCAGGCCCCAGTGATCGAGTCCGTGGGCCAGACGCATCGCGCGCCGGCGAACCTGTGCCCAGTTGGTGCGGTGGCGGTCACCCTCGACGCGCCGCGAGACGATTTCGGTATCGCCGTGGAAGCGCGCGGCGAACTCGATCAGCCCGGAGATCAGCAGACCATGCTGCTGCATCAAACCCATCATCGTTGTCTCCATTCGCTTGTGCTGACGCGGCTCGAAGCGGCCGCTGCGCCCGCGCAGTCCATGCGGCGAGCTCCTGCTTTGAATGTACTACGAGCCAGGAACAGCGCGCTCGCGCGTATTCGCGCATATTCGAGCTTGGCGCAAACGAAATTTCATACTGCGCGGGGTTCCCGCTGCGGCGACCCGCGGCGCGGCGTTGACGACCCGCAAGCCGCCCGGCGCGAGCTGCGGGCTAAAATAGGTATTTTCCCCACATCTAAGCCAAGGCAGAACATGACATTCGTCGTGACAGAAAACTGCATCCGCTGCAAATTCACCGACTGCGTGGATGTGTGCCCGGTGGACTGCTTCCGCGAGGGTCCGAACTTCCTGGTCATCGACCCGGACGAGTGCATCGACTGCGCGGTGTGTGTTCCCGAGTGCCCGGCCAATGCGATCTTCGCCGAGGAAGACGTCCCCGGCGACCAGCAGGACTTCATCCCGCTCAACGCCGAGCTGGCGCGCAAGTGGCCCAGCATCACCAAGCGCAAGCCCGCCCCGCCCGACGCCGAGGAATGGAACGGCAAGGGCGACAAGCGCCCGCTGCTCGAACGCTGATCGCCGACCCCAAGCGCCGTACGGCCCCCTGCACGCGAGTCCCATGGAAATGCACATCGACCCTGCGGTGACCCAAGCCGCGGAGCCAGGCTCCAGCGCCCAGCCGATCGAGACCGATGCCGTCATCGTCGGCGCCGGCCCGGTGGGCCTGTTCCAGGTGTTCGAGCTCGGCCTGCTCGAGATCAAGGCCCACGTGATCGACAGCCTGCCGCACCTGGGCGGCCAGTGCATCGAGCTCTACCCCGACAAGCCGATCTACGACATTCCGGCCGTGCCGGTGTGCACCGGCAAGGAACTCACCGACAGCCTGCTCAAGCAGATCGAGCCGTTCCACCCCACCTTCCACCTCGGACAGGACGTCACCGAGGTGCGCAAGCAGGACGACGGGCGCTTTTTCGTGGCCACCAGCAAGGGCACGAGCTTCATCACCCGCACGGTGTTCATCGCCGCCGGCGTGGGCAGCTTCCAGCCTCGCACGCTCAAGGCCGACGGAATCGACCGCTTCGAGGGCTCGCAGCTGTTCTACCGCGTGAAGAGTCCCGACCAGTTCGCCGGCCGCAACCTGGTGGTGGTCGGCGGCGGGGATTCGGCGCTGGACTGGGCCCTGCACTTCGCGACCACCGACGAGGCACACCGCGCCGAGAGCGTGGTGCTGCTGCACCGCCGCGACGGCTTCCGCGCCGCGCCCAGCTCGGTGGCGAAAATGCATGCGCTGTGCGAGCAGCATGAAATGCAGTTCCTGGTCGGCCAGATCAGCGGCTACGAGGAACGCGACGGGCGGCTCAGCGAGGTCAAGGTCACCGGCAGCGACGGCATCACCCGCCGCGTGCCGCTGGACATGCTGCTGGTGTTCTTCGGCCTGAGCCCCAAGCTGGGGCCCATCGCCGACTGGGGCCTGGCGCTCGAGCGCAAGCAGATCGTCGTCGACACCGAGAAGTTCGAGACCAGCGTGCCGGGAATCTTCGCGGTGGGAGACATCAACACCTACCCGGGCAAGAAGAAGCTGATCCTGTCGGGCTTCCACGAGGCAGCGCTGGCCGCCTTCGGAGCGGCGAACTACGTGTTCCCCGAGAAGAAGGTGCACCTGCAGTACACGACCACCAGCCCGAAGCTGCACAAGGTGCTGGGGGTGGATTCGCCGGTGTTCGACTGAGCGCGCAAAGGCTCCGGCGCGCGTCGATCAACCTGTCCTGCCACCCCGGCCGCAGCCTGATCCATGGCCTGCCGACCCCTTTGTGGAGCGCGGGCGCAGCCACGCTCCCGGCCGCTTCAAGCACCACGCCACCGCCCGCCAGGCGATCACCATCAGCGAACTCGGCCACGACAGCGGCTTGTCCCCGGCGGATCGCCACTGTTCGGACAACGAAAGGCGCTGATGCTCCTGTACAGCCGGCAGGACGAGTCGGTACAGGCATGGAACGTCACCATGCTCGAGCATGCGCCGGCGAAGCCTCAGCGAGCCGGACAGGAATGCCTCGCGCACTTCGGCGCGCAGTGACTCGTTCTGGCGCATGCGGTATTGGCCCACCGAGAGCCTGAACAGCGGAATCGCCCCATAGGCCACGACCCACCGGCACCAGAATTCGTAGTCGGAGATGGGGTGCCACGCCGCATCGAACCCGCCGAGGGCCAGTGCCTTGTCACGGTCGAACACCACCCCCAACGTGCCCGCGAAGGGGTTGCCGAGGAACAGGTGGATCGCCGACTGCGAGCTGACCTCCCGGTGCAGGAACGCGATCAGGCCCTGCAGGCGGCGCAGCGGCGTCTTGTGCTGCATGTCCGGCGACTGCTGGCGCTGATCCAGCAGTCGATGTCGCCATGCCAGGGCCGCCACGCCCGGCCACGCCGAAGTGAGGCGTTCGTTGACCTGCTGAGCGAATTCGGCGTCGAGCAGGTCGTCATCGTGCAGGATCGTGACGTAGCGGCCGGTGGCCAGTTCCAGGCAGCGGTTCCAGTTGCCGAACATGCCCAGGTTGGATTCGTTCTTGTAGTAGGACAAGCCCCGGCCAGCAAAGGCCTTCATGGCCTCGAGGGCGATCGGGTCGTTGCCCGGGTCGTTGTCGACGACCAGGACCTCCACGGGCACGTTGAAGCGCAATGCGAAGACCGAGCTCAAGGCTTCTGCGAGCAGGTCGAAGCGGCGAAACGTCGGAATCGCGATGGACAGCAGCGGGCGCGCACCGTCTCGCGGCGCGTCGGGGCTCGCCAGCAGCAGTCGCGAACCCGAGCCGGCGGGCTCGAGCCCGCCGGAGTGTTCAGACAAGGGCGTTGCGGGGAACATGTCGAATCGGGCAGTGCCTCAGGTCGCGGGGAATCCGCCTTGCACGCGCAGAGCCCGGCGCAATCCGGCGCGGATCAGGCCGCTCCAGCTCGCACCGAGGTCGCGCCGGGCCATGCGCGGCCACTTCCAGTTGTTGTAGGCGAGTTGCACGCCGCCCTGGGCCACGATGAGCCCCGTGATCCCGAAGACCCTGACCACGGCGACGGACAGCAACAGGGTACAGACCCCGGAGATCAGGGCGGCGCGCAGGAACGGGACCTTGTTGGCCGTCGTCACGTACGTGGCCGCGAGCGCGTGGTTCATCTCCAGCAGGATCACGAGCCCCAGCGCGATCAGGGGTCCCTGCGGAATCAGTCGTGTCCTGCTTCCGATCCAGCCGAGCATGTCCCCACCCATCGTCGCGAGCACGACAAAGCCCAGCACATAGACCGTCCACGCCAGCAGCACGATCTCGCCGAAAACCGCGGCCAACCCGGCCTTGTCGGCCTTGGCCTGCAATGCGCTCATGTGCGGCACCTGCACCTGGCAGATCACCGAAGCAACACCCGAAAGGGTCATCAGCACGGTCACCGTCATGCCGTACTGCCCGGCGACGGCCAGGCCGAGGAAGCTGGAGGCGACCAGGATGCTGCCCCGCTGGATCAGGAACGCCCCCAGCTGCACCAGGCCCAGGCGGCTCGCGTTGTACCAGAGGGTCCTGATCAGATCCAGTCGCGCGGCGCCCTGCCCCTTGCCGCCGCGCACGGGATGCGAGGCATGGAAATACCGGTAGGCCAGCCCGCGTCCGGAAATCGCCGATAGCGCCGAGGCAGCTCCGAGCCCCAGCATCCCGTAGCCTGCCGCGACGGCGGCGCCACCCAGCAGGATCATCACGGCCCGGGTGACCACGATCACCTTGTTCGCCTGCGTGACGTCGCCCCGGCCCTGCAGCAGCCCGTTCACGTACCCGTAATAGAAGTTGATGATGAACCCGCTCGCGAACACCACCCAGCCGATCAGGTCCCTCGTGTGGTCCTGGTGTGGCGTCAGCAGGCTTCGGATGTAGAAGGTGCCAGGGCCGAGCAGCACCAGCGCCGCGAGCGCCGCCACGGCTTGGTAAATACGCCTGGCCGACGCGACCAGGGCGTCGAGCAGCGCCTGGTCCAGTCCGGCAGAGCCGCGCGCGGCGTCTGGCAGGCCGACTTTCACCAGCGACGTCGCGCCCGCATAGATATAGGCCACGTTGCGCGCCAGGGTCGGCTGGAAGCCCATTTCCAGCAGTTGGGCGAGGCTGGCCAGCGTGAGGAACACGAACCATAGTCCCACATCGTCCGGCGACAGATGTCGAAGAACGATCGGCAACAGGATGAGCCCGGCGCCGACGTTCAGGGCCGACGCGGCGTAGCCCCAGAACAGGTCCCGCCTGGTGACCGAGCGCCCCATGGCCTAGGCGTCCGCATCCGGCGACGGCCGGGCCTGCCGGATGCCCACGTCGAAGGCCACCCTGGCGCACCATCCGGGCAACTTCTCGTAGTCGGCCCACGGCAGCATGACCTCTCGCGGCCGATAGCCCAGTCCCCCGAAGGTCACGGGAAGAGACATGCCCGTCGCCCGCTGGAAGGCCTGCACGAGATCGAGCAGTCGCATCGGCTGGCCCGAGGAAATTCCGTACCTTCGATGCCCCCCCGGCTGGCGCAGCAAATGCTCCGCGGCGAGCACGAAGGCCTCGACGACGTCGGTGACGTAGACGAAGTCCACGAACTGCTCACCGGGGGACATCATCAGCGGCTCCTGGGTGAGCGCGGCCCGCCAAAGCATCGGAATGATCTTCCTTCGGGGATCCCCGGGGCCGTAGGTGTCGAACAGAGCCAGGGTCGTGACGTTCAGGGCCTCGGCGTCGCAGTAGTAGGCCAGGATGTCCTCGAAGGCCTGCTTGGTCGCCGCATAGAGATTGACGGGGTTGTACTGCTCGTTCCTGTAGTGCTGCCAGGATGTTCCCGTGTTGACCAGATGCCTGACGCCGCTGCGCGCCATGGCTTCGGCCAGCTGGGTCCCGAACAGCAAGTTGCTGCTCACCAGCGCCTGCACGTCGTCAGGCTGGTGGCGGGCTAGGAACAGCGACGCCAGGTGAAACACCACCTCCGGCCTGGCGCTGCTCATCAGCTCGAGCATGCCACCAGTCGTCCCGTCGTGCTCGTGCACGGTGACCCTGCCGAGCAGCTGGCGCAGGAGCGTCATGTCGGCCTGCGGGCGGGTCACCACGTGCACCTGCCATCCGCGACCCAGCAGGCCCGCGACGAGGTGGGATCCCAGGTATCCCGTCGCGCCGGTCACCAGGGCCCGCTTTCCGGGCGCGGGACTAGTCATGGCGAAACGGGCTCTCGAAAGCGTCCAGCGGGGCGAAGGATGCGTCTCGCGCCGACAGGATCGGAGCAGACGTTGCCCATCGGAATCCGAAGGAACTCCAGAGCACGCCTTGGTCACGCTGCGGGTCGTACACGGTGCTCACCTTGTAGACCAGCGTCGCCAGATCCGAGGTCGCGCAAAAACCATGCGCGACTCCCTTGGGCAGGTACACGGCGTTTCCCCGCGCCGCCGACAGGGACACCTCCGCGAAACGACCATAAGCCGGCGAGCCCACGCGCAGGTCCAGCATCACGTCCTGCACATCGCCATGAACGCAGTACACCAGCTTCACATGGTCCGATGGCGGCGACTGGAAGTGCATGCCCCGGACCACGCCGCGACGGGAATGGGAGTAGTACTCCTCCCTGAAATCCGTCTCCAGACCCGACTGCGCGAAGGCATCGGCATGGAAGACCTTGACGAAGCGTCCGCGCTCGTCATCCACCACGCGCGGCTGCAACTCGAAGCAGCCCGGGATATCGATCGGATGGAGCTGGAACATCAGAAATTCACGCCGAAGAATTCCTCGAGCTTCTCCACCATGTAATCGAGGTGGGGGGTCTGGAGTCCCGGGTAGACGCCCAGCCAGAAGGTCTGGTTCATCACGATATCGGTATTCGTCAGATCCCCGCTGACGCGATACTCCCGCCCGATCATGTAGGGTTGACGCGTCAAGTTCCCGGCGAACAGCAGGCGGGTTCCGATCCTGTTTTCATTCAGATAGTTCAGGAGATCGACCCGCCTGACACCCGCGCTCTCCTTGAGCACGACCGGAAAGCCGAACCAGGACGGATTGGACCGAGGCGTCGCCTGCGGCAGGTGGAGCACATCGGCACAGGACTGCAGGCGCTCGTGGAGATAGGCGAAATTCGCGCGCCGCTGTTCGATGAACTCATCCAGCCGGTCGAGCTGAGCAAGCGCGCACGCTGCCTGCATGTCAGTGATCTTGAGGTTGTACCCGAGGTGGCTGTAGGTGTATTTGTGGTCGTAGCCCTCGGGAAGGTTTCCGAGCTTCCAGCAGAACCGCTTGTTGCAAGTGTTGTCCTTGCCCGGCGGGCAATAGCAGTCGCGGCCCCAATCACGGAACGACTCCGCGATCTGCATCAGTTCCGGGTTGTTGCTGAACACCGCGCCTCCCTCGCCCATGGTGATGTGATGGGCAGGGTAGAAACTCAGCGTGGCGAGGTCGCCGAAGGTACCGACCAGTCGGCCGTCGTAAGTCGCACCCAGCGCATCGCAGCAATCCTCGATGAGCCAGAGGCCGTATTTTTTGCAGATCCCAGTGACCACCTCGAGGTTGAAGGGGTTGCCCAGCGAGTGCGCGAGCATGATGGCGCGGGTCTTCGGCCCGATTGCGGCCTCGAGCTTGCTCGCGTCGATGTTGTGGGTGGCCAGGTCGACGTCCACGAAAACAGGGACGGCGCCGAACTGAAGAATCGGATTGACCGTCGTGGGAAAACCGGCCGCGACGCCGATCACCTCGTCGCCCGGCCTGATCGCGCGCTCACCGAGCTTGGGCGACGTCAGGGTCGAGAACGCGACCAGATTGGCGGAGGAACCCGAGTTGACCGTGATCAGATGCTTCACGCCGAGGAAGCGCGCCAGCCGCTCCTGGAACAGGTCGTTGAAGCGACCTGTCGTCAGCCAGCCGTCGAGGCTGGCCTCCACCATATTGGCGAGCTCCGCGGCGCCGATGACTTTCCCCGATACGGGCACCGGGCTCTTCCCGGGAACGAACGGACTCGGCGCATGGACCATGTCAGCGTATTGCCGAACCAAGGCCACGATCTGTGTGCGGATCGACTCGGGCGTCTGGACGCCCGCCGTCGGTAGTTGGCTTTGCGTATTCATGTCGGATTCCCTGACGTGGATTCGAATTGTCTGATCTGCTGCAGGCATGTCTGTCGCGCATCGACGCCATCGAGCCAGGCCCGATGCCACTCCACGGTCTTGAGCAATGCGGTTTCCAGGTTCCAGCGCGGCCGCCATGCAAGGCGTTGCCGGGCCTTCGTGATGTCGAGGCGGAGGGTTTGCGCCTCGTGCGGATGGCTGCCGCCGTCCACACGCCATGTCGCGCCGCTGCCCCAAAGGTCGGCCATGCGGCGCACGATCCACTCCACCGCACGCGCATCGTCGTGCTCGGGGCCGAAGTTCCAGGCCTGCGCGTAGGCCTGGCCGGACTCGAACAGACGCTCGGCGAGCACGAGGTAGGCGCCGAGCGGCTCGAGCACATGCTGCCACGGACGCACGGCTGCGGGATGGCGGATGAGCACGGGTTGGCGCTGCTCGAAAGAGCGAAGAATATCCGGCACGAGCCGATCTGCCGACCAGTCCCCCCCGCCGATCACATTGCCGGCGCGCGCCGACGCCAGCGCGATTCCGCCATGCTGGAAATAGGACCGGCGATACGCACTGGTCACGAGCTCGGAGCAACCCTTGCTGCTGCTGTAGGGATCATAGCCGCCCATCGGATCGCTCTCGTCGAAGGCCTTGGAGAACCCCGACGGTGTCGATGAACCCCGCGGCTGCCCCGTGCTTCCTGGAAGGGGGTCGTCACTGTTCTCGTAGCACTTGTCCGTGGTCACGTTCACGATGGCGCGCGCGGTGCCGACCTGGCGCGCGGCCTCGAGAACATGCACCGTGCCCATCACGTTCGTCGCGTAGGTCTCGACAGGCGCCGCGTAGGAATAGCGCACCAGAGGCTGGGCCGCCATGTGGATCACGACGTCCGGCCGTGCCTGCCGCATCGCATCCAGCACGATGTCGAAGCCACGGATATCCCCGATGACGCTGCCGGCCATTGCGTCGACCACCCGGGCCTCGTGGAACAACGCCGGTGCAGTGGATGGCTCCAGCGCCAGTCCATGCACCTGCGCACCCATGGATTGCAGCCAGAGGCTCATCCAGCTGCCCTTGAAACCCGTGTGGCCGGTCAGCAGCACCCGCTTGCCGCACCAGAACTTCGCTTGTACCGAGGCCATGGTCAGTCCCACTTCTTCCACGGTGCCTTCCCGCTCGCCCAGAGCTCCTCCAGCAGATGCTTGTCGCGCAGCGTGTCCATGGGTTGCCAGAAGCCCTTGTGTTCATGGGCCATCAATTGACCGTCCGCCGCCAGGCTCATCAGAGGCTCCTGCTCCCAGACGGTGTCGTCGCCATTTCTCACATAGTCGAGAACTTTCGGCGACAGGACAAAAAAGCCACCGTTGATCATGGACCCGTCGCCGACCGGCTTCTCCTTGAAGTTCTTGACTTGTTGCTGCTGGATCTCCAGCGCGCCGAAGCGCGCCGGCGGATAGGTCGCGGTCAGCGTCGCCAGTCGCCCGTGGGCTCGATGAAAGGCAATGGAACCCGCGATGTCGATGTCCCCCACGCCGTCGCCGTAGGTGAAGCAGAAGCACTCCTCATTCCTGACATGCTCGGCCACACGCAGCAACCTGCCGCCGGTCATCGATCGCTCGCCGGTGTCGACCAGTGTCACCTTCCAGGGTTCCGCACGCCGTTCATGCACGTGCATGGTGTTGGCCTGGGTGTCGAAGGTGACATCGGACATGTGCAGGAAATAGTTCGCGAAATATTCCTTGATCACGTAGCCCTTGTATCCGCAGCAAATCACGAAATCGTTGATTCCATGGCTGGAATACATTTTCATGATGTGCCAGAGAATCGGCCGGCCGCCGATTTCCACCATGGGTTTCGGACGGGTGGTGGTTTCTTCGCTGAGCCGGGTTCCAAGCCCTCCAGCCAGGATCACGCATTTCATCGTTGATGACCTTTTTCAGTTCAATTCAGGCCGGAGCTCACGAACGCATCCGAATAGAAACGATCAGGCCGCACGCCGGCGCCGCACAGCGCCGTTCGCGCGCCATGAATCATCGCATCCGACCCGCATGCGTAGACCACCGCGCCGCGCAGTTCCGCTCCAGAGGCCAGGAGCACGTCCTGCACATGCCCGCGCGCGCCAGTCCAGGACGCCTCGGCTCGAGAAAGCACAGGGACGAAGCGGTCGCAGGCGGGCAGTTCCGTGGCTTGCAAGTACAGGTCCGGCAAGTGGCGCCCTCCCCAGAGCACGGTCACCGAGCGCGCCCGCTCGGCCGCCGGGAGCTGTGCCATGCTCCCGAGCATGGAGCGGATCGGTGCGATGCCGGTGCCCGTGGCCAGGAAATAGACGTCGGCGCCCGCGGTTTCGCGCAGGAAGAACGTACCCAGCGGACCGTGCAGACGCAGCAGGTCGTTGACCTTGGCTCGACGGAACCAGTATTCGCTCATCGCCCCGTCGGGGACCTCGCGAATGTGCAGCTCCAGCAAGTTTTCAGCAAAATCGCAATTGGCCAGCGAATAGCTTCGACGAATTCCGCTCGGCGCCAGGATGTCCACATACTGCCCTGGCCTGAATCGGAAATCCGCGTTCGGCGCCAGCCGCAGGATCACCCGAAGCACGTCATGCGCGAGGCGCTCGAGGCCATGGACTCGACAAGGCCAGATCCTCGGAGCCGCAAGATCCACCCCGACCACTTCCTGGGCCTCGAGTACCAAATCGCTCTGGGCGGTGCGTACGCAGCCAAGGATCCAGCCCGCCGCGCGCTCCTGCTCGCTCAAGCCGGTTTCCTCGCGCAGCGCCCGCGAAATGCCGTCGACGACCCGAGCCTTGCAGGTGCTGCAGCGCCCGGTCCGGCAACTGTACGGCAGCGCGATTCCCGCCTGGCTCGCTGCGTCGAGAATGCTCGTGCCTGTTTCGCAGGGGAAGGTCCTGCCGGAACTCAGCTTGATCGTCGGCATGGTCAGACGCGCGCTCGTCGTGTCAGCATGGCGCGGCCCCCGGCGTGTGGCCCGGGGTCACGGGCGCGGGCGCCTGGATCACGTCCAGCGCGCGCGCATAGTCGTCGGGAACACCGATGTCGATGAAGCGCCCCTGCGCGACCCAGGCTTCGAAGCGGGTTGCCTGCAAGGCCGGCACGATGAAGTCGCTCTCGAGGGAAAAGGCCCCACGCCCACGCCATGCAGCGAGCATGTCCCTCGGGAAGCAGTAGCAGCCACCGCTGATGTACCCCGGGCCGGACCCGGTCTTTTCGCCGAAGCCACGGATCACGTGGTGCTCGTCCAGTACCACGCAGCCGTAGCGCTGCGTGTCGGCAACCTCCCGCACCACGATGACCGGGTTACCGCTGCTGCGCCAGCGGGCCTCGACCGCCGCAAGATCGACATCCAGGAAGGTGTCCCCGTTGAGCACGAAGGCCGCGTCGGTCTGGACCCGATCGAGTGCCGCGCACAACGCACCACCCGTGCCCAGCGGCGCCTGCTCCTCGCTGTAGACGAGTTGCAGGTTCTCGAAGCAAGCTCCGAAATGCGAGCGGATGGACGAACTCTTGTAGCCGGTGGCCAGCACGACCCGTTGAACGCCCTGGCGACGCAGGTCACGCAGGACCCACTCCAGGAACGGCTTGCCCCCCAGCGGCGCCATCGCCTTCGGAAGCTCGCTCACCACGGAGCGCAGGCGGGTTCCCAGCCCACCGGCAAGAATGACCGCATCGAGCATGATTCCTCAGCCCCCCCGGCCCGCGCCGAACATGGCCTGCTCGATCAGACCGCACAGCATGTGGCCCAGCATCAGGTGCACCTCCTGGATGCGCGGCGTCAACTCAGCAGGCACCGCGAGCAGATGATCACAGAACGGGTCCATGCGATGGCTTCCCGCGCCGGTGAGCCCGACCGTGCGCAGCCCGCGCTCCCGAGCGACCTGCAGGCCGCGCACGATGTTCTCCGAGTTGCCCGACGTGCTGTACGCGATCAGCACGTCACCTCGCTGTCCCAGCGCCTCGACCTGCCTCGCGAACAGCTGCGCATAGCCATAGTCGTTGCCGATCGCGGTCAGCACGGAGGTGTCCGTGGTCAACGCGACCGCCGGCAGGCCGGGGCGGTCGAACGCGAAGCGACTGACCAGCTCTCCGGCAATATGCTGGGCATCGGCCGCACTGCCCCCGTTGCCGGCGAGAAGAATCTTGTTTCCGCCGCGCAGCGCGTCGATGCAGCGCGTCGCGACGTCGCCGAGCGTCGACTGGAGTGCTTCCGACTCGATGACCCGGTTCAGCACGGACTGGATGTCCTGAAGGTTCCGCAGGATCGTTTGACGCATCACGCTCTCCAGGCCTGGGCCCCATGGTCCGTGAAGTGGCAGTTGCTCACTTCACCACCGCATTGGCGTAGTGCCTCAATGACGGCCATCCGCCTGGCCGGGGTGACGAAGAACATCATGAACCCGCCCCCGCCGGCACCCGACACCTTCCCGGCCAGCGCCCCCGCGGCCAGGGCCCGTTCGTAGATACGATCGATCTCCGCCGTCGACACCGCGGACGCCGAGCGCTTCTTGCTCTCCCATCCCAGTCGCATGGAGCGCACCAGTCCGTCGAAATCCCCCTTCAGAAGGCACTCTTTCATCGAATGCGCCTCGCGCTTGAGCCCATGCATGGCCTCCAGCGCAGCTTCCGACCCCGAATCGAGATTCCTGCTCTGGGCCTCGATGATCTCCGCCGACTTGCGCGACACCCCGGTGTAGAACAGCAGCAGCGAGGCCTCCAGTTCGCAGCGCACGCGGTCCTGGATTCGCAGCGGATTGATCAACGCACGGTTGTGGTCGTAGAACTCCATGAAATTGAAGCCGCCGAACGCCGCCGAATACTGGTCCTGGCGCCCGCCTTGAAACCCGCAGTCGACTCGCTCGATCTGGAACGCCAGGTCGGCGACCTGGTAGTCGTCGAGCCCCAGGTTGAGCCATTCCGAATAGGCCTGCACCATCGCCACGACCAGCGTCGACGAAGAGCCCAGCCCCGAGCCGACGGGAGCGTCGCAGAAGGTGACCATGTGCACCGGGATGCGGTGCCCGCCATGGAACTGCTCGATGATCCTGCGATACACCGCCCTGTGCAGCGGCAGGACTCCGCGCTCGGACAGGTCGGCGTCCAGCATCAGTTCGTCGGCGCTGTTCTGGTCAGCCGCCTCGAAGCGGCAGCGACGCTCGTCGGTCTGCTCCAGGATGGCATAGGCGTAGCGGTCGATCGTCGCGTTGAGCACGTTTCCGCCATATCGATCGCAAAAGGGCGACACATCCGTTCCGCCGCCGGCGAGCCCCAGGCGCAGCGGAGCTCGCGCTCGAATCATGTTTTGCATCATGTGTTTTCCGAAATACGAAGATCAGGCGGCCGGCGAGCGAACTGCCGCGCCCGCGTCCACGACCCGACCCGGCCCGCGCAGGACGTCGCGCCATTGGGCCGAGACGGCCTGCTCCGAGTGGGTGCGCATGACCTGCTCCGCCAGGGCCTGGGCGGCCGCGTTCACGGCCGCCAGGCGCGTCGACGGATCCAGCACGAACGCCTCGAGTTCGTCCGCCTCGAGGCACAGGTCGGCCGCCATGGTCGGAAAGCCCTCGAAGGTCGCGGGAGTTCCGATGGCGGGCACGCCATGGGAGATCGCCTCGAGCACCTTGGTCTTGACCCCACCGGGCGCGAAGGAAGGTGCCAGCAGCACGCTTCCCGGGGTGTAGACGTCCGCGAGGTCGGCGCAGTACCCGCGGAGCTCCACTGTCTCCGGAAGGTGTTCCTGCAACCGGATCGTCCCATAAAGATGCAGAGGAATGGCGGGCCTGCGGCGTCGCCACAGATCGATCAGGTAGTCGATGGTCAGCCGATTCTGAAGGAATTCGCTGGACCCGAGGAACACGAAGCGCTGTACGTCGGACAAGGGGCGAAAGGCTCGGTGCCGGGAAACGAACGGCGGGATCGCGGCCACCCGAGCCCCCGGGACCGTGGCCCGAAACTGGTCGGCCTCGATACTGGAAACCAGCACGACGCAATCGCAGGACCGGGCCACGCGCCGTTCCAGCGCGGCCAGCGCATGCCCCTCGTAAGCTTGCACGCGTGCGCCGATCCAACGGCTCTCGAGCACGCGCCGGGCAAACGCCGGCACATGGCTGCCAAGGTAGCCCAGCGCCAGCGGCTGGCCTGCTCCGGCGCGGTTTCGCATACGGCGGGACATCAGATCATCAAAATCGCAGACGATGCGACTTGCACCGCGACCTGCGAGCATGGGAGCATACTGTCCGAGTCGAACCCCATCGAGATAGATCACGTCCGGGGAGCTGTTGCGAATCACGGCCTCGAGTTCGCGCAGGCGTGCCCGATCGTGGAACACCAGCGCCTGCAGCGATGGCGCGCGTCCGCGCAACAGCTGCGCCAGGGCCTCGCCCGCCATCGACAACAACCCGCGCAAGGTCTTTGCCTGCAACCAGGACTCGAGATGCACGACCTCGACCTTCGCCATGTCCTGGCAGACCTGCATGATAAAAGACAGGGTTCGCTCGCGGCCGTTGCCGGGCGGTACCGCGACCCTGCGAGACAGCACCATGAGGACCCGAAATTCGCCTGCGGATTCCGGCTGGGTACTCGAGGTGACCTGTTCAGGCTTGCTCACACGACCTCCTGGCCTGACGTTCGTCGAGGCAGCGTGCGATCAGGCGCCCGACGATGGCACTCCACTCGAAGCTCCTCCGGACCTCGGCAAAGCCCGCGGCCGCAGTACGCGCCCGCAGCGCCTCGTCGTGCCCCAGGCGTTCGATCGCGTCGGCGAATTGCACTGCCGTGTCGGCGATCAGCAAGGTCTGGTCGGCAGGGCTGGCCAGCCCCTCCGCGCCGACCGAGGTCGAGACGATCGGAATGCCCCGAGCCCAGTAATCCAGGATTTTCACCCGCATTCCCCCGCCGACTTGCAGGGGCACCACCGCGAGAGTCGCCCGGCCCAGCAACGGCTCCAGGTCCTCGACGAAGCCGTGAACCGTCACGTTCGGGCTCGCCAGCGCCTGCAGGGCGCGCTGCGTTCCCTTGCCGATCACGTCGATGTGATAGTCGACTCCCCGCGCATCCAGCAGCGGCACCACCTCATCGAGCAACCACTGAAGCCCCTGAACGTTGGGCAGCCAGTCCATCGCCGCGACGTGCACCAGGCGAATCGGCCCCGCCGATGCCACGGTCTGCGGCTGCGCTTCCGGCACGTCGACGCCGGCCGGCAAGGTCATCATGCTGCCGACCACGCCGGGGTCGAGACGCTCGAAGCGCTGCGCGTCTTCGTCGGTGATGGGAAGCACGAGGTCGAAGCGTGACAGGTAACGCGCCTCGTAGCGTCGCATGCGCGCGGCGTGCACGCCGAGCAGCAGCCTGCGCAGGCCCGCGGGCTGTGCAGCGTGCAGCCGGTCGAGAATCACATGCTCCGCGTTGTGCGCGCGCAGCACGCACAAGGCCTGCGGAGCCCGCTCGCGCACGATATCGAGATAGGCCGCCGTGTGGATCGCATCGAAATGCACGATGTCCGGAGCGAATTCGTGCAAGGTCCGCCGAAGCATGTCGCGAAACCGCGCGCGCTTGTATTTCCAGACGTTGAAAGGCTCGCGCGAGCACAGGGTGCTGAGCAGGATCACCAGCGCCGAGTTCTCCGTATTGAAGCCATCGAATTCGAGCGGAACTCCGTCCCTGGACCTCCATTGCTCGCCCCAGGCCACTTCCTCTCGCGGACACATGCACAGCAGCCGGTAGGCCTCGATACGGGTATCGCGGCGGTATCCGTCGACAAAACCGAGAACCCCCTTCTTGCCGCCGTCGATCGGAGGCCAGGGCAGGCGATGGCAAAGCTGCAGTATTTTCATCGAAAAGGCTCGAAATCGCCACGATCGACCAGGCTTCTCATGCTCGCGCTCCATCGTGCGGCCCCGCGCCTGCCGGGCGATTCACGACAGGTCCCCAGAAGCCCATCATCAGATAGACCGAAACGATCACCGGTGAATACACGCCGTTGCTGGCGAAAAATGCCATGAACATCAAAGCAAGGCCCAGTGCGACGGGCAACCGCGACAGATAGGCGAAGCGCGCGTACAGAACCACCAGAAAGATCCCCGCGACCAGCCCGTCCTCGAAGCAGATCTTGGGCAGCCCGGCGAAATCGGCCATCACCGCTGCATGGCGCAGGGCATCGGCACTTCCGGGTCCCTGCCCGAACATCAAGCCCTTCCATCCGCTCCCAAAAAGATGAAGGATATACAGTGCGGGCGCCACGAAGCGTATATACGCACTGCTGTTGACCTGCGAAAACTCGGCCACGCGGTCGGCATAGACCTGCGGAAAGGCCGCAAGCCCGGCAGCCAGCAGCGTCAGGAAGGTCAGCAGCAAGATGACGCCGGCTCCGTGGCCGACCTGGCGCATCCGGCGCATGCGACGCAAAAGACCGATGGAGCCGGCTCCCAGCACCAGGATCCCCGTACCCGCGAAACTCGCCAGCAGCCCCAGCACGAACAGCACCCTGCGAATGACGTGACCCGGGCGCAAGCCCACGCTCAACAAGCCGAGAGCCATGAACTGCGACAGGAAGGAGGGCTCGTAGAACCAGAAGCCGTTGGCGCGAAAAATACCATTCAGATGAGGCGCAGGGTTCGTCGTGTTATACCCCAGGACTCGCAGTACAGGTGGAAGAAAATCCAGGAAGCTCGTGAAGTGCGAACCTTCGCCCAACTGCACGAGCGCGAGCACGGCACTGACCAGAAGCGCCCACTCGAAGGCCTCCGAAAAGCTCGAATCATGCTGTCGTCTTTCACGCAGGGAAGCCCCTGCCGCAAAGACCAGCGGCACGTTCAGCGCCGCGAAATAGACGATGGAAAGCATGGAATCGCGTTGCCAGCCCTCCGAATTCAGCGCATACGACGCCAGCATGAAAAAAAGCAGGCCGCACAACGCCATCAACGCGACAGGGTCCGCGTGCACCCGGCCCCGAATGACAAGCCACGCGGAAAGCAGCGCGGGCAGCAAGACAACCACGCTGATGAAAGGGTTCACAGAGCGAACCAGCGAAAGCAGGAAAAACATGATGAGCAGCGCCAGCTTTCCTGCAACCACCCGGTTGAGGCCGCCCAAAGGGGCGCGCCGTGGCGTCGGCCGGTCCGGGTCGAGCGCGCTCATGCCTGCCTCGTGTCCCGGCCGCTGCATACAAGTGTCGGAATGTTGCACTACGACGAACGCCCTCTTGGATCCGGATTTCCAGCACAGACAAAAAGCATTTCTCGGGAAATTTCGCCCTGGCGCCTGCCCGCCTGAACGGACAGATCGTGTCAGATTCAAGTCTCCGAGTCGGCCGCGCTACGCGTCGCCGTCCCCGGCGCGCCGCACTCGGCCGGCACGCTGCTCGAAGCTGTCATGCAGGCGATCCCACACGACGCCCAGCAGGCCCACGAACGAGCCCATGAGCAGCGCCAGCAGCACGCTCACCAGCAACAGGCTGGCACGGGAAACCCCCACAGGTACCGGGACCTGCCCGGCACTCGGACCGAATCCGCCGAGCATGATCGCCTGGCGCTGCTCTGCCAGGGCATTCAAGGCTCGTTGCTGGCGCGCGATCGCGCGCTGCAGTTGCAACATGACAAAGGTGTCGTCGGCGCCACGGTCTTCGGAGGACGGGGCGACGAGCCTCTGCAGCGCCTGCATCTGGGCCTCGGCCGCCCGCTGCTCCTCGTCAAGCCGTCGCAGTCGCTGCTGCGCCTGGTGATTGGCGAAGGCCACGATGGCCTGCGCCAGCCTCGTCTGCGCGCTGCGTGTGCGCGGCGCGGCCGCGAGCGTAGCCCGGGCGAGCAGGTCGATGCGGGTATCCGACACCGGCTCCACCCTGATCCCTTCGGAAACCGAGGCATCGATACCCTTGCCGGCGAGCCCGGTAGCCTGGCTCATCGTCCCCGCGCGCAGTGCGTCCGCGATGTAGGCGCCCGACAGCAAAGGAACCACCTTGCCGTCGTTGCTGATCCTGGCCGGCAACTGGATGACCAGCCGATAGGCGTAGATACGCGGATGCCGCCAGATCAGACCCAGGCAGACCGCCAGGGTCACCAGGAAGACGACGAGCATCGCACCCTTTCGCCGGCACAGACCCGACAGGATGTCGGAAAACTCGACGCCCTCGGCGCGTGGCGATGCCTCGCACGGAATACGGGGTGGATTCATTGCATCAGCTTCATTCATTTCGGTACCACGACTTGCCCAGCGGCAGCTGCCAGCGCCGTCTGCTGGCGACAACAGGCGCAGGGCTTGCAGACGGATCCTGGAGCGTCCGGGGCTTGGCCGGCCCGGATGCCACGGGATCGGGCGCGGCCCCGCAGGGCATCAATACGCGTTCGGATTCACAAGGCCGCGAAAAACCGTGAGCAGGATGATTTTCAGGTCCAGTGCGACCGACCATTGCTGGATATACAGGACATCGTATTCGACACGCCGGCGCATTTTCTCGGGCGTATCGGTCTCCCCGCGATAACCGGCGATCTGGGCGTAACCCGTGATTCCTGGCTTGACCATGTGGCGCGTCGCATAGCTCGGAACCTTGTCGATGTACAGGTGATGATGCTCCACCGCATGCGGGCGAGGCCCAACCAGGGACATTCGTCCCTGCAGAACATTGAGCAGCTGCGGCAACTCGTCCAGACTCGTGCGGCGCAGAAAGCGCCCCAGCGGAGTGATGCGTGGATCGCCTCGCGTGGCTTGCGCCAGTTGCCCCGGAGTGTCCTCCCGGTGCAGGTACATGCTGCGGAACTTGTAGATCACGAACTCCCTGCCGGACCAGCCGATGCGCCGCTGCCTGAACAACACGGGGCCGGGAGAGCTGAGCCTGATGCCCAGCGCGATCAGCAGCATCACGGGCGACGCCAGCAGCAGGAATACGCTGCCGAGCACCAGGTCCTCGAGGCGCTTGACCATGCGATTGACCCCCTGCATCGGCGAGACCGACAGGTCCATCATCGTGACGCCGCCGATCTCGGTCACCGCATGATTGAGAAGTTCGTAATCGTAGAGGTCCGGCACATAGCGC
Source organism: Pseudomonadota bacterium (assembly GCA_021847345.1). Classification (GTDB taxonomy): domain Bacteria; phylum Pseudomonadota; class Gammaproteobacteria; order Burkholderiales; family Burkholderiaceae_C; genus Thiomonas_A. The sequence goes on from JAJZTW010000024.1 coordinate 21,127, forward strand.
AGATTGGCGGTGCTATGCGCCAGGGCCTTGAACGTGGCCCGCAGGCAGGCTTCGTCACGCAGCGGAACGGCCACCCAAACCTCGTCGACCGGCATCTCCTCGGCGTATTCGCGCAGTTGGGACAGCGTGCCCACCCGCTGCAGGCCCTGCGCATCGGGCGTCTGATGCGCACCGAACCACGCCACCACGCGAAAGCCCAGGCCGCTGCGAGATCCGGCGAGGTCGCGCAGGCGCGCGGCGGCCTCGCCATCGCCGACCAGGCACACGGTGCGAACGTTGTAGCCCCTGCGGCGCAGCCAGCGCAAGCCCAGGCGCAGCCCGACATGGGCAGCCGGCAGTATCGCCGCTGCGAGAGCGAACCACGTTCCGATCCACAAGCGCGAGTAGCTGGCTCCGGTCTTGAGCGCGAACATCAGTCCCGTGAACAGCAGGAAGGTCGCGCCCCACCCGACCCACAGCAACCCGACCTCGTGCCCGATACTGCCGGCGCGCCAGGACCGGTACAACCCCAGTTCCGCAAACAGGAAATTGGCGATCAGCAGCGCGATGACAACGGCCGTGCCCTGCGCGGAGTCCAGCGCCGGGGCGCCGAAGCGCAGCCACGCCGCCACGTAGGCGCATGCGCCGACCAGCAAGGCGTCCGCGAGTCGCTGCAGGAACGCGACTTCGCTGGAAAACTCCTTGAGACGGCCACGTTGGAGGGGCATCGGTGTGGGTAAGCCCGCGCCCGGACGACGCGGACATGCCTTGGAAAGGACAGGTGCGGGTAGACCGCAAGCATACCCTGTCCCTCCGCGAAAACCCCACCCTTGCAAGCATTCATCTTGCGTGGAACCAGGTTTAGCTGACTGTTGAAGGCCAGCATGAGACCGCAGATCCGCGCGAGCACGCGGAGCGCGTCGAGGCGCGGCCGTCCGGGATCTCGATGGCCTGTTAACGCCCGATCAATTCGGGCCCTGGGCACCCGGCTGGGGGTGGCTCTGCGCCGGAGCCGTTACGCTGAACAAAAGATCGGGCGCCCGCCACGGCAACGGCCTCCTGCCCAGGCTCAGCGAGCCAGTGCTGCCCAGCAGGCACACCCCTCGCTGCAGGAACACCGCCTGCGGCGCCGCCTGGTGGCGCAGCCAGGTGCCGTTGCGGCTCATGTCGGCCAGCATGTAGTTGCCGTTGCGCCAGACGATCACCGCGTGCTGGCGGGAAATGGCCGGGCTGTCCACGACGAGATCGGACCTGGCATCGCGCCCGATGCGGATCGGGCGCTCGGGCGTGAAACTCAGGTGGATGCGCCCGTCCGGGCTGCGCAGGTTCACCCACAGCGGCGCCGCAGGCCTGGGCATCGACTCGGCATCGCACATGTAGGACCAGGCGGTGCCGACGTGGGCGAAGCCGGCAGCCGGCGGAGTGCGGCGCGCGCGTGCCGCCAGCTCCGGCGGCAGTGCCGCCAGCACGCCATGGTCCATGAGGATTTCGCCGCCATGCGCGGCCGCCGCCAGGGTGGACGCCCTCAGCAGGGTCTCGCCCTCGAAACTCGGTGGACGGCACAGCACCGCCCCGCTGCTCAGGCCCATGTCCATCGGCAGGTCGAAATCCGGCCCCACGTCGAGGCACCAGGCGCGCAATTCCGAGCGCAGCAGGCAGGCGGTTCGCAACGCCTGCTCGGCTTGTTCGAACAACACCAGCAGCGACGTGCTGTCGCTGCGAGCGACCAGCCCGGAGCCGGCGACGGCGCGGTGCGCCAGACGGTTGACGGTATGTTCGAGAAACTGGCGCGCGCGCAGCTCCCCCAGGCTGATGAACAGTTCGTGGGTGCTGCCCAGCACGGCCTGCAAGGCCACGAGGCGATCGGCGGGGCTGGGGCCGAACCAGCGACGCAACACGTGTCAGGCCCCCTCGCCCGGCAGCGGCGCGTCGAGCTCGGGGCGCAGCAGGCTGACCCAGCAGGGCTGCCCGGAGTCCTCGGGGCGATGCCCGGCTCGGCATTCGGCCAGCAGGTAACGCCTGCCCGCCATCGCGGATGCCGCCTCCTGTGCCGGCTCGGAAGCCAGCCAGACCCGAAACCGCCCGCCGGTTGCCAGGGGTTGCGAGGTCATCACGCTCAGCGCGCCGTCGTCCTGCTCGCCAACCTGCATCACCAGCAGCGGGTCGGTGTCGCCGTCGCAGGCCAGCAAGGTCAGCGCACGCGGCCGGAAATGCCCACGCGGGTCCAGCATCAGCGCCTCGATCTGGATGCGCAGGCTCGATGGGTCTCGCCCGCCGGCTCGGTGCGTCGGCACGGACCCCGTTGGCGGCGACGGCTGCCGAGGCGGCTCGGCGCCGTTGCCGACGGCAGCGCCAGAGCTCATGCGTGACTTTTCCATGTCCCTGCTCCGTGCTCCGGCGCTGCTCGCCGGGCGCTCGCGCAGCGTCGCGCTCCGACCTTCGTGCTCACGGGCAGACCCGGTTGCGGCCCGAGCGCTTGGCCTCGTACAGCGCCCGATCGGCCCGCTCGAGCAGGTCGGAGCTGCGCCGGTCGTCGATGCTCGCGTGAGCGCATCCTATGCTGACCGTCAACCGTACGCCAGTGCGCTCGTGCACGTAGTAGGGGCGGTCCTGTACGGCCAGGCGGATTCGCTCGGCGAGTTGCCGCGCGCCGTCGGCATCGGCCCCCTGCAGGACCAGGAGGAATTCCTCGCCGCCCAGGCGACCGAACTGATCGTCACCGCGGCGCGATTCGTGCACGGTGGAGACGAACTGGCGCAAGACCTGATCGCCGCCGGCGTGGCCGAAGGTGTCGTTGATCTGCTTGAAATGGTCCAGGTCCAGCAACAGCACCGACAGCGAGGCCTGCGAGCGACGGTCGCGCCGGCGCTCGAGTTCCTCGTCGAGCATCTCCAGGATGCGTCGCCGCCCGAGCAGCCCGGTGAGATGGTCGCGGGTCGCCAGGCGCTCGAGTTCGCGCTCCATCGCCTTGCGCTCGGTGATGTCGCGCCAGATGCCTTCGACTCCGGCATACTGGCCGCGCTCGTCGCGCAAGGCCTGGGTGCTGATCGAAATGTCGATGATCACCCCGTCCTTGCGGCGCATGCGCCCGGGGAAGTCGCGCACGAATCCATGTTCGCGAATCGCCGCCACCAGCGCGTCGCGCTCGGCGGGATCGGGGTAGAAGGCCGCGGCCGGAAGACCGACGATTTCCTCGGCGCTGTAGCCGAGCACGTTTTTCACCGCGGGGCAGACGTAGCGAGTGATGCCCTGCGCATCGGTGCGGTAGAACACGTCCTGCATCGTGTCCATGATGCGCCGGAAGTCTTCGTCGGTGCGCCGCAGGCGCTGCTCCATGGCCGCTCGCTCGGTCATGTCCAGGCAGGTGGCCAGCACGCCGGCCTCGCCGTCGCAGTCGATCGGCGCGCTGGTGATCACCAGCGTGAGTTCGCCTCCGCGGCAGTCGAACACCCGCATGCCGGTGGGCGGGTTGCCGCCCTCGCCCGACTGCGCACGCTGGATGCGCGCCAGGATTCGATGCGCGTCCAGCGGATGCAGGAAATCCTGCACGCTGCGGCCCAGCAGTTCCTGCGCGCCGTTCGCGCGCAGCAGGCTCACCGCCGCTGCGTTGACATAGCGCAGGCGCTCCCGGACCACGAGCAGGACCGGTGCCGCCAGGGCATCGATCCAGGCCGCCTGGGGGCTCAAGGCGACTGGCGTGGGCGTGGGTCGGGGCATTCGCTGTGTCGGGTGTGGGAAAACGCTTTCCCCAGTGTAAACAAGCGGTGAACGTGCACCTGTGAACGAATTCACGAACTTGCGTGGAATCGTGCATCGATGATTCGAATCGGGGACCGACCGGCGTATCGCGTAGATTACGCTTCGTGCCGATGAACACCGCCCTTTCCGCGCCCATGCTCGACGACCGCCGCGTGCGCCGCAAGAGCCTGGCGTTGTTCGCCGTCGTGCTGCTGGCATTGCTGGGAATCACGAGCTGGTTCCTGGTCGTCTCATGGCGCGAACAAATGCGCAGTCAGCGCGCCGAGCTGGCGGAGACCGCGCAGATCGTGCAGGTCGCGGTGCAGAACCATCTCAATCGCTACGCACGTGGTCTCGCCTTCCTGTCGGCGCAGATTCGCTCCCGCTCGTGGCTGGACAGTCCCGCCGACGGCCTGTCGCCGGCCCTGGCCGATTTTTGCCGAACCGAGCCCAATGTGTCGCGCCTGCTGGTGCTCGACTGGCAGGGCAGCGTGCTCGCCGCCGTCGACTGCGCGGGTTCCGCGCCCTCCGGCAGGCCCCTGGGGATCGACCTGCGCCAGGTGAGCGCCGTCGCGCGAGCCCATCCCGGCTCGCTGCAGCTCGGGCACGTGGTGAGCCCATCGCCCGGCGGGCCCCTGCTGTTGCCGATGGCCCTGGCCACCGCTCCCGCGGCGGGCCACCGGGGCTTCCTGGTCGCCGGCGAACTCGACCAGCAAAAGGAGAATCTGCTCTACCGCTCGCTGCTGGAGCACGGCAATGACCCGCGCCTGATGTTCGGCGTGATCGACAGCGGCGGCTACCTGCTCGGGCGCTGGCCGATGCCCCGCACCGCGCACCTGGGCGAATTCTTCTCCCATCCGCGCGCGGGCCTGGTGGTAAGCGCCTTGCGCGCCCAGCCGCGCCGCACCCGGCTTTTTGCCGAGGGCCCGGCCGATGCCGACCCCGGCGGAAGCCCGTACATCGGTGCCTTGCATGCGCTGAGCGGCTACCCGCTGACGGCCTTCGTCGTCACCCCGCGCGACGCAGTGGCAGCCGCCTGGTGGCGCCGCGTTCGCCTGCCTCTCGGCGGGGCACTGGGCCTGGCCGTGGTGCTGGTCGTGCTGCTGCTTCGCGACCTGTCGCTGCAGCGCGAGTGGCTGGCGAAGGTGCGCGCACTGCTGCAGCGCAGCGAGGACGCGCGCGAGACCCAGCGCAAGGACTCCGACCTGTTCGCGCAGATCCTGGACAACCTTCCCGGTGGCCTGATCGTGTTCAACCCGGCCGGAGTGGTCCAGTACTGCAGCCAGGGCTTCGCCCGCATGACCGCGATGCAGGCGTCACCCCGCGAGCTCATCGGCAAGCCATGGCGCGACGTATGGGCGCTGATCGCGCCGGTGCACGCCGGCGGAGGCGATGCGCTCAAGCAGGTGAAGATCCTGTTCCAGGAGCACCAGCCGGCGGTGGACGAAGTCTGGTTGACGGATGGCCGGATCTTCCTGCGGCATTACACCCCGCTGCTCGATTCCACGCGCCAATCGGCAGGCGCGTTGTGGACCATCCAGGACGTCACCGATCGCAAGCTGCAGGAACAGCAGATCCGCGAACTCGCCGAACGCGACTCGCTGACCGGCCTGAGCAACCGCGGCGCCTTCGAATCCCTGCTGGCCGAGACCCTCGAGCATCGCGATGACATCGCGCTGGGCATCGCGGACCTGGACGATTTCAAGACCATCAACGACCGCTTCGGCCATGCCGCCGGCGATGCGCTGCTGGTCGAGGTGGCGGCGCGCCTGCGCGGTGTGCTGCGCCTGTCGCAGCAGTCGCGCCAGGGGCGCGGAGCCGACGTGCTGGCGCGAATCGGCGGAGACGAGTTCGCGCTGCTGTTGCCGGTGGGCAAGGATCCGCGGCGCGCGCAGCGCATCGCCGAGCGCGTCATGGGCGCGCTGCGCGCACCCATCGAGATCGAGGGACAGGTGCTGTCGGCGCGCATGTCGCTGGGCCTGGCCTTGCGCACCCAGGGCGAGGATGCGCAGACCCTGATGCGCCAGGCCGACATCGCGCTGTACGCGGCGAAGGCCCGCGGGCGCAACCAGGCCTGCCTGTTCGACCAGACCATGCAGGCGGAAGTGGAGGCGCGCCAGGGCTGGCTGACCGCGCTGGAGAACGCGCTGCAGCACGATCGCCTGCAACTGCACGTGCAGCCCATTCTCAGCGTGCCGCGCCAGCGTTTGGGCAGCGCCTCCATCCACCAGGTCGAAGGCCTGCTGCGCCTGCAGGGCGCCGACGGGCGACTGCACAACGCCGGCGCCTTCGAGCATGTGCTCGACGAGCCACGGCTCGCGGCTCCGATCGGCCGCTGGGTGCTCGAACAGGCCGCGCAATGGATCGAGCGCTGGCGCCTGGCCGGACTGGAACTGGGCATGAGCGTGAACATCAGCCCGCGCCATTTCCTCGGGGGACAGTTCCTCGACGACGTGCGCGAGCTGCTCGGGCGCCACCCGCGCATGCGCCCGTCGAGCCTGACCCTGGAACTCACCGAGCACGGCGCGCTGCTCGACGGCGACGCCACGCGCAGGCGCATCGAGGAGTGCCATGAACTCGGGGTCCAGGTCAGCCTGGACGACTTCGGCACCGGCAGCGCCTCGCTGACCCACCTGCAGGCCCTGGCCGTGTCGACCCTGAAGATCGAGCGCCGCTTCGTCAAGGACCTGCTGCACGACGCGCGCGACCTCAGCATCGCCTACGGCATCCTGCGCACGGCGCAGCTCATGGGAGTGCGCGTGGTCGCCGAAGGCGTCGAGACTCCCGAGGTGGCTCGCGTGCTGGTGGCCATGGGCTGCAAGCACCTGCAGGGCTATGCCGTCGCCCGCCCGATGCCCGCCGCCGACCTGCAGGACTGGATCGCCGAATGGCCGCGGCGCCTGAGCTGGAGCGTCGACCTCGGCAAGGGCAGCGCGCTGGGCCCCGACGGCGTCGAGGCCATCGTGTCGATGGGCACCATGCTGCGCCAGCTGCTGCAGGGCGCGCTGGACGCCGAGACCGAGACGGCGCTGCGCCAGCCCGACGCGCACATGAGGTGCCCGCTCGGTCAGTGGTGCCAGCACCACGCCGGACGCTGGCGCCATCAGGCGCAGTTCCAGCAACTCGTGCAACGCCACGCCGACCTGTACGCGCTGATGCGGCGCTGGCTGGACGAGCCGCTGGCCCGGCCGGAGCTGGAACTCGAGTTGCACATGGCCAGCGACGAGCTTCGGGAGCGCTTCTGGGCGCTGACGGTCCAGGGATCCCCGGCGGCCGTGTTCATGCTGCAGCCGCCGGCGCCCGTCTGAGAAGTTCTGAAGCCGGCGCCTGCCCGGCGTGACAGGCACAATCGACTCCATGAACTCATCGCGCTGCCGGGCTTGATGCAGGGCCCGCGGTTCGCACCGACCGGAGAAACTCACGCATGCAGACCTGCGCCATCGTCACCGGACATTCCCGCGGCCTGGGAGCCGCCATCGTCGACGAACTCCTGCGACAGGGCATCCCCACGCTGGGCCTTTCACGCAGCGCGGTAGGCAAGCCGGCGGACGTCCCGGCAGGCCGCTTCGACGAGGTCGCGCTCGACCTGCGAGACCTCGACGCGCTGCGTGCCTGGCTGGCCGGACCGAGGCTGGCCAACTGGGTGATCGGGCGCCAGCAGGTGCTGCTGATCAACAACGCGGGTACCGTGGAGCCGATGGGCCCGTTGAGCGTGCAGACTCCGCTGGCGGTGGCCGAAGCGGTGAGCCTGAACGTCGCCGCGCCGCTGATGCTCAGCGCGGCGCTGGCGGCGATCGAGGCGCCCGGCCAGCAGCGGCGCATACTCCACGTCTCCAGCGGCGCCGCGCGCACGCCCTACTCCGGCTGGAGCGTGTACTGCGCGACCAAGGCGGCGCTGGACCAGCACGCGCGCGCCGCCAGCCTCGACCAGGTTCCGGACCTGCGGATCTGCAGCCTCGCCCCGGGCGTGATCGACACCGCGATGCAGGCCTCGCTGCGGGACGTGGACCCCGCGCGCTTCGCAATGCGCGCACGCTTCGAGCAGCTGCATCGCGAGGGCCTGCTGAGCAGCCCTGCCGACTGCGCTCGCCGCCTGGTCGCCTACCTGCTGAGCGAAGCCTTCGGCGAGCAGCCCGCGGCCGACCTGCGGCAGCTCACGCAGTCGGCGCCGTAGCCACGTAACCGGCGCGCTGCACGGCGTCCACCAGTTCCTGCGGCGCGGCGCTGCCGGTGACCTGCGCGCGCGCCTCGTCGAGACTGACCTGCGCGGTCTCCACCCCCGGCACCGCCTGCAGCGCCCGGGTCACGCTGGCCACGCAATGCTGGCAGCTCATGCCCTGGATCGTCAACGTGGTGGTGTGGCTCATGGAAGAACTCCTGGAGGGTTGGGAAGAGACGGAAAAAGCAGCTTCGGCGCGAGGTGCTGCGTGCCCCTCGGGCGCGTGAGCGGACGCGACGGGCCAGGAACGCAGTCGCCGCAGGCGCAGGCTGTTTCCCAGCACGAAAATCGACGACAGGCCCATCGCGATTCCTGCCAGCATCGGGCTCATGTACAGGCCCCAGGGCGCGCCGATTCCAGCGGCCACGGGGATCAACAGCACGTTGTAGCCGAAAGCCCAGAACAGGTTGCCGCGAATGGTACGCATGGTTCGGGTCGCGGCCTGCAGGGCATCGACCAGGGCCCCCAGGTCGCCGCGGGTCAGCGTCACGTCGGCGGCTTCCATCGCGATGTCCGTGCCGCTGGCCAGGGCCATGCCCACGTCGGCCTGCGCCAGCGCGGGTGCGTCGTTGATGCCGTCGCCGACGAACAGCACCTTGCGCCCCTGCTGCTGCAGTGCGCGGGCGACCTCGGCCTTGCCCTGCGGCAGCACCTCGACATGCAGCGTCTCGATGCCCACGCTGCGCGCCAGCGCCTGCGCGGCGCGTGCCGAATCGCCCGTGACCATGTGCACGTCGAGCCCGCGCGCGCGAAGCTGCGCGACGACTGCGGCAGACTCGTCGCGCGGCGGATCCGAAATTCCGAGAACCCCGACACCACGCCCGCCGCGTGCCACGAACACCACCGTCGCGCCCTGCTCCTGCAGGGATTCGGCGCCCGCCTGCAGCGGCTGCAGCTCGACGCCCGCTTCGCGCAGGTGGCGCGCCGAGCCGAGGATCACCACCTCGCCGTCCACCCAGGCCTGCGCGCCATGCCCGGCGCGCGCCTGGAAGTCGCGCGCCTGCGCCTGCGGCAGCCCGCGCTGCCGCGCGGCTTCGACGACGGCCAGCGCCAGCGGGTGCTCGGAGCCGGATTCCACGGCGCCGGCCCAGCGCAGCAGTTCGTCCTGCGACACACCGGCCACCGCGTCCACGGCCGTCAGGCGCGGCTTGCCACGCGTGAGGGTTCCCGTCTTGTCGAGCAGCACGGTGTCGACATGCGACAGCGCCTCCAGCGCCTCGCCCTTGCGGAACAGCACGCCGAGTTCGGCGGCACGCCCGCTGCCCACCATGATGGCCGCCGGGGTGGCCAGGCCCATCGCACAGGGGCAGGCCACCACCAGCACGGCGACCGCGGCGAGCAGCGCATGCGCCAGCGCCGGCGACGGGGCCAGCAGCATCCAGGCCGCGAAACTGAGCAGCGCCAGTGCCAACACCGCCGGCGTGAACACCCGCACCACCCGGTCGGCCAGGCCCTGGATGGGCAGCTTGCCGCCCTGCGCCTGCTCGACCAGGCGGATGATCTGCGCCAGCACGGTATCGGCGCCCACCGAGGTGGCGCGCACCACCAGCAGTCCCTGCTGGTTCACGGTGCCCGCACGCACCGCGCTGCCCGGCTGCTTGTCCACCGGGATCGGCTCGCCGCTGAGCATCGACTCGTCGACGTGCGAACGTCCCTCGAGCACCTCGCCGTCCACCGGCAGGCGCTCGCCGGGGCGCACCACCACCTCGTCGCCCGGGCGCACCTGCGCGATCGGCACCTGCTGCTGCGCTCCGTCGCGGCGCACGCGCGCGTCGCGCGCCTGCAGGCGCGCCAGCGCCCGCATGGCGCGTGACGCGCGCCCCTTGGCGATTTCCTCCAGGTACTTGCCGAACAGCACGGCGGCGACGACCACCGCCGCCGAGTCGAAGTACACCTGCCGGGCCTGCGGCGGCAGCAACTGCGGCAGCAGCAGCACCACCATGCTGAACAGCCAGGACACCCCCGCGCCCGTGGCCACCAGGGAATTCATGTCCGGCGAAAGATGCCGGTAGGCGATCCATCCGGTGCGGAAAAACCGCCGTCCGGGGCCGAACAGCACCAGGCTCGCCAGCACGGCCTGGATCCAGTCGCCCAGGTCGGGCAGCGGCGCCGCGGCGCGCAGGCGGGCCGCCAGGCCCGGCAGCAGCATGCCCCCCATCGCGACGGACGCGACCACCGTCGCGAGTCCGGCCGCCAGCCAGGCATCGCGCCGCATGGTGCGCAGCAATTCGCGCTTGTGCGTGTCGGCATCGGCAGCGGCCCGTGCCGCGTCGGCATCGCGCAGCGTGGCCCGGTAGCCGGCGGCCTGCACGGCGTCGACCAGGGCCTGCGCCTGCACGCTGGCCGGGATGCATTCCACGGCGGCCGTCTCGGAGGCCAGGTTGACATCGGCGCGCAGCACGCCAGGAACCGCGCGCAAGGCGCCTTCGACACGCGCCACGCACGAAGCGCAGGTCATTCCCTGGATGTCGAAGTCCAGGCGGGCCGTGCGCGGCGTGTAACCGCTGGCTGCCACCGCCTGGACCAGCGCCTGCGCGTCGGTGCGTGCCGGGTCGTAGCGCATGCGCGCACGCTCGGTCGCCAGGTTCACGCTGGCATCGACGCCAGGCAAGGCGTTCAGCGCGGACTCCACGCGGGCACTGCAAGACGCGCAGGTCATTCCCTCCACGTCGAGCGAGAGTTCGCAGCTGGCGGGCGCGAGGTCGGCATCCGGCGCGCCGGCTCGGGGCGCCGGGATCAGCGCGGTGGTCATGATGGCTCCACACCGGACGAGCACAGCGCCGCGAGGATCGGGCATTCGGCCAGCGGGCCGTGCCCCGGGCAACTGCCCAGCAGGCGCTGCAGACCTTCGCGCAGGCGCTGCAGGTCGGCGACTCGCTGGTCGATCTGCGCCACGCGCTGCTCGGCGATCGCCCGCACCTGCGCCATGTCGCCATCGCCGGCGGCATGCAGGCCGAGCAGCTGGCGGATTTCCGGAAGCGAAAAGCCCAGCGCCTGCGCCCGGCGGATGAACTGCAGGCGCTGCAGTGCCGCGCTGTCGTACAGGCGGTAGTTGGAGTCGCTTCGCCGGCTCGGCTGGATCAGGCCGAGGCGCTCGTAATGCCGAAGCGTCTCGGGCGCCAGCCTCGCGCTGCGCGCGAGCTGCCCGATGGTGAGATCGCAGGTGGCGTTCATGGTGCCCGACGAATCCGGTTGACATTCATATCAACATTGTAGTCGATTGTAGACTTTAGATCTTGCCAGGCATCAAGCTCGATTTCGGGAAGCCGTGGCATACTTGCTCGCTTCGCGTCGCCGACGCGCGCCCGCACCCGAACCCTGCGATGTCCTTGCACACCTGGCTGCTGTACCTGATCACCGTGTCGGTGATCAGTGCCATTCCCGGCCCCAACATGCTGCTGGTCATGAGCCATGGCGCGCGCCACGGACTGCGCCGCTCCACGGCCACGATGGCCGGCTGCCTGTGCGCGCTGCTGCTGATGATGAGCGTGTCGGCGGCCGGCCTGGGCATGTTCCTGAAAGCCTGGCCCGCGCTGTTCGACGGCCTGCGGCTGGCGGGCGCCGCCTATCTGGTTTGGCTGGGGGTTCGCACGTGGCGGGCCGCGCCCGGCGCGCAAGCCGCTGGGCAAGCCGAGGCCGAGCCGGCGGCAGGGTCCGTCGGGCCCGGCCGCTGGGCCCTGTTCCGCAACGGCTTCGCGGTGGCCAGCAGCAACCCCAAGGCGATCCTGTTCGCCGCCGCGCTGCTGCCGCAGTTCATCGACCCGCACGCACGGGCCCTGCCGCAATTCGGCGCGCTGCTGGGCAGTTTCGCGGTCATCGAGGTGAGCTGGTACCTGGTCTATGCCGGAAGCGGAGCCCAGCTTGCACGCTGGCTGCGCCGCGCCGGCGTCGCGAGAGCCTTCGCGCGAGTCACCGGCGGGATTTTCGTGGGCTTCGGCACCTTCATGGCGCTGCTCCACGACTGAGCGACTGCGGGGATTGCGCAGCGGGCCGGCGTGCCCCCCCCCGGCAACGACAATGGCTGCTGGCGAATGGCGGCGGGCGCATCGTCTGCCGCGCAGGCTGCTGGCAGGCTGCTGCCAGCCAGCATCGATTCACCCGCGCTGCAGCGCCACCTTCGCCGACGGCGCTGACAGCAGCCCCGATTCCATTCTCTGCAGCTGCTCCAGCTCCAGCTGCTGCATGAGCAGGGTTCGCACCGACGCGAACGCTGGTGCCTTGATCGGGCGAACGGCCTTGAGCCTCAGCACATGCCAGCCCGAGCCGCTGCGCACCGGATCGGTCGTGTATTGACCGACCCGTAACGTGGGAACCAGTGTGGAAAACGGCGCCAGCAGCTGCCCGGCGCGAGCCCAGCCAAGCTCGCCGGCCTTCCATCCGCCCCCTTTTGCTGCATACCGGTTCATCAGCGTGGCAAAGGAGCTTCCGCTCTTGAGCAGGCCGATCACCCGGGCCGCCTGGCTGGCGCTGGGCGCGACGATTTCCTGCACCAGATAGGCCTGCTTTCCATAGGCTTTGACGAACCCGGCATAGCGCGCGCGCAATTGCGGCTCGCTGATCGGATGCTCGCGCAGTTGCTGCTGCACCAGCGCCCTGACGAGCACGGCCTGTTCGACCAGCTGCAGTTGCGCCTGCACTGCCGGCTGGCGCTGCAGGCCCAGGCGCCTTGCCTGCTCGGCCATCGCATCGCGCAGCACCAGCTGTTGGCGTGCCTTGGCCAGGAGTTGCGCATCGATCTTGCCCTGGCCTTGTCGGGCAAGGTCTTTCGCATATTGCTGCACCAATGCATCGGACGGGGCGAATACAGCATCCTTGCCGGGGCGCCAGACGGCGCAGCCGCCCAGAGCAGCGGCCACGCAAAGTGCGACGGCGGCAGGCCGCAGCGCTTTTTCGAAAAATACCGTCATGGCGACTCCCGCGGATTTTCATCGATTACATGAGCGTGCCCCCAGGGCCGGGCCCGGGGCCCGACCCGCCCCCCGTGGGGGTCGAGAAAACTTGGGGCGGCCCTGCGTTTTCTCGTGAGCATTATTCGAGAAGCCGTGAAAAAGCTTTGATAACCGATGCTTAATATCCAGTTGAAATCCCGAAGGATGGCGTCGGCCGGGATCCCGGCGCGGGCCGGCTCGCGGCCTGCGCGGGAAGCTTTCGTGCCGTCACGGCCTGGCGCCGCGATCTCCGGGTTTACACGGATGGGCACGCCTTGCGGTGGGCGCGTCCGGGCTTCTATGATTGACCGACCGGTTGGTTGAATTTGCTCCGAGCCGGTCTTTCCGTCGCCCCGGCTCGCTGCCGGGCGACGCCGCGGTCGCCCCCCAGGATGCATTGCCCATGTACACCCAAGCCATGGACCTCGGTCCACAGGACAGCGCGCAGGCTCCGCGCCATGCCGCCGAACAGGAACTGCTGCGCCGCTTCGACGCCCGCATCGACGACGGCGGATTCATCGAGGCGAAGGACTGGATGCCCGAGCACTACCGCAAGACCCTGGTGCGCCAGATCAGTCAGCACGCCCATTCGGAAATCGTCGGCATGCTGCCCGAGGGCAACTGGATCTCGCGCGCTCCGACCCTCAAGCGCAAGGCCATCCTGCTGGCCAAGGTGCAGGACGAAGGCGGGCACGGCCTGTACCTGTACGCGGCCGCCGAGACCCTCGGCACGTCGCGCGACGAACTGCTCGATGCGCTGCACGAAGGTCGAGCCAAGTACAGCTCGATCTTCAACTACCCCACGCTGACCTGGGCCGACGTGGGGGTGATCGGCTGGCTGGTCGACGGCGCCGCGATCATGAACCAGGTGCCGCTATGCCGCTGCTCGTACGCGCCGTACGCGCGGGCGATGATCCGCATCTGCCGCGAGGAGAGCTTCCACCAGCGCCAGGGCTTCGACGCACTGCTGACCATGATGCGCGACGGCACGCCGCGCCAGCGCGAGATGGTGCAGGACGCGGTGAACCGCTGGTGGTGGCCCAGCCTGATGATGTTCGGACCGCCCGACAGCGCCAGCACGCACAGCGCGCAGAGCATGCGCTGGGGAATCAAGCGCATTTCCAACGACGACCTGCGCCAGAAATTCGTCGACGCCACGGTCGAACAGGCCAAGGTGCTGGGCGTGGGCCTGCCGGACCCGCTGCTGGCGTGGAACGAGCAGCGCGGGCATTACGACTTCGGCCCCATCGACTGGGAGGAGTTCCGCCGCGTGGTCGCCGGCGACGGCCCCTGCAATCGCGAGCGCCTGGCCGCCCGCGTGCAGGCCTGGGAGCAAGGGGCCTGGGTGCGCGAAGCCGCGCAGGCCCATGCCGCCAAGGCCGCCGCGCGCGCCACCCCGCTGGCCGCCTGAACACGCGCGTCGGCGCACAACCCGAAACACCGAGGAGTACACACGATGAGTGAGCAAGGCAACGCGGCCGAGTGGCCGCTGTGGGAAGTCTTCGTGCGCAGCAAGGCGGGGCTCGACCACAAGCACTGCGGCAGCCTGCATGCATCGGACCCGCGCATGGCGCTGGAGATGGCGCGCGACGTCTACACGCGGCGCCAGGAAGGCTGCAGCATCTGGGTGGTGCGTTCCGAGCACATCACCGCCAGCGACCCGGGCGACAAGGACATGTACTTCGACCCCATGGAGGACAAGGTCTACCGACACCCCACCTTCTACAAGCTCCCGGCCGAAGTCGACCACATGTGAGCGGGACCGCGCAACGGCCCCCGAGCCGTCTCCCGCCCGCAGCCCTTTCATCGACGCCGTCACCCCATGCAAGAGTCCATCCGCCTGCCTGAATCCCCTGAAGCGCGCTACCTTCTGCGCCTGGGCGACCTCTGCCTGATCCACGCCCAGCGCCTGGGAGAATGGACCGGGCACGCGCCGATCCTCGAAGAGGACATCGCGTTGAGCAACATCGCGCTCGACCTGATCGGACAGGCCCGCGGCGTGCTCACTCGCGCCGGGCAGCTCGGCGGCGGATTCGACGAGGACCAGCTCGCCTTCCTGCGCGAGGAACGCGACTACTTCAACCCCACGCTGGTGGAACTCCCGCGAGGCGACTTCGCGCGCACCATGGTGCGCAACCTGATGGTCTCGGTGCTGCTCGAACTGCTGTGGCAACGCCTGCAGGACTCCCGCGACGACGAGCTCGCAGCGATCGCCGCCAAGGCCGTGAAGGAGGCGCGCTACCACCTGCGCCATGCCGCCGACTGGGTGGTGCGCCTGGGCGACGGAACCGACGAATCGCACGCCCGCACCCAGCGCGCGGTGGACGAGCTGTGGCCCTACCACCACGAGCTGTTCGAGTCCGACGCCATCGACGAGCAGGCCGCCGCCACCTCGCTGGGGCCTCGCTGGGCGGACCTGCAACAGCCCTGGAGGCAACGCATGCTGGACTGCCTGGAACAGGCCACGCTGCGGCTGCCGGCGGACAGCGCGTTTCGCAGCCGCGGGCGCCACGGCGTGCACAGCGAGCACATGGGACACCTGCTCGCCGAGATGCAATCCCTGCAACGCGCCTACCCCGGGGGCGCCTGGTGAGCACGCCAGCGGCAGCTCCCACGCGTACGAGCCGGGCCTGGCAAGTGCTGGGCGACGTGGCCGACCCGGAGATCCCCGCGGTATCGGTGTGCGACCTGGGCATCGTGCGCGACGTGCTCGAGGCTGACGACGGCGCGCTGCGCGTGGTGCTGACGCCCACCTATTCCGGCTGCCCCGCCACCGAGGTCATCGAGCAGGACGTGACGCGGGCGCTGCTCGACGCCGGGCTGGGCCCGGTGCGCACAGAGCTGCGCCGCGCCCCGCCGTGGAGCACCGACTGGATCAGCGAGCAGGGCCGGCGCAAGCTGCGCGACTACGGCATCGCCCCGCCTGGCGCGAGCTGCCACGCCGCGTCCGACTCGCCGACCCAGGCGCAGCAGGCCGTCATGGTGCTGCGCGGCAGCGCCGCCCCGGCCTGCCCGCGCTGCGGCAGTTCGCACACGGCGCAGCTCGCGGGCTTCGGTTCCACGCCGTGCAAGGCGCTGTGGCGCTGCCTGGACTGCGCCGAACCCTTCGACTATTTCAAGCCCTTCTGACCTGCGGCCGGATCGTCCCCGGCCTTGCCGCCAAGCCATGGATACCCACTTCTACGCCTTGCGCGTACGCGCCGTCGAGCCCGACACCGACGAGGCCGTGATCGTCAGCTTCGACGTGCCCGCCGAGCTTCGCGAGCGCTTCGCCTTCACCCAGGGGCAGTACCTGACCCTGCGCGCGACCCTCGACGGCAAGGAACTGCGCCGCTCCTACTCGGTGTGCGCCGGCGTCGACGACGACGTGCTGCGCATCGGCGTACGCAAGGTGCGCGGCGGCGTGTTCTCCAACTGGATCGCGCAAGGACTGCAGGCCGGCGACAGCATCGAGATCATGCCCCCGCAGGGGCGCTTCTACGTGCCGGTGGACGCACAGGCCCGGCGCCATTACCTGGGCATCGCCGGCGGCAGCGGAATCACGCCGGTGCTGTCGATCCTGAAGACCGTGCTGGCTCGCGAGCCGCACAGCCGCTTCACCCTGCTGTACGGCAACCGCAGCCTGCGCTCGACCATGTTCAAGGAGGAGCTGGAGGACCTGAAGAACCGCTTCCTGGCCCGCCTGCAGCTGCACTACGTGTTCTCCGACGAGCACAGCGACTCGCCGCTGCACCAGGGGGTGCTGGACGCCGATCGAGTGGCGGCCTTCCTGCGCGGCGTCGTGCGCGCCGACACCGTGGACCACGCCTTCGTCTGCGGCCCCTACCAGATGAACGACCAGGCCGAGGCGGCGCTGCTGGCGGCCGGGCTCGCCCCCGGGCAGGTACATATCGAACGCTTCGGCGTCGCCCCCGGGGACCTGCCGGCAGCCGCCGGCGCCGTCATGCACCACGCCGAGACCCGCGACCCGCCGCTGGCCCGCGTGACCATCCGGCGCGACGGACTCAGCCACACGGTCGACTTCCGGCAGGGCGACCCTAGCATTCTCGACGTGGCCACCGCCGCCGGGCTCGACCTGCCCTACTCCTGCACCTCGGGAGTATGCGGCACATGCCGGGCCCGCCTGCTATGCGGGGAAGTTCGAATGGATCGCAATTTCGCACTGGAAAAGGCCGATATCGAGGCCGGCTTCATCCTCGCCTGCCAGGCCCACCCTCTGACCGAGCAGGTCGAGATCTCCTTCGACGAGCGCTGAGCCGGGCGCCTCGGCCCGCCGGCGGCCGGAGAGCTCGTCGGCGTGCGTCGTTCACAGCACCCGGAAAAATCGCATCAGCACTCGGTCCGGCGTGCGCACCCCCGAGCCCACGAACACGTGCTCGGTGATCCAGCGCCATTGCGGCGCGGACACCTCGAACGATGGAGTGCAACGGAAATACACCGCCTCGGGCGGCACGGGCTGCCCCTGCAGCAACCGGGCAGTGACCTGCTCATCGGCGCAGCGCAACGCGCGGTTGTGCACATAGATCACATCGCCGGCATCGGTGCGCAGCATGTAGCGCGCATCGAGTTCGGCCAGCCGCGGGCTGACCACGCACTGGTAATCCGCTCCACCGGGAAGGACCTCGCCCTGCCAGCCCTCGCCGCGCACCCGACCTCCCAGGATCGGGATCAGGCGCCGCAGGCCGTGCTGCGTGCGCCCGGCTTCCAGCGGCGCGCCGACCTCGACCTCCAGGTCGGCGAAAAAAGCGAGTCCAGGGGCGGGAATGTCATGCATGGCGAGGGCCCGGTGGCGGCCGCGCGAAACCCGCGCGGCTTCTCAAGCAAGCGCTGGGCCGCCCCGAGATTGCTTGACCCCCTCGGGGGATGAGGCCGGACCAGCTGCTGTGCCTGCGCAAAGCAGCGCGCCGGCCGAATCCGAGCAGCCTGCAAGCTGCGAGGTGGAACGGGCTGGGCGCAGCCCGGCCCTGGGGGCGCTCAGACGTGATAGCGGCGCAGCCTGGTCTGGATGCGCACCTTGGGGTCGTCGGCGTGTTCGACCGTCAGGTATTGCAGCGGGAAACGGCTGCCCGACGGCGCTGCCCGCCACTGCGCGCCGATCAGCGGCGTGGTGGCCACGTTGGGCACCGGACCGGCGCGGAAGTTGACGGGGCCGACCACGCTGACCACGTCGAGCTCGCGAATGGCCTTCACCACGGCGTGGCGATCCTTCGGCGCGCCGCTGCGCGCCAATGCCGCCAGGCCCACGTCGAACAGCGACAGCGAGCCGCCGAGCTGCTGGGTCCACTGCTTGCCGGAGGCCTTTTCGTAGGCATCGGCCAGCGCCTGTCCGCCGATTCCGGTCGACGGCGAGACATAGGGAAACGCGGGCGACCAGTAGGCGCCGGTGGTGATGCCGTGGCCCAGGCCGCCCAGCGCCTGCACGTCCGATGGAAACAGCCCGACCTTGGCCGGGGTCACGATGCGCAGTTGGCGCGCCAGGCCCTGCTGCGCCGACTGGCGCAGGAACACCGCGAAATCGTTCGGCAGCGGCGCGCCGGTGAGAATCTGCACCCCCTCGGCGCGGAACTTCTGGATCTGGGCCGAGAAATTGGTGGTTCCATCCTGGTAGGCACCCGGGTCGACCACCTTGTAGCCGGCCTTGACCAGTTCGGGCACCAGATGTTCGCGAAGCGCGTTGCCGTCGGCATCGTTGGGGTACAAGGCACCGACCACCTTGTTGGTCGGCAGCAGGCCCCAGATCGACAAGTACATGCGAGCGAACTGCGCAACGCCGAAGGAGAAGTGGTAGGTCCACTTGAACGGCGACGGCTGGCCCGGCTTGGCGCCGCGTCCGAAGTACCACGATTCCCAGGGATCGACGGTGGACAGGCAGGGCACCCCCGCCGCCTCGCAGGCGTCGGCCACCGGATTGACCACCTCGGGAGTCGACGTGGCCAGCATCAGGTCCACGCCATGCTCGTTGATCAGTTCCTTGGCCAGCTGCGACGCCCGCGCCGGGTCGGACTGGGTGTCGCGGGTCAGGATCTCCAGCGCGTGGCTGCCGGCGCCCGAGCGCAGGCGCCCCGCGGTCTTGCGCCGCACCAGGTCGACGATGAACGGATCGGTCTGGCCGAAACCGGCGAGCGGGCCGGTGAGCGGGCTGATGAAACCCACGCGCACCGCGCCGGAAGCGGCCGCGCGCGCGGTGGCCGGCAGGCTCAAGGCCGCCGCCGTGGCGCCGGCCAGGCCGAGAAAATCGCGTCGACCCAGCACCGTCGAGTCGGCGGCGCCGGGGCTGCAGGGTTCGTGATGGCTCATCGCAGGACTCCGGAAGGGGACGTGCGGCATGGCGCCGCCCCGGAACGCGCCGCGACCCGCGCGATGGCGGCATTCATGCGGCGATATATGTCCAGTTTATTTACATCCATGAACCACTTGCTCAGGGAAAACCAGACCCCCCGCTTCAGCCGCAACCAAGCCATTCCTTTGCAAGGCGCCACAGGCGGGTCGATGACCACGTCAGCAGCGTATTTTTGTTGTGTTTCGAAAGTTTTCCCGCACACGCTCACAGGCCCCGGGGACATGCGCGACAGGCCCACCCGAGGGCGCGCCGGCTACCTAGAATCGATGTTCATGGGCGGCCGAGCGGCGCGCCAAGGGCACGCGGCCCGGCGCGGCGTGCGACATCGACGGGGGACGAGCCACTTGAACCAGGCCACGGCAGTCGACTGCGACGTACTGGTGGTGGGTGGCGGCATCCATGGCTGCGGCATCGCCCGCGACCTGGCGGGGCGCGGCCTGCGCGTGGTGCTGTGCGAACAGCACGACCTCGCCGCGCATACGTCATCGGCCTCCAGCAAGCTCGTGCACGGCGGGCTGCGCTACCTGGAGTTCGGTGAGTTCGGGCTGGTGCGCAAGGCGCTGCACGAGCGCGAGCGCCTGCTGCGCGCGGCACCCCACATCGCGCATCCGCTGCGATTCGTGCTGCCGCACGACCGGACGCTGCGCCCCTTGCCGCTGATGTGCGCGGGGCTGTGGCTGTACGACCACCTGGCGAGCCGTGGCGGACTCGCGGCCTCGCGCCTGCTCGACCTGCGGCGCCACGCCGCCGGCGCGGCGCTGCGCCCCGAGTGGCGCCGCGGCTTCGCCTACTCGGACGGCTGGGTCGACGACTCGCGCCTGGTCGTGCTCAACGCGATCGACGCGGCACGGCGCGGCGCCAGCATCCTCACGCGCACCCGCGTCGAGCAGCTGCAGCGCCACGCCGACCATTGGCAGGCCTGGCTGCTCGCTGCGCACGGCGAAGCGCAGCAACTCCGGGCACGCAGCGTGGTCAATGCCGCGGGCCCGTGGGCCGACCGCGTGGCCCACGCCGCCGGCATGCACCAGGCCCGGCGCCTTCGACTGATCAAGGGCAGCCACATCGTGCTTCGTCGCTGGTTCGACATCCGCCATGCCTACCTGCTGCCCAACCCGGATCGGCGCGTGGTGTTCGTGCTTCCCTTCGGCGCGCGCCACGTGCTGGTCGGCACCACCGAGCTCGAGTACGAAGGCGATCCCGCGCAGGCTCGGATCACCCCGCAGGAAGTCGAGTACCTGTGCGCCAGCGTCGGGCGGTTTTTCGCCATGCGCCCGGACCCGCGCCATGTGGTCTGGAGTTTCGCCGGTGTGCGCCCGCTGCTCGACGAAGACGCCGAAAGCGCGTCGGCGCTGACCCGCGACTGGCGTCTCGAGCTCGACTCCCGCGGCGGCGCGGCGCTGCTGCAGGTGTGGGGCGGCAAGCTCACCACCTACCGCCTGCTCGCCGAGCAGGCCGCGGCGCAGCTGGCCGCGCAGCTGGGCTGCCCGGCGGCGGACTGGACGGCGTCGGCGCAATTGCCGGGCGGGGACCTGCACGTCGCGCTGGAGCGCGCGCATCCGGGCCCAGCCGACTTCGACGATTTCGAGCACCTCATGCGCCGCCGCCTGGGCTGGATGGACCCGGCCGTGCTGCACCGCATGGCCCGCGCCTACGGCACGCGCCTGCTGCGCTGGGCGGGCGATGCCCACCGCGCGAGCGATCTCGGAGCCGAGGTGATTCCCGGGGTGTTCGAGGCCGAACTCCACTACGCTGTGCGCGAGGAATGGGTCGGCTGCGCGGAGGACTTCCTGTGGCGCCGCAGCAAGTGCGGCCTGGAACTCGGCCCGCGCCAGGTGGCTGCCGTGCAGGCGTGGCTGGCCCGGAACCCCGCGGCGAGGGCAGCGCGCCCCGCCATCGACAACGACACCATTCCCAGCACGACCGGAACCGGATCATGAGCCAGTACGTGGGTGCGATCGACCAGGGCACGACGAGCTCGCGCTTCATCGTGTTCGACCGCGAAGCCCGCGTCGTGGCGCTGGCGCAGCGCGAGCACCGGCAGATCTGCCCACACCCCGGCTGGGTGGAGCACGACGCCGACGAGATCCTGCGCAACGTGCACGAGCTGGCGGCGCGAGCGCTGCGCGATGCGGGGCTGCAGGCCCATGACCTCGCTGCCGTGGGCATCGCCAACCAGCGCGAGACCACGCTGCTCTGGGAACGCGCAGCAGCCCGCCCGCTCGGGCATGCGCTGGTCTGGCAGGATTGTCGTACCGACGCGCTGGTGCGCGATGTGGTGCAGCGCCACGGCCGGCAAGGCTGGCGCGAGCGCACCGGCTTGCCTCCGGCCAACTATTTCTCGGCCTGCAAGCTCCAGTGGCTGCTGCGCGAGCATGGTGCGGGCGACGCCGCGGCGCGCGGCGACGTGCTGTTCGGCACCATGGACTCCTGGCTGGCCTGGAACCTGACCGGCGGCGCGCATGTCACCGACGTGACCAACGCCAGCCGCACCAACCTGTTCGACATCCATCGCCTGGCTTGGGACGACGACATCCTCCGGGACCTGGACATTCCGGCCGCCTGCCTGCCCCGCGTGACGGCATCCTCGCAGCGCATCGCCCCCATCGCATGCGGGCCGCTGGCCGGGGTGCCGCTGTGCGCCCTGCTCGGCGACCAGCAGGCGGCGATGATCGGACAGGCCTGCTTCCACCCGGGGCAGGCCAAGGTCACGCACGGCACAGGCTCGTTTCTGCTCATGCACACCGGCAGCCGGCCGGTGCGCTCGGCCGCCGGGCTGCTGAGCACCGTGGCCTACCAGTTCGAAGGCCACACCCCGTGCTATGCGCTGGAGGGGTCGATCGCGGTCAGCGGCTCGCTGGTGCGCTGGCTGCGCGACAACCTCGGGCTGATCGCCGAGTCCTCCGAGGTCGAGGCCCTGGCGCGCAGCGTGCCCGACAACGGCGATGTGTATTTCGTGCCGGCGTTCTCGGGCTTGTTCGCGCCCCATTGGCGCGCCGACGCGCGCGGCGTGGTGATCGGCCTGACCCACCACTCCAACCGCGGGCACATTGCGCGCGCCGCGCTCGAGGCCACCGGCTACCAGCTGCAGGAAATCGCCGAGGCCATGCAGCGCGACAGCGACACGCCGCTGCATGAGTTGAAGGTCGACGGCGGCATGAGCGCCAACGAGCTGCTGATGCAATTCCAGGCCGACATGCTGGGCGTCGACGTGATCGTCCCGGAGTGCTCGGAAACCACGGCGCTGGGGGCGGCCTACGCGGCCGGACTCGCAGCCGGCGTGTGGCGCGACAGCGAAGAGATCGCAAGGCTGTGGCGCGCGCAGCGCAGCTGGCACCCCGGGATGCCCGAAGCGCGACGACTGCACCTGCAGCGGCGCTGGCGCCAGGCGGTGCAACGCTGCCTCGACTGGGCCGACGGCACCTGACGACGCAGCCGAGCCCCCCGCTCGGCTACAGTACGGTGGACCTCGCGCCCTGCTCCAAGCCCTCCCGCTCCCGACGATGCCTTCGATGACCCCGTTGACCACGCCGCGACTGCTCGCGGCAAGCTGCCTGGCGCTGGCTGCCGGCATCGCGCAGGCCGCAGATGTCGACGCCAAGGCCATGCTGCAGCTCGCCGATCAGTCGGGCTGCCTGGCCTGCCACGCGATCGACAAGCGCAAGGTCGGCCCTTCCTATGCCGAGATCGCCGCGCGCTACCGCGGCCAGGCGGGTGCGCTGCGCATGCTGCAGGACGCGATTCTCTACGGCCACAGCGGAAGCTGGGGGGTCATCCCGATGCCGGCCTACGGAGGCGCGCAGCAGGTGCTGACGGAGCAGCAGGCGCTGGACCTCGCGCGCTGGGTGCTCAGTCTGGCTCCGCCCGGCGCGCCGCACGCAGCGCCTGCAGGCTCCAAGCCGCGCTGAGGGGCAGCCACCGCCCCCGGTGCGCCGGCATGGCGCTTGTCCGGGACGGCACTGCTTCGCACGCGACCTCGTCAAGCGCGGCGGCCAGGCAGAAAAAAGGGCCCGGAGGTCATCCGGGCCCTTTCGGTGTTGGTGGAGCCGGGGGGAATTGAACCCCCGTCCGCAAACTATCCATCGCAAGCTCTACATGCTTAGTGTCATCGTTTGGATTTAACCCACCAGGCGCGGATGCACACGCTCCCGGGAAGGCGATCCGCTTGATTTAATGACAGCGCACGCGGCGCGCGCAATCACGATCTGATGTGCATGACCTCGCAGGTGTTGCCACCCCGGCCCATCAGCGAACCGTTGCGAGGCTCGCGGCCCTTAGGCTGCGAGAGCGAAACTTTCGTCGTTCGCGTTTAACTTGATTCCAGTGGATTTACGAGCGTACTGGTGCTCGGCATGCACTCCACAACTTCAACATTCACGTCGAAACCGGATCGGCCCCTTGAGCCCCGGATGGTACTCCCTTCCGTGGCTTGAGGCCTATCTAGGGTCTTTGCGCCGAAGTTCAAGGGCCTGCCCCGGCGCGCCGGATCAACCGCGCCCGATGCCGTGGTACTCGAGGCCCGCTGCGCGCACCGCGGCCGGGTCCCACAGGTTGCGACCGTCGAACACCACGCGCGCCTTGAGGCTGCTCGCCAGTTGCTCGAAATCCGGCGAGCGGAAAGCCAGCCATTCCGTGACCACGACCAGCGCGTCGGCGCCGCTCAGGGCGGCGGCGGCATCGCCGACCAGGTCCAGGCCCTCGCGGGCGTCCCACAGGCGGCGCGCCGAATCGAGCGCCACCGGGTCGAAGGCGCGCACGCGCGCGCCGGCCGCCAGCAGGGCCTCGATGAGATCGATCGATGGAGCATCGCGCATGTCGTCGGTGTTCGGCTTGAACGCCAGTCCCCAGACGGCGAAGGTCTTGCCCTGCAACCCCTCGGCGGCGAAATGGGCTGCGATCTTTTCGAACAGGCGCTGCTTCTGGCGCTGGTTCACCGAGTCCACGGCCTCCGCAAGTTCGGCGCGCAACCCGGCGTCACGCGCCATGAAGGCCAGCGCCTTGACATCCTTCGGGAAGCACGAACCCCCGTAGCCGGCCCCGGCGTACAGGAAGTGGCTGCCGATGCGATGGTCGACGCCCATGCCCAGGCGCACCTGCTCGATGTCGGCCCCGACCGCTTCGGCCAGGCGCGCCAGCTCGTTCATGAACGAGATGCGCGTGGCCAGCATGGCATTGGCCGCGTACTTGGTCAGCTCGGAACTGGCCGGATCCATGACCATGATCTTTTCATGGTTGCGGTTGAACGGACGATACAGCTCGCGCATCACGGCCACCGCCCGCTCGTCGCGGCTGCCCAGCACGATGCGGTCGCCGCGGGTGAAGTCCTCGATCGCCGAACCCTCCTTCAGGAACTCGGGGTTGCTGACCACGCGCACCCAATGCTGGACTCCACGCGCCGCCATTTCGCGTTCGATGATCTGCTGCGCCATCGCCACGGTTCCCACCGGCGCGGTGGACTTCTGCACCACCACCAGCGGCCCCGACACCTGGCGGCCGATCTGCGCCGCAGCCTCGCGCACCTGGCTCATGTCGGCCTGGCCGCTGGGAAGCGGTGGCGTGCCCACGGCGATGAAGCAGACCTGGGCGCCGGCCAGCCCCTCGGCGAGTTCCTGCACGAAACGCATGCGCCCCGCCTGGGCGTTGCGCGCGACGAGTTCACTCAGCCCAGGCTCGTAGAAAGGCACCTGCGCCTGGCGCAGCGCATCGATTCGCCGGGGATCGCGCTCGACGCACACCACGGTGTTGCCGACGTCGGCAAAACACGCCGCGGTGACCAGGCCGACATAGCCGGCGCCGATGACGGTGACTCGCATGAAGCAATCCTCGGGTTCGTGGAAACAAAAAACAAGTCGGATATTGTGCATGCTCTGGTCGCGAGCCGTGCGGCTTGCCACGGCGAGCGGCGCCTTGACGCATGTCAAGCACGTTATCGCGACGCAGCATTACAAATGCCGCATATGAGCGTCGAGCCTCGGGAGATTGGCATGGATCCAGAGCTTTCGGGCGCCGGGCGCCCCACGCGCGCGCGGTCGAGCCGTCGCGGCCGCAGCGCCGCTGCCATGCCCGCCACGGGCTCGGCCAGCTTGCCGGCGGCACCGGCCGCCGAGCCCCTGCCCGCAACGCCTCGCAAGCCGGGCCTCGACGCCGGGCTGCTGCGCCCGCCCCCGCGGCCTGCGGCCGGCATCGCCACGCTGATCGACCGCGCCGCGCATGCCATGCAGGCGCGCCGCACCTTCGGGCTTTCGCCGGCTTCGCTGGGCCTGGCCGCCGCCGACTGGTGGACCCACCTGCTGGTCTCGCCAGGCAAGCGACTGGAACTGGCCGACGAGGCCGCGCGCATGGGCGGCGCCTATGCCAACTACCTGCTGCAGGTGCTGGCGCATCGCCACGGCCAGCCGGATCCGGCCTGCTGCGCGCAGGCCGAGGATCGCGACCGGCGCTTCCGCGATCCCGCCTGGCAGCGCTTCCCGTTCAACCTGCTGCAACAGGCGTTCCTGCTGCAGCAGCAATGGTGGCAGCAGGCGACGACCGGGGTTCGAGGGGTCTCCCGGCACCACGAGCAGGTGGTGTCGTTCACCGCGCGCCAGTTGCTCGACACCATGGCGCCGAACAACCTGCTGCCGAGCAACCCCGAGGTGCTCGACGCGACCCTGCAAAGCGGCGGCGCGAACCTGGCGCGCGGCTTCCAGTCGTGGTGGGACGACGCACAGCGCCTGCTCAGCGGCGCGGCTCCGGCCGGTACCGAGCAGTTCCTCCCCGGCAGGCAGGTGGCGCTGACCCCCGGCAAGGTGGTCATGCGCAATCGCCTGGTCGAACTCATCCAGTACGCGCCGAGCACGGGCAAGGTTCGCCCCGAGCCGCTGCTGATGGTTCCGGCCTGGATCATGAAGTACTACATCCTGGACCTGTCGCCGCACAACTCGCTGGTGCGCTACCTGGTGGACCAGGGCTACACCGTGTTCATGATCTCGTGGAAGAACCCTACCGGGGAGGATCGCGACCTCGGCATGCAGGACTACCTGGAGCTAGGGCCGCTGGCGGCGCTGGACACCATCGGGCGCATCTGCCCCGGCACGCGCGTGCACGCCGCCGGCTATTGCCTCGGAGGAACCCTGCTGTCCATCGCCGCGGCCGCGCTGGCCGCGCGCGGCGACCAGCGCCTGGCCAGCGTCAGCCTGCTGGCGTCGCAGGTCGATTTCAGCGAGCCGGGCGAGCTGTCGCTGTTCATCGACGACAGCCAGGTCAGTTTCCTCGAGGACATGATGTGGGCGCAGGGCTACCTGGATACCACGCAGATGGCAGGGGCCTTCCAGATGCTTCGCTCGTACGACCTGATCTGGTCGCGAATCACGCGCGAATACCTGCTCGGCGAACGCCGGCCGCCGAACGACCTGATGGCCTGGAACGCCGATGCCACGCGCATGCCCTACCGCATGCACAGCGAGTACCTGCGCGGCATGTACCTGAACAACGACCTGGCCGAGGGGCGCTGGCGGGTCGACGGCAGCGCCGTCAGCGTGGAGGACGCGCCGCAGCCGCTGTTCGTGGTCGGCACCGAGAGCGACCACGTGGCGCCATGGCGCTCGGTGTACAAGATCCACCTGCTGACCCATGCCGAAATCACCTTCGTGCTGACCAATGGCGGGCACAACGCCGGCATCGTCAGCGAGCCCGGACACGTCGGGCGCTACCACCGCTGGGCCACGCGCCAGCCCGGCAGCCCCGGGCAGCCGTACCTGGACCCCGAGCGCTGGCTGGCGCAGGCCGAGACCGCGCAGGGCTCGTGGTGGCCGCGCTGGGCGGCGTGGCTGGCGCGTTACAGTTCGGAGCCGGTGGCGCCGCCCGCCCTCGGCGAGCCGGGACAGCCCCGGCTCGGCGACGCGCCGGGAAGCTACGTCCTGCAACGCTGAACTACCCTGCACGCGATGACCGACTGGATCGAGAACCGCCCCCTGGCCGAACTGCGCGTGGGCGACACGGCGAGCCTGACGCGCAGTTTCACGAGCGACGAGCTGCAGACCTTCGCACTGGTCTCGGGTGACGTGAACCCGGCGCATGTGGACGCCGAGTACGCCGCCAGCGACGCGTTCCACGCGGTGGTCGCGCACGGCATGTGGAGCGCGGCGCTGATCTCCAGCGTGCTGGGCACCCAGCTGCCCGGCCCGGGCACCGTGTACCTGGAACAGGACCTGCGCTTTCTCGGCCCGGTGTTCGTCGGCGACACGGTGCGCGTGACGGCCACGGTCACCGCCATCGAGACGCCGACCGACGCCCCGCCCCGCGCTCGCCTGCATTGCCGAGTGGTCAACCAGCGCAACGAGCCGGTGCTCGAGGGCGACGCGCTGGTGCTGGTTCCGCAATCCAAGGTGCGGCGCCCGCGCACCCACCTGCCGCGCCTGGAACTGCGCGACCCGGGGGTCAAGCTGCGTGCGCTGGTCGAACAGGCGCAACGCGCGCTGGCCGGGCGTGCGCCGCTGCGCTGCGCGGTGGTGCACGCGGTCGACGCGGTGTCGCTGGGCGGCGCCGTGGATGCCGCGCGCGCCGGGCTCATCGAGCCGGTGTTCGTCGGCCCCGAGGCGCGCCTGCGCGCGGCCGCGCAGGCCGCCGGGATCGACCTCGCGCCCTATGCCATCGAGCCCACCGAGCACAGCCACGCGGCCGCCGCACGCGCCGCGGCGATGGCGCGCGAGGCCCGCGTGCAGGCCATCATGAAGGGTTCGCTGCACAGCGACGAACTGCTGCACGCAGTGCTCGACGCGTCGGCCGGACTGCGCACCGAACGACGCGTCAGCCACGTGTTCGTGATCGACGCCGTCGGCGTGCCGCGCCTGCAACTGCTGACCGACGCGGCCGTCAACGTGGCGCCCGACCTGTCGGCCAAGCGCGACATCGTGCAGAACGCGATCGACCTGGCCCATGCGCTGGGAATCGCACAACCCCGGGTGGCGATCCTGTCGGCGGTGGAAACGGTCACGCCCAGGATGGCCTCGACGCTCGACGCCGCGGCGCTGTGCAAGATGGCCGATCGCGGACAGATCAGCGGCGGCGTGCTCGACGGCCCGCTGGCCTTCGACAACGCGGTGTCGCTGCGCGCGGCGCAGACCAAGGGCATCGTCTCGCCGGTGGCCGGGCTCGCCGACGTGCTGGTGGCTCCCGACCTCGAGGCCGGCAACATGCTGGCCAAGCAGCTCGAATATCTGGCCGACGCCAAGGTGGCCGGCATCGTGCTGGGCGCGCGCGTGCCGGTGGTGCTGACCAGTCGCGCCGACCTGCCCGACTCGCGCATGGCCTCGTGCGCGCTGGCCGTACTGCTCGCCACCCATGCCGCGGGCGCGCCGCCGACGCCGGCTCGCGGCGCGGGAGAGCCGGCATGAACGGCGCGCTGCTGAGTCTCAATGCCGGCTCGTCGAGCCTGAAGTTCGCGCTGTTCGAGACCGCGGCCGGCTGGCACGACGGACAGCTTCCGGTGCCGCTGCTGCGCGGCGAGATCGACGTGCGCGAACAGCGCCCGCTGTTGCGCTACGAGCTGCCCGGGCAGCCCGAACGCAGCGTCGAGCCGCAGGCCATGCGCGGGGACATCGCGGCTGAGACGGCCTGGCTGGTCGCCTGGATGCAGCGGGACATGGGGCTGCCGGCCCCCGGCGCGGTCGCCCATCGCATCGTGCATGGCGGGCTGCGCTTCACGCATGCCGTGCGCATCGACGCACAGGTCGAAGCCGAATTGCGGCGCCTGGTGTCGCTGGCTCCATTGCACCAGGGTCCGGGGCTGGACGGCGTGCGCGCGGCGCGCGATGCGCTGCCCGCTGCCGTGCAGGTGGCCTGCTTCGACACCGCGTTCCACGCCGGACATGCCGACGCCGAGCGACGCTACGCGATTCCCCGCCGCTGGCACGACCTCGGCTACCAGCGCTACGGCTTCCACGGCCTGTCCTTCGATGCCATCAGTCGGCGCCTGCCGGGGCTGCTCGGCCAGCGCGCGCGCGGCGCCGTGGTCGTCGCCCACCTGGGCAGCGGTGCCAGCATCTGCGGCCTGCGCGATCTGCGCAGCGTCAGCACGACGATGGGCTACACGGCACTCGACGGGCTGGTCATGGCCACGCGCTGCGGCAGCCTCGATCCCGGCCTGGTGCTGCACTGGCTGCAGCAGGACGGACTGGAGCCGTCGCGCATCTCCGACCTGCTGTACCGCGAAAGCGGCCTGCTCGGCGTGTCGCAGATCAGCGCCGACCTGCGCGAGCTGCTGGCCAGTGACGACCCCCGCGCCCGCGACGCGGTGGATCTGTTCACGGCTTCGGTGGTTCGCCATGTGGGCGCCGTCGCGGCGAGCATCGGCGGGCTCGACGCGCTGGTGTTCACCGGAGGCATCGGCACACACCAGGCGCCGGTGCGCGCGGCGGTGGCCGCGCGCCTGGGCTGGATGGGGGTGTCGCTGGACAGCGAGGCCAACGAGGCCGGCGCCACGCTGGTTTCGGGCAGTTCCAGCCGGGTCCCGGTGCTGGTGCTGCGCACCGACGAGGAGGCGGTGATGGCGCTGCAGGCCGCCGAACTCGCCGGCACGCCCACGCGGCGCGTCGCGCACGCCGGCTGAACCCGCCATGAACCTGGCACTGCCCCCGCTGCTGCTGCAGTTCGCCGCCACCACGGTGCTGGCCTTCGTGCTCGGCCTGGAACTGCATGGATACCGACGCTCCCAGGACGAGGGTGTCGGCTTCGGCACCACCCGCACGCTGACCCTGATCGGCGCCGCGGGATTCGTGTTGTGGCTGCTCGACGGATCGAGCCCGCGCGGCCTGTACCTGGCGGGGCTGGTCGCGCTGGCGGCGTGGCTGGCGGTGGACCTGGCGCGCAGCGAGGCATCGTCGGCGGGCCGCGGCGCGCTGCTGCCAGGAGTCATCGCGCTGCTGGCCTACGCGCTCGGCCCGCTGGTGCAGACCCAGCCGGAGTGGATGCCCGCGGCGTTGTTGATCGTGGCCATCCTGATGCTCGCCGAGAAGCCGATGATCCGCAAGCTGTCGGACGCCATGCCGGTGTCCGAAGGGGTCACGCTGGCCAAGTTCCTGATCATCGCCGGGCTGGTGCTTCCGCTGCTGCCGGACACGCCCATTCCCGGGCTACCCAGCATCAGCTACTCCAAGGTCTGGCTGGCGGTGGTGCTGATCTCGGCCATTTCCTACTCCGGCTACCTCGCCCACGCCTACGTGTTCCCGAAGGCCTCGACCCTGCTGACCGGGCTGCTCGGCGGCGTGTATTCGAGCACCGCCGCCACCGTGGTGCTGGCCCGCCAGGCGCGCCAGGACCCGCTGATGGCGCGCCAGGCGCCGGCCGCCACGGTGCTCGCAACGGCGATGATGTACGCGCGCCTGTGGGCCGTCATCGCCGTGCTGGGGCACCGCGACGCCGCGCTGCGCCTGGCGCTGCCCTTCGGCGTGCTGTTCGCGATCAGCCTGGGAGTGACCTGGCTGCTGTGGCGCCGCGCCGGCGACGCTGTCGGCGAGCCGACCAGCCTGGGCTCGCGCAACCCGCTGGACCTTCCGGTGGCGCTCCTGTTCGCCGCACTGTTCGTCGCCTTCGCCGCGCTGACCGGCTTCGTCACCAGCCATTTCGGGGTGGGCGGGCTCAACGTGCTGAGCTTCGTCGTCGGCCTGAGCGACATCGACCCCTTCGTGCTGTCGCTGCTGGCCGGGCATTTCCAGGTCAGCGATGCCGCCGTGATCCACGCCGTGCTGATCGCGTCGGGCAGCAACAACCTGCTCAAGGCCGGCTACGCGCTGGCGCTGTCGCGCCGCCGCGGCATGCTGCCGGCAGCGGCATGGCTGGTGCTCAGCCTGCTGCTGTCGCTGGGCTGGGCCACCTGGGGCGTCTGAGCGCCCCCAGGGCCGGGCTGCGCCCAGCCCGTTCCACCTCGCAGCTTGCAGGCTGCTCGGATTCGGCCGGCGCGCTGCTGTGCGCAGGCACAGCAGCTGGTCCGGCCTCATCCCCCGTGGGG
>JAJZTW010000025.1 GCA_021847345.1 Pseudomonadota bacterium
TTGCAGAACAGCGCGGCCGCGCAGACCGCGCTGCTGCAGCAGCAGTTCAACGCCATGCAGGTGCAGGTAGCGCAGTTGCAGTCCGTCGGACAGTACCTGAGTTCGTTTTACAACGGCAGTAACTCGTCGTCGACCAGCGGTTGAATCTCAAGCAAGGAGGCTTGAAACATGAATGCAGTCATGGCGCTGAACGCCTACCGCCAGGTGGGCCAGCAGGGCGTGCAGGAAGAACGCCTGCTCGTGCTCGGGCTCGACGGCATCCTGGAATACCTGCGCCGCGCGCGCGGCGCGATCCAGGAACAGGCGATCGAACGCAAGGTGCAGTCGATGACCCGCGCCTACCAGATCGTCGAGCACCTGCTGGTGGCTCTTCCCGAGTCCGGCTCGGGCGAGGCGGGCGATCTCAGCGAGCGCCTGGCGGGCATCTACCGCTACCTGCTCGAGCGCCTCGGGCAGGCCAACATCTTCGACGACGTCAAGGCGCTGGACGATTGCGCGGCCGTGGTGACCACGCTGCGCGACTCTTGGCTCGAGGGCCTGCGGCGCCCCTGAGCGGGCACGCCGGCGGCTTGCGCCTGCGCTCGCCGGGGCATCGCGCAGCCGCTATGCTCGGGGCTGGCGCTGCCCGCAGCGCCCGTGCCTTCGCCGCCATGAACGAGCCCTCGTCGCCTTCGACCTTCCCGCCCGAACTGGGCGATGCCTCCTCGCCCGGCGTGCGCGGCGAGGCGGTCAGCCTGCACGCGCGCCTGCCGATGGACTGGACCGACACCATCACCCCGGAGTCGGCGCTGGCCGACGTGATGGCCGACAACCTCACGCTGCTGCGTGCGCTGCTGATGCTCGACGAGCCGCCGGTGTCTGCCGACTCGGCGCGCGCCGATGCCAACTCGAACCTGGAGCGCCGCCTCGACCTGCTGCTGCTGATGGCCAGCACCGCGCTGCGGGGCATGCAGCAACTGCCGCGCGAGCGCTCGTGCGTGCTGTCGGCGCGGCGTCTGCACTGGGCCAGCGAGGAATCCCTTGGCGTCGGGCGCCGGCTGTGGGTGCGCATCTGGCTGCGCCACCGCATCGCGCTGCCGCTGATGCTGCCCGGGCACCTGGTGGAAGAGGAGGTCGACGGCGAGCTGTTGTGGCACCGCCTGGACATCGAGCCGCTCGAGCCGGCGCTGCAGAACGACCTCGAACGCTTCGTGTTCCGCCACCACCGGCGCCAGGTCGCGCGCCAGCGCGCCGGGCTGTGACCGGCGCGCGCACCCCGGCACCCTGAGCACCATGCCGCGCAAGCGCCACGAGGAGCACGAGAACCACGAGCGCTGGCTCGTGTCCTACGCCGACTTCATCACGCTGCTGTTCGCGTTTTTCGTGGTCATGTACTCGATCTCGTCGGTCAACGAGGGCAAGTACAAGGTGTTGTCGAAAACCCTGGTGGCGGCGTTCACCGGGCAACCCACGCGGGCCATGCCGGTGGAGGCCGCCGACGGCGTCGGCGGGCGTCCGCGCCTGGTGCAGCTGCCGCCGCTGCCCACGGCCGGGGTGCAGTCGTCGGGCGCTCGCAGCGCGCACGACGCGCTGCGCCAGCGCCTGGCGCAGATCGCGCGTACGCTGGCCGAGCGGTTGCGCGATCAGGTGCGCGCCGGCCAGGTGCAGGTGCGCCTGACCCCGCAGGGCGTGGTCATCGACATCCACGACAACGTGCTGTTCGCGTCGGGCAGCGCGCAGCTCGGCGCGGGCGCGCAGGGCGTGCTGCACGAGATCGCCGACGAGCTCGTGCGCCTGCCCTACCAGTTCCAGGTCAACGGCTACACCGACGACAAGCCCATCCACAACGCGCAGTTCTCGTCCAACTGGGCGCTGTCGGTGATGCGCTCGCTGTCGGTCGTGAACATGCTGATCAGCCAGGGTGTTTCCCCGCAGCAACTCGTCGCCGCGGGCTATGGCCAATATCATCCGGTTGCAGCGAACACCACCCCCGAGGGCCGCGCGGCCAACCGGCGGGTGAGCATCGTCATCGTTTCCCCCGACCAACCCACGGGGGCCGATCGCGGCGTGGTGGTCGCGCCCGCGGGCGCGGGCGCTTCCGGCGCGGCATCGAGCCCCCGGCCCAGCACCCCCGCATCGTGACCGACCCCCTGGACAACATCCAAAAACGCCTTGGCTGGATCAACCGCGCGCTGCTCGCAGGCGCCGCGGTCATCGCCATCATCCTGATCGTGCTGCTCGTGCACAAGCTGCGCAGGCCGGCGCAGCCGGCCGCCGTGCCGGCGGCGGCGAGTTCTGCGATGCATGCGGCGTCGGCACCGCCCGCGCCGGCAGTGCCGGCCAGCGGCTCGGCGTCGGAGCCACGCGCCGCGGGTGGGTCCACGCCGCTGACGGCGGCTTCCGCGGCGTCCGCGCCAGGCATGCTGGCACGGGCGGCGAGCAGCGCGCAGGCGGCCGCCAGCCAGGCCGCCGCGCGCTCGCTGCCGCAGGCGGCGCCGGCGGGACCGGTGGCCGGCAAGTCGCAAGGCGTGCAGTTGCCGCAGATGCAGCCGGCGTCGCAGCCGCTGCCGGCGCAGGCGTCCAGCGCCGCGGCCACCACGTCCACCACGCCCGCCAAGCACAGGCATGTGCAGCGCCACGTCGCGCGGCACGCCGTGCGCCATGCGGCGCGCGTCGAGCATCGCCGTGCGCGTGTCGCGCATGCCGCGGAGCATGCACAGGCCGGAAGCTGCACGAAGGCCGGCTGGTACGTGCAGGTCGGAGCGTTCGCCGAGGCGTCGAGCTACCAGCACCTGAGCGGGCGCCTGCAACACGCCGGGCTGCCGCATTGCCGCGGGCCGCTGGCCCCGCACGGCCTGCGCGTGCTGCTGGTCGGCCCCTACGCCACGCGGGCCGCGGCCGAGCACACGCGCTCGCACCTGAAGGCGCCGCTGCGCAAGGCCAGCTACCTGCGCCACCTGCGCGGCGTCTGAGCGCCCCCAGGGCCGGGCTGCGCCCAGCCCGCCCCCCAAGGGGGTCAAGCAATCTTGGGGCGGCCCGGCGATGGCTTGAGAGCGCCACCGAAGTCGCCGCGCGCGGGCCCGGCGGCCTGCGCGCGGCGTCGTTGCGCGTGGACGACGCCGGGCGCTGTTTTGACGTACCGACGCTGGCTGGTGCGAGAATGCGCATCAACACGCCATGAGTACGACATTACCGCTCGAAACCCCCGTCGAGGCGCCGCAGTTGCTCGGCAACAGCGAGTCCATGGTGGCGCTGCGCGCCTTGCTGCGTCGCGTCGCCGCCACCGACAGCACGGTGCTGGTGCAGGGCGAGTCGGGAACCGGCAAGGAGTTGGTCGCGCGCCTGCTGCACGCCTGGTCGTCGCGGGCTGCGCGCCCCTTCGTGGCCGTCAACTGCGGCGCGATTCCCGGCGAGCTGATGGAAAGCGAGCTGTTCGGCCACGAACGCGGTGCGTTCACCGGCGCGCAGGCGGCGCGCAAGGGGCGCTTCGAGCTGGCCGGGCGCGGCACGCTGTTCCTCGACGAAGTCGCCGAAATGAGTCCGCCGCTGCAGGTCAAGCTGCTGCGGGTGCTGCAGGAGCGCTGCTTCGAGCGCGTCGGCGGCAGCGAGACGCTGCCGGCGGCAGCGCGAATCGTCGCCGCGACCCACCGGGATCTCGAGCAGCTGATCGATCTGGGACGGTTTCGCGAGGACCTGTACTACCGGCTGCATGTGGTGCCCATCCGCATCCCGGCGCTGCGCGAGCGCGGCGAGGACATCCTGCTGCTGGCCGAACATGCGTTGCGCGAACTCGAGGCCTCGGGGCTCGGTCACGTGCGCCTGGGCGACGGCGTGCAGCAGGCCTTGCTCGCCTACCACTGGCCGGGCAACGTGCGCGAGCTGCACAACCTGATGGAGCGCCTGGTCATCCTGCACGGCGGTGGCACGGTGCAGCTTCGCGACCTGCCGCAGAAGATGCAGGGGGCGCAGGCGCTGCCCCCGGTGCAGCCGCTCGAGACCGGGGCGGAGGAGGGCGGCGACGCCGCCAACGACGGCCTGCAGGACCTGATGCAACTGGTCAGCGAGCCCGACGAGCCGGTACTGCCGGCGCAGGGCATCGACCTGCGTGCCTACCTGGAGCGCATCGAGCGCTCGCTGATCGAGCAGGCGCTGGCGGCGAGCCACCACGTGATCGCCCATGCCGCGGCGCGCCTGGGGCTGCGACGAACCACGCTGGTGGAGAAGATCCGCAAGTACAACCTGCGCGAGCATGCCGAGGCCGCGGGCGAGTGAGTACCGCGGCGAGCCTTGTGTCAAAAGCTTGACGCGGGTTGCGCTGCGCAGGGTTGCAGGCGCAGGATTGCGTAGCATGTCGCCTGCCGCGGTGCACCAACGCGCGCCGGCCTGAATATCCGCCCATGTCCGCCACCAGCCCGATTTCCGCGAATGCCTCGTCCGCCGACGCCCCGGCGGCCGGCCTGGTCGCGCGCTCGGCGCTGATGCTGCAGACCCTGGAGATGGCGCGCCGCGCGGCGCAGACCGATGTCAGCATCATGCTGCTGGGTGCCAGCGGGGTGGGCAAGGAAGTGCTGGCCCGCTTCGTGCATCGCAGCTCTCCGCGCGCCCAGGGCCCGTTCGTGGCCATCAACTGCGCGGCGATTCCCGAAAGCCTGCTCGAAGCCACGCTGTTCGGCTTCGACAAGGGAGCGTTCACCGGCGCGGCGCAATCGGCTCCCGGCAAGTTCGAGCAGGCGCAGGGCGGCACCCTGCTGCTCGACGAGGTCACCGAGATGGCGCCGTCGCTGCAGGCCAAGCTGCTGCGCGTGCTGCAGGAGCGCGAGATCGAGCGCCTGGGCGGGCGCCGGCGCATTTCGCTGGACCTTCGCATCGTCGCCACCAGCAATCGCGACCTGCAGCAGGCGGTGCGCGAAGGCGTGCTGCGCGAGGACCTGTTCTACCGGCTGAGCGTGTTTCCGCTGCGCGTGCCGTCGCTGCGCGAGCGCATGGACGACATCGTGCCGCTGGCCGAGGCGCTGCTGCGGCGCTTCGCGCAGCAGTCTTCGCTGCCGGAGGTGCCGCGCCTCGACGGCTCGGCGCGCGCGGCGCTGCTCGGCCACGATTGGCCGGGCAATGTGCGCGAGCTGGAAAACGTCATGCAGCGCGCAGCGATCCTGTGCGACGGCGCGTGGATCCGCGCCGGCGACCTGTTGCTGCTGCCCGGCGCCGGGGCGGCGGCGCTGGCGCCGCAGCAGGCCCGGCAGCAAGCGCAGCCGGTCTTCTCGGCAGCACCGGCAGCGGCGCCGGCAGCGTACGAGCCGGTCGCCGCGGCTCCTGTCGAGGCGAGGGCGCTGGGCGCCGAGCTGGCGCACAGCGAGCGGCGCATGATCGCCGATGCCTTGCGCGAAAGCGGCGGTTCGCGCAAGCTGGCGGCCGAGCGCCTGGGCATCAGCCCGCGCACCCTGCGTCACAAGCTGCAGCGACTGCGCGAGGCCGGGCTGGAGCTGCCGTCGGTGGACGATACCGGCGGGGACGACTGAGCGGGCTTGTCGCGCACCCGGCGGATCCGCGCATGGAACGGGTCTTGCTTGTCGAAGGGTGCGCGTCATGTCCTTGACGCCGGAGCCGAGTCGTGGAGAACGCCCGATGAACGTCGATCGCATGCAGCAACTGGTGACCCAGATGCGGGCGCTGGCCGCGCAGGCCGCGGCCGCGCCGCAATGGCCGGCCGGCGGCCCCGGCGCCGCGCCGGCTGCCGGCGGGGCTGATTTCGCGGCCACGCTGAAATCGGCGCTGGGCGAGGTCAACGCCCAGCTGATGCAGGCCGACAAGCTGCAGGCCCAGTTCTCCAGCGGGCGAGGCGATGTCAGCCTGAGCGACGTCATGCTGGCCACGCAGAAGGCCTCGCTTTCGTTCCAGGCCGCGCTGCAGGTGCGCAACAAGCTGGTGTCGGCGTACCAGGACATCATGAACATCCAGGCCTGAGCACCCTCGCTGAGCCCCCAACTTCAGATCCCCGGCGATGGCTACCCTCACCGATACCGCACCCCCGAATGCGCTGCAGGCTCCGCTCGCGCTGTGGCGGCGCTTGAGCGTCAACCAGCGTGTGGGCCTGCTTGCGGGCCTGGCAGCGCTGGTCGCCTTGCTCGTGGTCAGCCTGATGTGGGCGCGCGTGCAGAGCTACCAGGTGCTCTACACCAACCTGTCGCAGGCCGACGGCGGATCGGTCATCGCCGAGCTGCAGAAGCTCGGGGTGCCTTACCGCATCACCGACGCCGGCAACGTCATCCAGGTGCCGACCGAGCAGGTCTACGCCACGCGCATGAAGCTGGCGGCGCAGGGGCTGCCCAAGGGCGCCGGCGTGGGCTTCGAGGCGCTGGACCACGAGCCGATGGGCACCAGCCAGTTCGTCGAGCGCGTGACCTACCAGCGCGCGCTCGAAGGCTCGCTGGCACGCACCATCGAATCGCTGTCGGCCGTGCAGTCGGCGATCGTGCATCTGGCGATCCCGAAGCCCTCGGTGTTCCTCGACCAGGAACAGAAGCCCTCGGCGTCGGTGCTGCTCAAGCTGTACCCCGGACGGGTGCTCAGCTCCGCGCAGGTCGCCGGCATCGTGCACCTGGTGGCATCCGGCGTGGCCGGCATGAGCGACAAACAGGTCAACGTGGTCGACCAGGACGGCGACCTGCTGACGGCCGGCGAGCAGCAGGCCAGCGGCATCCAGCCCAGCCAGCTCGCCTATCGCAACGAGGTGGAGCAGCAGTACCGCCGCCAGATCGAATCCATTCTCAGCCCGCTGGTGGGCAGCAACGGCGTGCGCGTGGCGGTGTCGGCGGACCTGGACTTCGGCAAGACCGAGACCAGTTCGGTGATCTACGGCCAGTCGCACCTGCTCAGCCGCCAGGCGCAGACCCAGAACAGCACCGGCAACGCCAACCTGCCGGCCGGGGTTCCGGGGGCGCTGACCAACCAGCCGCCGGGCGGCGTGCTCGCGCCGTTCACCGTCGGCTCGGCCTCGCAGCCGCTGACCCCGCAGCAGTTCCAGCAGTTGACGCCGTCGCTGAAGACCCTGGCGCCGACTGCGGCCAGCAGTTCGGCGACGACCAACTACGACGTCGACCAGACGGTCAGCCACACCCAGCAGCCGGTCGGCTCGGTGCGACGGATTTCCGTCGCCGTGCTGATCAACGATCGCCCGGCGACCGGCGGCGCTGCGGCGAAGCCGCATCCGATGAGCGCGCAGCAACTGGCGCAGCTGCGCCAGCTGGTGCAGGATGCCATCGGCTACGACCCCAAGCGTGGCGACCAGGTATCGGTGGTCAGCATGCCCTTCGGCAGCGCCGGGCCCGAGGCTGCGACGCTGCCGTGGTGGCGTTCGCCGCTGCTGTGGGATTCGGCGCGGGCCGCGGTTCCCTACCTGCTGGCGCTGGTGTTCGGCTTGTTGATCTATCGCGCGGTGCGTCGCCTGGCGTCGCCCGGCCGGCTGCAGTCGGCATCGGCCGAGGCGGGCGAGCCGGACGAGGGCGAAGGCGAGGGCGCCGAGGCGCCGCGGGCAGCGCGCGGGGGCGGTGGTGAGCTGGCGCCCGACGTGGTGCAGTTGAGCAACACCTTCGAGAACGACGCGGCGGTGTCGCGCGAGCTGGTCAAGCAGGACCCGCGGCGCGCCGCGCAGGTGGTCAAGGAGTGGCTTGCCGATGGCCAGTGAGGAAGATCTCAAGGGCCTGGATCGCGCCGCGGTGCTGTTGCTGAGCCTGGGCGAGGACCAGGCGGCCGAGGTGATGAAGCACCTGGCGCCGCGCGAGGTGCAGCGCCTGGGCGTGGCCATGTCGCGCCTGGGCAGGGTCAGCACCGACCAGGCGCATTCGGTGATGCGCGAGTTCCGCGACAAGCTCGAGCGCCAGACCTCGCTCGGCCTGGGGGCCGACCAGTTCCTGCGTTCGGCGCTGACCAAGGCGCTCGGCGGCGATCGCGCGAACTCGCTGATCGAGCGCATCCTGCACGGCGGCGAGTCGACCGGGCTGGAGAACCTGAAATGGCTCGAGCCGCGTGCGATCGCCGAGCTGATCAAGCTGGAGCATCCCCAGGTGGTCGCGCTGGTGTTGTCGTACATCGACCCGGACCAGGCCAGCGAGGTGCTGAACTTCCTGCCCGAGCGCCAGGCCAGCGAGGCCATGCTGCGACTGGCCAACCTCGACGGGCTGCAGCCCAGCGCGCTGCGCGAACTCAACGATGCGCTGGACGAATTGCTGTCCGGGGATTCGCAAAGCGTGCAGGTCAGCGCGATGGGCGGACCGAAGGTCGCAGCGGACATCCTCAACCGGCTGGAGACCTCGCTGTCGAACGGCATCATGGACCACATGCGCTCGCAGGACGAAGGCCTGGCCGGGCGGGTGCAGGAGCAGATGTTCGTGTTCGACGACCTGATCAACGTCGACGACCGCAGCATGCAGACCATGCTGCGCGAGATCTCGTCGGAGACCCTGATCCTGGCCTTGAAGGGGGCCAATGCTCCGCTGCGGGAGAAGTTCCTCGGCAACATGTCCAAGCGCGCGGCCGAGATGCTGCGCGACGACATGGAGGCCAAGGGCCCGGTGCGCCTGGCCGAGGTCGAGGCGGCGCAGAAGGAAATCCTGCAGGTAGCCACGCGCCTGGAGGCCGCCGGCCAGATCCAGCTCGGCGGCGGCGGAGCCGAGGCGATGGTGGGATGAGCTCGCGACTCGACACCACGCTCACCACGCTCACCACGGACATGGCGCGCGCATGATCATTCCCAAGGAGCAGGTGGCGCAGGCCGAGGCCTGGGCCGCCCCCGAGCTCGGTTCCGGGCCGCCACGCGGCAAGGCGCCTTCGAGCAGCAGCGCGCGCGACGCGCCGTCGCTGCCGCTGCCGACCGCTCGCGACCTCGAGGCGGTGTTCGAGACCGCGCGCGAGCAGGGGCGCCGGGAAGGCCATGAACAGGGCCATGCCGAAGGGCGCGAGGCCGGCCTGCAGGCCGGGCGCCAGCAGGCGCAGGCCGAACTCGAGGCCTTGCGCGGGCTGTTGCAGGGCTTGCGCACCCGCGTCGACTCGCTGGACGCCGAGCTCGAGTCCTCGCTGGTCGCGCTCGCGCTCGAACTGGCGCGCCAGGTGCTGGTGCACGAGCTGCGCACCCAGCCGCAGCAGGTGCTGGAGGTGATGCAAAAAGCGCTCGCGGCGTTCCCGGCGCGCGCCGGCGTGCCGTGGGTGCGACTGCATCCCGACGATGCCGCGCTGGTGCGCGAGCTGGCGCCGGAGCTGGAGGAAAGCGGTCTGACGCTGCTGCCCGACGGCACGCTGCAGCGCGGCGACCTGGTGCTCGGAGCGGGGCCCGAGGCGGCGCGCGTGCATCCCGAGCGGCGCTGGCGCGTACGCGATGCGCAGGCCGAGCTGGACCTGCGCCTGGAGGAGCGCTGGCGCCAGGTCATGGCGCGGCTGTTCGAGGAGGGCTCGCTGTGAGCGCGCCGGCAGGAGGGGGCACGGGCACGCGCTGCGCGCCCGCGCTGGCGCGTCTGAGCACGCTGCACAAGCGACTGCGCGCGGCCGGCGAGCTGCCGCTGCTGCCCAGTGGCAGCCTGGTGCGCGTGCGCGGTCTGATCCTGGAAGCCCAGGGCCTGGACCTGAGCCTGGGCGCACGCTGCCTGATCCGCACCGAGGGCAATCGCAGCGTGAGCGCCGAGGTGGTGGGTTTCCACGGCGACAACGTGCAACTGATGGCCAGCGGCGACATGCAGGGCCTGGCGCCGGGGGCGCGGGTGATCCCGATGCCCGGGGACCTGCGACTGCCGGCCGGCATGGAATTGTGCGGCCGCGTGCTCGACGCCGACGCGCGCCCGCTGGACGCCCAGGGGCCGCTGCTGGCTTCCGATTTCACCAGCCTGGGCACGCCGCCGATCAATCCGCTGGAGCGCGCGCTGGTGCGCCAGCCGCTCGACGTCGGAGTGCGCGCGATCAACGCGCTGTTCACGGTCGGGCGCGGCGCCCGCATGGGGCTGTTCGCCGGCAGCGGCGTGGGCAAGAGCGTGCTGCTTGGCATGATGGCGCGCAACACCGACGCCGACGTGATCGTGGTCGGGCTGATCGGCGAGCGCGGCCGCGAAGTCAAGGAATTCATCGAGGACATCCTCGGTCCCGACGGGCTGCGCCGAGCCGTGGTCGTCGCCGTGCCGGCGGACGCGCCGGCGCTTTCGCGCATCCGCGGCGCGCGCCTGGCGACCGCGCTGGCCGAGTACTACCGCGACCAGGGGCTGCACGTTCTGCTGCTGATGGACTCGCTGACCCGCTACGCGCTGGCGCTGCGCGAGGTCGCGCTGGCGGCCGGTGAGCCGCCTGCCGCGAGGGGCTTTCCGCCGTCGGTATTCGCGCGCCTGCCGGCGCTGGTCGAGCGCGCCGGCAACGGGCGCGACGGGGGCGGCAGCGTCACCGCGTTCTACACCATCCTGATGGAAGGCGACGACCAGCAGGATCCGGTGGCCGACAACACGCGCGCGATCCTCGACGGGCACATCGTGCTGAGCCGACGCCTGGCCGAGCAGGGACATTTCCCGGCGATCGACCTGCAGGCGTCGATCAGCCGCGTGATGCCTTCGCTGGCCGATCCGGAGCAGTTGCGCCAGGTCTACCGCCTGAAGGAGCTGGAGTCCCGCTACAGCGCCCAGCAGGACCTGATCGCGGTCGGCGCGTACACGCCGGGCAGCGACCCCGCGCTGGACCAGGCGGTGCACGCCCACCTGGCCATCGGAGGCTTCCTGCGCCAGGGCATGCGCGAGGCCGTCGACCTGGCCACCAGCCGCGCGCTGCTGGCGCGCCTGATGGCCGCGTACATGCCGCAGGCGCCCGCCTGAGCGCGCGGCGGGCTCGCCCTGTGCGGGCCAGGCTCCTAGAATGAGTTGCGGCCACGACTGCGTGGCCGATCATGCCGCCCATGTCGGAGCTCCATCCCAATCCCCAACGCGTGCAGACGCTGCGCAACCTGCACGAGCAGGCACAACGTGCCGGCCAGGAGCTTGCCGTCAGGCTGCGGCGCGCGCAGGCCGAGCAGTTGCAGGCCGAGAACAAGCTTCGCAGCCTGGAGCAGTTCTCCGCGCAGTACCGGCAGCAGCTCGAGGAGCAGGAGCGCCGAGGCGGTGCGTGGAGCCAGGTGCGCGACCTGCGCGCTTTCCTCGACCGCCTGGCGGCGGCGCAGGCGCAGCAGCGATCCGAGGTCGAGCGCGCACGCGGCGCGTGTGCCGCGCAGCAGCAGGCGTGGACCGCGGCGCGCCAGAAGGAGAAGGCCTTCGAGGTGCTGCTGGCGCAGGAGCACGGCGTGGCGCTGGCGCAGCAGCGCAAGCGCCAGCAGGCCGACCTGCAGGAGTGGTCGCTGAACCGCCGCCCCGGGTTCGCCGACAGCTTCAGCGACTCGCAGAACTCGCGTTTGGGCGACACGCGCCCGTCGCGCCGCCGCTGAGCGGGGGCGCGATCGCCGTCGCGGCCGCGACGGGTTTCCGGCGCGAGCCGCCTGGCCTGGCGGCGGGCGGGCCCAGGAAGGCTGGCGCAAGTCTTGCTTGCAAGTGTGGCGCGCAGGGCGCCCTTGCCGCCACCGCCTATTTCCATGACCAAGATCGAATCCTTGAATTCCCTGCTGGGCAGCATCGGTTCCGTTCCGGGCGCATCGGCCGTCGACGCCACGCAGTCGCCCGCGTTCGCCAGTGTGTTGTCGGTGGCCCAGGGCAGCGCGAGCGCATTCCAGGGGGCTGCGGCCGGCCAGACCCCGCCCGCGTCGAGCAGCGCCGACGCGGCTCCCGCGCAGCCGGCGGCGGGCGCGGGGACCCAGGGCGCGGGCGGCTCGGCGCCATCGGCCGACGCCGGCGCGCGGAGCCAGGATGCGGCGCAAGCCGGGTCGAACCCGCGGCCCGGGGCGCAGGCAGGCGCCGGTTCGAGTTCGAGTTCGAGTTCGAGCTCCAGCTCTTCCTCGACGGCGGATTCGTCGGCTTCGCAGGCCCCGTCGAGCCCGGCAGGCTCCCAGGCGCAGGCTTCCGCGCAGGCCGGTGCGGCATCGGGCCACGGCGACTCGAAGGCCGCTGCCGGCAGCGGGCAGGCCGCCGAGGCCAAGGCCCCAGGCGATTCCACCCAGGCTTCGGCCGCGGCGGCGGCGGCGCAGGCGATGATGGCGCAATGGGTCGCGCTGGCCGGGCAGGCGGGTGGCCAGGCAGCGGGCGCGAGCGGCAAGGGCGGGGCAGGCACGGGCGGCAAGAACTTGCCGCCGGCGGCGATGATGCAGGCCCTGCAAGGCCTGCCGGCCGGGCATTCCGGCGCGTCCGATGGCGCGCCGACCGGCGCCGCCGGGGTCGACACCGGAGTCCAGGCGCTGCGCGCCAGTGCGCAGGCGGCGAACGCGGCGGCCCAGGCGCAGGGCGCACAGGCAGGGCATTTCTCGCAGGCGCAGGCCGAGGCGCTGGCAGCCGCCGCGCAGGGCGCGCGCACTGCGGCCGCAGCGCCGGGCACGGGCCAGGCGCTGGCGGCGAGCCTCGACAGCGCTGGCGCCGCCAGTGCCACGGGAGCGCGGCCGCAGGCCGCGCAGCAGGCGCAACCGGCTGCGTTGTCGGGCGCGCTGGGCAACCTGGCTTCGGCGGTGGCGACTCCGGCCCTGGCCGCCGAGCCGGCGGCCACCTACAGCGCGGCACTGCCGTCGCCGGTGGGGACCGCGCCCTGGGGCCAGGAACTGGGACAGCAGATGCTGCTGGCGGTCAACGGCAAGCTGCAGTCGGCCACGCTGCAGCTCAACCCGCCCCAGCTCGG
Source organism: Pseudomonadota bacterium (assembly GCA_021847345.1). Taxonomy (GTDB): domain Bacteria; phylum Pseudomonadota; class Gammaproteobacteria; order Burkholderiales; family Burkholderiaceae_C; genus Thiomonas_A. The sequence goes on from JAJZTW010000025.1 coordinate 12,748, forward strand.
GCCGCTGGAGGTGCATCTGCAGATCCAGGGCGGACAGGTCAATGCCCAGTTCGCCTCTCCCCACCAGGCGGTGCGCGAGGCCGTGCAGAGCGCACTGCCGCAGTTGCACGATCTGTTCACCGGGGCCGGACTCCAGCTCAGCCAGGCCTCGGTGGGCTCGGGGGGCGCCGGGCGCGACAACTCTCGCGGAGCACCGCGCGGCTCGCGCGCTGGAGCGCCGCTGGCGCTGGACGCCACCGCCATGCCGGCGTCGGCGCAGCCCGCCGCGTGGCTGCGGGGAATCGTCAACACCTATGTCTGATTGAGCGTCGACGGGCTCGCGCATTCAACTTGCCGGCGCGCGTGCCGTTTACAGTATCGAACTGGATCGATCGCGGAGAGGGTGCATGGCGGACAAGCCCGCGCAGGGCAAGGGTGGCAAGGGTGGCAAGGGCAAGCTGCTGCTGATCGTGCTGGCCGTGGTGCTCTTGCTGGGCGCCGGCGGTGGCGGCGCGGCGTGGTGGTTCCTGCTGCGCAAGCCGCATGCGCCCAGTCCTGCGCAGCTCGCCGCCAGGCGTCTGGCGAGCGTGCATTTCATCGTGCTGGCGCCCTTCGTCACCAACCTGGCGAGCAGCGACGGCAGTACCCATTACCTGCAGACCACCGTGGCCCTGAAGACCTCCGAGCCTGAACTCGATGCGCGGATTTCGGCGCTGACCCCGGAAGTGCGCAACGCCATCCTGCGCCTGCTGGCCTCCGAGCCGGCCGACAAGGCGGCATCCGTGCAGGTGCGCGATCAGTTGCGCCAGCAGATCGGGCGCGCGGTCAACCGCGTGCTGGGCGCCGGCCCCTCCGCCGCGGGCGGACCGGTCAGCGGCGTGTATTTCACCGCCTACGTGGTGCAGTGATGGTCAAGGACGTACTGTCCCAGGACGAGGTCGATGCGCTGTTGCAGGGCATCACCGGCGAGGACACCGAACCCGAGGTGGAGGAGGTCCAGGAAGGCGGCGTGCGCCCCTACGACCTGGCCAGCCAGGACCGCATCGTGCGCGGGCGCATGCCCACGCTGGAGGTCATCAACGAGCGCTTCGCCCGCCTTTGGCGTGTCGGCCTGTTCAACTTCCTGCGTCGCTCCAGCGAGATCTCGGTCTCGGCGGTGCGCCTGCTCAAGTACAGCGAATTCATCCGCACCCTGGTGGTCCCGAGCAACCTCAACCTGGTGCAGCTCAAGCCGCTGCGCGGCACCGCGCTGTTCGTGTTCGATCCCCGGCTGGTGTTCAGCGTCGTCGACAACTTCTTCGGTGGCGACGGGCGTTTCCATGCGCGCATCGAGGGACGTGACTTCACCAACCTCGAGCAGCGGATCATCTCCCGCATGCTCGAGATGGTGTTCAAGGAGTACCGGCTGGCCTGGAACCCCGTGCTGCCGCTGGACATCGAGGTCGTGCGTTCCGAGGTCAACCCGCAGTTCGTCAACATCGCCACGCCCACCGAGGTGGTGATCGCGTCGACCTTCGACGTCGAGATCGAGGGCGGAGGCGGCTCGCTGCACATCTGCATTCCCTACAGCATGGTCGAGCCCATCCGCGACCAGCTGATGACCGGGATGACCACCGACCGCAACGAGGTCGACCAGCGCTGGATGCAGGCCCTGCAGACCGAGATGCGCGAGGCTGCCGTGGAGCTGCGCGTCGAGCTGCTGCAGCGCGAGGTGCTGGTGCGCGAACTGCTCGCGCTGCGCGTGGGCGACGTGATCCCGGTGGACATGCCCGAGACCGTGGTGGCGCGGGTCGACGGCATTCCCGTGCTGGTGGGCGAGTACGGCCAGCACGACGACAACATGGCCATCAAGGTCCGCCAGCGCCTGCTGCCCGAGGCCGGCCTGGGTCGCTCGCCCAAGGCCCACCTGCGCTGAATCGGCGCCCGGGTCGCGAAGCGCCAGCCGTCCGTCGCCCGAGCCTTTTCCCCCGAACCTTCGTACCATTGCCGACATGGCCGATCCCGAATACACAGGCGCAGCGCCCGACGCAACCGACCCGCTGGTGGAAGAGACCGCGATGGCCGACGACTGGGAAGCCGCGCTGGCCGAGCAGGGGCCGACCGGCAGCGAGCCCGCAGTCGGCGAAATGCCCGCGCAGCCGGCTGCCGCGGCGCAGCCTCAGGCGCAGCGTGCCAGCTTCGCGCAGCTGCAGCCCGACGGCGCGGGGAACGCAGGGGTCGAGCAGCTCGACCTGGTCATGGACATCCCGGTCACGCTGTCGGTGGAGCTGGGGCGCACCAAGATCCAGATCCGCGAGTTGCTGCAGCTGGCGCAGGGCTCGGTGGTCGACCTCGACCGACTGGCCGGCGAGCCGATGGACGTGCTGGTCAACGGGTTCCTGATCGCGCGCGGAGAGGTGGTGCTGGTCAACGACAAGTTCGGCATCCGGCTCACCGACATCGTCAGTCCCACGGAGCGTGCGCGCCGCCTGGGATGAGGCGATCGCGCGGCGGCAGCGCGCCGCCGCGGTTCAGTCGCGACTGCCCTTCGCCGACGCAGCGCGCTCGATCTCGTCGCGGGTGCGAGCGTAGACCTGCGAATGGGGCTTGCCGATGGCCAGCGCCTGCGCGATGGCGCCGCGCGCGGCGTCGATGTCGCCGGCGGCCAGCAGCGCCTGCGCCAGGTTGTTGAGTGGATCGCCATCGTGCGGGTGGGCCCTCGCCGCCTGCGCGAAATGCACGGCGGCGGCGGCATAGTCCTTGCGCGCATAGGCCAGGTTGCCCAGGCCCATCATCGCCACCCAGGCGTCGGGCCAGTGTTCCAGCGCTGCCCGGTAGGCTTGGCGCGCCGCGGCGGGCGCCACGCCCTCCATCGGCGCCACCGCGCTCAGGTAGCGTACCGCGGTGGCGCCGGGCGGAAACACCCCCGGGCGCAGCGCCACGAAGCCCCAGCGACCGCCGCCGGCCCAGGTGGCGTCGAACTGCCCGATGGACAACACCAGGTCGCGCGCGGTGCTCGAGCGCAGCGTGATGGTGTCGGCGCCCAGGTCGTAGCCGACGACCACCGCGTAATGCCACGTGCCCGCGGTGATTCCCAGGCGCTGCAGCACCACCACCGGATGGCCCGCGGCGATGTTGCTCATCAGCGCGCCCAGCGTCGGGTCGATCACGTAGGCCACGCGCGACGCGCGGCGGGTGGCGCCGAGCATGTCGTACTGCAGCGTGCCGTCGAGCGCCGGGGTGATCAACTCCGGCTTGAGGCGCTGCACGTCGGTGTCGACCCCGCTGAAGCGCAGCACCTCGGCCAGCGACGCGGGACCGCAGGCGTTGGTGTCGTCGGCGTAGAAATCGACGCCATGCACGGACGCGCGCTGCGGCAGATCCGGCGGGCGCTGCAGCAGCTTGCCGTCACGAAACTGCGGGGGGCTCGACGCCCCGGGAAGCGCGCAGCCGCCCAGCAGCCCGGCCAGCGCCAGCGCCAGTCCGGCATGCCTGGCGCGCCGCCTGCCGGCCTGGCGCGCGCGAGTGGGCGCCGGCGTCAAACCGCCAGCACCACCAGGATGGCCACCAGCAGGATGATCACCGTTTCCTGGAAGCCCAGCGTGCCGGCTGCGGGCATCGACTGGATTCGCGAGGCCAGGCTGGCGACCTCGGCGTTGCTCAGGGCGGCCACTCGCTGCTGGGTCAGCCCCTCGCTGACACCCAGGTGCTGCAGGCGCTGGCGCACATCGGCGCGGGCCAGGAACTGCTCGAGCACCTGGCGGTCGTGCGCGGCGCCGGCCGTGCTGGCGCCGCCGGCCTGGCCGGTGAGTTGCTGGGTGCCGATCAGATCGGCCTTGGCCACCGGGGGCAGTGCAAGCATGCCGGCGCTGAGCAGCAGCGCCACGAGTTGGCCGGACAGGCGTCGGGGGGTCATGGTTCGTCTCCTGAACTGTGCAACGAGGGCCACCGGCGCGCGGCGTCGAAGCCCGGCTGCCGGGCCGGCGCGCGCCACGGCAGGAATTTTACGATGGGCGCGGCTTGCGCGATGGGCCTGGGCGCCGCCGCCGTGGCAGCGGCACGCGGGCCGCGCGCCACGCCAGCGCGCGCATGGCAACGGCCTGCTGCGACGCAGGCGCGTAGCGCGCCCGCTCGAGTTCGAGCAGCAGCTCGCAGGCATCGCGCATTCCGGCCAGGCGGCTCAATCGCCTCGCCAGCGTTCCGGGCGGCTCGCCCGGCAAGGCTTCGAAGCCCCGGCGCCGCAGTCGTGCCCGCAGGCGATGCCATGCGCGCTGCCAGGGGTCGCGAGGCGCGCGCGATTTCCACAACAGCCACACGCCTCCGAGGCTGAGCAGCAGGGCCAGGCTCAGCGCCGACGCCGACGCCAGGCGCGCTCCGCTGGCGCGGGGCATTCCCAGCTTGTCCAGCAGGCGGCGCTGGCGGTCCTGGCCGTAGTCGAGCACCCATTGGTTCCAGGCCGAGTCGAGCGCGTCGCCGGCGTTGCGCAGCCAGCGAATGGTGCGCGCATCGCGCGGGCCGAGGGCGGCCAATCCCAGCAGGGGTTCGGCCGCATCGAGGGTCTGGCTGCGGTCGACGCGGGCAGGGTCCACCATCGCGGTGGGGTCGGCGCGCACCCAGCCGCTGCCGGCGATCCAGTATTCGGCCCAGGCATGCGCGTCGCTCTGGCGCACCACCCATTGCCCGTCGAGCGGGTTGAGCGAGCCGCCCTGGTAGCCGGTGACGATGCGGGCCGGAATTCCCGCCGCGCGCATCAGCACCACGAAGGCCTGCGCGTAGTGCTCGCAAAAGCCGACCCGGCGCTGGAACAGGAACTGGTCGACGGCGTCCGGCCCGGAGTACACACCGGGGTGCAGGCTGTAGCGGAAGTCCTGCTGTCGGAACATGCGCAGCGCCGCGTCGGCCACGGCGGCCGGGCCGCCGGCGCCGTAGCGCCGGCGCAGCTCGCGACCCAGCGCCAGCGTGCGCGGGTTGTCGCCGGGCGGCAGGCGCAGCAGCTCGCGCAGGCGCGCCGCCGGCTCATCGGCGCCGAAGGCGTGGCGCGGCCAAGAGGTCACCGTGAAACGGGTGACATGGGTCAGTGGTCGACTCGCGCGCAGCTCCAGGTCGGGCAGCAGCCGCAGTCGCGTTCCGGGCTGGCCTTGCAGCGCGGGTGCGCTCGCCGGCGCTGCCAGCGCGAAGGCGAAGTGGCGCTGCGTAGGCTGCTGGGTGACCGTGTAGGTCACCGCTGGGCCGAGCTGGCGCAACACGGACTCGCGCGGCCGGCCTGCCCGCTGCGTCGGCAGCGGGCTCCACGTCCGCCCGTCGAATCGCCCGAGCACCGGTCCGCGCCAGTACAACTCGCGCCGGGGAGGGCGGGGGCCGTCGAAACGCACCCGAAATGCCACGCTGTCGTCGAGGGCCAGGCGCGCGATGGCACCGGGGTCCATGTCGGCGGACAACCCGCTGGCCGCCTGGTGGGTGTCGGGAAGGCTCCACAGCGGGCCGGCCAGGCGCGGAAACAACACGAACAACGCGGCCGTCAGCGGCAGCCCCAGTCCGAGAAGGCGCAGCGACGTGCCCAGGCGGCGCGCCAGCGGCGGACGCCCGGCCGGCAGGTTGGCGTGCAGCAGCGCGGTCAGCCAGCCGAGCATGCACGCCAGCATCCACGCCGCGGCCAGCGCCGACTGGGTGTAGAGAAACTGCGCGAACACGCAGAACAGGCCGAGGTAGAACACCACGTAGGCGTCGCGTCGCGCGCGCGCCTCGAGCAGCTTGAGGCCCAGCAGCAGCACGACCAGGCTGACCCCGGGGTCGCGCCCGAACAGGGTGTGGAAGCGCAGCCCCACCGCGGCGACTCCCAGCCCGAGCAGCAGAGCCAGCAGGCCGCGCGAAGGCAGTGGACGCTGCGTCCATGCCAGCAGCGCACGCCAGCCCAGCAGCGCCACGCCGCTGGCGCCGGCCCAGGCCGGCAGGTGGGCCAGCAGCGGCAGCAGGCTGGCGACGCCCACGAGCACGACCCACAGGGTGTCGCGCGACGTCTGCGGCAGCGCGCGCAGGCGTTCGCGCGGCGCGAGTGGCACGAGGGGCACGAGGGGCACGAGGGGCACCCCGCCGGCGCCGCGCTCAAGCGGCCCGCGTCGCATCTTCCGTCCCCCACTGTGCCAGCAGGCGCAGGCATTCGCGAGCATGCTCGTGCGTGGCGGCCGCGGCGCGCGTCTGTCCCGGCAGGCGCAGCTCCCAAGCCAGCCCGGCGCGGCGCGCCAGCAGCACCCACGCGCACAGCTGCTCCAGGCGTGCCTCGGCGTCCCAGGCCGGCGGCAGTGCCTGCCAGTCCAGGCTCAGCACCGCGCCCGCGGGCATGCTGCCCGAGCTGCGCACGATCCAGCGATCGTCGCGCGACTTGCGCCACACCACGCGACGCATCGGGTCGCCGATGCGCCAGTCGCGCAGTTCGTCGGCCTCGTCGCCGTCGCCGCGGCGGCGCATTTCGTGGCTGCCCGCGCGCGCTTCGGGCACCGGCAGCGGCAGCGCGGGGTCGCGCGGCGCCGGGTAGACCCACAGGCGCAGCGCCGGGCGCCACACGCTCCAGGCGCGCCACAGTCCCAGGGGATAGCGCGTCTCGAGGCGCAGCGCCGGCCACGCCAGGTGGCCGCGGCGCGCGGGGCGCCAGGGCAGCGCCAGCTCGACGCTTTCGCCTGCCGCCACGTCCAGCGCGCGCTCGTCGGCATCGTCCAGCCGGGCCAGCAGGCCCCAGCGCGCGCCGCGCCCGGCATGCACCCGCAGGTGCAGCACGCCGCTGCGGCCGGCGAACCACTCGGCCGGCTCGCCGCCGCCGGCGGCCAGCTGCAGCCCCCGCAGATTGGCATGCGTGAGGTGCATCGACATCAGCGCGCTTCCCGCCAGCGCGAAGGTGAACAGGTATCCGAGGTTGAGCTGGTAGTTGATCGAGCCCACGAGCAGCACGAGCAGGGTCAGCGCGAAGAACCAGCCTGCCGGCGTCGGCAGGATGTAGACGTTGCGCTGGCCGAGCACGGTGCTCGTGCCCGGCGAGTGGCGCGCCAGCGCCCAGCGGGAAAAACGCGCCCGCAACGCCGTCGCGATGCGCGAGGGCAGGCCGCGCGAGCCGCGCATCACAGCTCGAGGCGCTGGAGCATGTCCTGCAGCTCGGCGGCCACGCCGCCGCTGCCCGGCATGCTTTCTCCGACGCCGACCAGGCGATGCACCGCGACGGCAGGCAGCACCGCCTGCACGTCCTGCGGCGCGCAGTAGTCGCGCCCCTGCAGCAGTGCGTGGGCCCGCGCGGCGCGCAGCAGCGCCAGTCCGGCGCGCGGGCTCAGCCCGCCGGCGAAGGCGCGGCTGCTGCGCGTGGCGTCGAGCAGGCGCTGCACGTAATCGGCCAGTGCCGGCGCCACGTGCACGCGCAGCACCTGCTGTTGCAGGCGCTGCACGCGCTCGCGGTCGAGCAGCGGCGGCAGGCGCCGCAGCAGCTCGCGCCGGTCCTCGCCCAGCAGCAGCGAACGCTCGGACGCGGCGTCCGGGTAGCCCAGCGACAGGCACATCAGGAAGCGGTCGAGCTGCGATTCCGGCAAGGCATAGGTGCCGCGCTGGTCATGCGGATTCTGCGTGGCGATGACAAAGAACGGCTCGGGCAGCGCGTGCGAGCTGCCGTCGATGCTGACCTGCTGCTCCTCCATCGCCTCGAGCAGCGCGCTCTGGGTCTTGGGCGGGGCGCGATTGATCTCGTCGGCCAGCAGCACCTGGGTGAACACCGGGCCGGGATGGAAGCGCAGGCCGCCGCCTTCACGCTCGGGCATGCTGGTGCCCAGCAGGTCCGACGGCAGCAGGTCGGCGGTGAACTGCACGCGGGTGAAGCCGAGGCCGAAGCTGCGCGCCAGCGCCTGCGCCAGCGTGGTCTTGCCAACCCCCGGAAGATCGTCGATCAGCAGGTGCCCGCCGGCGATCAGGCAGCACACCGCGAGCTGCAGTTGCGCGCGCTTGCCCACCAGCACGCCGTCGAGTTGCGCGACCAGCGCGCCCAGTTCGTGATTCATCGCAAGCTCGTGGCGACACCGCCGCCGGACAATAATTGCACGATGCAGCTATTGTGCCTGCGGGCGGCATTTCGAGCCGCCCAGGCCCACCGCGAGGAGACCGCATGCGCACCGGGTACTTCACCCACCCCGATTGCAGCCGACATGAAATGGGCCGGGACCATCCCGAGTGCCCGGCACGCCTGGCGGCCATCGAGGACCGCCTGATCAGCGCCGGACTGGACTGGGTGCTGCAGCGCATGCAGGCGCCGCTGGCCGAGGAGCACCAGCTCGAGATGGCCCACAGCGCGCTGTACCTGGCCGAGCTGCGCTCGCGCGGCGCCATCGAGGACGGCTACGCCTGGATCGACCCCGATACTCTGATGAACCCGCACACGCTGAACGCGGCGCTGCGCGCCGCCGGCGCCGCGGTGGCGGCCACCGACGCGGTGCTGGACGGCGAACTGGACAACGCCTTCTGCGCGGTGCGTCCGCCGGGGCACCATGCGACCCACGACAGGGCGATGGGTTTCTGCTTCATCAACAACGTCGCCGTGGCGGCGCGCCATGCGCTGGATCGCCGCGGGCTGGAGCGCGTGGCGGTGGTCGACTTCGACGTGCACCACGGCAACGGCACCGAGGACATCCTCGCGGGAGATTCCCGGGTGCTGATGACCAGCTTCTTCCAGCATCCGTTCTACCCCTACAGCGGCACCGAGCAGCCGGCGCCGAACATGCTCAACGTGCCGCTCCCGGCCTACACCGGCGGCGCGCAGGTGCGCGAGGTGGTGGCCCACCAGTGGCTGCCGCGCCTGCGCGAGTTCGCGCCGCAGATGATCTTCATCTCCGCCGGCTTCGACGCCCACCGCGAGGACGACATGGCGCAGTTCGGACTGGTCGAGGCCGACTACGCGTGGATCACGCGGGCCATTCGCGACCTCGCCGACGAGGTCTGCCAGGGGCGCATCGTGTCCTGCCTGGAAGGCGGCTACAACCTCAGCGCGCTCGGCCGCAGCGTGGTCGAGCATCTGCGCGTGCTCGCCGGGGTGGAGTGAGGGCCCCCTCCGTCGCCGGGCGCGAGCCCGGCTCCGTCCCCCCGAGGGGGACGCACCCCGCCTTGGGGCGGCCCTGCGGCGGGAGTGCCCTCGACTGTGGAGGGTGTCGCGGTGGCTGCCGGGTTCAGGTGGCGGTGCATAGCCGCCTGCGGCGGCCTGAGGCCCGTCGCGCGGTGGGGTTTGTCTTGGGCCGCCGCAGGCGGCTATCGAGCCCGCCTGAAAACGCCACGCCCACGCGACCTCCCTCGCGGCCAGGAAACCTCCTGCCGCAGGGCCGCCCCAAGGCAGGGGTTGTCCCCCTTGGGGGGACGGAGCCGGGGCCGCCCCCGGCGACGAAGGGGGCACAATAGACGCAACTGCGCGCGGCGCGCGCCTGGAGTTTTTTACCGGAGAGCCACGATGTCCCTTGCCACACCCCCGGCGGCGCACGATGCGGCTGCCCAGCCCGTGCTGCTGGTCGAGCGCGACCCGCGCGGCGTGGTCACGCTGACGCTGAACCGTCCGCAGGCGTACAACGCGCTGTCGCGCGAGATGCTGCAGGCGCTGCGCGCCGCCGTCGCGCCGCTGCGCGACGACGAGCAGGCGCGCGTGGTGCTGCTGCGCGGGGCCGGCAAGGCCTTCTGCGCCGGCCACGACCTTCGCGAAATGCGCCCGCAGGCGGGTACCGAGGCCATCGGCGAGCTGTTCGACGCCTGCGGCAGGTTCATGCTCGACCTGGTGGCGCTGCCGCAGCCGGTGATCGCCGTGGTGCACGGCATGGCCACCGCGGCCGGCTGCCAGCTGGTGGCGCAATGCGACCTGGCGGTGGCTGCCAGCGATGCGCGCTTCGCCACGTCGGGAGTCAACCTCGGCCTGTTCTGCTCCACGCCCAGCGTGCCGCTGGGGCGCAACATCCCGCGCAAACGGGCGATGGAAATGCTGCTGACCGGCGAGTTCATCGACGCCGCCACGGCCTGTGACTGGGGCCTGATCAACCGCGCGGTGCCCGCCGCGGAACTGGACGCGCAGGTCGAAACCCTGGTGCAGCAGATGCTGGCCAAGCCGGCCCAGGCCATCGCGATGGGCAAGGCGCAGTTCTATCGCCAGCTGGAGATGGGCCTGTCCGGTGCCTACCAGCTGGCCGCCCAGACCATGGTGTGCAATTTCCACGAGCCCGAGACCCTCGAAGGGGTGCAGGCCTTTCTCGAAAAGCGAACGCCGTCGTGGAAGTCCCGGCAGTGAAGCACGCGCTGGCGCTGCGCCACGGCTCGCCGCTGCTGCAGGCCATCGAGCACCACTCCTGGGCGCTGCTGCGCTGGCACCTGCTGATCGTCGCCGGCACGCTGCTGCTCGGCCTGCTCGTGGGCACCGCGCTGGAGCGGGGCTTCAGCGCGTCGAGCTGGAGGGGCGCGCTGCGCGCGGCGCTGGGCCATGGCGTCGCGTTGCCGCTGGTGTCGCTGCTGGCGCTGCAGTTGTCGCGGCACGCGTCGTGGGCCCTGCTTCACGCCGAGATCCTGCAGCTGATGCTGGCGGTTCTCGGGGTGTGGCTGCTCACCCGGGTGGCCGCGCGGGCCGCGCAGCGCTCGCTGCGCGACCCCGACCTGGCGCGCTGGCTGACCTGGGGCGTGCGCCTGTTCGCCGGCATCGGGCTGCTGCTGTACCTGTCGGGAGCGCTGCCGCTGATCAAGGAGGCGCTCGATGCCGTTTCGGTGCACATCGGCAGGCAGCGCCTGACGGCGTGGACCCTGCTGCGCGGCGTGACCTCGGTGGCGGTGACCCTGGTGCTAGCGCTGTGGGTGTCGTCGCTGATCGAGTCGCGCCTGCTGGCGTCGCCGCTGGACATCAACCTGCGCCTGGTCGTCTCCAGGCTGGTGCGGGCCGGCGTGTTCACGGTGGCCCTGCTGACGGCCCTGCAGATGGTCGGCATCGACCTCACGGTGCTCAGCGTGTTCGGCGGCGCGCTCGGCGTCGGGCTGGGGCTGGGCCTGCAGCGTATCGCCGCCAACTACGTATCGGGTTTCGTGATCCTGCTCGAGCGCAGCGTGCGCGTGGGCGACAACGTGCGCCTGGAGAGCTTCCAGGGGCGCATCCAGGACATCAAGACCCGCTACACCGTGGTGCGCAGCGCCGGCGGCACCGAGTCGATCGTGCCCAACGAGATGCTGATCTCCAACCGCATCGAGAACCTGTCGTACACCGACCCCAACGTCTGGCTTTCGACCACCGTGTCGGTGGCCTACGACACCGATCTGGACCAGGTGCTCGGTTTGCTGGTCGGCGCCACGGCCGCGGTGCCGCGGGTGCTGGCGCAGCCGGGCCCGTCGGCGGTGCTGAGCAACTTCGGCGCCGACGGACTGGAGATCACCGTCGGTTTCTGGATCGCCGATCCGGAAAACGGTACGCTTGGCGTGCGCGGCGCCGTCAACCTGGCGCTGTGGCGCGCGCTGCGTGATGCGGGGATCGAGATCCCGTTCCCGCAGCGCGTGCTTCACTGGGCCGCCGGCGCCGAGCCCGCGGCCGAGGTTTCGCACCTTGCGTCCGGGGCTTGATTCCGCCCGGTCGCTGCCGATACACTGGCAAAAAATAGAACGATCGTTCGCTTTTTGGGCGACGGGGCGGTTCCCGTCGTCCTGGCAGGCGCGGTCCGGCCGCAGGCCGCATCGCGCAGGGCAGCGCCTGCGTTCCCGACAGGAGTGAAAGGCATGAAGGTTCTGGTCGCCGTCAAACGCGTGGTGGACTACAACGTGAAGGTCCGCGTGAAGTCCGACGGCAGTGGGGTGGACACCGCCGGGGTGAAGATGAGCATGAACCCCTTCGACGAGATCGCGGTGGAGGAGGCGGTGCGCCTGAAGGAAAAGGGCGCGGCCACCGAGATCGTGGCCTTCAGCGCCGGCGTGGCGGCGTGCCAGGAGACCCTGCGCACGGCGCTGGCCATCGGCGCCGATCGCGGCGTGCTGGTGAGCACCGAGGCCGAGCTGCAGCCGCTGGCGGTTGCCAAGCTGCTGCGGGCGCTGGTCGACAAGGAGCAGCCGCGCCTGGTGATCCTGGGCAAGCAGGCCATCGACGACGACAGCAACCAGACCGCGCAGATGCTGGCGGCGCTGCTGGGCTGGGGCCAGGCGACCTTCGCGTCGAAGGTCGAGATCGACGGCGACAAGGCCCGGGTCACGCGCGAGGTCGACGGCGGGCTGGAGACCCTCGAGCTTGCGCTGCCGCTGGTGGTCAGCACCGACCTGCGCCTGAACGAGCCGCGCTACGTCACGCTGCCCAACATCATGAAGGCGAAGAAAAAGCCCCTGGACACGCTGACTCCCGAGGATCTCGGCGTGGACGTTTCGCCGCGCCTGAAGACCCTGAAGGTCGCCGAGCCGCCCAAGCGCGGCGCCGGCATCAAGGTGCCCGACGTGGCCACGCTGGTGGCCAAGCTCAAGAACGAAGCCAAGGTGATCTGAGGATCCATTCATGACCGCACTCGTCATTGCCGAACACGACAACCAGGCCGTCAAGGCGGCCACCCTCAACACCGTGGCGGCGGCCGCCGCCTGCGGCGGCGAGGTGCACGTGCTGGTGGCCGGCCACGGCTGCGCCGGCGCCGCGCAGGCGGCCGCGCGCATCGCCGGAGTGTCCAGGGTGCTGTGCGCCGACGCGCCGCATCTGGGCGACCAGCTTGCCGAAAACCTGGCCGCGCAGATCCTCGCGCTGGCCCCGTCCTACAGCCACATCCTGGCGCCGGCCACGGCGTCGGGCAAGAACGTGATGCCGCGCGTGGCGGCGCAGCTCGACGTGATGCAGGTTTCCGACATCATCCACGTGCTGTCGCCCGACACCTTCGACCGCCCGATCTACGCCGGCAACGCCATCGCCACGGTGCAAAGCGCCGACCCGGTCAAGGTGATCACCGTGCGCACCACCGGCTTCGACCCGGTGGCAGCCGACGGCGGCAGCGCCGCGGTGGACAACGTGGACGTGGCGCCCGATGCGGGCAGCAGCCGGCTGGTCGGGCGCGAGCAGACCAAGAGCGAGCGCCCGGAGCTCGGCGGCGCGAAGATCGTCGTCTCCGGCGGCCGCGGCCTGGGTTCCAAGGAGAACTTCGACGCGGTGATGACCCCGCTGGCCGACAAGCTCGGTGCGGCGCTGGGCGCCAGCCGCGCCGCGGTGGACGCGGGCTACGCGCCCAACGACTGGCAGGTGGGGCAGACCGGCAAGATCGTCGCGCCCCAGCTGTACGTGGCCGTGGGCATCTCGGGTGCGATCCAGCACCTGGCGGGCATGAAGGACTCCAAGGTGATCGTGGCCATCAACAAGGACGAGGAGGCGCCGATCTTCGGCGTCGCCGACTACGGCCTGGTGGCCGACCTGTTCAGCGCCGTGCCCGACATGGTTTCGCAACTCTGAACCACGACCCCCAGCCCCTTGCCGCAGGATCGACGATGAGTGACTACAACGCCCCCGTGAGGGACATGATGTTCGCGCTCGAGCACCTGGCCGGGCTCGCCGAGGTCTGCGCGCTGCCGGTGTACGCGCAGGCCGGCGCCGACGTGGAGACGGCGGCCGCGGTGCTCGACGAATGTGCGCGCTTCACGCGCGAGCAGCTGGCGCCGCTGAACTGGCCCGGCGACCAGCAGCCGTCGACCTGGGAGCAGGGGGCCGTGCGCACCACGCCGGGGTTCCGGCAGGCCTACGCCCAGTTCACGCAGGGCGGATGGCAGGGCCTGCAGCACCCGCCGCAGTACGGCGGCCAGGGGTTGCCGAAGGCGATCGGGGCCGCCTGCAATGAAATGCTCAACAGCGCGAACCTGAGTTTCGCGCTGTGTCCGCTGCTGACCGACGGCGCCATCGAGGCGCTGCTCACCGCCGGCTCCGAGCAGCAGAAGGCCGAGTACCTGCCCAGGCTGGTGTCGGGCGAGTGGACCGGCACGATGAACCTGACGGAGCCGCAGGCCGGATCGGACCTGTCGCTGGTACGCACCCGTGCAGTGCCGCAGCCCGACGGGACCTACCGCCTGTTCGGGCAGAAGATCTACATCACCTACGGTGAGCACGACATGGCGGACAACATCGTCCACCTGGTGCTCGCCCGCCTGCCGGACGCCCCGCCGGGGGTCAAGGGCATTTCGCTGTTCATCGCCCCCAAGGTCCTGTCCGACGGCCGGCGCAACGATGTCTGGTGCGCCTCGATCGAGCACAAGCTGGGCATCAAGGCCAGCCCGACCGCGGTGCTGCTGTACGGCGACGATCACGGCGAGGTCGGTCCCGGCGCGGTGGCCGAGATGGTCGGCCAGCCCGGGCGCGGGCTGGAGTTCATGTTCATCATGATGAACGCGGCCCGCTACGCGGTGGGAATGCAGGGGGTGGGCCTGTCCGAGCGCGCATACCAGCAGGCGGCGGAGTATGCGCGCCAGCGCGTGCAGTCGCGTCCGCCCGGCGGCAAGGAGTCGGCCGTCATCGTGCATCACCCCGACGTGCGGCGCATGCTGATGACCATGCGTGCGCTGGCCGAGGGCAGCCGCGCGCTGGCGCTGTACGCGGCGGGGCTGCACGACCTGGGGATCGGCGAAGCGGATGCCGCGAGCCGGGCCGGGCACACGGCGGCCTACGAATTCCTGGTGCCGATCGTCAAGGGCTTCAGCACCGAGGCCAGCCTCGAGGCGGCCTCGCTGGGCGTGCAGGTGCATGGCGGCATGGGCTTCATCGAGGAGACCGGTGCGGCGCAGCACTACCGTGACGCGCGCATCCTGACCATCTACGAGGGCACCACCGCGATCCAGGCCAACGACCTGGTGGGGCGCAAGACCGTGCGTGACGACGGCGCGCTGGCCCTGCAGTTCGCGGCGCAGGTGCGCGCGACGCAGGAGCGCCTGGCCGCGCAGGATCGCCCGAGCGCGCGCGCGATGGCCGCGCGCCTGGGCGAGGCGCTGCAGGCGCTGGAGCAGGTGGTGGGATTCATCGTGCGCGCAGGCGCCGAGCAGCCTGCCGCGGCCTACGCCGGCAGCGTGCCGTACCTGATGCTCTGCGGCTATCTGTTCGCCGCCTGGCAGATGGGGCGCGCATGGCTGGCCAGCCACCAGCTGCCCGCCGAGCAGGCCGACTTCGCGCAGGCCAAGCGAGCCACCGCGGAATTCTTCTGCGCCCACCTGCTGCCGCGTTGCGGCGCGCTGCGCGATGCGGTGGTGTCCGGTGCCGACAGCGTGATGGCGCTGCCGGCCGAAGCATTCTGACCCGGCCCGCCCACGCCGCGCGCCGGCGCGTCGCGCCGGGCGCGCGGCTTCGCGCCGCCCGATCCTTCCCGATCCGCTGAACACGCCATGTCCCTGCCTGCCGTGCTGTCCCGCCTTCGTCTGCCGGTGATCGGCTCCCCGCTGTTCATCATTTCCAACCCGGAGCTGGTGATCGCGCAATGCACCGCCGGCATCGTCGGCAGTTTTCCGGCGTTGAACGCGCGTCCGGCGTCGCAGCTCGACGAATGGCTGGCCCAGATCACCGAGGCGCTGGCGGCCTGGGACCGCGCGCACCCCGAGCAGCCCGCCGCACCCTTCGCGGTGAACCAGATCGTGCATCGCAGCAACGATCGTCTCGAGCACGACATGGAGATGTGCGCGCGCTACCGCGTGCCGCTGGTCATCACGTCGCTGGGCGCGCGCCCCGAGGTCAACCAGGCTGTGCATGCCTGGGGCGGCGTGGTGTTGCACGACGTGATCGACGACCGCTTCGCGCGCAAGGCGGTGGAAAAGGGCGCCGACGGGCTGATCGCAGTGGCCGCCGGAGCCGGAGGCCATGCCGGCACGCTGTCGCCGTTCGCGCTGGTGCAGGAAATCCGCGCCTGGTTCGACGGCCCGCTGGTGCTGTCGGGGGCGATCGCGCGTGGCGACTCGATCCTCGCCGCGCAGGCCATGGGGGCCGACCTGGCCTACATCGGCAGCGCCTTCATCGCCACCGAGGAGGCCCGCGCCGTGCCCGCATACAAGCAGATGGTGGTCGACAGCAGCGCACGGGACATCGTCTATTCCAGCCTTTTCACGGGCGTGCTGGGCAACTATCTGCGCGGCTCCATCGAGGCCGCCGGGCTCGACCCGGAACACCTTCCCGAGGGCGACCCCAGCCAGATGGATTTCGCCGCGGCCATCGGCGGCGCGAAGGCGTGGAAGGACATCTGGGGCTGCGGCCAGGGCATCGCCGCGGTGCGCGAGGTGCTGCCGGCGCGCGAACTGGTCGAGCGCCTGCGCGAGCAATACCAGCGCGCACGCGAACGCCTGTGCCGGCAGTGACGCCGCGCTGAGCGCGCGCCGCCCGCGCCGCGCCCGCGGCGCGCGATGCCGCACCGGCCTGCCCGCAAGCGCGGGCGGCCTCCGCCTCTGTTGGATTTTCACAGCGTGACCCCACGACCAGACAGCCCGTCTGGTCTTGAGGCGATCGGCCGCCCGCGCCGATTCCGGCTTCTACAAGGTCCCCCTCTGCTTCGTCAGCGAGGGCGCGGAGCCTGAGCTTGCCACGGGTCTCGGGCCCGTCGGCATGGTCGACGGCCCTCGGGTTTGCCCAACCGGACCCGATCATGAACATCACCTGTCTCGCCTGCGGTGCCGCCTGCGCCGCCGCCTGGGGCTGTGCCCAGGCCCACGACGCCCCCGTGCAGCTGTACGGCGGCATCGACGCCGGCATCGTGCACTTCACCGGCATCAACACCGAGCCCCCGGACGACGCCGCCTCCAGCGGGCGCACCACGACGGTCACCGGGCTCAGCCAGGCTGGCGCGAGCGGCTCGTACCTGGGCCTGCGCGGCGGCGAGCGCCTGTCGCCCGGACTGCGCGTGGGCTTCCTGGCGGAAACCGGCTTCTGCAACCTCGGGCTGAGCCAGCCCGACGCCGGCGGCGATCCGTACTGCTCGGGGGGTGGGTTCATGCAACGCGCAGCCTGGGTGCAGCTGGCCTCGGGCGCCGGCACGCTGCGGCTGGGCCGTCAGGTCACGATGCTCGCCGAGCATTCGGGCGAGGCCGACGCCTTCGGAAATTCCTTTCTCGGCCAGGTGGGCAACATCTCGCTGCTCGGCAACAACCTGGCCCGCCTCGACATGCAGCGCACCGACCAGACCCTGAGCTGGTTCAGCGCCGAGCGGGCGGGGCTGCAGTTGCTGGCCCAGTATTCCCGGCATGCCGCCGCGCTGCCGGTGGTCCCCGACCCCGACGACCTGCACGACCCTTCGGCGCTGATGCTCGGGGTGCGCTGGCGCGATGCGCGCTGGCTGCTGGGCTTCGACTGGAGTCGCTGGCAGCACGGCATCGGGAGCACCGAGGACCTGTGGGACCGCAGCTACCGGTTGAGCATGCTGTACGCGGCGCTGGACCTGGGCGGCCCACGTGCGTACGCGCAGCTCCAGCATGGCCGTGCCGACGGATTCCAGGGCCGCGAGCTGGCGTTCGACGTCGGCCTGAGCCTGCCCGCCGGCCACGGCACGCTGATGCTCTCGGCGGGGCGCTTCGGCACGTCGCTGGCAGCACAGCCGGCGCAACTGGGCACCTCGTGGGCCCGCCAGTTCGCGATCGGCTACGTGCTTCCCTTGTCGCCCACCACGTCGCTGTACGCGTCGGCAGCGCACATCGACAACGACGCGCCAGCGCCGGGCTTTCCCGGCACGTCGCTGGCCGTCGGTGCCGCGGGGGATCTGTTCCACGGCGTGCCCGGACGCGCCTCGAGCGGAATCGGCGTCGGGTTCTCGCATACTTTTTGATCCGGCCGGGCAAGGCGTGGCCTTGAAGAGACACCCCCCGTGTTGGGTACGCCTATACATTGGGGGGTCTAGACTTGCATGGCATCGGCCATTGGGCTAAGGGCCTGCCACGCTCCGGTAGCATGTCGCACCGCGCCGGCTCCCGCATGCCCGCGCCCGGCCGCGGCCCCTCTCGTCGTCCATGCCCCACGATCCCGATCCCGACTACGCCTGCCTGTTCGACAACAACCGCCGCTGGGTGCGCAGTGTCAACGACACGCGACCCGATTTCTTCGAGGTGCTGGCGCGCCAGCAGGCGCCCAAGTATTTCTGGATCGGTTGCGCCGATTCGCGGGTGCCTGCCAATGAGGTGATCGGACTCGACCCCGGCGAGGTGTTCGTGCACCGCAACATCGCCAACGTGATGCCGCATTCGGACATGAACGCCATGTCCACGCTGCAGTTCGCCGTCGACATGTTGCGCGTGCAGCACATCCTGGTGGTCGGGCACTACGGATGCGGCGGTGTCAAGGCCGTGCTCGAGGGCTCGCGGGTCGGGCTCGCCGACAACTGGCTGGGTCATGTCGGCGACGTGGTCGAGCGGCACTCCGCGCGGCTCGCGGCGGCCTCGCCCGAGCAGCGCCTGGATCTGCTGTGCGAGCTCAATGCGCTCGACCAGGCCCGCAATGTCTGTCGCACCACGGTGCTGCAGGACGCGTGGGCACGCGGCCAGTCCGTCGCGGTTCACGCCTGCGTCTACGGGCTCAAGGACGGACTGCTGCGCGACCTCGGCCTGGCCGCCCGCGACGCGGGCAGCGTGGCCGACGATTTCGCCCGCGCGCTGCGGGGCATCGATTCCTCTCGTTGAAACCCATGAACAGTCCCCCCAGCTATCCCGGATTGCATGCCGATCGGCATGGCCTGACCCAACTCGGCAGGATCGTGCTCGATGCCCGAGTGTTCGGTCTCGTTCCCGACGACGAGCAATGCGCCGGCTGGAGCCTCGGGCGCATGCAGGAGCTTTCGCAGCGCGTCGAGCGCGAATGGGACCGCTACGGCAACCTGCCCAGTCGCCTGCCGCCCGAGCTCGCGCAGCGCCACCGCCAGGTCTACGACCAGGCCATCAGCCAGGCGCGGGCCAGCGGCTGGGATCCCGAGCTGAGCGACGACGAGTAGTCCGTTGCGCCAGAGCAGGCCCGCGGGCACGGACGCCGGCTTTCAGGGTTCGCCGCGCAGGCGTGGCGCGAAGGCCAGGAGCTGCGCCCCCTGCTCGTCGCGCTGGCGCTGCGCCACCGTGCACAGCGCCTGGTGCAGTTCGCGCGGCAGGCGCAGCATGGCCTCGCGCGCCAGTTCGCCGTATCCCACGGCTTCGAAATCCACGGCCTCGTCCAGCGCGCTGCGGTTGTCGGGGCGCAGGCGCTCCCACGCCAGCAGAGCCAGCGCCCTTTGCTGGCTGTCGACGAACACGAACTCGTGCGGGTCGATGATCGCCAGCACCTGCAGGCTGCGGATCGGTACGAAGGCCACGCCATGGGCGCTTTTTCGTTGCAGCGTGCGGGCCAGGTTGTAGGTGGGCGCCGCGAGCTTGCGCTGCTCCCGCCAGAGCTCGGGGCCGCGATGAACCGTGATCTGCATGTTCGCGTCTCCTGAACGGCCGTACTGCCGGAGCGCCTGTTGCAGCGCTCGGCGCTGCGAAGGGCCTGCCGCCATTTTGCCGGCTTCGCTGCCGCAAGCGCCACAGCGCACCTGGTAAACCTACGGTTATTCAGCGTGTGGACGGGCTTCGCGCTGCAGCAGGCGCTCCAGCGACCGGCCATGCCAGAGCTGCTCCAGGTCGCGCGCCAGTTCGGGCGAGCTGTCCGCGATCGCGCGGTGGTCCAGCACCAGCGCGTCGAGCAGCGCGGCGGCGTCGACCTGGCGCGGGTCGACCAGCAGCACCCAGCGCAGTTCCCGATGGGCCGGCGACGGCACCACGCGCCCGAGCCAGCCCAGCGACTCGAGCAGGGCAAGCAGGGGTTGCAGGCGCAGCGGGTCGCAATGCAGTTCGGCGCACAGGCGCAGGATGTCGCGCCCGGGCGAGGTGCCCGCACGCTCTTGGTGCAGCACCCGCAGCAGGCGCAGCGCCAGCAGGAAGTCGGCCCCGGCCACCGGAGCCTGCGCGCGCACGTGCAGGCGCAGCAGCGGCAGGTGCGCGGCGAGCATGGCCCCGAGCAGCACCACCATCCAGCTGCAGTAGATCCACAGCAGGAACACCGGAAGCGCGGCGAAGGCGCCGTACACCGCGGTGTAGTTGGCCGCCGTGCCCACATACCAGGCGAAGACCCGCCCGGCGAGGCCGAAGCCGACCGCCGCGACGACTCCGCCGCCCAGCGCATCGCGCCAGCGCACGTCGGCGTTGGGCGCGAAGCGGTACAGCGCGCCGAGCGCGAGCGCCAGCAGCATCCAGGAAAACCCCGTGAGCAAGGCGCCCGAGCCGCCCGGGATGTGGTGCATCCAGCCGTTGCGCGACGCCAGCACCGCGGCCGACGCCGCCAGCGTGGCGCCGAGGATCAACGGCCCCAGCGTGACCGCCGCCCAGTACAGCAGCACGCGCTGGGCCAGCGGGCGCGGGCGCGGGGTGTACCAGATGGTGTTGAGTGCGCGGTCGACCGTGAACATGAGCGAGACCGCGCTCAGCGCAAGCCCGGCGACGCCGGCGGCGCCGAGCCCGGCGGCGCGCTCGGCGAACGCGTGCAGGTAGCCCATCACGGTGGCGCCGATGCGCGGCGGCAGCACGGCGCTGGCCAGGCGCTGCTGCAGATGCTGCTCCAGGTGCTGGAACGCGGGAAACGCGGTGAACAGCGACAGCCCCACGGCAAGCAAGGGGACGAGGGAGATCAGGGTCGTGAACGTCAGGCTGCCCGCGGTCTGCGCCAGGCGGCAGTGCTCGAAGCGCTGGCGCAGCGGTCGCAGCACACGAAGCACGCGGGCGATGTCAGCCCGGAGCGGACGAGGGCGCATAGGATTGGGACATGCGAGAAATTCTGATCCTGTACTACAGCGTACACGGCGGCACCCGCCAGCTGGCCGAAGCCATCGCGCGCGGAGTGGCCGAGGTGCCCGGCATGCTGCCGCGGGTGCGCACCGTGCCGCGCGTGACTTCCCGTGTCGAGCAGCCCGAGCCGGGCGTGCCTTCCGACGGTCCGCCCTATGTGGAAATTGCGGATCTGCAGCAATGCGTGGGGCTGGCCCTCGGCTCTCCGACGCGTTTCGGCAACATGGCGGCGCCGATGAAGTATTTCTGGGACCAGACCGCGTCGCTGTGGCTCTCCGGAGACCTGGCCGGCAAGCCGGCCTGCGTGTTCACGTCCACCGGCAGCCTGCACGGCGGTCAGGAGACGACCCTGCTGTCGATGATGCTGCCGCTGCTGCACCACGGCATGCTGCTGCTGGGCATTCCGTATACGCAGGCGCGGCTGGCGGCCACGCGCAGCGGAGGCACGCCGTACGGCGCCAGCCACCATGCCGGGGCCGACGCGTCGCTGCCGGCGTCGGACGACGAGTTGCAGTTGGCGCAGGCGCTGGGCCGGCGCCTGGCCGAGACGGCGGCCTGCCTGGCCGACGCCGCGGCGCGGAGCGAGCGGGAATGACACCGGCGCGCCGCACCGAGCTGTTCCTGGACGCGTTGCTGGCCTTGCTGGGGCCCGGGCATGTGCAGCTGCGCGATGCCGACATCGCCGGTTTCACGCGCGACTGGCGCGGGCGCTACCAGGGCCGCGCGCTGGCGCTGGCCGAGCCCGCCGACACCGCGCAGGCGGCCGAGGTCGTGCAGCTGTGCGCCGCGCACGAGGTGGCGCTGGTGCCGCAGGGCGGCAACACCGGCCTGGTGGGCGGCGCGACCCCCGACGCCAGCGGCCGGCAGCTGCTGCTGTCGCTGCGTCGCCTGAACCGGATCCGGGAAGTTTCCGTGGCCGACGGCGTGCTCGTGGCGGAGGCCGGCTGCGTGCTGCAGACGGTGCAGCAGGCCGCCGACCAGCACGGCATGCTGTTCCCGCTGAGCCTGGCCGCCGAGGGCAGCGCGACCATCGGCGGCGTGCTGTCGACCAACGCCGGCGGCACCGCCGTGCTGCGCTATGGCAATGCGCGCTCGCTGTGCCTGGGCCTGGAGGTGGTGACCCCGCGCGGCGAGGTCTGGCACGGCCTGTCGAGCCTGCGCAAGGACAACACCGGCTACGACCTGCGCGACCTGCTGATCGGCGCCGAGGGAACCCTGGGCCTGATCACGGCGGCCAGCCTGCACATCTTTCCGCGCCCGGCGGCGCGGCGCACGGCGCTGGCGCAGCTCGGGCATGTGCGCGACGCGGTGGAGCTGTTCCAGCACGCGCGCGGCGCGCTGGGCGCCGGGCTCACCGGCTTCGAGTTGATGAGCGCGCACAGCCTGCAGCTGGTGCGCCGTCACTTCCCCGGGCTGGCCCGCGGTTTCCAGCCCGACGCGGCGTGGTGCGTGCTGCTCGAGCTGTCCGACAGCGAAGGCGACGAACACGCCCAGCAGCGGCTGGAGACGCTGCTGGGCGGCGCGCTGGAGTCGGGCCTGGCCAGCGACGTCGTGGTCGCGCAGTCGCTGGCGCAGGCACGCGAGCTGTGGGCGCTGCGCGAGCACATTCCGCTGGCGCAGGCGCAGGAGGGCCTGAACATCAAGCACGACATCTCGGTGCCGATCTCGCGCATGGCCGGCTTTGTCGAGAGCACCGCCGAACTGGTCATGCAGGCGCTTCCGGGCGCGCGCCTGGTCGTGTTCGGGCACCTGGGCGACGGCAACCTGCACTACAACGTGCAGGCGCCGCTGGGCGCCGACGGCCCCGAGTTCCTGGCGCGCCACCAGGAGCTGTGCAACCGCATCGTGCACGATGCGGCGGCGGCCTGCGGAGGCAGCTTTTCCGCCGAGCACGGCGTGGGACAGCTCAAGACGCCCGAACTGCTGCGTTACAAGAGCCCGGTGGCGCTGGACATGATGCGTGCGATCAAGGCCGCGCTCGATCCCCAGGGCCTGTTCAACCCCGGCAAGGTGCTGCCGCACCTGCCGCCAGGCCCGTGACGGGCCGTGCGCAAGGTGCCGGCGATGCCAGGCGCTGCTGAAGGCGCGCAGGCCACGCTGCGCCGCCACGCCATGCGATGGCTGGGGCGGCTTCGCGGAACCTGGAACGCCCATGGCCCGCAGGCGCTGGCGGCGCTGCTGTCGGCGCTGAGCGGGGCGCTGGTGATGCGCCCGCAGTTCGCCAGCCTCGGTGGCTCGCTGCACGCGCTGGCGTCGTCCGCGGCGGTGCTGCGGGTGGCCGACCTGATGGTGCTGCCGCGCGCGCTGCCGGGCCTCGGACTGGTGCTGATGTCCTTCGGGCTGCTCACGCGTGCCCGCCTGGCCTGGGTCATCTCGCTGCTGCTGGGCCTGCTGGCGGCCGGGCTGGCGCTGGTTCCGCCGGCGCGCGAGCCGGCGGTGCTGGCGTCGTGCCTGGCCTTGCTGGCGGCGCTGCTGGTGTTTGCGCGGCGCTTCGACCGCAGCAGCGTCGCCGCGGGCTCGCTGTTCACGCTGCTCAGCGTGGGAAGCCTGATGCTGTACGGAACCCTGGGCAGCCTGTGGTTCGGCGACGGCTACACGCCGCCGATCCGCGACCTCGGCACCGCGCTGTACTACGCCGTGGAAACCATGTCCACCGTGGGCTATGGGGACATCGTGCCCCGCACGCTGCATGCGCGCATGTTCACGGTTTCGCTGATCGTGCTGGGCATCACGGTGTTCGCCACCACGCTGTCGGTGGTCATCGGGCCGCTGGTCGGCGGCAGCATCAAACGGGCCCTGGAGGGGCGAATGCAAAAACAGCAACGTCGCAACCATTACGTGATCTTCGGGGCCTCGTCGCTCGCCTACACCGCGTGGCGCGCGCTGCAGCAGCGCGGCGTGCCGGTGACGGTGGTGGTGGCCGCCGGCCAGCAGTCGCCGTTCCCGCCCGACGCCGACGTGGTCGTCGGAGACGCCACGCGCAACGAGGTGCTGGAGCAGGCCGGCGTGCCGCACGCACGCGCCGTGCTGACCTTGCGCGACGACGATGCCGAGAACGCCTTCGCCGTGCTCGCGGTCAAGGAACTGGCCCCGACGGTGAAGACCATCGCCGGAGTCAACGACGCGCGCCACCTGGCGAAGATCCGGCGCGTGCAGCCGGACATGCTGTTCGCTCCGCAGGTGCTGGGCAGCGACCTGCTGGTGCGTTCGCTGTTCGACGAGCCGATCGACAACGAGACCGTGTCCAGGCTGCTGTTCGCGCATTCGGATTAAATCAATATTCCCGCTCGAATTCGTGGCTATGCTGGCGCCAGGATCATCCTGGGAGCCGGCCATGACCCACGAAACCGACGCCGCCACCGCGACGCCGCCGTGCTCGCTGCGGGCGCGGCGCCTGGGCATCGACACCCATCACGAGCCGGTCGTGGTGTTGCGCGCCGACTCCCCCGTGGTGCGTGCCGAGGGTTTCGAGGCCCACGCGCGCATCGAGGTCGTGGGAGCGCGCGCCAGCATCGTGGCCACGCTCAACATCCTCACCTCGGGGGAATTGCTGGGTCCCGACGAGGTCGGCCTGTCGGAGGCGGCCTGGCGGCGCCTGCAGCCGGCCGCCGACGAGCGTCTGGGCTTTCGCTTCGCGCGCCCCAGCGACGCGATGAGCCATGTGCGGGCCAAGATCTTCGGCAGCCCGTTGCGCGAGGGGGCCTTCGAGGCGGTGATCGGCGACATCGTGGCCGGACGCCTGTCGAACGTCGAGATCGCCGCCTTCCTGGTGGCCTGCGCCGGCGGGCGCATGAGCCCGGCCGAGGTCACCAGCCTGACCCGCGCGATGGTGCACAGCGGGGCCCGCATGAACTGGCCGCAGGCCCTGGTGGTCGACAAGCACTGCATCGGCGGCTTGCCGGGCAACCGCACGACGCCGATCGTCGTGTCCATCGTCACCGCGCTCGGCCTGGTCATGCCCAAGACCAGCTCGCGCGCCATCACGTCGCCGGCCGGCACCGCCGACACCGTGGAGACCATCACGCGGGTCGACCTCGACCTGGAGCAGATGCGCCGCGTGGTCGACAGCGAGGGCGGCTGCATGGTGTGGGGCGGGGCGATGAACATGAGCCCCGCCGACGACCTGCTGATCCGGGTCGAGCGCATGCTCGACCTCGACAGCGAGGCCCAGCTCGTGGCCTCGGTGCTGTCGAAAAAGGCTGCCGCGGGCTCGACCCACGTGGTGATCGACATCCCGACCGGGCCGACGGCCAAGGTGCGCAGCCCCGAGCAGGCGCAGTCGCTGCTTCGCGCGCTCGGCGCCAGCGCCCGCGCGCTGGACCTCAAGCTGGTCGGCCTGGTCACCGACGGATCCCAGCCGGTGGGCCGCGGGGTGGGCCCTGCGCTGGAGGCCCACGACGTGCTTCGCGTGCTGGCCAACCACCCGCAGGCGCCCGACGACCTGCGCCAGCGTGCGCTGGACCTGGCCGCGGCCGTCATCGAGCTCGGCGGCCTGCAGTCCGGCGCGGCCGCGCGCGAGCTCGCCGCGCAGGCGCTGGCCGACGGGCGCGCCTGGCGCAAGTTCCAGGCCATCTGCCAGGCGCAGGGCGCGTTCCGCGAACCCGGCGTGGCGCCGTTCCAGCGTCCGGTGCCGGCGCCGCACGCGGGCCGCGTGCAGGCCATCGACAACCGCCTGCTGGCGCGCGCGGCCAAGCTCGCCGGCGCGCCGCACGCGCCCACGGCGGGGCTGCTGCTGCATGCGCATGTCGGAGAGCATGTCGAGCGCGGCCAGGCGCTGTTCGAGCTGCACGCCGAGTCGCAGGGCGAGCTCGACTACGCGCTGGACTTCGTGCGGCATCACCCGGCGATCGTTCATCTCGAACAGGCCTGAGCGCCGCCAGGAGAACGTCGTGACCAGCAAGCTGCAGGTGTATGCGATGCCGGGCAACGACGCGCGCGCCGATGCGCTGGCGGCGCGCCTGGGCGACGCGGCCGCGCGCGCCGCGCTCGAGCTGCATCACTTTCCCGACGGCGAGTCGCTGGTGCGCGTGCAGCCGCCCGCGGGTCCGGCCGCGCTGGTGTGCACCCTGCGCGACCCGGACCGGCTCAGCGTGCCGCTGCTCATGGCCGCCGCCACGCTGCGCGAACTCGGCGCCGGCAGCGTGGGGCTGGTCGCGCCGTACCTTGCGTACATGCGCCAGGACCGCGCCTTCGAGCCCGGCCAGGCGGTGTCGGCACGCATCTACGCGCGCTGGCTGTCGGCGCATTTCGACTGGCTGCTCACCGTCGATCCCCACCTGCACCGCATCGCGTCGCTGGAGCAGGTGTACACGCTGCGCGCGCGCGTGGTGCATGCGGCGCCGGCCGTCGCGCGCTGGATCGCCGCGCAGATCCGCCGCCCGCTGCTCATCGGGCCCGATGCCGAGAGCCGGCAGTGGGTGGCCGACGTCGCCGCGCGCATCGGCGCGCCGATGCTGGTGCTGGACAAGCAGCGCCGCGGCGACCTCGACGTGTCCAGCAGCCTGCCCGAGCTGGCGCAGTGGCGGCAGCGCACCCCGGTGCTGCTCGACGACATCGCCAGCTCCGGGCGCACCCTGGCGGTGGTGCTGGAACAGTTGCGCGCGCAGGGGCTGGCGGATGCGGTCTGCGTGGTCACCCACGGGCTGTTCGCGCGCGACGCGCTGCCGGTGCTGCGCGCGGCCGGCGCCGCGCGCCTGGCATGCACAGACAGCGTCGACCCGCCGCCGGGCGTGGAGCGGATCGAGCTCGACGGCGAGCTCGCCGAGGCGCTGCGCGACATCGCGGCGCCGCAACCGGGAGCGACATCATGATTCGCCTTTCGTGCCACGGCGCGGCCAAGCAGGTCACCGGCTCGTGCCATCTGCTGCAGACCGATCATGCACGCGTTCTGGTGGACTGCGGCATGTTCCAGGGCGGGCGCGAGCTGTCCGAGGAAAACGCCGAGGAGTTCGGCTTCGACCCGGCCAGCATCGACGTGCTGCTGCTCACGCATGCCCACCTCGACCATTGCGGACGCATTCCCCTGCTGGTCAAGCGGGGCTTTCGGGGCCGCATCGTGTGCACCGCGGCGACCCGCGAGCTGGCCCGCCTGGTGCTCGCCGATGCCGCCGGGCTGCAGGAGGAGGAGGCGCACCGCGCGCAGCGCCACCCGTGGCGCCACGAGGCGCTGGCGCAGCCGCTGTACACCCTGGCCGACGCCTTTCACAGCATGGATTTCTTCGACGCCAGCGTGTCCTACGGGCAGCGCATGGGCGTGGCGCCGGGGGTGCATGCGACCTTCCACGACGCCGGCCACATTCTCGGCTCGGCGTCGATCCTGCTCGAGGTCGACGACGCCGACACCCGGCGCAGCATCTATTTCTCCGGAGACATCGGCAACCCCGGGCGCCCGCTGCTGCGCGACCCGCAGGCGCCGGGCTCCACGCCCGATTACGTGGTCATGGAGACCACCTACGGCGATCGCGACCACCGTGGCTGGCAGGAATCGGTGGACGAGCTGGTGCAGGCGGTGGGCGACACCCACGCGCGTGGCGGCAACGTGATCATCCCGACCTTCGCGCTGGAGCGCGCCCAGGAGGTGCTGTACGCGCTGGCCTGGGGCGTCGAGGCCGGGCGCCTGCCGCGGCACCTGACGGTGTTCCTCGACTCGCCGATGGCGATTTCCGCGACCGAGATCTTCCTGCGCTACCCGGCGTGCCTGCGGCCGGAGTTCGCCGGGCGCCTGCACGGCAAGGATCCGCTGAGCCTGCCGGGACTGCGCATGACCCGCGACACCGCCGAGTCGATGGCCATCAACACCATCCGCGGCGGCGCGGTGATCATGGCCGGCTCGGGTATGTGCAGCGGCGGGCGCGTGCGCCACCACCTGCGCCACAACCTGGCCAACGAGTCGGCCAGCGTGGTGTTCGTGGGCTTCGCCGCCCAGGGCACGCTGGCACGCCGCATCATCGACGGCGCCAAGGCGGTCCGGTTGTTCGACGAGCAGGTGGAGGTCAGGGCGCGGGTCCACACCATCAACGGCTTTTCCGCGCATGCCGGGCGCAGCGAGCTGCTGGAGTGGCTCCAGGCCTGCGGCAGGCCGCGGCGGGTGTTCCTGGTGCACGGGGATCTCGACAGCGCGATGCAGGGCTTTGCCGAGCTGCTGGAGCGGCATGGGGTACCGCACCAGATTCCCGGCGCGGGCGAGCCGATCCTGCTTCGCTGACAGGGGCGCGCGCCAAGCTGCTCCACGTCAAGGAAAGGGTCTCGCCCGCGGCGCACACTTCGGGCATCGGGCGCCGGCGCGTCCGCCGTTGCCGCCGGCATGGGCGCCGCCCAGCGCGCCGCAGCCGTGGAGGCAGGCGATGAACCACCCGGATTTCCCACGCCGCAGGCAGTGGATGGTGCACCATCAGATCGTCGCGCGCGGCGTGCAGGAGCCGCTGGTACTCGACGCCATGCTGGAAGTGCCTCGAGAGGAGTTCCTGCCTCCGGAAATGCGCGAGTTCGCGTACGAGGACACCTCGCTGCCGCTTCCGCAAGGCAGGGTGCTCGCGCAGCCGCACGCACTGGCTCTGGGCATCGCTGCACTCGGCCTGCGCGGCGGCGAGAAGCTGCTCGAGATCGGCACCGGCTGCGGCTACGGCAGCGCGGTGCTGGCGCGCATCGCCGCCGACGTCTACACGGTCGAGCCCGATGCCCGCCTGGCCGAGCAGGCCGCGGAGCGCTTTTCGCGCCATGGCCCGCACAACGTGCATGTGATGCACGGTGCGGCTGGCGGCGGGTGGCCCGAGCAGGCTCCGTTCGACGCCATCATCGTGCACCCCGGACTCGAGGTCGACGCCCGCACGCTGCGCGAGCAACTGCTGCGCGGCGGGCGCCTGGTGATGCCGGTGCCCAGCAGCGGGCGGGCCCACGAACTGGTGCGGGTACGGCGCATTTCGGAGCTGCAGTACCAGACCGAGGACATCGCCGACCTGCACGTCGCTCCGCTGCTCGGCGGAGCGTTGTTCGAGGCCTCGCGCATGCCGGTGCCATCGCTGCCGAAGGGCGCCGTCGATGCGGGGCTGGCCGTGGCCGTCGGGCGCGAGGGCGAGTCCTTCGACGATCTCGACGACGTCGACCTCGAGCCGCTGCTGCGGCGCATCGGGCTGGCGCGCGTGGTACTCATCGGCGAGGCCTCGCACGGCAGCGCCGAATTCCATCTCATGCGCCAGCGCATCACCCGCGCGCTGATCGAGCGCAGGGGCTTCGACTTCGTGGCCATCGAGGGCGACTGGCCCGACGGCGCGCGCATCGATCACTACGTGCGCCACGCCGCTGCGCCGGCGGCGCCGTGGAAGGCTTTCGCGCGCTTCCCGACATGGATGTGGCGCAACCAGGAGGTGGCCGGGTTCGTCGATTGGCTGCACCGCTTCAATGCCGGGATGCGTCCGGCGCAGCGCGTCGCCTTCCACGGGCTCGACCTGTACAGCCTGTACGGCTCGATCGAGCGCGTGCTGGAGTACCTCGACGGCATCGACCCGGACACGGCGCGCGTGGCGCGCCAGCGCTATGGCTGCCTCAGCCCGTGGGAGAGCGACCCGGCGGCGTATGCGCAGGCGGCGCTGACCGCGCGCTACCGCTCGTGCGAGACCGAGGTGGTGGCGATGCTGCGCGACATGCTGCACAAGCACGCGGCCTATGCCGCGCAGGACGGCGAGCGCTTTCTCGACGCGCTGCAGAACGCGCGCCTGGTGGCCAATGCCGAGCGCTACTACCGGACCATGTACTACGGCTCGCGTGCGTCCTGGAACTTGCGGGACGGGCACATGTTCGAGACCTTGCGCACGCTGCTGGACTTCCGCGGGCCGCATAGCCGTGCCGTGGTGTGGGCCCACAATTCGCACATCGGCGACTCCGCGGCCACCGAGATGGCGCTGCGCGGCGAGTTCAACATCGGGCGCCTGTGCCGCAAGGTGTTCGGGGAACAGGCGTACAGCATCGGCTTCGGAACCCACGCGGGCAAGGTCGCCGCGGCGTCGCAATGGGGCGGCGAGATGCAGCGAATGGACGTGCGCCCTTCGGCCGCCGACAGCTACGAGCGGGTGTTCCACGACAGCGGGATGCCGGGACTGCTGCTGCCGCTGCGCGAGGTGGGCCCGTCCGGCGAACTCGCCGGGCTGCTGCAGGCGCGCCTGCAGCGTGCCATCGGCGTGATCTATCGCCCCGACAGCGAGATGGCCAGTCACTACTTCGAGTCGGTGCTGCCGCGCCAGTACGACGAATACATCTGGATCGATCGCACCACGGCGATCCACCCGCTGGACACCATGGAGCTGGACGGACTTCCCGACACCTATCCCTTCGCCTTGTAGCGTGGCCGGGCGCTGATCCACGTCAAGGACAACAGCCGCGCACGGACCGACACTCCAGTTGCATGTCCCAGGCCCGACACCGCCGTGCGCGGCGGCGCCGGCACACGCCAGGAGCCTTCGATGAACCCCAGCGAACACCTGCAGGCCGCGCAGCGCGCCGAACTCGAATGCCTCACCGGCATGTTCGACGTCACGCTCGACGGCCTCGACCAGCTCAGCCGCCTGCAGTTGCAGGCCTTGCGCGATTTCGCGCAGCACAGCTCGCGCAGCCTGCGCGAGGCGCTGGACGCGCGCGAGCCCCAGGAATGGGCCGGACTGCCCAACCAGGCGCTGCGCGGCGACGGCGAGCGTGCAGCGCAGTACCTGCAGCAGCTCGGGGAGATCGCCGGGTCCATGCAGGCCGGCTTCGCGCAGGCCTTGCAGCAGGGCATGGACGACATGCAGCGAGCGTGGAAATCCGTGGCCGAGGCGGCGCCCGCGCAGGGCGACGGGCAGACCGACTGGATGCGCGGTCTGGCGGAGCTGCTGGCGCAGGCCATGCAGAGCTGGTCGCGCTCGCAGGCGCAGGTGGCGCGCTCGCTCAACGAACAGATGCAGCGCCTGGCGCAAGGCGCGGCGGCGCCGGGCGCCGAGCCGGTCGCCGCCGCCCCGGCGGCCCGGCGCGCGACGCCGCGGCGCACGAAATGAAACGGCCCAGCTGCCCGCCAGCTTCCTGGAGCATGTGATGACCCGACTCGCCCTCGTCACCGGCGGCACGCGCGGAATCGGCGCGGCGATCGCGCGCCGCCTTGCCGCCGACGGACTGCGCGTGGCGGTCAACTACCGGGGCAACGAAGCCGCCGCCGAATCCTTTCGCCACGACACCGGCATCCCGACCTTCCGCTGGGACGTCGCCGACCACGATGCCTGCCAGGCCGGGGTGCGCGAGGTCGAGAAGGCGCTCGGCCAGGCGGTGGACGTACTGGTCAACAACGCCGGCGTTACGCGCGACGCGATGCTGCACAAGATGAGCCTGCAGCAATGGCGCGACGTCATGCAGGACGACCTGGACGCGTTGTTCCACATGTGCCGGGCGGTGATCGACGGCATGCGCGCCAAGGGCTGGGGGCGCATTGTCAACATCTCGTCGGTCAACGCGCAGAAGGGGCAGTTCGGACAAGCCAACTACTCGGCCGCGAAGGCCGGCGTGATCGGATTCACCAAGGCGCTGGCGCTGGAGTCGGCGCGCAAGGGCATCACCGTCAACGCGGTGGCGCCGGGCTACACCGACACCGACATGCTGGCGGGAATCGACCCGCAGGTGATGGAGGGCATCAAGGCGCAGATCCCGGTGGGGCGCCTGGGGCGCCCGGAGGAGATCGCCCACGCGGTGTCCTTCCTGGTCGACGAGCGCGCCGGCTTCGTCACCGGCGCCACGCTGGCGATCAACGGGGGACAATACCTGGCCTGATCGCCTGCTCCCGTCCCGCTCTCCCATGGCCCGTTCCCCGAAGTCCGACATCGATACCGACACCGAAACCCCTGCCGCGGCGTCGAAGGCGCCCTCGTACGCACGCGCGCTGCGCGAGTTGCAGATCGAGCTGGTGAAGTACCAGAAGCACCTGATCGCGCACGACGAGCGCCTGCTGGTGATCCTCGAGGGGCGGGACGCCGCCGGCAAGGACGGCAGCATCAAGCATGTCGTCGAGCATCTGTCGCCGCGCGAGACGCGCGTGGTGGCGCTGGGCAAGCCCTCCGACCGCGAGTCCACGGCATGGTATTTCCAGCGCTACGTGCCGCACCTGCCGGCGGCGCAGGAGTTCGTGCTGTTCAACCGCAGCTGGTACAACCGCGCCGGCGTCGAGCCGGTCATGGGCTTTTGCGACGCCGCGCAGTACGAGGAATTCCTCGACACCGTGCCGGTGTTCGAGCAGATGCTGGTGCGCTCGGGAATCCGGCTGTTCAAGTACTACCTGGACATCGATCGGGACGAGCAGCGCCGGCGCCTGCAGGCGCGTCGCACCGATCCGCTCAAGCAGTGGAAGCTCAGCCCCATCGACGCCGCCGCGCAGCAGCACTGGAAGGACTACAGCCGCGCGCGAAACATCATGTTCGCGCGAACCCACACGCTGCACGCGCCGTGGCATGTGGTGCGCGCCGGGGACAAGAAGCAGGCACGCCTGAACCTCATACGCCACCTGCTGAGCCATCTCGACTACCACGGCAAGCTGGTCGAGAAGGTTCGTCCGGACCCGCAGGTGGTGTTCGCGTATTCGGAAGAGGCGCTGCGCAGCGGGATGATCGCGGCATGACAACGCACGGAGTTGCACGATGTATACACGAATCCTTCTCGCCATCGACGCCAGTGCCACCGCGCAGCAGGCCGCCGAGCACGCCATTGCGCTGGCCCGCGGCCTGCGCGCGTCGCTGCGCCTGGTGTGCGTGGTCGACGCCGCCAGCCTGGCCGGCACGCTGCCGGGCATGGCGCCGATGATGAGCGGCGACGCGCGGCTGCTGCTCGACGACTGGATGAACCGGGCCGCGCAGTTCGGGGTCGACGTCAGCACCGCGATCCTCGAGACCTCGCCGAAGGTCCCACGGGTCGCCGATGCGATCTGCGCCGAGGCCGCGTCGTGGGGCGCGCAGCTGGTCGTGCTGGGCAGTCGCGGGCGCAGCGGGGTCGGCAACCTGGTGCTCGGCAGCGCCGCCGAGGCCGTCGCACGAGCCTGCGGCTGCGCGGTGCTGCTGGTCCACCCGGGCGACGCGCTGCAATAGCCCGACGCGCTACTGCCGCAGCAGCGCGTCCACCTCGGCAAGGTCGCGCTCGTCGAGGCGGCCGGCCGCGAAGCGCAGGCGCAGCGACTGCATCAGCTGGTCGTAGCGCGCCTGCCGTTCCTCGCGCTCGGTGTCGGCGAGCTGGGCCAGCGAGTTCAGCACGTCGGTGCTGACCCGCAG
This sequence comes from Pseudomonadota bacterium, assembly GCA_021847345.1. Taxonomy (GTDB): domain Bacteria; phylum Pseudomonadota; class Gammaproteobacteria; order Burkholderiales; family Burkholderiaceae_C; genus Thiomonas_A. The sequence continues at coordinate 45,753 of JAJZTW010000025.1, forward strand.
GCCGACCTCGAAGCCCGTGCGGTTGGCCTGCAGCGCGCTGCGCCCGGACAGCAGCGCGCTTTGCAGCGCCTGCGCGCGCGCGCAGGCCGCGGTCCAGCCGGCCAGCGCGCTGCGCGCCTGCAGGGTCGCGGCGTCGCGCGCGGCGTCGAGATCGTCCTGCGCCTTGTCGAGCAGCGCGGCGCTTTCGCGCCGCTGGCTGCGCAGCCCGAAGCCGGTGAACAGAGGCCACTGCATGCGCACTCCCACCGATGCGCTGTCGACCCGGTCGCCGAACGGAAACGACGGCCCGCCGCCGCTGGTGCTGAGTCGGTCCACCCGCGCATAGGCCTGCACCGTGGGCAGGGAGTCGCTGTCGGCGCGCCGCAGCTGCCAGCGCGCGATGCGCAGTGCCAGCCGTGCCTGCGTGACCTCGAGGTTGTCGCGCGCGGCACGCTGCGCCCATTGTCCGGCGTCGCCGGTCGGCGACGGCAGCCTGGCACGCGCCAGCAACGGGGCCGGGCTGCCGATGCTGCCGCCGACCAGGGTGCGCAGCGCGTCGTGCGCCACCTGCTGCTGGTTGCGCGCGGCGATCAGGCGCGCCACCAGCAGGTCCTGCCGTGCCTGCGCGTCGCGCACGTTGATGATCGTGCCGTTGCCGGCGGCGAATTGCGCGCGAGCCGCGTCGAGCTGGCGCCGCGTCGCCTGCTGCTCGTGTTCCAGCGAGCGCACGGTGTCGCCCGCCGCCAGCAGGTCGAAGTAGGCCTGCGCCACCTGCAGCATCAGCTGCTGGTCGGCGCGGGCCAGTTGCACGTAGGCGATCTCGGCGCCGATTCGCGCCTGGGTCACCGCGATGTCGTCGCCCGGCGCGTACAGGCTCTGCGTGGCGCTGATGCCGACATCGCGCTGCAGGAAGTTCCAGTGGTCGGCGAGCCCGAACATGCGCAGCAGGGGGTTGCCGGTCTCGTCGTGCAGGTTGTCGCCGATTCCGGCGCTGGCCTGCACCTGCGGCAGCAGTCGCGCGCGGGCAGCCGGAACGCGCTGCAGCGCGGCGGCGTAGGCGTCGCGCGCACCGCGCAGCGCGGGCGCGTGCTGTTGGGCGCGCGCGAAGTCCTGCAGCAAGGTGTCGGCGCGCGCCGCCGTGCAGCACGCCGCAACGAGGCCCAGCACCAGGGCGCAGGCGCGCAGGCGGCGTGGTGGGCGGCTTCGAGGTGCGGGTGCGGGCATGGGGGGCGGAAATCCAGGCCGGCGAAACGCCGACCTGCGAAACATGCTAGGTGCAGCGAGATCGCGAAAGCTTGATCCCCGGCAGAAAACATCGCGGCGCGTGGCGGGACAATGAACTCGCCGTGCGTGCCTGCCGTGGCGCCCGGGTTCCCACGCCGCCTTGCTCCAAGACATGCCCCTGCCCAAGCGTCTGATGGTGTTGCTGGCCTTGCCGGCGCTGCTCGTTGCCGCTGGCGCTGCCTGGGTGTTGCACCAGCGCATGCATGCGCCGGCGGCGCAGCTGACCCTGTACGGCAACATCGATCTGCGCCAGGTGCAGCTGGCCTTCGACGCCGTGGGGCGCATCAGCAGCCTGCCGGTGCGCGAAGGCGAGCAGGTGCGCAAGGGGCAGGTCGTGGCTCGCCTGGACGATACAAGGCTGCGCGACGCGCTGCGCCGGGCCCGTGCGACGCTGGACGCGCGCAGCAACGTGCTGGCCGCGTTGCGCTCGGGAACCCGTCCGCAGGAGGTCGCGCAGGCGCGCGCCGCGCTGCACGCGGCGCAGGCGGCCTGGAGCCATGCGCAGGCCACCTGGCGGCGCCAGCGCAGTCTGGTCGAGTCGGGCTTCCTGCCGCGCCAGAACCTGGACGACGCCACCGAAGCGCTGCGGGCCGCGCAGGCCGGGCGCGAGCGCGCCGGGCAGGCGCTGAGCCTGGCGCTGCAAGGCCCGCGCAAGCAGGACATCGCGGCCGCCGCGGCCGAGGTCGACGCCGACCGCGCGGCGCTCGCGCTGGCGCAACGCCAGCTCGACGACGCCACGCTTCGCTCGCCCGACGATGCCGTGGTCGAGAACCGCATTCTCGAAGTGGGGGACATGGCCTCGCCGCAGACCCCGGTGCTCACGCTGGCGCTGCGCGACCCGCTGTGGGTGAGGGCCTACGTGCCCGAGCCGGAGCTGGGCAGGATCGCCCCGGGCATGCACGCCGAGGTGTACAGCGACAGCTTTCCAGGACAGGCCTTCGCGGCGTGGATCGGTTTCATCTCGCCCAGCGCCGAGTTCACGCCCAGGCAGGTGCAGACCACGCAATTGCGCACGCAACTGGTCTACCGGACCCGCGTGTACGTGTGCGACGCGTCGGGACGCCTGCGGCTGGGCATGCCGGTGACCGTGCAGGTGCCGCTGCACGACAACCCGGCCGGGGCCGCATCCGATGCCTGCCGCTGAGCAGCCGCCGGAGCACGCCGGCGTGGCGCTGGCGCTGCGAGGTGTCGACAAGGCCTTCGGCAGCGGCTCGCGCGCGGTGCGCGCGCTGCGCCAGCTCGACATCTCGGTGCCGGCCGGCACGATCACCGGGCTTTTCGGGCCGGACGGCGCCGGCAAGACCACGCTGCTGCGCCTGGCCGCCGCGCTGCTGCGCCCGGACGCCGGGAGCGTGACGGTGTTCGGCATGGACACCGTGGAGCAGGCTTCGGGCATCCCGCGACACATCGGCTACATGCCGCAGCGCTTCGGCCTGTACGACGAGCTCAGCGTGCAGGAAAACCTCGATCTGTACGCCGACCTGCAGGGGCTGGCCCCCGCGTCGCGGCCGCAACGCTTCGCCGATCTGTTGCGCCTGACCGCGCTGGGTCCGTTCGGGCGTCGTCGCGCCGGCGCGCTGTCGGGGGGCATGCGCCAGAAGCTGGGTCTGGCCTGCGCGCTGCTGCGCCAGCCGCGCCTGCTGCTGCTCGACGAGCCGACGGTGGGCGTGGATCCCATCTCGCGGCGCGAGCTGTGGGACATCATCACCGATCTGCGGGCAAGCGGTACCACGGTGCTGGTCAGCACCGCCTACCTGGACGAGGCGCGCTGGTGCGATCACCTGCTGCTGCTGCGCCAGGGCCAGGTGCTGGCCCAGGGCTCACCCGAGGCCTTCCAGGCCCCGCTGCGCGGGCGCTGCCATCTGGTGCGCAGCACGCGCCTGGGGCGCCGGCGCCTGCAGCTCGATCTGCAACGGCGCCCAGGCGTGGTCGATGCCTTGCTGCAGGGCGACGAGGTGCGCGTCGTGCTCGAGTCGACGGCGCAGCCGGTCGAGTCCGGCGAGAGCTGGGTCGCGCGCGAGCCGCTGTTCGAGGACGCGTTCGTGGCCGCGTTGCGCAAGCTCGCGCCGCCGGACCCTGCACCGGCTCCCGTGCCGGGCCCTGCGCCAGTCCCTGCGCCAGGCCCTGTACCCGGCGCGGGGAGCGGCGTCGATATGGGCGGCACGCCGGCGACACAGCCGGTGGTCATCGAGGTGCGCGCGCTGCGCCGGCAGTTCGGCGACTTCGTGGCGGTGCGCGACATCGATTTCCAGGTGCGTCGCGGCGAGGTGTTCGGCCTGCTCGGCGCCAACGGCGCCGGCAAGAGCACCACCTTCCGCATGCTGTGCGGCCTGCTGCGTCCCACCTCCGGCGCGCTGCGCGTGGCGGGGGAGGACATGCGCAGCGCGTCGGCGTCGGCGCGCCGACGCATCGGCTACGTCGCCCAGCGCTTCGCGCTCTACGCCAACCTGAGCGTTGCGCAGAACCTGGAGTTCTTCGCCTCGGCGTACGGGCTGCGTGGCGCCAGGCGCCGGCAGCGACTGCGATGGGCGCGCGACGAGTTCGAGCTCGGCGGCTTCGCCGGCACCAGCGCCGCGGACCTGGCACAGGGCTATCGCCAGCGCCTGGCGCTGGCCTGCGCGCTGATGCACGAGCCCGACGTGCTGTTCCTGGACGAGCCCACGTCAGGCGTGGACCCGCTGGCGCGACGCGAATTCTGGCAGCGCATCAACTCGCTGGCCGAGCAGGGAGTGACGGTGCTGGTGACCACGCATTTCATGGACGAGGCCGAATACTGCGACCGCCTGGCGCTGATGTCCCAGGGGGAGATCCTGGCCAGCGCGAGCCCGCCCGAGATCCGTCGCCTCGCGCGCGGCGCCGGGCAGCCGGAGCCGGACATGGACGAGGCCTTCGTCGCGCTGGTCCAGGCCCACGAGGCGGCATTGCGAAGGGCCTGATCGTGAACGCCACGCGTCTGCGCGCGCTGATGCGCAAGGAGGGGCTGCAGATCCTGCGCGATCCGTCGGCCATCGCCATCGCCTTCGTGCTGCCGGTGCTGCTGTTGCTGCTGTTCGGCTATGGCGTCTCCCTCGACGCCCGGCATGTGCCGCTGGCCGTGGTGGTGGACCGGGCGTCGCCGCTGACCGAATCCTTCGTCTCCGGGTTGCGCGGCTCGGCGCAGTTCGCGCCGCGCGAGCTGGCCGACATGCACGCGGCTCGCCAGGCTCTCGCCGCCGGCCAGGTGCGCGCCATCGTGCATCTGCGGGGCGACTTCGCGCAGCGTGTGCTCGACGGGCGCGGCGCCGACGTCGGCGTGTGGGTCGACGGCGTGGACGCCAACACTGCGCGCATCGTGCAGGGCTACCTGCGCGGCATGTGGCACGACTGGCTGCAGCAGCTGGCGCAGGCTCGCGCCGCCACGCTGCACGAGCCCGTGCGGGTCGAGGATCGAGTTTGGTTCAACCCGGCGTTGCGCAGCAGGGATTTCCTGGTTCCCGGGCTGGTGGCGGTGATCATGACCCTGATCGGCGCGCTGCTGACGGCGCTGGTGGTGGCACGCGAATGGGAGCGCGGCACCATGGAAGCCCTGATGGCCACGCCGGTGAGCATGGACGAGATCCTGCTCGGCAAGCTGCTGCCGTACTTCGTGCTGGGCATGGGCGGCATGCTGCTGTCGGTGGCGATGGCGCGCTGGATGTTCCTGGTGCCGCTGCGCGGCAGCCTGTGGCTGCTGGTGGCCTGTTCCGCGCTGTTCCTGCTCGCTGCGCTGGGCATGGGGCTGCTGATCTCGACCCTCGCCAAAAGCCAGTTCGTGGTCGCGCAGGTGGCGGTGATCGCCACGTTCCTTCCCGCATTCATCCTTTCGGGATTCATTTTCGACATCGGTTCCATGCCGCAGGCGGTGCAACTGCTCAGCCATGTGGTTGCCGCGCGCTACTTCGTGTCCATTCTGCACACCCTGTTCCTGGCCGGGGACCTTCCCGGCGTGCTGCTGGGCAACAGTGCGGCGCTGGCGCTGATGGCCCTGGTCTTCCTCGGCGTGGCTCGCCTGCGCACGCGCAAGGGCCTCGATTGAGCAAGAACCACCACCGCCCGAGCGAGCCATGTGGCAACGCATTCGCGCATTGATCGTCAAGGAACTGCTCGCGCTGCTGCGCGACCGCGCGAGCCGTGCCGTGCTGATCGGGCCACCGCTGATCCAGCTGATGGTGTTCGGCTACGCCGCAACCTTCGACCTCAACCACATACCCTACGCCGTCTACGACCAGGACGGAGGCCGCGCCGCGCGCCAGCTGCTGGCACGCTTCGATGGCTCCGGCGAGTTCCGGCGCGTGGCGACGCTGCAGTCGCAGCAACAGATGCGAACCTGGATCGACGCGCGCCGGGCGCTGCTGGTGCTGCATGTCGGCCCCGATTTCTCGCGCGATCTGCTCGACGGCCGCGGCGCGCGACTGCAGGTGCTGATCGACGGACGCGATTCGAACACCGCGGCCATCGTGCAGGGCGATGTCAACGGCGTGGTGGAGGAGTTCAACGACCAGTGGGCGCCAGCCCATGCCTGGCCGGCGGCTCCGGCTCGCCTGCGCATGCGCGCCTGGTTCAACCCGGGCCTGCTGTCGCGCTGGTTCATCGTGCCGGGCATCGTGGCGCTGCTGATGCTGGTCATCACGCTGCTGGTCACCGGGCTGTCGGTGGCGCGCGAGCGCGAACTGGGCACCTTCGACCAGTTGCTGGTCACGCCGATGAGCCCGGGCGAGATCCTGCTCGGCAAGGCCTTGCCCGGGGTGCTGATCGGCGCCGTCGAGGGCGTGTTCACGGTGCTGATGGCGGTGCTGTGGTTCGGGGTTCCGTTCACCGGCAGCGTGCTCGCGCTGGGAATCGGCATGGCGCTGTTCCTGGTGGCGGCGGTCGGAATCGGGCTGTTGATCTCGTCCATCGCGCGCACCCAGCAGCAGGGCCTGCTCGGGGTGTTCCTGTTCATGGTTCCGGCGGTGATCCTGTCGGGCTTCGCCACCCCGATCGCCAACATGCCGCGCGTGGTGCAATGGCTGACCCTGCTCAACCCGATGCGCTATTTCCTGGTCATCAATCGCGACGTATTCCTGCAGGCGGCCTCGGTTCGGCAGTTGCTGCCGCAATACCTGCCGCTGGCGCTCATCGGTCTGTGCAGCATGGTCGCCGCGGCGTGGTGGTTCGGGCGCCGCAGCGCCTGACCCAGCCGTCGGCGCGAGCCGTCCTCTCAAGCAATCGCTGGGCCGCCCCAAGATGGCTTGACCCCCACG
>JAJZTW010000079.1 GCA_021847345.1 Pseudomonadota bacterium
CGGTCCACAACTGGGAAGCGCCCCAGCTCAGCCCGTATACCCCGGTGACCCAGCCGACCTGCACCAGGCCCAGGCCGTGGCCGTGGAGGTACAGCGGAAACAGCACCCACAGCAGCGTGTCGGCGACTTTGTTGGCCACGCCTGCCTGGCACAGCGCCGAGAACGTGGGGTGCCCGAAGGACACGTAGGCGAACACCTGGCGCGATGTGGGGTGCTCGGCCAGGCCCTCGGCGAAGCGCGGTCGCGGGCCTGTGTGCGTGCCGCTGGCATGGCGATGGCGCTCGGCGTGCGCCCACGGCAGGGTCTCGCGCACGAACAGCAGTGCCGTCGCCAGAGCCAGCGCGATCACGCCGCTGGCGAAGCCGAGCAGGGCGGCGCGCGGGCCGTACAGCTGCGCCATCCAGGCGGTGGCCAGGCCCGCCAGGCCGACCGCGGCATAGCCGGCGAACTCGTTGATGCCGGTGGCCAGCCCCCGCTGCTCGGCGCGCGTGATGTCCACCTTGCTGGTGACGGTCATGCTCCACGCGAACCCCTGGTTGATCCCCAGGAACAGGTTGGCTGCGACGATCCACCACCAGGACTGCGCGAAGAAGATCAGCAGTGGAATCGGGATCGCGGCCAGCCAGCCCAGAACCAGCACGGTCTTGCGCCCGATGCGCTCGGACAGGCGCCCGGCGACAAAATTCAGCGCGCCCTTGACCAGCCCGAAGGAGATGACAAAGGACAGCAGATACAGGAAGGAGGTTTTTGGCACCCCGAAATCGCGCGCCGCGACCACCGGCAGAACCGTTCGCTCCATGCCGATGACCAGCCCGACGAAAAAAACCTGCACCGCCTGCCAGACGAACTGGTGCAGATTGACGCGGATGCCTTGCAGGTACGCGTCATGCGGCGACGAGGTGGCTGGATGATTCATGCCGCGACGTTGGCCGCGACGATGCGGTCCATGTTGGCCGGACGGGGCGGAATCTCGGCAGTGAGTTGATCCACAAACGCTGCGCGCGACAGGCCCAGCATCGGGTTGAAGCGCTTCTCGAAGGCCAGGGTCGACGCCGGCTTGCCCGACAGCCCGGCGCCGCACGCGCTGCCCGCCTGGTGCCCGGGGTAGATCTCCATCTCGCCGGGCAGACTCAGCAGCCGGGTGTGCAGCGAGTCGTACAGGGCGCCGGCCATCTCGCGCTCATGCCCGGCCAAGTCGGGTCGCCCGACAGCGCCCACGAACAACGTGTCGCCAGTGAGCACGAACCACGGTGCGTCGCCGCGTCGCTTATCCGTAACCAGCAGGCACATACTGTCGGGCGTGTGCCCGGGGGTGTGCAGCACCCGTACGGTCACATTGCCCACGTCGATGAGCTGCTCGTCGTGCAGGGCCTCGAAGTCGAAGTGCACGAACTCGTGCGCCGCCTCGTGCAGGCAGTAGGGCGCATCCACCCTGCGCGCAAGGCTCCTGCCTCCGCTGAGGTGGTCCGCATGCACGTGGGTGTCGATCACATGGGTGATCTGCGCGCCGGCCATCTTCGCCTGCTCGACGAACCAGTCCTCGTCGCCGACGACCACGTCGACCGCGATGGCCTTGCCAAGGCCAGCGCAGCCAAAAAGGTAAGACAGGCTGGAGTCGCGCGTGGGGAGTTGCTTGAAGAACATGATGAGCTCGCTATCGTCGGGAAATCAGAACACCAATACCTTGTCGGCCTCGCTGGTCCAGCGCCCCAGCTCGACCATGGTCGAACGCCTGCAATCCGCGACAAGCTCTTCATCTCGCAGTCCGCGCGCGTCGAGGCAGGTGCCGCATAACGCCACCTCGCCATGCTGCGCGACCTTCTGCAGCATGGTCTCGACGCTGTAGTACCCGTTGGGTACCTTCTGCCCCGCCTTGGCGGACAACACGGCATCCCCCATGAGGAACATGTGAACCCGCTGCTCCGGCTGCGCCGCCAACGTGACCGCCAAGCGCAATGCGTTGTAGGTGCGCTCGCTGCCATAGGGCGCTTCGTTGAGGATGAACAAAATGCGTGGCATGGCACTCTCCACGTTCAGGCAGCTACTGATTCCACAGGCAGTCCTGCGGCGCGCCATTCAGGCACGCCATCTGCCGCCTTGCGCGCGCGCATCCCGTAACGCCTGAGCAGGGCCACCGCCGAATCGGACATCAGGCAGAACGGTCCGCGGCAGTACGCCACGATGTCCTTGTCGCTTGGCAGTTCGCGAATCCGGGCTTCCAGTTCGTCCAGTGGAACCGAGCGCGCGCCAGGAATGTGCGCGGCACGAAACTCAGCCTCGGGACGAACGTCGAGCAGCACGACGTCCCCAGCGCGCACCTTGTCCAGCAGCGACTGCGCGCTCTCCGAGGTGAGGCACTGCGGCTCGGCGACCAGGCGCGCCATGGCGAGCTGAAGTTCTGCCAAGTGCGATTCGGCCAGCTCGCGCAGGCGCACCCAGAGGTCTGACACGTCGGAGCCGCTCAGCCGATGGATGCGGTTTTTGCCGTCGCGCCTCGCCTCCACCAATTGCGCATCGCGGAGCACCCGCAGATGCGCGCTGGCGAGCTTGACGTCAATGTCGGCTGCCTGCGCCAGCGCCTCGACCGATTTCTCTCCCTGCGCGAGCAGCTCCAGCAATTCCAGCCGCTTGGGGCTCGAAAGCGCAGCGCCTATGCGAGCGACTTGCGCGTAGAGGTGATCTTTGATGTCACGGGATTTCATGACAACACTCTAGCGTATGCGCGAATGATGATTTAATGGGGTTTTCCCACCCTATCCGTTGCGACCCGACTCGAATCAGGCCCTCTCGGGCGGGAGCATGCGCCTATGCCGCGCAGCACGACAGCTGCTTTACGTCCTTGCCGAAGGTCTGCTCTCCAAGCTTCAGGCTCTCGAGCATCGTTAGGTAGGGCGGGAAACAGGTGGTCGGCTAGGTCCTGCACCGTCAGGCGCGCGCGGATCGCCAGCGCCGCCGCCTGGATGAGCTCTCCGGCCTGTGGGGCGACCGCGACACGAATCGTGCGTGCAGCGGTCGCCGAGTTCACCGAAAGTCGTAGCAGTTGCTCCCAACGCTGGCGAAGCTCTTGCGAAGTGATTTCAGATGCGCCGGGATGCCGCGCAGGGTGCGCTTCCAACTGCTTCGCAGTCTTCTTAGTGGCGGCACCGTATGCCCCTGCGCGCCTTTGGAGGGCAACGACAGATCACGCGGCGCAGTCGATGGTGCAATGCACCATCAGCCCTGTGTTGGTGTCCGCCGAGCTTGGTTCCCGGTCCAACGCAGCGGCGCACCCACGGGATCGCCTGAGTGCATAGTGACTTTCCTGTCAAAGGCCGAGGCCGATGGTCTCTGCCTCCAACCTTGGAATCACCACGCCTCCAAACCCTCGCATCTCCGGCCCCTGGCACGCTCGAAGATCACTTGCCGCGCCGTCGAACGCCTCGATCGACCTATTGCATTGCGACCCAACGATTGCTCGATATGTCCGCGAAGCGCTGCAGCACCTTCCCGCTGGAGAGGTCGAAGCGCACGGCCTCCTTGCGATTCTCCACGGTCACCACAGCCTGATGCCCGCCGTCGATCAGGGTCAAGCCGCTGAGCTTCGCAGGGCTGGGCACCGCGAGCTTGACCTCGCCGAGATAGGCCGGCTCATGCGCGGAAAAGCGCAGCACATGTCCGGAGAAGCCAGCGGCATACACAGTTCGTCCGCCGGGGCTGACAGCCAACTGCATGAACCCCGCAGTGGCCGCGGGGATCCTGTCATAGCGAAAGGCCGGATCCACTTCCGGAGTTGCCATTTCGACGATGCGATTGTCCTGCGGGTCGACCGCGGTCATCACCCCGTTGCGGATGTCGGCAGAAAACAGCCAGCCGTCGGCCCAGGCCAGATCTCCGCTGTGCGCCACGGGGATGCGGCGCAGCATGCGTCCCGTGGCGCTGTCGACATCCGCGATGGAATTGTCCATGTTGCCGCCCACGTACAGATGCGCGTCGTGTGGCCCGAAGGCCAGCGCGTTGCCTCCAAAAGGCACCGTGTAGCGCAGCGTACCGTCAACCAGGCCGTAGGCCGCCAGCTCTCGGCCTGAGAGCACGAGCAGCAGTCCCAGGCGTTTCGACACCTTGGCCACTCGGCCGCCTGCAATGCTCGGGAAGCTCCGCTCGACCTTCCATGTCCTCGTGTTCAGGACATAGGTCGTGCCGACGTTGGTCGGGACGAACAGGCGGTGCGCGACAGGGTCGACGGCGATATAGAAGCTGTTACCAGAAGGCGAGCCCGCTTGGCCGAAGGCGACCGAGTGGGCCTGTCCGGCAGGCGTGACGACGGCTATTTTTCCGGGGCCGGCGCCTGTGGGCGGCGCCGGGAACGCGCCAGCCAGCATCGCAGGGGCGTACGGCGCCGTTTCGGGATGCGGTTGGGCCCATGCAGTCGGAACGGCCAGCAGGGCCGCCAGGCAGAGGATGGTGAGAGACCGGGTTGTTTGCATGATGTTGAACTCTGGCAGAAGGTTGAAGGTTGTTGCAGTGCGCCGCATGGATCAATCAACTAGGCACGGAGGACGCTGCGCTGCGGCCTGAGCTTGTCCGATCGCTTCGTCGTGCCAGGCAGGGACAGCCTGACAGCGCACGCAAGCAGGGTTGATGGCCGTCAATTGCTCTCATCGTTGTCAGCGGAACGACTCGCGGGTTACTGCGTCGTGCCTCTCGCCCGATGCCCAGGTCCATCTGGCTGCAGGCCATCGGCTGCCTTCGCGCTTCAACTCAGGTCCAACACACGATTTCCGCGGAACGGCTCAATGCGCGACGATTTCGCCGAAGTACATGTTTTCGGAACAGTGGTAACGATAGCGTCCGGGCGCGGGAGCCTCGATCACGACCCGACGCGTCCGGCCCACGGGAACCGTTGCCGTCACCGGGCCGCCGTGCAGGCCTAAATGGGGGAACACGGTCGACAGCGCGCAGCCGCCGACGAAATCGGTGATCTCGAGCGCCACAGGCTTGCCTGCAGGGATGTCGAGCACCTGGGGGTTGTAGACGTAGGGCGAGCCCTTGCGTCCTTCGACGATTTTGAAATTCGCCCGCGCCAGCGCGCTGCTCGCCGCGGGCGCCGCATAGTTGCTCCAGAAATAGTGGAACAGGTAGATCCCGGTGAGCAGGAACAGTGCGCCTACGGCGCAGGCCAGCGAAGGGCCGCTCCAGCGGCGCAACATTGCTAGCGTCGGCTGGCCTAGCGTGAGCATCAGCAGCATCAGCGCCGACAGTGCGATGCCGTAGACCACGACGGCCAGCCCGGCCAGCGCGTAGTTGCCCACGGCCAGCGGCAGCATCAGGACTCCTATCACCACCGGTAGTGTGCAGCTGTGGGACGCCGCGCCGTACGCCACCCCGAAGGTGACGAGTTCGCCGCGCCGACTGCCTTTCCCCCCGCGCAACAGACGTTCGTACAGCGCCCGCCCGGGCAGATGTTCGGTCAGGTGGCTCAACGAGGCCCCGCGCCCGGTCAGCATCAGCACGCCCAGCGCGGCGAAGGCCACACCCACCAGCGGAATCAGGTAGATCAGCACGTTGTAGATCGCGGCGCCGACCGCCATGACCAGGATGCCGCCCGCGGCCGACACGCCGATGATGCCGACCGCGATCCACCAGGCGGCGGCGAACAGGCTGCCCGCGCGGGGAGCCTCCTGGCTGTCAACGAAATACGTGAGAAAGGCCGGGGTGATGGCGATGCTGCACGGTGAGAAGAACGATGCTGATCCAGCGAGTACGGCCAGGCCGAGCACCAGATCGGGCGGCAGCACGGGCAGTCCCTGCGCATGGAACAGCGCGCGACCCACGACCTGCGTGTAGACCCAGTGCCCGCCGACGAACAAGCCGACGAGCAAGACCAGGGTCATCGCAGCGCCTGCCAGGGTCGCCGCGCCGAGCGCCGGCCGGACCTTACCCGGCTGGTCTGATTCCTTTCCCACCTTGCTCCTCCATCTCATGTCGCTTTCGCTCCATGTTTCAAAGATTGTGCGCGCAGCTCGTCGCTTTGCGCGTGCGCAGGGCCAGCGGCAGCGCAGCGCCTACCGCCATCAGCGCGGCACTGATCCCGTAGATCGCGGCATAGCTTCCCGGTTCGCGCCGCACCAGCAACGCACCCAGCAGGCCCAGGCCCATGGCCCGGCCCATGTTGTGCGCAAAGTTGAACAGCCCCCCCGCTTGGCCGGCCGCTGCTTCGGGCACCTGGCCCAGAGCGGTCAGCGCCGTGGGCGCCAGCGGCAAGGCCATGCCGACGCCGCAAGCCGTCAACACGGCAAACAGGGTCGCCCGCGACGGGTGCGGCCCAAGCAGCGCCAGCACGACAAAGCTGGCCGCCATCAGCGCGAAACCCGTGACCCATGGGGGCAACGGTCCGAGGCGGTCGGCGATGCGCCCGCCCCACACTCCCACGACGAGGGCGGCGAGGGCCAGCGGCAGCAGCGCGTTGGTCGCCGCCAGCGCCGTATAGCCCTCGACGTACTGCATCTGCAGGGGCACGAACATCATGGCCGAGAACATGCCGACGCACACCAACCAGGTGCCGAGGTTGCCCAGCACGAAAGGCCGGATGCGGTACAGGCTTAGGTCGAACAGCGCCCGTTTGTCGGTCTTCTGATGAATCCACAGCAGCGCCATGGCCACGCCGAAGACTCCGTAGAGCATCCAGGCCATCGCGTGCATGACCCGACCCGTGGCGGCTGCCAGGCCGGCCTGCATGGTGTCCATGCCCGAGGCCGACAATGCCACCACGACAGCCGACAATCCCACCAGAAACAGCACCGAGCCTACCCAGTCGAAGACTTCGTCGCTTCGCGGAAGCTCATTGAGCGAGACCGCACCCCACAGCCAAAGCAGTACCGCCGGCAGCGCCGGCAGCCACATTAGCGAGCGCCACCCCAGCAACGCGGACAGGTAGCCACCGATCACCGGGCCACCCACCGTGCCGGACAGCAGCGCGGCGCGCCACACGCCGAAGGCCACGCCCCGGCCCTGGCGTACGCCTGCGCTGATGAATACGATGGAGTCGAGGATGACCCCGCCGCCCAAGCCCTGCACCGTGCGGGACGCGATCAGCGCCGCGGCGCCGGGCGAGGCCGCGGCGGCCAGCGAGCCCAGCACGTACAAGCCGAGCCCTCCCAGGAACACGCGCTTGTGGCCGTATCGATCGCCGAGCTTGCCCACCACCGGCATCACCACCGCGTAAGGCACGAGGTAGGCGAGGACGATGGCTACCAGCGCGTAGCCGCCTGCGCCGAAGCCGCCCCCAAGAGCGCTGCCCACGTCGGCGAGGGGGACGTTGGCGATTCCCGCACTCAGGTTGGAGAGGAAGGTTGCCAGCGACGCGATCGCCACCAGAGACAGCGGGAAACCGCGTTGCTTCATGACGCACCTGCGTTTCGTTGAATCAGGCGGCCGCCGAAGGAGTTGGCGAGCACTGCGGTGATGCTGGCGGCCATCGCGACCATGGCCCATACCGGCTGCAGCAGCCCTGTTGCCGCCAGCGGGATGCCGATGCCGTTGAAGGCGAAGGCCACGGCGAGGTTCTGGGCGGTCTTGGCGTAGCTGCGCTTGCCGATGTCGAGCAGGTCGGTGACTGCGCCCAGCCGATGGCTCATGACCACCGCGTCGGCCGATTCGATGGCAATGTCGGTGCCGGCTTCGAAGGCCACCCCGATGTCGGCCTGCATCAGCGCCGGCGCGTCGTTGATGCCATCGCCGACCATGGCCACGCGAGCGCCGCCGCGCTGCAACTCGCGCACGATGCCCGCCTTCTCGTCGGGCAGGGCTTGCGCGTAGACCCGCGTGATGCCCAGCCGCTCGGCCAGCGCCTCGACGGTGCGCCGGTTGTCGCCGGAGACCATGATCGGCTCGATACCGCGCCGGCGCAGTTCTCGCACCACACGCTCGGCATCGGGGCGCGGGCTGTCGCCCAGCAGGATGAAGCCGAGCAGCCGGCCGTCACGGGCGACGCAGACCGGCGTGGCACCCTCATGCAGTTCCGTCCCCGGGCCCGAGGGAAGGGCGACGCCGCTTTCCTGGAGGTACCTGCGACTGCCCACCAGCACGCGAGACGCGCCCAACCTCGCCGACACGCCGCGGCCGGGGGTTTCCCGGAAGTCCTCGGGATGATCGGGCACGTCCAGTCCACGGGCCTGCGCCTCGCCGTGGATCGCCACCGCCAGCGGATGGCGCGAATAGCGCTCCAGTGCGGCCGCAGTCGCCAGCACGTATTCATCCACCGTGCCCACCGCGCCCAGCGTGTCTACGACCCGGGGCTTGCCCTCGGTCAGCGTTCCGGTCTTGTCGAACACGACCACGCGCACATCCCTGAGGGTCTGAAAGGCCTCGGCGCTGCGCACCAGGATGCCGCGCGCTGCTGCCTCGCCGCCGCCGCGGATCAGCGCCAGCGGCGTAGCCATGCCGAGCGCGCAGGGGTAGCCCATCACCAGGACCGACAGCGCCGCGAACAGCGCCCGCTGGCCGTCGCCCACACGAAACACGGCCGCGACGAGCAGCCAGCCGGCCAGCGCCGCGACCGCGACGCCCAGCACCACCGGCACGTACATCGCCAGGATGCGCTCGACCAGCACCAGGATGGCGGGCTTGAGCGCCTTGGCCGCCTCCACCTCGCGCACCACTCGGGCCACGAAGCTCTCGGTCGCCGGCCTGCCGACCTGGATGGCGAGCATCCCGTCGGTGTTCATCGATCCAGCGATCGCCGCCGCGCCCGGCTTCTTGGTGACCGGCAGGGGCTCGCCCGTCACCATCGACTCGTCGACCGCCGCGGTGCCTTCGACCACCCGTCCGTCCAGGGGAATGCGCTCGCCCGGGCGCACCCGGACCGTCTCGCCGACCGCGATGTCGGCCACTGGAAGCTCGACTTCCGCGCCGTCGCGTAGTACCCGCGCGGTGGCCGGCTGCAGCTCCAGCAGCTTGCGCACGGCCTGCGAGGCCCGCGTGCGCACCACGCCGGCGACAAAGCTGGACAGGGTGTGATAGCTCATCAGCAGCACCACCGCCCCGAAGAAATCCACCGCCGGGAACGACGGCCTGAACAGCCCGATCAGCCCGGCGGCGAAGGCGCCGAGCGCGCTCAGCGACAGCAGCACATGCTGGTTAAGGATGCCGCGCCGGGCAGCTGCCCAGGCCATGCCCAGAAAGCGCTTGCCCCACGCGAGCATGAACACGGCGCCGAGCGCCATCGCGTAGGAAATCCACGGCCCCGCCGCTGCCGATCCCGACCACTGCACGATCATCATGACCAGCCCGCTGCCGGCAATCAAGCCGGCAATCAGCAGGCGGCGGCGTTCCTCTTCGAGCTCCTGCTCGGCCTGCACGAAACTGCGCAGCTTCTCGCGGTCGCGGATCGTGTAGCCCAGCGAGCGCAGGGTCTGGGCGACACGCGCCGGCGTGGCCTCGGCCCCGTCGTAAACGATCAGTGCCTCCTCGTGTGCGAGGTTGACCGCGGCGGCGTGCACTCCCGGCACCTTCCGTAGCGCGCGCTCGACGCTCTGGCGACAGAACGAGCATTGCATGCCGCCGATGGCGATTTGTAGATTCGCCGACATGGCCTGGTCCTCCTCTTCCCCGGGGCGCGGCCGATCAGTCCGCGCTGCCGATCACGCGGTAGCCGGGGCGCTCCAGCGCCGCCACCAGCTCGGACCATTCGATCATCGCAGGGTCGTAGACCACACGGGCGCAAGCCTGGTCGAAGCTGACACTGGCGCGTTTGACGCCCGGCTCGCGTTCCAGCAGGATCTGCAGGGTCCGCGCGCAACTGTCGCAGTGCATGCCTTCGATCTGAAAAAATACCTCGCTCACATGTGCCTCCTGAAATGGTGTAGAGTTCACGCCACTTTAGATGCCGTACCTAGGTACGGAGTCAAGCCCCAGGTTCCTCATGTCCGTAAATGGATTGCCAGCCAGCGATCTGACCATTGGCGAATTGGCCAAGGCCGCCGGCGTGAACGTGGAGACCGTGCGCTACTACCAGCGCCGCGGTTTGCTGAAGGAGCCCCCGCGGCCCGTCGCAGGTTTCAGGCGGTATGCGGCGTCGGAGGTCGGGCGCCTGCGTTTCGTCAAACGCGCCCAGATGCTCGGATTCACACTTGGGGAGATTGCCGATCTGATGCGCTTGGCCGACGAGTCAGCGCGGGAGCAGGCCCGCGAACTGGCGGCACGAAAGCTCTCGCTGATCCAGCGCAAGATGGCCGATCTCGCCGCGATGCAGCGTGCGCTGGGCTCGCTGCTGTGCCAGTGCGAGGCGTCCGACGATCCTGGCACCTGTCCGATCATCGAGGCGCTGTCGCGGGATTGAGCCCTGCGCGCGTCTAGGCGGCGCAGCACGACAGCTGCGACACGTCCTTGCTGAAGGTCTGTGCCGCAAGCTTCAGGCCCTCGACCATCGTCAGATAGGGGAACAACTGGTCGGCGAGATCCTGCGCCGTCATGCCGGCGCGGATCGCCAGTGCCGCCGTCTGGATCAGCTCGCCGGCTTGCGCTGCGACCGCCTGCACGCCGAGCAGCCGCCCGCTGCCCTGCTGGACGACCAGCTTGATGAAACCGCGGGCGTCGAAGTTGGCGAGCGCGCGCGGCACGTTGTCCAAGGTGAGGGTTCGGCTGTCCGTGGCGATGCCGGCGGCGTGCGCTTGGCGCTCGCTCAGGCCCACGGTGGCTACCTGCGGATCCGTGAACACCACTGCCGGCGTGGCGCTCAGGTCCAGCGTCGCGTCGCCGCCGGTCATGTTGATGGCGGCGCGCGAGCCCGCGGCCGCGGCCACGTAGACGAACTGAGGCTGGTTGGTGCAGTCGCCGGCAGCGTAGATGGTCGGGGCGCTGGTGCGCATGCCCGCGTCGACCTCGATGGCCCCTTGCGGGTCCAGCGCCACGTCGGCTGCTTCGAGATGGAGGCTGCGCGTATTGGGAGCGCGGCCGATGGCGAGCAGCAACCGGTCGGCGCGCAGCTTGCCCCGGTTGCTCGCCAACACGAACTCGCCGTCCATGTGCGCGACCTCGCGGGCCTGCGTGTGCTCCAGTACCTCGATGCCCTCGGCGCGCAAAGCCGCGGTGAGCGCTTCGCCGATGGCCGGGTCCTCGCGGAACAGCAGCGTGTTGCGCGCCAAGATCGTAACTTTGGCGCCGAGCCGGGCGAAGGCTTGTGCCAGTTCCACGGCCACCACCGAAGATCCGATGACGGCCAGGCGCCGGGGGATGGCGTCGCTCACCAGCGCCTCGGTCGAAGTCCAGTAGGGCGTGTGCGCGAGCCCGGGGATCGGCGGCACCGCGGCGCTCGCCCCGGTGGCGATCATGCAGCGGTCGAAGGCGACCACCTGCTGGCCACCGTCGGCGAGCCGCACCGCGAGATGCCGGGCGCCCTGGAAGCGTGCTTCGCCATGTACCACGGTGATGGCCGGTTGAGCGTCCAGCACGTTCTGGTACTTGGCCTGGCGCAGCAAGTCGACGCGAGCTTGCTGCAGCGCCAGCAGGGGACCGCGTAGGATTGCCGGTGGCGCCGCCTGGATGCCGTCGTCGAACGGGCTTTGGCGACGCAGGTGGGCGATGTGCGCGGCCTGAATCATGATCTTGGAGGGTACGCAGCCGATGTTGACGCAGGTACCGCCGAGGGTGCCGCGTTCGATCAGCGTCACCCGCGCACCGCGCTCAACGGCCTTCAGCGCCGCCGCCATGGCGGCGGCGCCGCTGCCGATCACCGCCACGTGTGGGACGGGGGCCGGAGAACACGAGTCATCAG
>JAJZTW010000080.1 GCA_021847345.1 Pseudomonadota bacterium
CCCTTCTCGTCGATCAGGCGGTTGACGTGGGCGTACTGGTTGCGGCTCAGCGTGATGCCGGTCGCGTCCACGCCGTAATGCTCGGCCGCCCACAACAGCAGGCCGCCCCAGCCGGCGCCCACATCGAGGAGCCGCTCGCCCGGCCTCAGCCGCAGCTTGCGGCAGACGTGATCGAGCTTGGCCTCCTGCGCCTGTGCCAAGCTCATCCATGGCTCGGCGAAGTAGGCGCAGGAATACACCCGCCGGGGATCCAGCCACAGTTCGTAGAAGTCATCGGAGACGTCGTAGTGATGCTGGATCTGCGCTGCGTCCCGAGCCCGGCTGTGTGCGGTGTGCTCCCACAGCGCCTTGCGCGCCCGTGCCAGCAATGCGCGCAGGCCGGCCACCTCGCCGTCGACCGGATCGCTTCCGAGCAAGGCCGGGGCCACGCGCATCAGGTCACGCGGCCGAGCCTCGATCTCCAGGCGCCCCTCGACGTAGTCCTCGGCGATCAGGCCGATGTGCCCCTGCGCAAGATGCCGCAGCGCACGCCAGTCCCGCACGCCGAATCGCACACGGGCGTCGCTGGCACCGACGCGCTCCCCCCTTGGAAGCTCGATGGAACAGGCAAGCGGCAATTCCGCGAGACGACGTTCGGCGATAGCCCGGATGGAATGGGCTGATGAAGTCATTGTTGTTCTCCGTGGTTGATGAATCCGCACCGCGCCCGCCTGCGCCAATGCGGCGCGGAGCGAGCCAGGCGATGCAGCTGCCGGCCCTCAGGTATCCCCGCTGCAGGACGCCGCCGCGGCGTCCCCATGGGTGCACCAGACACAGCGGCAACCCTGGTGATCGCAGCTGCGGTCGCGCAGCGCACGCCGCCGCAGAACGTGCGCGAGCGGAAACAGCGCGCTGGAGATGAGGGTGGGCCGGTACAGTCGCCGCAGCGCTGCCACCGCGTCGACGTCGTCCAGCCGCGCCAGGACGGCCCCGCGCCCGGTATCCCCGAGAACGGAGTAGACGAAGCGATTGGCGACCCCGGCGCGAATGGCCGGGAGCAGTTCCCGGCGCCAGAGCACGCGGTAGTCCTGCCCTCCGAGCAGGGCGCGCGCGGCGAGCAACCCGGAGCGAATCGCATACCGTATGCCGAAGCCGGCCAGTGCATCCTGGAATCCCGCCTGCTCCCCGATCACCGGGCGTCCTCCCTGCAGCGCGGCGCGCGCCACGCGGACATTGCCATAGCCGCCGAAGGGGCGCGCATCGCGCATCGCGAGTCCGGCGTGGGCGATGAAGAAATCCACGGTGGCCGCGACGTGGTGGGCCTGCTCCTTGAACCCGCTGAACATGCAACTCGCCACCGTACCGCGCCCGCGGTGCACCAGAAGGTAGGCATAGCCCTGCGGGGCCAGGCGGTCGTCGAGCGCAAGCCAGGCCCCGTCACGCATGTCGGTGTCGAACACATAGCCGGCGGCGATGACGTCCGCCACCCGCGGCCCCGTTGCGAGCACCCCTGCGCCGTCGACGCTGCGCACGTTATCCCGGAAGCGGACCTCCACCCCGGCCTGCACCGCCTGGCTCAACAAGGCGTGATCGAGGGTGCCGGACTGGGGCCCTCGGCGCACCAGGTAGAACAGCGCTCGGGAGCCGCGCAGGACATGAGCGCGCCCGCGCGAATCGAAGGCAGTACCCGTCGCGAAGGCCTGGTGATCGAAATCGGTGCGCAGTCCGGCTTGCTCCATTTCGTCGAGCACGTCGACGTCGTCGCTCCAGTTCTCGATGCCCTGGAAGTCGCCGTGGAAGCGGTGTCCCACCCCAGGCTGGCGCTCGCGAAGCACCACAGCCCTGCCGGCCCGGGCCAGGGCGATGGCGCAACTCAGGCCGGCCGGCCCCGCGCCGACGATGGTCAGCACGTCGTCTTGCCGATGTAGCGCGTCGCCCATCATCGCCGGCTCCCCACGGGAATGCCGATCCGCCCGGCTCTGAAACGAGCCGGCAACCCCATCCTGCGCCACCACGCCATTGCAGCCTCCTATCGACACCGCGTCCGCCTTGCCCGCGCCGGACCCGCTCAGGGACGGCCCAGGGGTTGCGGCTGCAGCTTGTCGTGCACGTCGAGCCGGCGTGGGCCTTTGGCCTCCAGGAGGTCGCGTGCGTGCGCGACCTGGGCGGCTGAGCCGTGGGCGACGACCAGGAACTCGTCGTTCCGGACCATCTCCTCGTACTGGATGATGCTGTCCTTCGGAATGCCGAGGCTGTAGAGAGCCGCACCGAGGGCGCTGAGCCCACCGGCCACGGCGGCGACTTCGATAGCGCCGGCGACCATGGCCGCCAGATGGCCCAGCACCGTCACGGGTCCGATGATCGGCACCGAGACGAACAGCCCGCCGAAGAACAGGCCCCACAGCCCGCCCCAGAACGCGCCGTTCTTACCCCATACGCGGATCCGGTCGCCAGCGTTGTAGAACCCCACCACTTGCTCCTCCGGATGGAAGCCCCGGCCGACGATGCTCAGCTGGGTCATGTCGAAGCCATTCTGGGCCAGTGCCCGAACCGCCGCCTCGGCGTCGTCGTGGTTCTCGAACGCAGCGACGATGGCGCTGTCCAAGGATGTCGTGTCATTCATGTTCATTCCTTCAAGAAGTGATGTGCGTGCTGCGGGACACGTTTGGTGCGGGCCCCTGATTCACCATCTCAGCGTAGAAGGCCGCAGCTGTCCTGCCGATGACGGGCAGATGAGATTTCCGCAATCCGTGGTCGCCGCGGCCCGCAGCGCGCGATCAGAAACTGACCGTCGTGCGCATGCCGACGATCCATTCGCCGCCGAGCCAACGAGTCGGATCCAGCGGGTCCGGCATGCCGCCACTGGGGCTGTCGACGTACTGCACATCGGGCTGGATCTGCCACCATGGGGCCACCTGGTACTGGTAGGTGAGCTCGACAAAGCGTCCGGCGGTGCGCACCGGCGCAGGCAGACCGCTGAAGCCCTGCGTGTCGCGGTCGAGGTCACTGGCGTCGCTGCTGACGTTGGACCAGCCGAGTCCCACGCCGAAGGCGTCATCCTCGCGCCCGGGAAGCGGCGCCTTCACGACCACGCCGCTGCTGACGGCATAGTCCATGAGGTTGCGATCAGACGGGGCCCCCATGGCGCGGAGAAACACCCCGACCGAACGCGGCCCATCCAGCTGCCGCCACACCATCTGGTCGACGACGGCATAGATGCTGTAGTTGCCGCGGTGCGTGCGCGGGGTGCCGCTGCTGGCCGGATCGGCCAGCGACGTCCCGTCGGCGTCGTAGCGCTGGTCCGGGAACCTTGCGGTGTCGTACCAGGCGCCCAGCTTGTAGGTGCCCGGCAGGCCGCACTCCAGGCTTGCGCAGTCCTTGGCGGGCGAGGCGTTGGCCGCGTACTGGACCTCGGCGATCCAAAGCGCGCCAGTGTTGAGGTTGAAGCGCGTACCGGATGCCTCCGCGCCGCGGGTCTGCGAGTCGTCGTCGAAGGGGCCCCCCGGCGGGTTGTCGTTGAACACGCCGCCAAGCAAGGTCCATGCGGGAGATGCCTGCACGCGCAGGCGAACCCCGAGCGACGACAGCGGATAGGCCGGGCCGCCGCCGTACAGGTCGTCCGCCGGCAGCATGGGCCAGCCCATCATGGTGTTCACGAAGGTGGCTGCGTACTGGCTGCCGATGAACTCCTGGTCGAGGCTTTGCTGACCGACCTTGACATCGGCCGTACCACCGGCGAAGGCCTGGTCGTACCACAGCTCCCACAACCGCGTGGTTCGGCTCGCGGCGATGCCCGAGACATGCGCCAGGTTGTTCAGGTCGTCGGCGGCGCGGGTGTTCGCGTGGATCTGCAGCACGCTGAGATTGAAGCTGGCGCCGGACCAGCCGAAGGCCTTGCCCGCGTCCAGCCCCAGGTCGAGCGTGGTCAGGCCCTCGTACTCTCCCGCGCGGCTGCCGCCGGCATCGCGGTCGAGCACCTCGCTGATTTCCTGCAGCCCGAGCGTGATGCCTCGGCTTTGCAATGCAGGACGCAGGCCGCCCATGTCGCCCCGCAGGTTGGCGCGTTGCCACAGGCCGGTCGCGGCAGCTGGCGGGGCCTCGCCGGACGACTGCGCGTACGCAGCGCCCCAGAGTCCCGCGGCGAGCCCGACGCCGACGAGGACCCGCCCCGCCAACGCGCCGGCGCGCGATGCACGGCGGTGCTGAATGCTGCGCGAGCGCAGCGCAGTCGACATACGACGGACTCCCTTTCCGATGGCACACATGATGTTCTCCTTGGCAGAGCCGCCGGTCAAACGCCGCGGCTGCCGCCGGTCGGGATGCGCCGTGCCCTGCGGCCGCCGCGGATCCAGTCCAGCGGGTTGTACAGAGCCCAGACGTAGCCGAGCGCGAGCACATAGAGGATGGCCGTGCCCAGCAGGGCCATCGGCATCATGGTCGCGACTCCCAGGCTGAAAGGGCCGCCCATTTCCTCGGCGGTCGTCCACACCACCAGGGCCAGCCCGATTCCGATCGGCCCGAAGACGCGCAGGCCGCGCCCGGAAATCAGAGCCGCCGCGACCGCGGCCTCCGTCACGCCCACCAGGAAGGCCACCGTCCGCGGCCCGAGCGCCGTGCTCAGGGCGATCCACATCCCGTCATACGCGCCGCGCCAGCTGCCGGCGCCGACGTCCTTTTGCGCCGCTGCAAGATAGTCGAGGTAGTGGCCGAGGAAGTAGGGTTGGAATTTGAGGACCGCGTCATAGGCCCAGAGCAGGCCGAAGGCGACCCGGGCCAGGGCGAGGATTTCGTTGTGCGCCACATCCCCCTCGCGGCGCAGCCGGTCGGCGGCGACGACGAACAGGAACAGCACGGCGTACGGCAGGCCGACCCCCGGATCGGTGGCGTCCCTGCCGAAGTCGCCGCCGTGTTCCATGGCGATCCAGACGAACAGCCCGTACACCACGCCGAGCCACCCCGTCACCTGCACCCCGCGGCCCGAAAGCAGGCTGGCCGCGATGGCCAATTCGAGGAAGGCAACCCCGGCGACCAGCAGGGCCAGCCAGGCGCTGCCCATGCCGACCCCGAGGAAACGCGCCATCTCGGTCTTGTGCTCCCACGTCAGCACCGCCCAGGAGTCGTAAAGCACGACCAGCCCGACTGCGATGCGAAGGATGTCGAAGCCCCGTGACGACGTCGCCGAGACGGTCGCGGGATTTTCCCCGTAAAGCCCCAACGCGCGTAGGGCGCGACGGAACGCGCCGACCGCAAGAGGAGCGGATTCGGCCGGAATTGCCACTGAGGATTTCATGATCGCCTCCTTGATTGGTCGATCGTCGATCGTCGATCCGGCGCGTACACCGCGCGTCGGGCCTCAACTCACCGTGAACTGCCCCATCATTCCGTTGCCCTCGTGCTCGAGGATGTGGCAGTGGTACATGTAGGGATGCGCCTCGTCGGCCCGCTGCGTGAAACGCATGGCCAGGCGCACCGTCTCGCCGCGGCGCACGAGCACCGTGTCCTTGCGGCCGCGTTCCCACTCGGGCGGGCTCGCGCCATCGCGCGACAACACCTGGTACGACACGCCATGCACATGGATCGGGTGCGCCATGTGGGCCTCGTTGCGCAGTTCCCAGATCTCCACGTCGCCCAGTCGAACGCGCTGGTTGATCCGGTTCATTTGCATGAATTGATCGTTGATCGAAAACAGGTTCTGGCCGCCCACGCCGAGGCTCATGCCGCCCGGGCCCGAGTCGATCGGCGCGCCGCGGTCCACGTTGCGCGGCCCACCCATCATCGAGCCCATGCGCATGCCCTGGAGCGTGAAGCGCCGCACCCTGGCCGCCGCGACGGCAAGTGGATCGATGTCGACCAGCTTCGCGGGAACGCCGGATTTCGCCCCGCTGGGCGCGCCGACGCGCAACTGCAACAAGTCGATGGTGCTCTGGTCCCAGACGTCGGAGCCCATCGGCGAACCATTGAGGGCATCGACCACCTCGGCGGAGCGGCTCTGCAGCACCAGCTGCCTGCCCTGATCTCCGGTCAGGTCGACGACGACCTCGGTCCGCTCACCCGGCGCGAGCACCAGGCGCCGGGTCGCCGCGGGGCGAGCCAGCAGTCCGGCATCGGAGGCGACGACCTGGAAAGCTCGCCCGTCGTCGAAGGCGAAGTTGTAGATGCGGGCGTTGGAGCCGTTGAGCAGACGCAGGCGGACGTGTTGCGCCGGCACCGCGGCATAGGGCTGCTCACACCCGTTGACCAGGAAGCGATCGCCCTTCATACCCATCAGGTCGTGCATGCTGGTCATGTAGAGAAGCGTGCCGTCGGCCGCGATGCGGCGGTCCTGCACGATCACCGGGATGTCGTCGACGCCCCAGGTATGTGGAAGCCCGAGGCGGCGATCCACACCGTCATCGACCAGCAACATCCCGGCCAGGCCCGCGTAGGCCTGCGCACCGGTGCGCGTGTCGGGGTGGGGATGGAACCACAACGTCGCGCCAGGTTGGTCGAGCGTGAAACCGACCCGCTGCGTCCCTTCCGCCTGTATCGGGCTGTGCGGGCCTCCGTCGGCGGCCCCCGGCACGATGGCGCCATGCCAATGCAAGGTCGTCGACTGCGCAAGCCCATTGCGCACCTCCACGCGCACCGGCTGTGCGCGTGGAACGACCAAGGCGGGACCGAGCATGGAGCCGTTGTAACCCCAGGTCGGAGTCCGCACCCCGGCAACCAGTTCGCTGACGCCCGCCTGTGCGCTCAACGCGAAGTGCAGCACGCCGTCGCGCCTGTCACCGCGCAGTTGCGGCGGAATCGGAAGGGAGCGCAGAAAGGGGGCCGCCGGGAGCTTTGCGGTGCCTGCCTGCGCGCCCATCATGGGGCCCATGCGGCCCGGCGCCTGCGCATGCGCGGCGCGCGGGAACAGCGGTGCGGCCGCCAGCGTGGCAGAAGCCAGCACCAGCGAACGGCGACCCGCATCGAAAGCCTCGCCATGCGCGGTCAAGCCGCGCGCTTTGGTCGAGGATCCTGAAATATTCGAGATTTTCATGAGATGACACCTATGTCTGCTGGCCTGGGATCGCTTCGGTCGGGATCTGCGCCATGCGCGCATCCGACCCACGACACCAGCCTAGGAAAGCGATGCTGTCGGTTCGATGACCGCCACGTGAGGTTGCTGTCATCTTCGAGCGGGATCGGAGCGCCGTTCCTCTTCGTCACGGCAGTGCGAGCGTGTCGCGGCCGCGGTCTGCCGGCCCGGAAGGCCGCGGACGTCGCCCGGCTCCAGCGCGAGGGGCACGAGGCGGGGTTCGTTGGCGACGGCCTCGACGCAAGGGATATCGCCGTGGACGCTGCCAGCGCCGGCGCACGGCGGCCGACTGGCGCGGCGCCATGCGCCGCCCAGTCGCTCAACGCCTACGAGGGGCGCTTCAGTCTTTGCCCGAGAGCCGTTCCAGGCGCGCGAGCGTGTCCTCGCGCTGCGAGCCCGTCGCCGATTTGCGGATGGCGTCCAGTTCCGCGGCACGATCCGCGGGCTTGCGCCCGATGTCGGCGACGATCTTTTCGCCCTCGGCACTCGCGGAGATCTGTTGCGCCTTTCGCGTCAGCGCGTCGAGCGCGGTGCCTGTGCCTGAAAGCCCCCGCAGACCCTCGAGCGTCTGCTGCTGGCTCAGGCGCAAGGCCTGCAAGTCCTTTTCCGCCCGAGCCTGCTGGAGTTGCTGGCGCGCGCTTCTCGCCTTGTCATCGAAAGCCTCGAGCTGGCCCGCGAGCATATCCACGATCTGCTGCACTTCGTCCCGAAACGCCTCCGCATCGACCACCTGCTGCTTCTCGGTGCCGAGTTTCGCCCTGTTGGCCTCGACGTCGTCGAGCAGCATGTTGACCTGACGCTCCAGATCTGCCCGTTGGCTCGCATCCTCGGCTGCCTTCATCCGCTGCGCGAGGGCTTGCGCCGCGGCGGTGTCGTCGTCGACCAGCTTGCGGATGCGCGCCACGTCGGCGCTCTCGCGGGCGAAGTCCGCGCGCGCCTGTGCCAGCTCCTGCGCAGCGGCGCGAAGCTTGTCGGCCAGCGCATCCCGGTCGGCCTGCGTCGCGGTTTCCGGATCGAAACCCGCGATCGCCCTGGCCACCGTGTCGCCGAGCGCGCCGAAATGCTTGGAAACCAGACGGGCCGTCAGCCCCCAACCGGACAAGTTCACCATGATCGTTTCCCTCCAACTTGCGTGTCGTAGATACTCGGCATCACTCGATCGTGATCCGTTCCTTTTCCATCGGGATCGCGATCCACATCTCGACCAGCACGGCGCGCCGTGACGGATCGCCGTCACGGCTGTCGACCGCCGACATCTGGATCAGCAAATACTCGGGCGAGCCGTCCGCCAGGTTGCGCACGTAGGGCATGAACCAGACCCTGGCGTACTGACCCCGCGTGCCGTCGGCATCGTCGATGCGGACCTCGGTGCCGGCGAACGGCGCCACGAATTCAGCCTGCGGGTCGACGTCGCGCAGGAAATCGAGTCGGTCGCGCTCGCCCAGCGCGGCCGACAGGACGTCGGACGGAACCCCTGCGGACACCAGTTGGTCCGCCCAGAGGGAGTAGCTTTGTGCGCCGAGCCCCGTGCCGCCGTCGCCGCGAAACAGCGCGACATCCGAGGCGGACGGAATGAAGCCCGTGAGACGTGAGCAGGTCAGCGCCTCCACGATGCCGCCCTGGCGATCGACGAGCACCTGCAGGAAGCGGTCATCGTCGTCCAGGACGTTCCCCACTTGCGTGAACAGCCGCCAGAGCGATCCGCTCAGATCGAGGCGGACATGGCTGATGGCGCGCACCACATCCTGCTCCTCCGCGGGCATATCGAAAAGCGAACCCGCGGCACGCGCACGGATCAGCGGGGCCCGCTGATAGCGCAAGAGGGCGCCGATGCGCGCACCCAGCGGTGCCGCGGCGTCTGCCTGCGCCTCGGCGCCCGACGCGGGCGCTAAATGGGCTTTGGCGTATCGAAGCGCCGAGATCCAGGGCATCCGTGCACCTCACAATCGGTAGTTGGATCGGTCGCGCCGCCTCGCGGCGCTCAGGGTTCGACGCACGGCGAACGCCACGAACGCAGCCACGACCACCACGAACAACACGGATGGCAGCCAACTCGACTGCGATGCAGCGCTGGCGGACGCCGCCGCCGCGGGTACGCTCGCCGGCCGTGTGCCGGGCAACGCGGCCCCGGCTCGAGTGGCTGCGACCGGAGCGCTGTTCCAGCCCAACAGCGAGCGCAGCCCTTCGAACATCAGGAAGTTGCTCCAGAACCCGCCCCCCCAGCCGTGACCGCCGATCAGCGAGCCTTGGCGGCCGAGGTTCGCAGCCCCGCCTGCGCTGCCGGCAAGGCCACGCAATTCCTGCGCCGAGCGGGCTGGCTCTGGCGGCTGCGTCGCCGCCAGGGCTCGCCGGGTTGCGGCAGAGCGCCCCAACTCCGACGAAAGCGCCGAGCGCGGAGACGGGGATGGCTCCGGGGTGGTCGAAGCGCGGAAGCCGCCCGTGGCAGAGCGCGGGGGTGACGGCTCGGCGGTTCGCGGACGAAAGCCAGCAGCCAAGCCGCGCTCGCCCGCCGCGGGAGTGCGCCATGCATGAAACCCCGAAGATCGGCTGTGGAATCCCACTCCCCCACGCGCCAGCGCCGGAACGGCGAACGCGAGGCACAGCGCCAGCAGGGCCATCAGCCGGGCGATGCGCATGTGCACAGTCATGGGGATCTCCAGGCGCCGCCACCGCGGAGCTTGCGTGCCCCTGCGCCTGCTCGCCGCACGATTCGCGGCACCTCACAGGCCGAGGGTGGCACGCCTTTGCGCGTATTCGTCGGCATCGATTTCTCCGCTGGCGTAGCGGCGGTCGAGGATGTCACGAGCGCCGTTGTGTTCCGCGCCGCCATGTTCCGCTCCCTTGTCCTGCCCGGGCCACTGGCTGCGCAGGATCCACAAGCCCAGCACGATCACCACGATGAACAGCATGAACATTTCGAACCAACCTCCCTTCAGCCAGGGTCCGAGCCTCCAGCGATCGCCCGTGTGTGTCAGCCGCGCAGCGACTCGGCCACGCGCTGCAACCTCGAACGAACCTCCCTACCCAGGTTCTCGATTTCCGGCCGGGCGACCATGCCCAGCACCGCCTGCGGATCCATGAACACGACATGGACCGTTGCGTCGGGTTCCTCCCGCACGAGCACATTGCAGGGAAGCAAGGCGCCGATGTCCGGGTCGGCCTGCAGGGCCTGGTGCGCGAAATGAGGGTTGCAGGCTCCGAGAATCACGTACGGGCGCTGCTCCACGCCGAGCTTGGCCTTGAGCGTGGCCTGCACGTCGATCGTGGTCAGCACGCCGAAACCCTCCTGCTTGAGCGCGTCGGTGACGACCTGCACGGTGGACTCGAATCCCTTCGGGCTCTGGACGCTGAAAACGTAGGAACTCATGACACTCTCCTCGTATGGGCCGGGATGGACGCATGCATGTTGCCGATTCGCCCCTCGCGGCCCTACACCTTCGCGCGGCGCAGGCGCAGCGCGTTGGCTACCACCGAAAACGAACTGAAGGACATCGCCGCGGCGGCGATCACCGGCGACAGCAAAACGCCGAAGAACGGGTACAGAACACCGGCCGCCACCGGCACGCCCAGAATGTTGTAGACAAAGGCGAAGAATAGGTTCTGGCGGATGTTGGTCAGCGTGGCGCGGCTCAGGTGGCGCGCGCGCGCGATGGCCCGCAGATCGCCCTGGATCAGCGTTACGCCGGCGCTTTCCATGGCGACGTCGGTGCCGGTGCCCATCGCGATGCCCACCTGTGCCTGGGCCAGCGCCGGCGCATCGTTGATGCCGTCGCCGGCCATCGCGACGAAGCGCCCCTCGGCCTGCAGGCGCTTGACGTGCTGCGCTTTCTGGTCGGGAAGCACGCCCGCGATCACGTCGTCGATGCCCAGGCCCCGGGCCACGGCCTTCGCCGTGGTCTCGTTGTCTCCGGTGAGCATCACGATGCGCAAGCCGTCGTCGTGCAATTCGCGAATCGCCTGCGGCGTGCTGGCCTTGACCGGGTCGGCCACCGCCACCAGGCCGGCTGGCTGGCCGTCGACGGCCAGGAACATGGCCGTGCGTCCCTGCGTGCGCTGCACCTCGGCCGGAGCGGCCAACGCCGAGGTGCCGATACCGTGCCCCGACAGCAGCGCTGCGTTGCCCAGCAACACCTCGCGCCCGCCGATGCGCCCGCTGACGCCCTTGCCCACCGCGGCCTGGAAGTCCGCGGCAGCCTCCAGCGCGAGCTTGCGCTGCTGCGCGCCCTGCACGATAGCCGCCGCCAGCGGGTGCTCGCTGCCCTGCTCCAGGCTGGCCGCCAGGCGCAGCACCTCGTCGGCGTCCCAGCCCTGCATCGGCACCACCTCCTGCAGGCGCGGCTTGCCTTCGGTGAGGGTGCCGGTCTTGTCCACCACCAGGGTGTCGACCTTGCGCAGGGTCTCGATGGCCTCGGCATTCTTGAACAGCACGCCCATAGTTGCCCCCTTGCCCGTGGCCACCATGATGGACATCGGGGTGGCCAGGCCCAG
>JAJZTW010000081.1 GCA_021847345.1 Pseudomonadota bacterium
GCAGGCGTTGCTGCGGGTCGAGCAGTTGCGCTTCGCGCGGGGAAATGCCGAAAAAGCCGGCGTCGAAGGCCTCGATGTCGCTGAGCACGCCGGCGTCGAAGCTGATGCTGCGCCCGGGTTCCGCGCGACGCGGGTGCTGCAGCTCGTGGGTGGCCCAGCGCTTCGGGTCGATACGGGTGACCAGATCCCTGCCGTCGAGCAGCGCGTTCCAGAGTTCGTGTTCTTGCTGAAGGTCGCCGGGCAGGCGAAACGCCATGCCGACGATCGCGATGGCGCTGGCGGAGTCGAAGGGGGTCAAGGTGGTGCGGTTTCCGGCGAGTCGAGGCAAGAACGCCACCTCCTGCAGCCGGGGCTTCAGGGTCGGGTGGGGATACCCGTCAAGGTGCGTGAATGTCCTCGGGTTGACACAAAAAAGACTTTCTTGTGTTTTTTTCGAAGAAATGTCGTTTACAGGCCGTTAGAACAACTAGTTGTTCTCTTTAATTTACCAGCGTCATGTGACAGAAACTCCGACAAGCCGAAGGATGTTCAGCGTCGCGCGGCGGCCGCGAACCTTGCGGGAATCGCGCAAATGCTTGATTTTCGGGACTTGAGCAGGCGTACTCCGGGGAGTTCACCGCGAATGGATGGCGGCCGAAGTCGCGTTTTGTACGCGAATGTTGCTCGCGGTTACTTTTGGCCGCACGTTGGCGGCAGCGCGGCGACCCGCGCGGTTGCGGCGGGAGTCAGCCCTGCATGCGGCGCCGGGCGTGGGCGGCGATGCCGTCGCGCAGCGCGTGGCGCACGGGCAAGGCCAGCGCGCGAACGGCCAGGTCGAGTGCGTGGCGGCGCAGCGGGCCGGGGGGCGTACGGCGCATCAGCGGCCAGGCCCAGCCGGGAAGCTGGGCGAATGCGGCCTGCACCAGCAGGTCCTGCAGCGGGGCGGGAACCCCGGCCAGCGGCCGGTTCTCGAGCATGCCGACGACGAAGCGCGCGCGATCGGAGTACTCGAGTTCGTCGCGCAGCGCCAGCATGTCCGCGCGGGCCTGCGCCTCGGTGCTGGCGATGCGCCCGCCGGGCAGCGCCTCGGGCGTGCAGCCGAGACTCAGCGGGATGCGGGTCATTTCGCCGAAGTAGCGGTCGCGCCGGGCCTGCGGCATGGCCGGTTCGAGCAGGTGCCGGTAGGCCCCCAGGAAACTCGTGGTCTCGGCCAGGTGCACCCAGTACAGCAGGCGCGGGTCGTCGGCGCGGTAGGGGCGGCCGTCGAGGTGCTCGCCGCGCACATGCTGGTGGATGGCGCGCACCCGCGCCAGCGCCTGCTCGGCCATCGCCGTGCCGCCGTAGGTGGTGGCGGCGATGAACTGCGCGGTGCGCGCCAGGCGCCCGGGCAGGTCCTCGCGAAACGTGGAGTGGTCCCACACCCCGGCCAGCGCCAGCGGATGCAGCGCCTGCAGCACCAGTGCGCCGATGCCGCCGACCATCATCGACGTGAAGTCGGCGTGCACCCGCCAGGCTTCGGACTGCGGGCCGAACAACCCGGGGTCGCCGGGCGGCTGAAGGTACTGCAGCGGCGGCCGGCCGTCGCCGCCGGTGGTCAGGCGGATCTGGCGGCGAATGCGGGAGGCGAGCATGGCGGCGTGCGCGGGGATGGCGTGCCGCTGCGCGCCGCGCTCGCGGCTTCCTCGACCCGCAGGACCTTGAAGGCAGGGAGGTTCAGGAGTTCCGTGGGCGTTGGCGGGATGGCTCTTCGGCACACGATGGGGTGTGTCGCAGCGAAGTCTGGATACCGCTTGCTGATATTCCTGCTGGCCTCACCGATGATCTCGAAGTTGCGGATCACCGCGTCCTGGACCAACGAGTTCTGTGCGAACGCTGCTCCGTCCAGACCTGCGGTGTAGCGCTCGATACGCGCGATGGCCTCCAGGATGTGCCCGAGGTAGTCGGGCAGTCGCACGGCGTCGTGGGTCACACCGGCCTCGCTTCGGCGATGACCCTTGCGCGAAAGCTGTCGGGCAGGCCGTTCGGCGTCAGCACATCGACGCGCACGCCCAGGAGTGCGCCCAGTTCCAGTCGGATTGCGCCGATGTCGAATAACGAGGTTTCGGAGGTTGGGTCGATCAGCAGGTCCAGATCGCTGCCTTCGGCGTCGTCGCCGTGAAGGACCGACCCGAACACGCGCGGATTGCGGGCTCGGTGCGCTTCGACGATTCGGCGGATCGCCGCCCGGTTCGTCTCCAGGGCTGCCGACGGTCTCACGGCATGAACTCCAAAATGCCATCCTGTTTCATCGCAAGTGACGAATTCGTAATGACAACAGCATAATCCGGACTTGCGGCAACGCGAGGCGCGCCGCCCCACTGGGCGAGAGCAGCATGTTCAGAGCCGGACACGCCCGGAGTATTCCACGCCCGCGACTTGCGCGGGCGGCTCGGCGCGGCATGGCCGACTGTTTCGCGGGGGCAGGCGCGCCGGGGCCCGCTCAGCGAAAGCGCGAGAAGAACTCGCGCGCGGCCAGCGCGCAGTACACGCCCACGGTGCCGTGGTAGCCCTCGAGTTCGGCCAGCGGCGAGGCCGCGGTGGCTTTCCAGTACTGGAAGGCCTGCTGCACGCCGACGAAGGGGGCCGACGGGCCCTGGCTCTCGGCGGCGCTGTGGGGATCGACGTCGAGCGAGAACAGGGTGTTGGTGGGCTGGCCCCATTCGGCCTGCATCACCGCGGTGTTGAGCGGGTAGTAGACGATGGGGTCGCCGGAGCCGCCGCACAGCATGGTGGGGGCCTTGGGCCGGTAGCCGCGCAGGTCGTTGGCGGCTAGGTCCTCGCGCAGGCCGTTGCTGGCGTTGCGCGTGGGCATGCCGGTGGTGCCGGTGAACAGGCCGTCGGGGTTGATCACGGCATCGGCCAGGTAGTCGGCGCGGTAGCCCGGGTTGATCAGGTTGTCGGTGCCGCTGGTCGAGAAGGAACTGGCCCACAGCGGCAGGAAGGCGCTGCCGTAGGCGTTGTACGGCGTGAAGGGCGATGCCGTGCCGGCGGTGTCGAACAGCTCGGTCCACACGGGTTGTGCCACCACCTGGGCGTCCGGCGTCAGGTAGGGCAGGGAGCCGTAGGGCGGGACGGTGGCGGGGAACACGGCGTTCAGCGTGGCGTCGGCCGAGGCGCCGGCGTCCGAGGGTAGCGTGCCGACCTGCGCCAGCGTGGGCGCCAGGGCGTCGAACATCGGCGGGTTGGCGTTCAGCGGGCTGGCGGCCGCGGCGGCTGCGCCGGCGTAGGGCAGCGGGGTGTACAGGCCGTTGGCGAACAGTTGTTGCGGCGTGGCGTAGACGTTGCCGTAGCTGTGCTGGTAGGCCTCGACCAGCAGGCTGCCCAGGCTGGGCGCGCCCAGGTCGGGGTGGCCGAGGAAGATGTAGTCGACCATCGCGGCCAGCGCGTAGGGGCCGGAGCCGGGCGAGGCGGCGGTGACGTGCATGCCGCGGCGCTGCATGGCCTGCTCGGTGGCCAGCGCGACGTAGCCGCCCTGCGAATAGCCGGTGAGGAACAGCTGGTGGTTCGGGCGCGCTGGGCGCGGCATGCCGCGCTGGTCGTCGTCGTCGTCGCCCAGGCGGTGCAGCGCGCGGCGCGCC
The DNA here is from genome assembly GCA_021847345.1 of Pseudomonadota bacterium. Classification (GTDB taxonomy): domain Bacteria; phylum Pseudomonadota; class Gammaproteobacteria; order Burkholderiales; family Burkholderiaceae_C; genus Thiomonas_A. The sequence continues at coordinate 3,597 of JAJZTW010000081.1, forward strand.
GCCTTCAGGCCGTCGATCATGTCGTCGGACTGCTCGGTCTTCACCAGGTAGGGGTGGTAGCTGGCGTCGGAGGTGTCGTAGCCGACGTAGTTGGGGGCGACGACGATGTAGCCTTGCGCGGCGTACATGGCGGCGATGAGCGCGCTTTCCGACCAGGCGGGGTTGGCCGGGTCGCCGAGGGCGGCGAGGTCGTAGCTGCGGTTCAGGTTGGTGCCGTGGGCGTACTCGACCAGCGGGCGCCGGCCGCCGCAGGTGGCGCCCGACCCCGTGGGCAGCATCAGCGCGCCGCTGGCGGTGACCGGGTGGCCGCGCCCGCCGACGCTGCGGTATTCGTAGTGGTAGACGGCGACGCCGCAGGGCAGCGGGGTGGCTCCGCTGAGGTCGCCGGTGCTCAGGCCCAGCAGCGCGCGCCCGCTGGCGCCGCCGTTGGCGAGCATGGCGGTGAACTGCGCCGCGCTGACCGCAAGGGTGGGTGTGGGGCCTTGCAGCAGGGCGCCGGCGTCGCGGCGGTGATCGCCGGAATCGGCGTGGGCGCTGAGCGCGAACATGCCGATGAGCACGGCGAGCAGGGGCTTGGCGGGCATGCGGAATTCTCCGGGCTTGTTGGACGATGCGCGAAAAAATCGTGATCTCCTGCCAAATGCGATGATCTGGCGGCGCACCATTTCTCAACCCATGCTAGCCCGCCCCGGTGTGCCACAACTCGGGGTTGACCCGCGGTGGGGGGGTGTGTGAGCCCCCTTCGTCGCGGGGGGGGGCCCTAGAACCCCCCGAAGAACTCGCGCGCGGCCAGCGCGCAGTAGGCGCCGACGGTGCCGTGGTACTGGGCGACTTCGCCGCTCTGGCCGACGCTGTTGATGGTGTTGGTCTTCCAGCTGGTGAATGCCTGCTGGATCGGCGCGAAGGCGACGGTCGGGCCGCTGCTGGCCGGCGTCGGCGAGTCGACGTTGAGCGAGAACAGGGTCGGCGTGGGATTGCCCCACTCCTGCTGCATGACCGCGGTGTTCAGTGGGTAGTAGACGACGGGGTCGCCGATGCCACCGCACAGCATGGTGGGTGCGCTGGGCTTGTAGCCGCGCAGGTCGTTGGCGGCGAGGTCCTTGCGCAAGCCGTTGGTGGCTGTCGGCGACGGCAGGCCGGTGGTTCCGGTGAACAGGCCGTCCGGGTTGGCCAGCGCGTCCGCCAGGTAGTTGGCGCGGTAGCTCTGGGTGATGAGCTCGGTGCCGCCGGAGAAGTAGGTGTCCCACAGCGTGGAGAAGCCGCTGCCGAAGGCGTCGTACGGCGAGGCCAGGCCGCTGGTGTCGAACAGCTCGGTCCACGCCGTCTGCGCGATCACGCTGGTGTCGGGCGACGTGGCGCTGTTGGTGGCGGGTGAAGCGTAGTAGGGCGGCACCGTGTCGGGCAGCACCGCGCTCAGCGTGGTGGACAGCGATGCCCCGGCATTCGTCGGTGGCGCGGTGACGTCGGCGCTGGTCGGTGCGGTGGCCGAGAACATCGGCAGGGTGGCGGACAGCGGGCTGGCACTGGCGTCGGCCGCGGTGGCGTAGGGCAGCGGCGTGTAGAGGTTGCTGTTGAAGACTTGCGATGGCGACGCGTACACGTTGCCGTAGCTGTCCTGGTAGGCCTCGACCAGCAGGCTGCCGAGCTGCGGCGCGGCGAGGTCGGGGTGCCCCAGGAAAATGTAGTCGACCAGCGCGGCCAGGGCGTAGGGGCCCGAGCCCGGCGAGGCCGCGGTCACCGCGATCCCGCGCTGCTGCATGGCCTGCTCGGTGGCCAGCGCGACGTAGCCGCCCTGGGAGTAGCCGGTGAGGAAGAACTTGCCGTTCGGCGACACGGAGGCGCCCAGCCCGGACAGGGCCTGGCGCCCGGCCTGCAGGGCATCGATCATGTCGTCGGCCTGCTGGGCTTTCACGAGGTAGGGGTGGTAGCTCGCGCTGGAGCTGTCGTAGCCCACGTAGTTGGGCGCGATGACGATGTAGCCCTGCGCCGCGTACATGGAGGCGATCAGCGCGCTCTCGCCGTAGGCCGGGTTGCTGGTGTCGTTGAGCGCAGCCAGGTCGTAGCTGCGGTTCAGGTTCGTGCCATGGGCGTACTCGAGCAGGGGTCGGCTGCCGCTGCAGCTCGCCGACGTGCCGGTGGGCAGCATGAGGGCGCCGGTGGCCGTGGCCGGCTGGCCCTGGCCGTCGACGGTCTGATAGCTGTAGTGGTAGACGGCGACCCCGCAGCTCAGCGGCGTGTTGCCGGTGGGGTCCCCCGTGCTCAGGCCGAGCAGGGCCAGGCCGGTGCTGCCCTGGCCGACCAGGCTGGCGGTGAACTGGCTGGCCGATACCGACAGGCTCTGGGTCGGCGTCTGCAGAAGCGAGCCTTCGACGACGCCTGACGAGCTGCCGCCGCCGCAACCGCTGACGGCCAGACCGGTGAGCATCGCGAACGGGAGAAGCTTGCGGGACATGGTGGGGAACACTCCGGGCTCGTTGTGGGCAGCGCGTCGCGTGGCTGCTGCCGGCTCGACGCGGGCTTGCAGTGAATTCGCAAAAAAAGCCGTTCTAATCGGTTGGAGCCAAACTATTTGCAACGTTGCAACGCGAATGGTTGATTCGATGCTAACGGTGCCTCGTGGCTTCGAACTCGGGGATAACCCAAGGCCGTGCCCAGGCTCCTGGCAGGCTGTTGCAACAGCCTGCTAGCCGAGCGTGGGCCCTGCGCCCCGCCCGTCGACCGGGGCATGTCCGTCCGCGGCGCGGCGGCCTGCGGGCTTCAGGAGGCCTGGCGCGTCGTCGGCGTCGCGCCGGTGTGGGCGAGCAGCCATTCGGCCACCGTCTGTGCCCGATGCTTGCCCAGGTAGCAGTGGATGTAGACGTGCGTGCCGGGGTGCCGTGCGAGCCAGGCGCGGATGCGGCGCAGCGCCGCCGCATTGAGTGGGCTGGTGGGGGGCTGGCTGCTGTCCATGGGCGCATGCACTTCCACCAGGCCGAGCGCGGCGGCCAGGCGGTTCTCGCGCCGGATGAGGGAGTTCTCGTAGATCAGGTGGGGGTCGAGCAGGGAGATCACGACCCGCGTGCCACGACTGCGCAGGGCCTCGAGCAGTTGTTCGTCGGGGTACGGACCCACCAGCACGTCGGGGCCGGCCGGGCGTACCTTGCCCTGCATGGCGTGCAGCGGAAGCAGGTAGGGCTCGAAGGTGGCGAAGTGGCTCAACGCCAGGTACAGCGGGGCGCTGGCCATGACCAGCAACAGCAGCGCGCGCAGCGCGAGCCCCGGCACGCGGCTCCAGTGGGGTTTCATCGGGTGGCCTCGTGTCGGGGAATCTGCCGCAGCTGCTCATGCCTCTGCTCATGCCCCTGCTCGTGCTCGTGCTCGCGTTCCTGGAAGCTGCGGCGGGCCGGCGAGCCCCAGTGACCGCGCCACACCTGGAAGGTGCCGATCAGGCGTTCGACGGTCACCAGCTGTCGGTAGCCGAAGTACTCCAGGGAGCTGAGCAGCGCGATGCGATAGGAGTCGCGGATGCGGCCGTAGCGATGCAGCGCGAAGTTGTCCAGCATCACGGCCGAGGCATTGAGCCACATGCCCCACACGATGGAGACCAGGAAGAACAGCTCCGCGTACAGCGGGTTGACCATTTCGAACAGCAGGAACACCACGAAGCCGAAGTAGCCGAGGAATTCGATCAGCGGGCCCAGAAGTTCCACCAGCAGGAAGTACGGCATGCCCAGCATGCCGGCCTTGCCGAAGCGGGGGTTGAACAGCATGGCCCGGTTGTGCCAGATGCAGTCGACCAGCCCACGTTGCCAGCGGTTGCGCTGGCGCAGCAGCGAGCCCAGGTCGTCGGGCACCTGGGTCCAGCACACGGGCTCGGGCACGTAGCGCACGCGGTAGGGCAGCTCGTGCTCGACGCAGTGGCGGTGCAGGCGCAGCACGAGGTCCATGTCCTCGCCCACGGTCTTGCGGAAGCCGCCGATGGCCAGCACCAGGTCCTTGCGGAACACGCCGAAGGCGCCTGAGATGATCAGCAGGCTGTCGAGCGCGGCGAACGCCGTGCGTCCGGCCATGAAGCCGCGCAGGTACTCGGCGACCTGGATGTTGGCCAGCACGCCGCGCGGGGCACGTACTTCGGTGATGCGCGCGTCCTCCACCACGCAGCCGTTGATGGCGCGCACCGCGCCGCCGGCGGCGACCAGCGAGCGGTCGAGCAGGAACTGGTGCGCCATGCGCAGCAGCGCGTCGTCCTCGAGCAGCGAGTCGGCGTCGACGGCGCAGAACAGGGGGTAGCTGCTGTAGAGCAGGCCGGCGTTGAGCGCGTCGGCCTTGCCGCCGTTGTCCTTGTCCACGACCCATACGTGCGGGAGCTTCAGCGAACGCAGGACCTGGCGCACCGGCTCGGTGCTCAGCAGGCGCTTGGGCGGGCGATCCACGGGGACCAGCTCGAAGGCCTGGCGCAGGGCCTCGAGCGTGTCGTCGCTGGAGCCGTCGTTGACCACCAGCACCTCGTACTCCGGGTAGCGCAGGCGCGCGAGGTTGCGCACCGTGGCGACGATGTTGAGCCCTTCGTTGTACGCCGGCACGATCACGCTGACCGGGCGCAGGTTGCTCAGGGTGACGAGGTCGTCGAGCTGGTCCTGGTCGGGCGTGGCGCGCGCCGAGCGCTTGATGAACACGAAGGCGTAGGCGGAGATGGCCGTGTACGTCCCGTTGAGAAACAGGAAGTACAGCAGGATGAGCACCTGGTAGGCGATGAGGCTCAGCGCGAAGGCGTGCATGAGGGCGTCTGTGGTTGGAGGGACGCGCCCAGCGCGAAGGCGGCCATGTGGGAGGCGTAGGCGTCGTCGCCGGCGGCGGCGATTCGACGCAGGGCTTCGCGCCCGCTGTCTCCCAGCGCACGCAGCGTGGCGGCGGCGGCGTAGCGCACGTCGAAGTTGCGCGAGCGCATGGCCGCGTCCAGCGCGGGAACGGCCTGGCTGCCGTAGGCCGTGCAGTTGCGCAGCGCGGCGATGCGCACGGTATCGTCGGGGTCGTGCAGGCACTGCTCGATCAGCTCGTCGCGCAGGTTCATGGCGCCGAGCGCGCGCAGCGCCGCGGTGCGCGCGCCCACGCTGCCATCGGCCCGTGCGCGAGCGACGATGGCTGCGGCGAGATCGGTCAGCCCGCTCTTGCCCAGGGCCATCAGCAGCTGCGGCAGCTGGCGGGGCTCGGCGTGCTCGAGCGCCGAGCGCAGGCAGGCATGCAGGGTCGGCGGGTCGCTGGCGTTGCGCAACGCGGCCACGCCCAGGCGCAGCACGCCCTCGACGAAATTGGCGGAGACCTCGGGTAGCCGGGCCAGGGCCTTTGCCACGGCCTCGAACTGGGCGCCCGAGCGCAGCAGGGCGGCGGCGGCCTGCACGCACATGGCGCCGACGCGCCAGTTGGGGTCCGTGGCGGCCTGGCCCAGCAGGGTCTCGAACAGGCTGGCGCAACGCAGGTGCTCGGCCAGCGCCGCACTGGCGTAGCGGGTTCCCCAGTCGCGGCTGCGCAGCCCGCGCTGCAGCACGCCAGCCGCGTCGCTGCGTGCCAGCAACTCGCGGGTGCGCGCGTTCCCGTCACGTCCGCGCAGGGCTCGCGCAAGTGCCTGGACGTCGCGCAGCTTGCGCAACGGCGGCAGCGACGCGGGCGATGGCTGCGTCGTGTCGAGGCAGCGGCGCCAGGCATCGCCAAGCTCGTGCTCGCGCTGCCGGCGCCGAGCCGTGACGGCCTTGTGCAGGCCGAGCCCGACCAGCATGGCGAGCAGGCTGCAGCAGAAGAACACCAGGGTGATCTTGAGAATGTCCAGGCCCAGCAGGGACAGGGCGAGTGCGTCGAGATGCGGCATTACCACCTTCGGGTCAGGGAAAGGTCGATACCCGTGCGGTCGTACAGGCCGCTGCGGTATTCGCGAAAGGCGTCGGCGGTGAACGCCAGGTCGGGGCGCGGCGTCCAGGTGTGGCCGATGCGCAAGGTGTGGCTCGCGACACGCTGCAACGCGCCCTGCACTCCGATCTGGTCGGCCTCGTTGCCGACGCTGAGGCTGGCGAAGCTGGCGCCCCAGGGGTCGCGCCAACTGGGCGCGAGCAGCACGGCGTAGGTGCCGCTGGTCGGCGACACGTAGAGCCCGGCGCGCATGTGCAGGGCGGCGAGCGCCTGCCACGACACGCCGCCGTACAACACGGTGGCGGACGAATCGGTGAACTGCAGCCAGCGCACGCTGGCGTCCACGCCGACTCGGCCCACGTAGCGCGTCAGGCCCGCGGTGAGCGAGCGCGAGGCGAGAAAGCTGGACTCGGGGCTGGCGCTGGCTCCCAGGTGCAGCTCGCAGGCGTCGCCGAGGCCGCGGTAGTAGTCGACGCCGACGGACTCGGCCTGGCGGCCGAAGCGATGTGCGTGCTCGATGCCCAGCGCCAGCGTGCCCCGCGAGCCGGTGTGGCTGTAGAGCAGCCCGGCGGCATCGTCGCCGCCCACGGCGCCGGACGACGACGCCAGGGTGGCGCCGACGGTGATGCTGTTCGGGTACAGCCAGCGCGCGGCGTCGCCGAGTTCGCGCAGCGCCGCGCTCTGGCCGGTGGCCGGCAGCGCGGCGAAGGCCTGGTGGGCGCGCGGCGAGTCGTGCATGCGCGCGAGCAGCAGGACCGGTTGCAGGCCCAGCTCGGCGTCCTTCGGGTAGCGCCGCGCCGTTTGCGCGAAAACCGCCTCGGCGCCTGCCAGTTCGCCCGACTGTTCCAGCGCGCGCCCGAGCAGCCAGCCGGCGCGGTAGGGGTCGTCGCCGGCGTCGTACACGGGCTGCGCCAGGGCAGCGGCCTGGCGGGCATCGCCGGCGCGCAGCGCGGCGTCTGCGTGGTCGAGTGCGATGTCGGCGTGCACGCTGCGCAACTCCCGGGCGATCTCGGCGTCGTGCGCATAGCGCTCGGCGAGCGAGCGCAGGACCCTCAGCGCACGCTGCTTCCAGTGGTTGGCCAGCAGGGCATGCACCAGCAGCCAGCCGGCGCGGTAGGTGTCGGCTCCGGAGGCATACACGGGTTGCGCCAGGCGCAGCGCGGCGATGGCGTCGCCGGCGCGCAGCGCGGCGTCGGCGCGGTCGAGCTGCCGCGTGGCGTCGAGTTCGCGCGCCTGGGCGGCCAGCTCGGGGTCGCCGGGGTAGCGCGCGGCGAGCTCACGGTACAGGCGGGCCGCGGCGCCGAGGCGGTGCTGGGCCTGCAGGGCCCGCGCCGCGATCAGGCCGGCACGGTAGGGGTCGGGGCCGCCGTGTACCTGGGGGCCGGCCAGACGCAGGGCGTCGGCGGCGTCGCCGCGCTGCAGCGCCTGCTGCGCTTGTTGCAGTTGCCGCAGCGCGCGCGTGTGCTGCACCAGCGCAGCGAGTTCCTGGTCCCGCGGGTGGCGCTTCGCCTGGCTTTCGTAGATGCGCAGCGCCAGCTCCAGGCGGCCGGCGGCGACGGCGTTGCGAGCGCGGGCGAGTTCGTCCGCCTGGCGGGTTTGCTGGGTGGGAGCGCCGGGCTGGGCCGCGCTTGCGGCATGGGCCGCTGCCTGGCAGGCCTGGGTCGGGCAGGCCAGCGCCGAGCAGGCCAGCGCGACGGCCGCCACCAGGCGGTGCCCGCGTTGCAGCTCAGGGGCGTGGTGCATCGTGCCCCCAGGCGGTGTCGAGCCCGTTGATCATCCAGCCGCCGAACCCGGCATAGGGCATCGGGGCCTGCGAGGCGGAAAGCGCGCCGGCGGTATCCGGGTAGAAGGAGATGCGCTGCGGCTGGTCGGTCCAGTGGCGCAGCGCCAGGGCGTCAAGCTCGTGGGGGGACACCGCGAGTTGCGCGGCGCCCTGGGTGGAGCGCAGCAGCC
>JAJZTW010000082.1 GCA_021847345.1 Pseudomonadota bacterium
GCTGGCCTGGCTGTGCGCTTGCTTCATTGTCCACGGGCTGGGCTGACCCGGTGCGCGAAAAGCCCCGCCGTTCAGGGCGGGGAAGTGGCCCGGGCGTCGGGTAGGGCCGAAAGCGGCAGGCGCGCTTGATGTTCATGCTTCACGCTCTGCAAACTTCGGCCGTGACCATACGACCAGGTGCCGATCTCCGATCGGCGCTCCCTTCCTCCCCGCCCTGAACGGCGGGGTTTCTCGGAACAACGGATGACCCACGAAGCGATCAACCTGACCCTGGGACTGGGAGCTATCGGCAGCATGATGATCAGCGGACTCTTGTTCGTGATCTTCGGCCAGGTCACGGTTCGCAAGCTGCGCAAGGACCCCGCGACCAGATCCCTGCTCGGGATCGAATTCCTGTCCGGCTGGGATATCGTGAGCGCTTCATCCGCGCTATCGCGGCCGGACTGGCTGACGTGGCGCCTCGAGCGCGGCGCACTGCGCGGCCTGTTCGCCGATTCGCAGGCCCTGAAAGCCCATACAACCAGGCTGGACCGTGGGCTCGCTCAAGCCTGCTACTGGGGCATGCGCTTTGCCGTTGCATGGATTGTTGTCTGGCTGGTCGCCATCAGGCTGTTTTGACGGGTCAACGCACAGCACGCCGGATTTCGACGCCGCGGCCTGAGGCGAGAGCGCAGCGCTAGAACTCCGTCGGATCCACGTCGATGGCCCAGCGCACGCCGCCTCGGAGTTCCTGCAGCGCGGCGCGCCAGCGGGCCAGGAAGGCGTGCAACGCGCCGCGGCGCGAACTCTCGACCAGGATCTGCTGGCGATGCACGCCGGCCACGCGCGCCAGGCTGGACGGCACCGGCGGATACGCGCGCGGCTCGCCATCGGCGAGTTGCGCGGCCAGTTCGCCAGCCTGTTCGACGAATTCGAGCAGGCGCGGCTCCTTCGCATGCTCGGCTCGAAGCAGCGCCTGGAAACTGAACGGCGGCATGCCCGCGCGCTTGCGCTCGGCCAATTCGCGCTCGGCGAAACCGGCGTAGTCGCCGCGCTGCAGGGCCTGGTACAGCGGGTGCTCGGGATACGCAGTCTGCACCAGCATCTCGGCGCCCAGCGTGGACGCATCGGCACGCCCGGCACGCCCGGCCGCCTGCACGAGCTGCGCGAACAGGCGCTCGGGCGCGCGCGGGTCGTGGCTGAACAGGCCGGCGTCGGGGTTCAGCGCGGCCACCAGGCTGACGCGCTGGAAGTCGTGGCCCTTGGTGATCATCTGCGTGCCCACCAGGATGTCGACCTCGCCGGCGTGCACCTGCGCGAAACCGGCCTCGGCCTGGCCCTTGCGTGATGCGGTGTCGGCGTCGATGCGCGCGATGCGCGCCTGCGGGAACAGCGCCGCCAGCGCCTCCTGCACGCGCTGCGTGCCGCGCCCCACCGGCTGCAGGTCGAGCCCGCCGCAATCGGGGCAGGCCCTGGGCACGGCCTGGCGGTGCCCGCAGTGGTGGCAGCGCAGGCTGCCGTCGGTGCGGTGATAGACCAGGTGGGCGTCGCAGTGCGGACACTCCGACATCCAGCCGCAGTCCGGACAGCTCAGCACCGGCGCATAGCCGCGCCTGTTCAGGAACAACAGGCATTGCTCGCGCTGCTGCAGGCGCTGGGTAATGGCGTCGAACAGCGCCTGGCCGATCGGCCCGCCGGCTCGCAGCAGCGGGTCGTGCCCGCTGGGCAGCAGGCGCACCTGCGGCAGCGCGCCGCTGGCGCGCCGCGCCATCGTCAGCAGGCCGTAGCGCCCGCTGCGCACGGCGTGCCAGGTCTCCAGCGACGGCGTGGCCGATCCCAGCAGCACCGGCACGTCGCGCTGGCGGGCCCGCCACACGGCGAGGTCTCGTGCCGAATAGCGCGCGCCCTCCTGCTGCTTGTAGGACGCGTCGTGCTCCTCGTCGACGATGAGCAGCGCCAGATGCGGCAGGCTGGCGAGCACGGCCAGGCGAGTGCCCAGCACGATGCGGGCATCCCCCGCGTGCGCGGCGGCCCAGTGGTCGAATCGCTCGGCCTCGGCCAGCCCGCTGTGCAGCACGGCCAGCGCCTGGCCCGGGAAGCGCTCGGAAAAGCGCCGCAGCAACTGCGGGGTGAGATTGATCTCGGGAGTCAGCACCAGCACCTGCGCATGCTCGTCGCGCTCGAGCACCTGCTGCGCGGCACGCAGGTAGACCTCGGTCTTGCCGCTGCCGGTGACACCGAACAGCACCTGCACGCCGAAGCCGCGTTGCCCCTCCAGCGCCTGCACGGCCTGGTGCTGCTCCTCATGCAACGCGGGCAGTGCGGCAGGCAGCGGCGCGCACGGCGGCGGCGCCGCGCGCAGCCAGCCTTGCTCCAGCCACTCGCGCAGCACGGCGGCGCCGCGCGGGTGCAGGCGCCGTGCGCCCGACTCGTCCAGGCTCGTCGGCGCCGGCGTGTTCCCGGGCACGGGCTCGGCATCGGGCGCGGCCAGCCCGAGCGCCGAGGCCAGGCGCCACAGCGCCGCGCTGCGGCGCCCGAGGCGGAGCGGAAGTTCCTGTCGCCCGCGCTCGGTGAGTTCCCAGCGCAGTCCGGCCCGACGCTCGGCAGCCGCGAGCCAGCGCCGGCGAACCGCATCGGCATCGTGCTCGCGCAGCCAGCCGGGCAGCGCGGCGGCCATCAACTCGCCCAGCGGGCGCTGGTAGTAGCCGGCGGCGAAACGAAGCAAGTCCAGCCAGTCCGGCCCCAGCGGTGGCAAGGCGTCGCAGACCTGCGCGACAGGGCGCAGTTCGCGCGCGTCGTGCGCCGGCGGCTCGGCGGCCAGGACCACGCCGCACACCACGTGGCGACCCAGCGGAACCCGCACCACGCTTCCCGGCGCCAAGGTGGACTCGCTGGCATAGTCGAGCTCGCCCCAGATCGGTGCATCCACGGCGACGCGTGCCACGGCGCCCTCGGCGCAGACTGTGGCATCCGGGTTTACCACGAGCTCGTGCCGACCGGAAAGCCGGCAAGTGAGTGCCGACTCGCATCGAAAAGCGCGATGCACCGAGCCATCCGCAGGGCTTTCAGGGGAATCCCCAATCTGTGGATAACTTTGTGCATAGCGATCTCTAACAACGACGTGATATCTGTGGATAAGCGGTCGACAGGCTCATGCGGCCACGCACAAAATCGAGAAAACTCCTTGAAAAACAATGGCTTGGCTTGGCTATCCTGAAGTAAGATCTGGGCTGTCGAGTCTATGTGCCAAAACAAGGCGCAATGTGCATAAATCGGTGCCCAGCCCTTGACAACAGGCACCTTGCGAGGGCATTCGCGCCCGAAGCGCCAGCGCCGAGCGCCAGTTGCTCAGGCGCGCAATCGGCGGCTGTGCTCGTGCACCGTGTCCACCAGCACGCCGACATGTTCGGCCGGCGTGAACTGGGAAATGCCATGCCCCAGGTTGAACACGTGGCCCACGCGCTCGCCGGCGGCGATCGGGCCGAAGCTGTCGAGCACCGCGCGCGCCTGGCGAGCGATCTGCTCGGGCGGCGCGAACAGCACGCTGGGGTCCAGGTTGCCCTGAAGGGCCACGCGCGAACCGACCCGGGCACGCGCGGCGCCGAGGTTGACGGTCCAGTCCACGCCCAGCGCGTCGGCGCCGGACTCGGCCATTTCCGACAGCCACGGGCCGCCGCCCTTGGTGAACAGGATCGCCGGCACGCGTCGACCCTCGTGCTCGCGGCGCAGCGAAGCCAGCACGCGACGGCTGTAGGCCAGCGAGAACTCCTGGAAGGCCCCGTCGGCGAGCGCGCCGCCCCATGAATCGAACACCATCACGGCCTGCGCGCCGGCGTCGATCTGCGCGTTCAGGTACGCGGCCACCGCATCCGCGTTGACCTGCAGGATGTGGTGCATCAGGTCCGGGCGCGAATACAGCAGGGTCTTGGTCTGGCGCCAGTCGTCGCTGCCCTGGCCTTCCACCATGTAGCAGGCCAGGGTCCACGGGCTGCCCGAGAAGCCGATCAGCGGCACGCGCTGCACGCCGTCGCGGGTGAGGGCGCGGCGAATGCTGGCCACGGCGTCGAACACGTAGCGCAGGCGCTCCAGGTCCGGCACGCGCAGCGCGCGGATCTGCGCCTCGGTGCGCAGCGCGTGCTCGAAGCGCGGTCCCTCGCCGGCGGCGAAGCGCAGCCCCAGCCCCATGGCATCGGGCACCGTGAGAATGTCGGAGAACAGGATCGCCGCATCCAGCGCATAGCGCTCCAGCGGCTGCAGCGTCACCTCGGTGGCCAGTTCCGGGCTGGTCGCCAGCGCCAGGAAGCTCCCCGCGCGCGAACGCGTGGCGTTGTATTCGGGCAGGTAGCGCCCGGCCTGGCGCATCAGCCACACCGGCGTGTACTCGGTGGGTTCGCGCAGCAAGGCGCGCAGGAAGGTGTCGTTGGCGATCGTGCTCATGCGCCTATTGTCGCAAAGCCCCGGGCCCGCCCCGCTGCGCGCGGCCCGGCAGACCCATAATGCAAGGCGCTTGCATTATGATCCGCTCACCGCCGCCCGACCTGAAACCCCTGCCGATGCCTCGAGCGCTTCGCCGTCTGCTGCTCGCGCTGGCCTGCGCGCTGGCGCCGTGGGCGCACGCCGCGGGCGCCGCGCCGCTGACCATCGTGGCCGCGGAAAGCACCTATGGCGCGATCGCCTCCGCCATTGGCGGCAGCCACGTGCGGGTGGTTTCGCTGATCCGCAACCCGGATGTCGACCCGCACTCCTTCGAGGCCACGCCGCAGGCCGCGCGCAGCGTCGCGCAGGCGCGGCTGGTGCTGATGAACGGCCTGGGCTACGACTCCTGGATGACCCGCCTGCTGGCGGCCAATCCGGTGGCGGGGCGCAAGGTGCTGGTGGCAGCCGAGTTGCTGCCGGCGAGGCGCCTGGCCGACGGCAACCCGCATGTGTTCTACGACCCCGAAGTGGGCCTGCGCATGGCCGACGAGGTGGCGGACTGGCTGCGCCACGCCGACCCCGCGCACGCCGCGGACTACACGGCCGCGGACCAGGCCATGCGAGCCCGCCTGGCAGGGGTGCTGCGACGCGCCGCAGACCTGGCCCGCAGCTACCCGCGGCTGCGCGTCACCGGCACCGAGCCGGTGTGGGGCTACATGATCCGGCAGCTCGGCTGGCACAACCTGCACCAGGGCCTGCAGATCCACGTGATGAACGGCACCGAGCCGTCCCCGCGCGAGATGGCCGGCTTCGACGCCGACCTGCGGGCGCGCCGCGTTTCGCTGCTGATCCACAACCGCCAGGTCGACTCCGCGTTGACCCGCCGCATGCTGCGCCTGGCGCACGCCTGCGGGGTGCCGAGCCTGGGCGTCGACGAATTCACCCCCGAGGGAACCGGCTATCCGGACTGGCTGTTGCAAAGCCTCGATGCGGCTGCTGCCGCGCTGGCGCGTCCGCCGGCGCCCAGCGCCGCCTGCCATGCGTGAGCGCGAACCCCTCATGAGCCCGCCGACGACGACCGCGGTGCACGCGCGCGGGCTGCGCCTGGCCCGCGGCGCGCACGACGTCGTGACCGGGCTCGACCTCGACATCGCGCCGGGAAGCATCGTCGGGCTGTTCGGCAGCAACGGCGCCGGCAAGACCACGCTGCTGCAGGCGCTGGCCGGACTGCTGGCACCGCGCTCGGGCGAACTGCGCGTGTTCGGCGAGGCCGCGGAACGCGCACGGGGCGACGTCGGCTACGTGGCGCAGATCGTTCCCGACGGCGGCTTCGCCCGCGTGCGCGTGAGCGACTTCGTGGCCAGTGCGTGGCAGGGCCAGCGCTGGGGGCTGTGCGTGTCGCCGTCGGCGCGTGCCGAACGCACCGACGCCGTCCACGAAGCCCTGCGCGCGGCCGGCGCGCAACACCTGCACGCGCGCGGCATGGACGCGCTGTCGGGCGGCGAGCGCCAGCGCGTGTGCATCGCGCAGGCGCTGGTGCACCCGCTGCGCCTGCTGCTGCTCGACGAACCGCTGGCCAACCTCGATCCACGAGCCCAGCTCGGCCTGCTCGACATGGTGCGCGACCTGCGCCAGCGCCAGGCCCTGACCGTGGTGCTCAGCGCGCACGACATCAACGCCCTGCTGCCGGTGATGGACCGCGTGCTGTACCTGGCCGGCGGGCGGGGCCGGCTCGGCAGCATCGACGAGGTGGTGGGCGACGCCGCGCTGAGCGCGCTGTACGGCGAGCCGATGGCCGTGGCGCGCCACGGCGGCTACATGTTCATCCACCCGGCGCGCGGCTTCATGGCCGAGCAGGCTGCGCACTGCGGACACGACGGGCACGACGGCGCGCACCAGGCACATGCCGCCCAGGGTTCGCACGAGCACGGAGCGCCGCGATGATCCTCGGGCTCGAATACGCCTTCATGCGCCAGGCTCTGCTGGCGGCCGGCAGCATCGGCGCGGCGGCCGCCGCCGTGGGCTATTTCGTCACGCTGCGACGCCAGACCTTCGCCGCCCACGCGCTGTCGCATGTCGGATTCGCCGGGGCCGCCGGCGCCGTCGTGCTGGGCCTGAGCGCCTACCTCGGGCTGTTCGTGTTCACGCTGGCGGCCGGGCTGGCGCTGGCACTCGCGGGCGCGCGCCTGCGCCAGCGCGACGTGGGCATCGGCATGGTGCTGATGTTCGCGCTGGGCCTGGGCGTGCTGTTCCTGAGCCTGTACACGCGCAACGCGCAGGCCGCGATGAGCATGCTGTTCGGCAGCATCGTCGGCATCAGCGCGCAGCAGGCAAGGCTTTCGCTGCTGGTGTCCGGCGGCTCCCTGCTCGGCCTGGCGCTGCTGTACCGCCCGCTGTGCCTGGCCAGCCTCAACCCCGACATGGCGCGCATCCGCGGCGTGCCGCTGCGCCTGCTCGACCTGTTGTTCGCACTGCTGCTGGCGGCCACCGTGGCGGTGGCGGTGCCGGTGATCGGCGCGCTGCTGATCTTCGCCTTCCTGATCGGTCCTCCGGCGGCGGCGCAGGCGCTGACCCGGCGCCTCGGGCCGGGCATCGCGCTGGCCATGCTGCTCGGTGTCGCGCTGGCCTGCGCGGGGCTGGCCGGCTCCTACGCCATCGGCTGGCCTGCCAGCACCTGGATTTCCGCGCTGAGCTTCGCGCTGTACCTGCTCGCGCAGGGCTGGCGGCGCCTGCGCGACGCGGCCTGAGCGCCCCCCGACGGCCTGCTCGCGGGCGCCACCGCGCGCAATGGCTGCTGGCGCGGGCTTGCACAGACCCCCGCGTGTCATGGTTGAATAAGGGGTTTCGGTATTTCCGAGCCGCGCCTACCGTCACCGCGGCCCGGCGGGCGCCGCGCCGGCGCCGCTTGGGGCACGATCTGTCCCGATTTCCATAAAACCCATGCATACACGGAGATTCGCATGAGCAACCCCCAACTGCCGGCGGGCGTGAGCATCACGGCGCCGCACAACCCCGAGTTCGATTCCATCCTCAGCCCCGAGGCGCTGGGCTTCGTGGCCAAGCTGCACCGCCAGTTCGAGGCCCGCCGCCAGGAACTGCTGGCCGCGCGCGCCGAGCGCGTCAAGCGCCTGGACGCCGGCGAGCGCCCCGACTTCCTCGACTCCACCCGCGCCGTGCGCGAAGGCGACTGGCGTATCGCGCCGCTGCCGCCGGCACTGCACCAGCGCCGCGTGGAAATCACCGGCCCGGTCGACCGCAAGATGATCATCAATGCGTTCAATTCCGGGGCCGACAGCTTCATGGCCGACTTCGAGGACGCCAACACGCCGAACTGGGACAACCAGATCCGCGGCCAGATCAACCTGTCGCAAGCCATTCGCCGCACCATCTCGCTGGAACAGAACGGCAAGACCTACAAGCTGAACGACAAGATCGCCGTGCTGCAGGTGCGTCCGCGCGGCTGGCACCTGGACGAGAAGCACGTGCTGGTCGACGGCAAGCGCGTCAGCGGCGGCCTGTTCGATTTCGGCCTGTTCCTGTTCCACAACGCACGCGAGCAGATCGCGCGCGGCGCCGGCCCCTTCTTCTACCTGCCGAAGATGGAAAGCCACCTCGAGGCGCGGCTGTGGAACGACGTGTTCATCGCCGCGCAGGACGAACTCGGCCTGCCGCGCGGCACCATCAAGGCCACGGTGCTGGTCGAGACCATCGTCGCCGCGTTCGAGATGGAAGAGATCCTGTATGAACTGCGCGAGCACAGCGCGGGACTGAACGCCGGCCGCTGGGACTACATTTTCAGCGCCATCAAGAAGTTCAAGAGCGACCGCGACTTCTGCCTCGCCGACCGCTCGCTGATCACCATGACCTCGCCGTTCATGCGGGCCTACGCGCTGCTGCTGCTCAAGACCTGCCACCGCCGCGGTGCGCCGGCCATCGGCGGCATGAGCGCGCTGATCCCGATCAAGAACGACCCGGAGAAGAACGCCAAGGCGATGGAAGGCATCCGCGCCGACAAGCGCCGCGACGCCACCGACGGCTACGACGGCGGCTGGGTCGCGCACCCGGGGCTGGTGGGCCCGGCGATGGAGGAGTTCGTCGCCGTGCTGGGCGACAAGCCCAACCAGATCGCCAAGACCCGCGAGGACGTGAAGGTCGGCGCTTCCGACCTGCTGGACTTCCGCCCGGAAGCGCCGATCACCGAGGCCGGCCTGCGCAACAACGTGAACGTGGGCATCCACTACCTCGGCGCCTGGCTCGCCGGCAGCGGCGCGGTGCCGATCCACAACCTGATGGAAGACGCCGCCACCGCCGAGATCTCGCGCAGCCAGGTGTGGCAGTGGATCCACAGCCCGAAGGGCGTGCTCGACGACGGCCGCAAGGTCAGCGCCGACATGGTGCGCGCGCTGATTCCCGACGAGCTGGCCAAGGTCAAGGCCACCGGCGCCGAAGGCGAGTTCGACAAGGCCGCGCAGATTTTCGAGCGCATGGCCACCGGCGCGGAATTCACCGAATTCCTGACCCTTCCGCTGTACGAGGAACTGGCCTGACGCCGCTCGTCGGCGCCTGAGCCAAGCCGCCTCCCGGGCCGGGCCCGGGTGGCGGCTTTTTTTCGCCCCATGCGACTTCAGGCCACGCCGATTCGCATCAGGTTGGTGGTGCCGGGGCTGCCGAACGGCAGCCCCGCAATGATCAGCACCGCCTGCCCGGGCTGCGCGAACCCCTCCCGGCGGGCGGTGTCGGTGGCCACCTCGGCCAGGTGCTCGCCGTCGTCGACGTCCACCGTATGCACCGAATGCACGCCCCACACCAGGCTCAGGCGCCGCGCCACCTGCAGGCTGGGGGTCAGGCTGAGCACCGGCGACTTGGGGCGTTCACGCGCGGCGCGCAGGCTGGTGTGCCCGGAACTGGTGAAGCAGGCGATGGCGGCCGGCTCGAGCAGCGCGCTGGCGCGGCGCATCGCACAGCACACGGCCTCGGTGACGTCGCCGCCGGGACGCGCCGCGGCATGGGAGTCGTCGATGGTCTGGCGATATTGCGGATCGGATTCGACCTGGCGAATGATGCGATCCATCATCGTCACCGCCTGCACCGGATAGCGCCCCGAGGCCGACTCGGCCGACAGCATCACCGCGTCGGCCCCGTCATACACCGCGGTGGCCACGTCGGAGGCCTCGGCACGCGTGGGCACCGGGCTGTGCACCATGGACTCGAGCATCTGCGTGGCCACGATCACCGGACGGCCCAGGCGCCGGCACAGGCGCACGATGCGCTTCTGGATCGCCGGGACGCGCTCGGCCGGCAGCTCCACGCCGAGATCACCACGCGCGACCATCACCGCGTCGGCGAGTTCCACGATCGGCTCGAGTTGCTCGATGGCCTGCGGCTTCTCGAGCTTGACCACGATATTCGCGCGGTTCGCGATCAGGGCGCGCGCCTCGGCCACGTCGTCGGGGCGCTGCACGAAGGACAGCGCCACCCAGTCGACTCCCAGGCCCAGCGCGAAGTCGAGGTCGGCGCGGTCCTTGGCGGTCAGCGCCGAGATCGGCAGCAGCGTGCCGGGCAGGTTCACCCCCTTGCGCTCCGAGAGCATGCCGCCGACCACGACTTCGCAATCGGCCTGCCCGGCGTCGCAGCCGAGCACGCGCAGTTCGATGCGCCCGTCGTCGAGCAGCAGATGGGCGCCGGGCTGCAGCGCGGCGAAGATCTCCGGGTGCGGCAGGCGCACCTGCGTGGCGTCGCCGGCGACCTCGCCGAGCACCAGGCGAAAGGCCTGTCCGGGCTGCAGTTGCACCGGCCCGCCCGCGAAGGTGCCCACGCGCAGCTTGGGGCCCTGCAGGTCGGCCAGGATGCCCACGGGCCGACCCTTGGCGCGCTCGAGTTCGCGCAGGATGCGTACGCGGGCGGCGTGATCGTCGTGGGAGCCATGGCTGAAATTCAGCCGGAACACGTCCACCCCGGCATCGAACAGACGCTCGATGGTGGCGGCGTCGCTGCTGGCCGGCCCCAGCGTGGCGACGATCTTGGCTTGACGCGATCTGCGCATCGACTCACTCCCGTGGAGAACCCCCGGCGCGAAGGCCGGCACGCTGGCATTGTGCGCAGCGCGAAACCCTCGCGGTAGTGCGTCGCAACGCATATCGCTTATGCCCTTCCGGAATGCCTGGCTCCAACACAAAAGCGTGCGCCCCGCAGCAGGCCCTGAGGCGCTCGCGGGGCGCGCACGGGCATGCTCATGCACGCCCGGAATGAGACAAGCCTGGCTCAGCGCAACTGCGCGGCGTCCATCGCCGAGTGCTCGAGCTCGCGCACGTCGCGCTGCCCGCGCCCGGTGCCGTTGAAAAAGGCGTTGAGCGCGAAGGCCACGACGGCAGCCAGCAGGATCCCGCTGTGCAGCACCGGGGCCAGCGCCTGCGGAAAGTGGATGAAAAAGTCCGGCGCCACCAGCGGGATCATGCCGAAGCCGATTCCCAGCGCGACGATCATCAGGTTGTGGCGGTTGGCCCGGTAGTCGACCTCGCTGAGAATGCGGATTCCGGTGGCCGCGACCATGCCGAACATGGCCACCCCGGTGCCGCCCAGCACGGGCTGCGGAATCGCCGCCACCAGCGCGCCCAGCTTGGGGATCAGTCCCAGCACGAGCATGATCGCACCGCCGGCCACCGTCACCGAGCGGCTGCGCACCCCGGTCATTCCGACCAGGCCGATGTTCTGCGAGAACGAGGTGCTGGGAAAGGTGTTGAACAGCCCCCCGAGGATGGTGCCGATGGCGTCCACGCGAAGCCCGCGCGCCAGCG
>JAJZTW010000083.1 GCA_021847345.1 Pseudomonadota bacterium
GGCGCCGGCCTTGTTGGGGTACAGCACGCTCACCTTGATCATGGCTTGTCTCCTTGGTTGCTTGGTTTGGGATGCTGCGGCGAAGCGCGAAGGCCGCCTTGTCTGTCGCTGGTTGAGCCTACGCGCAACGCCTATTGTGCCAAGTTGCTGCCGCGCGCGTGGCCGCGCGCCATCCCTGCACGTTCCCGCGCTGACCCTGTTCGCATTGCGCGCGTGCCCGTCGGGGCGGACAATTTCAGATTGTCAGTCACGGAGTCCTTCATGAACCCTGGTCCGAGCGATTCGATGCCCGGCTCGAATGGCGAACCCACCGACCTGCGCGCGCAGGCCCTGCGGGATGTTCCCGAGGCCCAGCGCGCCGTGCTGGTGCGCCAGCGCGCGCTGGTCGACCAGGTCAGCGCCGGCGCCACGCATGCCGCATACGCCATCGCGCGCAGCGCCTACGAATCCCGTGAGGCGCTGGCGCGCACGCAGGCCCATGCGCGGGAACACAGCGCGCAGATCGAGCAGGTCAAGGTCGAGCTGGGCGAGATGCTGCAGGCCACCGGCCAGACCTGCTCGCGCATGGAGCAGTTGCGGCAGACCCTGGAGCAGGTGAATTCGCTGGCCGGCCAGGGCTCCGGACAGAGCGGCGCCATGCGCGACGTGTTCAGCTCGCTGGTCGAGCGCAGCACCGCCACGCATGCCGACATCGGCACGCTGCAGCAGCAGTTCCGCCAGGTCGTCGACCAGATGCAGTCGATCCGCGAAATCGCGCAGCGCGTGAACCTGCTGTCGCTGAACGCGGCGATCGAGGCGGCTCGCGCCGGTGACGCCGGGCGCGGCTTCGCCGTCGTAGCCGACGAGATCCGCAGCCTCTCGCGCATCACCGAGCGCACGGTGGAGGGAATCTCCGGTGCCGTCGAGACCATCGAAGGCACGCTGCGCCGCACCGCGGGCACGGCCCAGGCGTTTCGCACGCAGATGGATTCCAGCGGCGCCCAGGTGCAGCAGTTGCACGGCCACTTCGAGCACATCGCGCGCAACATCGACACCGTGGCGCGCGAAGCCGCGGAAACGGCGCAGATCTCGACCGGCCAGGCGCAGGCGCTCGAGCGCCTGCAGGATCATTTCCACGGCATGGTCGGCAGCGTCGGCGCGTTCGTCGACGATGTCGTGGCAACCACCGCGCGCACCGGAGAGTCGCTGGGCAGCGCGCTGCAGACCAGCCAGGCACTGTTCGAGGCCACCACCGGCTACCGCACCGATTCACAAGCCAGTCGGATCGTGCAGGAGCTCGAGCGCCGCGCGGCGCAGGTGCAGGCCCTGCTGCAACGCGCGGTGGACGAGCACGAGCTGAGCGAGGCCGACCTGTTCGACGATGCCTACCAGCCCGTGGCCGGAACCGATCCGCCGCGCTGCACCACGCGCTTCACCGCCTGGTTCCGGCGCCATGTCCAGGCCGTGGAGGATGCCTACCTCGAGAGCTCACCCGCCTATCGCCTGGCCCTCGTGGTCGACCGCAATGCCTACGTGGCGGTGAGCAATTCCATCACCGACCAGCCGCTGACCGGCGAGCCGCAGCACGACCTCGTGCACAACCGCTCGCAGCGCCGCTTCACCGAGCCGGCCATCGTGCGTGGCTGCGCCAACCGGCAGGGAGTGATCCTGCAGGTCTACGCGCGCGACGGCGGCGCCGTGATGAGCCTGCTGGCCCACCCGCTGTGGGTGTGCGGCAGGCACTGGGGCGCGCTGTTCCTGGGCTTCGTCGAGCAAGGGTAAAGGACGGCCCGGCGATTGCTTGGGCGCCCCCAGGGCCGGGCCTTGCCCGACCCGCCCCCCAAGGGGGTCAAGGAATCTTGGGACGGCCCGGCGATTCCTTGGGCGCCCCCAGGGCCGGGCCTTGCCCGACCCGCCCCCAAGGGGGTCAAGGAATCTTGGGACGGCCCGGCGATTCCTTGGGCGCCCCCAGGGCCGGGCCTTGCCCGACCCGCCCCCCAAGGGGGTCAAGGAATCTTGGGACGGCCCGGCGATTCCTTGGGCGCCCCCTGGGCCGGACAGGGTCCGGCCCGTTCCACCTCGCAGCCTGCAGGCTGCTCGGATTCGGCCGAAATGGCTTCGGGGCACGTAGGCCTTTGCTCCTCGTGGAAAACGCATCCCGCGCGCACGGCCTACGCTGCAGACATGGCGTGCATGTCCAGCCCAGGCCCCGCGGATTTCGCCGCGCGATGTTCCACCTGAGATGTCCCATCTGATTCTCAGCTCCTTTTCGCACGACGCCCGTTCGGCGGCCCGCGAGCTTGGGGTTCCCGACGATTTCATCCAGTGCCGCGAGCAGGGTACCGCGCGCGTGCTCCACGCCCACACGCCCTACCTGCTCGGCTCGCGCATGGAACCTGCCGACTGGCGCGTGCTCACGACCCTGGCACCGTGGAGCGTGGCCCAGCCGCTGACGCGCCTGTGCACGACCTGCGGCTGCGACACCACGCTGGCACTGGCCGAATTGATCGACGACCTCCAGGCGATGGAGCCGTACTCGCTGTCTGCGGCGGGAGCCGCCGCCAGCGCCTTCACCTCTCGCATCGACCGCATGCGCGGCGCGGTCGGCAACTACCAGTCGGCCATGCTGCAGTACTGGGAGGCCGCGCGCTGGCGCACACCGGACGCCTCTGGCGCCGCGCTCGCCCGGCAGCGCATGGAGCAGGCTGGCAAGGCGCTGGGCCAGGGCTTCGCCACCGAACTGCGCGCCAGCAGCAGGCACATGGCGCTGGGGCACCGCGAACTTTTGCATCGCGACGGCCAGACGCCCTTGCGGGTGCGCAAGGCCCGCAACTTCGCCCAGCTGAACGTGATGTCCTCTTTCGAAGCCTCCCGACTCGCCCGCCTGGCGCGCTGCGCCAGGCCGCTCGGCCCCGGCGTGATGGCCTTCGACTTCGCCTGGCGCGCGATCGACGTCCGCAACGAGTATCGAGCGGGTGGCGACTGGGAGCGCAAGGCCATTGTGGACGGCGCGGGCTTCACGGCAGGCGCCTTGGGATCGTCGGTTGTCGTCTGGGCGGGAATGGGCGCACTGCCCCTCGCAGTCGCGGCGACTCCCATGGGCTGGGTATTGATCATCGGGGGTCTGGGCGTTGTCGCGGCGGCCACGATCGCGGGAGTCCAGGTCGATCGTGTGGTGCAAGGCTTGGCGAGCCGGTATCTCGACTCTCGCGGAAGCCCAACGCAACGAACACCATGACTCGTGACGCCTTCGAAGCGATCGCCTTCTGGATCCTGATGTGCTCGGGGCTGGTGACCGGCATCCTGTATGTCGTCTTCGGTCAGGTCACCGTGCGCAAGCTGCGCAAGAACCCGGCTACCCGGGATTGCCTGGGTTTGGAGTTCATGCACGGCGGCGACATCGGCAACGTGGCACGAGCGCTTGGTTGGCCGAGGTGGATGCAAGAGCGCTCGGAGCGCGGGGCCCTGGGCTTCATGCTGGCCAAGTCGCAAGTGATTCGCGAACACACCACTCGCCTGGATCGGGCGCTCGGACTCGCCTGCTTCTGGTCGGTGATGCTTTCGGGTACGTTCACGATCTTGCTGTGTCTTGTCATCGGCTCCCGCTGAACCGCCTTTGCGCGGAGCCTGCGAGCCTGCTGGCCTGCGGCAAGGCCGAAACGGGGGTCAGGGAATCCTGGGACGGCCCGGCGGGCGGCTCAGCCGCGCCCCTTGCCCAGGCGGGCGAAGGCCGCCGCCATCGCCGACTCGACCGGCGGGCGGGCGCCCCCCGCCTGCCCCTGCCCCTGGCGCGCGCCGGTGGCGCGCCGCGGGCCGGCGCCGCCCTTGGCCGGCGCCGTGCCGATTTCCGGGTTCTTGCGCATGCTCAGGCCGATGCGCTGGCGCTGCACGTCGACGTCGACCACCGTGACCTGCACGATGTCGCCCACCTTGACCACGTCGGCGGCGTCCTTGACGAAGCGGTCGGCGAGTTGCGACACATGCACCAGCCCGTCGCAATGCACCCCGAGGTCGACGAAGGCGCCGAATGCGGCCACGTTGGTCACCGTGCCTTCCAGGCGCATGCCGGGGCGCAGGTCGGCGATGGCCTGCACCTCGTCGTTCAGGCGCGCGACGCGGAACTCCGGACGCGGATCGCGACCGGGCTTTTCCAGTTCGGCCAGCACGTCGCGCACGGTGAACAGGCCGAAGCGCTGGTCGGCGAAGTCCTCGGGGCGCATCGCGCGCAGTCTCGGCGCGTCGCCCATCAGCACCTGGATGGGCTGCCCGGCGGCAGCCAGGATGCGCTCGACCAGCGGATAGCTCTCCGGGTGCACCGCGGAGCGATCCAGCGGATTGTCCCCGTCGTTGATGCGCAGGAAGCCAGCCGCCTGCTCGAAGGTCTTGGGGCCCAGGCCCGACACGTCCAGCAGCGCGGCCCGGTTGGCGAAGGCGCCGGACTGGTCGCGACGGCGCACGATCTGCTCGGCGATGCGCGCGTTCAGGCCGGCCACGCGCGACAGCAGCGCCGGCGACGCGGTGTTCACATCCACGCCCACGCGGTTGACGCAGTCCTCCACCACCGCGTCCAGGCGCCGCGCGAGCAGCATCTGGTCCACGTCGTGCTGGTACTGCCCCACCCCGATGCTCTTGGGGTCGATCTTGACCAGCTCGGCCAGCGGGTCCTGCACGCGCCGGGCGATGGACACTGCGCCACGCAGGCTCACGTCAAGCTCGGGCAGCTCGCGCGCGGCCAGCTCGCTGGCCGAGTACACCGACGCCCCGGCCTCGCTGACCACCAGCTGGATCAGGCCCAGCTCGGGGTGCCGGCGAGCCAGCTCGGTGGCCAGGCGCGAGGTCTCGCGGCTGGCCGTTCCGTTGCCGATGGCCACCACCCCCACGGCATGGCGCCGGCACAGCTCGCCCAGGCGATGCAGGCTGCCTTCCCAGTCGCGCCGCGGCTCGTGCGGATAGACGGTGGCGGTTTCCAGCACCTTGCCGGTGGGGTCGGTCACCGCCACCTTCACTCCGGTGCGAATTCCCGGGTCGAGGCCCATCACCGTCTTGGCGCCGGCCGGCGCGGCCAGCAACAGGTCGCGCAGGTTGGCGCCGAACACCGCGATGGCCTGCTCCTCGGCCTGCTCGCGCAAACGCGTGAACAACTCGCGCTCCAGCGACAGCGACAGCTTCACGCGCCAGGCCCATTGCACGCAGCGCTGCAGCCAGTCGTCGGCGGAGCGCCCGGCGTGCGCCCAGCCGATGTGCGAGGCGATGCGCTGCTGCGCAGAGTTCAGCACCCCGGCCGACACCGGGGGCTCGGGCAGCTCCAGCGCGACGTCGAGCATCTCCTGGGTGCGCCCGCGCAGCACGGCGAGCGCACGGTGCGACGGCACGCGAGCGATGGGTTCGTCGTAGTCGAAGTAATCCTGGAAATTGGTGCCCTGCTGCTGCTTGCCGTCGCGCACCTTCGAACGCAGCACCCCGCAGCCCCACAGCCACTCGCGCATCGGCCCCACCAGCGTGGGATCCTCGGCCCAGCGTTCGACCAGGATGTCGCGAGCCCCGTCCAGGCAGGCCTCCGGCGTGGTGAAGTCCGAGCCGTCCTCGCCCTTTTCCGGGCGCACGTAGGTCTGCGCCAGCGCTCGCGGCTCCTGGGTGGGATCGCTGAACAAGGCGTCGGCGAGCGGCTCCAGGCCGGCGGCTCGGGCCTTTTGCGCCCGCGTGACCATGCGCGGCTTGTAGGGAAGGTACAGGTCTTCCAGCTGCTGGCGCTGCGTGGCCTGCTCGATCGCCTGCTGCAGCTCCGGCGTGAGCTTGCCCTGCTGCGCCACCGACTTCAGGATCGCGGCGCGGCGCTGCTCGAGCTCGCGCAGGTAGCCCAGGCGCTGCTCCAGGGTGCGCAGGTGATCGTCGGTCATGCCGCCGGTGGCTTCCTTGCGGTAGCGCGCGATGAACGGCACGGTGGCGCCGCCGTCGAGCAGCTCCACCGCGGCGGCCACCTGGGCCACGCGCAACTGCAGCTCGGCGCCGAGCTGGGCCAGGATCTTGTCCTGCCGCGCGGACTCGTCGGCCGGCGCGCTCGAGCGCATGGGCGCGGCAGTCGCGCCGCCGCCGGCGGAGGAGGCGGAGGCGGAGGAGGCGGGGGTCGTGCTCGGGGTTTCAGGCAAGCTCATCGGTGCGACTGCGCGGACGGAAAAAACCCGCAAGTCTACGACCGGGCACGCGCCGCGCCACGCCTTACACGGCGTTGATCGGCACCTTCAGGTAGGTCAGCCCGTTGCTCTCGGGCTCCGGCAGCCGGCCGGCCCGCACATTGACCTGGATGGACGGAATGATCAGCGCCGGCATGCCCAGTTTCGCGTCGCGCTGCTTGCGGAAATCCACGAAGTCCTGCTCGCTGACCCCGTCGTGGATCTGCACATTGCCCTGGCGCTGCTCCTGCACAGTGCACATCCATCGAGGCTCGCGCCCGCCGGGCATGTAGTCGTGGCACAGGTACAGCCGGGTCTGCGGCGCCAGCGCGAAAATGCGCTGCACCGAACGGTACAGCTCGTGCGCGTCGCCGCCGGGGAAGTCGCAGCGTGCGGTGCCGTAGTCGGGCATGAACAGCGTGTCGCCGACAAAGGCGCAATCGCCCACCACGTACACCACGCAGGCCGGCGTATGCCCCGGCGTGTGCATCACGCGCGCCTCGAGCTCGCCGATGGAGAAGGTTTCGCCGTCGCGGAACAGGTGGTCGAAGGGCTTGCCGTCACGCGAGATGCCCGGGTCGTGGAACAGCTCGCCGAACACCTTCTGCACGTCGCGGATGTGCTCGCCGATGCCGATGCGCCCGCCCAGCTGGCGCTGGATGTACGCGGCCGCCGACAGGTGGTCGGCATGGGCATGGGTTTCCAGCAGCCAGTCGAGCTGCAGCCCCTGCTCGCGGATGTAGGCGATGATGGCGTCGGCGAAGCTGGTGGCCGTGCGCCCGGCGGCGTAGTCGAAGTCCAGCACGCTGTCGACCAGGGCGCAGTGCCGAGTTTGCGGATCGAGCACGAGGTGGCACGCCGTATTGGTGGGCGCGTGGAACCAGCTGCGAACCTGAGGGCCGGCTACCTGGGCCAGCGGGCCCGTCGAGGCTTGCGGCAGCGAATGCATGCGAACTCTCCTGGATGACTGTGCATGCCTCAGTATCGCGCAGCTCGCGCCAATACTCCATAGGGCATACCGCGAGACGCCGGCATCCCCCTTCGAAGCGGCGTCGGCCCGGCCTTCAGGCCCGCACCGCGGCCATCGCGTCGCTGGATTGCTCGGCACGCAGGCGTTGCACGTGCCGAGCGATGCTGGGATCGTCGAGCCGGCCACGCAGGAAGCCCCGGCAGGCCATGCCGCCGACCAGCGCCGCCAGCGCATTATCCCAGGGGAAACCCACCAGCTTCAGGTCGTGCCCCCAGGCCAGCGCATACAGCGCGGCAAGAAAGCCGATCAGGTAGGCATTGGCCCTCAGGTCGCGCTGCAGGCCCGCGGCGCGGCCCTGCAGCCAGCCATGCAGGGCGACCGCGCCGACCACGGCCAGCAGCAGCCAGCCCAGGTTCTGGCGCCCCGCCCAGTAGACCAGCCAGGTGCAGCACAGGAAGCCTGCGATGCCCACCAGTCGGGCCCGCGTGGCAGCGGCGGCGCAGGGCGCCACGATGTCGCGCGCCGGGCCGTCTGGCCGGCCCAGCACCAGCAGGGTCACGGGGCCGGCGAGATAGGCGAACACCACCACCGAGGTCAGGAAACCCACGAGCTGCCTCCAGGTCGGGAACGGCAGCAGGAACAGCAGGCCGACCGCCGCGTTGATCCACAAGGCCACCGCCGGGCTGCCGTGCTGGTTCAGGCGCGTGAGCCAGCTCGCCGAGCGCAGCTCCATGCCGCAGGCGTACAGGATGCGCCCGGTGACCGCCGCGTACACGTTGGCGGTGCCCATGGGCGCCACGACGGCGTCGGCCAGCAGCACATGCATCAGCGTGCCCAGCCCCAGCAAGGAGACCAGGCCCAGCAGCGGCGCCGCGCTGCTGACCAGATCGTGGCCGGCGTTGGGCAGGATGGCCATGTAGCTCGACGACAGCAGCACGTACAGCACCAGGCCGAGCAGCAGCGGCAGGTACAGCGAGAACGGAAGCGAGCGCCCGGGCTCGCGCACCTGGTTGGCGAGGAACAGGCCATTCTGGAAGCCGGCGAAGGCAAAGGCCAGCCCGGCACCGATGACGGCGCCCAGCGCGGCTTCCAGGTCGAGCACGTGCACGTCGAGATAGGACACGAAATGCGCCGTGCGCC
Organism: Pseudomonadota bacterium; assembly: GCA_021847345.1. Taxonomy (GTDB): domain Bacteria; phylum Pseudomonadota; class Gammaproteobacteria; order Burkholderiales; family Burkholderiaceae_C; genus Thiomonas_A. The sequence goes on from JAJZTW010000083.1 coordinate 8,260, forward strand.
CGAAGCCGATGATCACGACCAGCGCGACGACCAGCGGGATGACGATCTTCCACACGCTGACCCACGCATTGGCACGCGCGACGCGGGTGATGTGCAGGGTGTTGAACCAGGTGATGAGCACCAGGATCATGACACCCAGCCCGAGCCCGGCCCAAGACAGGCGCACGCCACCGGGCGCGTGCTGCACCAGGCCCGGCCACCAGAAGCCGAGGTACTGCACCACCGACTGCGCCTCCAGCGGCAGGAACACCACGTAGCTGAGCCAGCCCAGGATGAGGAACACGTTGGCCGTGCTGCGCGGATGCGTCAGGCCGAGCAGGCGATAGGTGCCCCCCACCACCGGGAAGGCCGAGCACATGCGCGCGAAGGACAGGCTGACGATCAGGCTGACCACCGCGGCCAGGACCCAGGCCAGCAGCACGGCGCCGCCGGCGGTCTGCAAGCCGTAGAAGGGGGAGAACAACCAGCCGGAGCCGATCATGCTTCCGGTGGACATCAACGCGAGCTGCCAGGGAGTGATGCGTGATTGCATGGGAAAGGAGCCGGCGGCGCGGCCGAGGAGCCGAGGATGGAACGCGGAGAAAAAGACCAACCGAGCAACGAACGGGACAGCGAACGCAATGGCGACGGAGCATCGAGGGGACGAAGACGCGGATGCGTGGTGAGCCAGGGCCGGCGGGCTCGCCGCGCATCGGGCTGCGTACTCGCCGCGGGCCGATACCGCGGGCGCTGCAGCGCATTGGACGCCGATGGGGGCGTGCATGCGCGTGGCGGACGCGACGACCCCATGCCCCCAAAGCCCTTTCGGCGAATGGGCGAATGGGCGAATGGGCGAATGGGCGACGGAGTGACGGGGCGCAGGAAGAACCGGCGCAGGAACGAATGCGCACCCGAATGCGCACCCGCGCGAGCGATGTGCTGCGCGAGGCTCACTGCGCCCCCGGCAAGCTCAGCCCCGCGCAACGCACCGTGAACGAGGACCCGCCGTACTCGATGCCCTCGGGCCCCAGGCGCAGGAAGCTTTGCCCGCCGCGCAGCAGCAAGCATCGCCGGGCCCGCAGCACAAGCTCGCCGCCGCTGCGCAGCTCCAGCCCGAGGTCGCCGAGCCCATCGAGCCGCCCTGAGCAGGCGTGCAGGTGCGCCGGCCCTTCGACCGCGAGCAGCTGCATGCCGCCCCGATGCGACAAGACATCCAGGCCGCGAGCGCCCTGGGCCAGCAGATCGGCGCGGGCGCGCAGCCCGATCTGCCGTCCCGCCCCGAGCTGCATGCCGGCTGCGCCGACCAGGTGCGCGCGCTGGTCCGACGCCAGCGCGAGCCCTTGCACGGCGCCCAGGACCAGGTCGCGCCGGCCCACGGGGCTCGGCATGTCCGATGCGCCCGCCTGCCGCCCGGCATCCGGCGCCGTCGCGGGCTGCGGCAGGCCGCCCGGCGCCGGGTCCTGCAGCGCGGCGTGCCAGCGCCGCGCCTGCGCGAGCAGGCGCGAGGTCTGCCGCGCATCGCCGGCATGGCCGGGTGGGTCAGGCCCGCGGGACGGGTCGGCCGAGGCGACCGGATCCTGGGCGCACAGCAGCAGGCCGGCACCCGCATGCAGCAGCCCATGGCCGTCGGTGCGCAGCTCGGCTCCCTGGCCGCGCGCCTGCTCGCGCCCGCTGCCGCGCTGCACCCGCTCCAAATCGCCCAGGCACAGGCTGCTGTGCAGGTGGTCGCTGCCGAACTGTGCCTGCAACGAGCCTTGCGTGTCGTCGAGCAGCAGGTGGTTGCCGCGCACCGGCCCGGGTGTCGCGGATCCAGGCAGTTCGCGGCTGGGCACGCCGCCCAGCGCGCGGCCGCGCGGCAACTCCCAGCCCGGGCACCGCTGCGCGTTGTACAGGCAGCCCAGTCCCACCGGCCGTTCGGGCTCGCCGTCGACGAAGCCGACCAGCAGCTCCTGTCCCAGGCGCGGCACATGCATCCGGCCCAGCGCATGCCCGGCCCAGGGCATGGCCACGCGCAGCGCGGGCGACGTCGCCCGGGCCATTCGCCGTGCTTGCGGCCCGGGCACCGGTGCGACGTCCCGGCTCGCGTCGCGCTCGGCGCGATCCCAGGGGAAGTGCACGTGCACGCGCCCGAGCTCGTCGCAGGGCGCCGCGCCGTCGACCTGCGCCTGCCCGCGGCCCTGCGCGACCACGGCCGACTGCACTCCCCAGACGCGAGGCTTCGGCAGGTGCAGGTCCGGGCGCACTTGCGTATCGGCGCGCTGCAGCAGCACGCGCGCGTGCAGTTGCCAGCCGCCGCCGGCGCCGCCCTCGCCCGCGTCGAAGCTCCAGCTTCGTCCGGCATCGCCGCATGCGTCGCCTTGCGCGCCCGCGTCGCCGTCGCCGTCGCCGTCGCCGGTGGCCAAGCCATCCAGCGGGTCCTCGGCCTGCCAGTTGGCGCCAGAAGGGTTCCCGGCGAAGACATTCTCGCCCGCGCCCGGCTGCCGGCACAGCGGCCACGGCAGGTCCCGGGCGGCATCCTCGAGCAGCCAAAGACGGGTGCCGAGCACCAGCCACTCGGTGTCGAGCGCCGACAGCCGGTGCCCATGCACGCGCACACGATGCCCGGCGGCCAGGCCGCGCATGGGGCCATGGCCAAGAGCCCGACCGACATGCTGGCGCAGTACCTGCAGGCGCGCTCGCGCCGGGGCTTGCAAGGCGCCTTCCGGCGGGCCGCCGGCCGACGGGCCGGCATCGGCGGCGCCCACGCGAGCCTGCCTGGGCTGGCGTACGCCCGCGCCGCCCTGGCCGCGCCAGTGGAACTGCTCGCGAGCCGCGGCGCCACCGTCGACAACCTGCGCGGCTTCGAACTGCGATAGCGGCTCCTGCGAGGTGTAGTCGTCGTCGCGACCACACCAGCC
>JAJZTW010000026.1 GCA_021847345.1 Pseudomonadota bacterium
CGATCTCGGGCCTTTCCAGGTTTCGCGCTTCAGGTTCCGCGCTTCAGGTTTCGCCGTCCAGCCAGGCCACCGCGGTCTCGGCGCTCGGGCTCTCGCAGGGCTGGGGGTCGAACGCGGTATCGCCTCCGGCATCGAAATGCCCGTGAGGCCGCAGTTCGGCGAAGCCGAAGGCATCGCGGTCGAGCAGGTGCGACGGCACCACCCGGCCCAGCGCGCCGAACATCGAGTCCAGGCGTCCGGGGAAGCGCTTTTCCCAGTCGCGCAAAAGGGCTGCCACCTGCTTGCGCTGCAGTTGCTCCTGGCTGCCGCACAGGGTGCAGGGAATGATCGGGAACGCGCGATGCTCGGCCCAGCGCGCCAGGTCCTCCTCGCGCACATAGGCCAGCGGCCGGATGACCACGTGATGCCCGTCGTCACTGACCAGCTTGGGCGGCATGGCCTTGAGCTTGCCGCCGAAGAACAGGTTGAGCAGGAAGGTCTGCAGGATGTCGTCGCGATGGTGGCCCAGCGCGATCTTCGTGGCGCCGAGTTCGCCGGCCACCCGGTACAGGATGCCGCGGCGCAGGCGCGAGCACAGGCTGCACAGGGTCTGCCCCTCGGGAATCACCCGCTTGACCACCGAGTAGGTGTCCTGCTGCTCGATGTGGAATGGCACGCCGCGCCCGCGCAGGTACTCGGGCAGCACATGCTCGGGGAACCCGGGCTGCTTCTGGTCCAGGTTGACCGCGATCAGCTCGAAATCCACCGGCGCGCGCTCGCGCAGGCTGAGCAGCAGGTCCAGCAGCACGTGGCTGTCCTTGCCGCCCGACATGCACACCATGACCTTGTCGCCCGGCTGGATCATCGCAAAGTCGCCGATGGCCTGGCCGACCTGGCGGTGCAGGCGCTTGGACAGCTTGTTGATCTCGAAGTCGTGCTTGCGCGGGTCCATCAGCAGCTCCTCGCGACGCATGCGCGGCGCTGCTCGACCTCGATGCCCACGCCATCGCAATCGGGAAAGATGTTGGGCTTGTCCACGCGCACGCGCACGCACTGCACGCCGTCCAGCGCGAGCACGCGCTGCGCGATGCGCCCAGCCAGCGTCTCCAGCATGTTCACGTGCCCGCGCCGGACTTCCTCCAGCGAGATCGAGCGCAGCAGCCCGTAGTCGAGCACATGGGCCACGTCGTCGGCCTGCGGCAGCGGTGGCGCGTCGGGCAGCTCGGCGACGATGGACACCAGCAGCAACTGCCGCGAGCGCAGCTCGTGCTCGAGAATGCCCACGCTGGCCTGCAGGCGCAGGCGTTCCAGATAAAGGGTGCGCATGGTCGGGTCGGCGGGTCAATCGAAGGCGAAATCGCGCTCGCTGGGGCGCAGGTGCTGGCCGGCATCGACCAGCAGCTCGCAGCCGGTCAGTGCGCGGTTGCGCAACGCGAACAGCACGGCGTCGGCCACGTCCTCGGCACGCGGCCCCTCGCCCAGCGGGCCGCGCGCCTGCACCTGCCGCAGGCGCTGCTCGTCGATCAGCGGGCTGCCCAGGGTCAGGCCGGGAGCCACGGCGACCACGCGCAGCTCGGGCGCCAGCGCCTGCGCCAGCAGCGTGTTGGCCTCGCGCAGCGCCGCCTTGCTCAGCGTGTAGGAGAAGTGGTCCGGATTGGGGTTCCACAACTTCTGGTCCAGCAGGTTCACCGCGCAACCGCGGGCGGCGCGTGCGCGCAGGTGCCCGTGCAGCGCCTGCGCCAGCAGCACTGGCGCGAGGGTGTTGACGCGATACTGTTCCAGCGCACGCGCGGCATCGAGGGTCTGCGCGGTGTCGTGCTCGAACATCGACGCATTGTTGACCAGCGCATCGACCCTGCCGAAAACCTTCAGCACGCTCGGCAGCAGCGCGCGGGTCTGCGCTTCGTCGTGCAGCTCGGCGCCGAAGGCCTCGGCGCGCGCGCCGCATTCCCGCAGTTCGGCGCAGGTGCGCCAGGCATCGTCGGCCGAGCCGCGGAAATGCACCGCGACATCCCAGCCCGCCGCGGCCAGGTGCAGTGCCACGGCACGCCCGATGCGCCGGGCAGCGCCGGTGACCAGCACCACCGGACGCGAACCGTGCGCCGGCAGGGCATCCGTTGGGCGCGAATCTGCGCTGCTGGACTCGTCTGGGGGCATGGGCGGCGGCACGGCGGAACGTCGGGGGGCTGCGCCTGCGGGCGAACCTACAATCGCGGCGATGGAGCAAACGCGTAGTCTACCCCGCGGCGTTCACGCGCCGGGCCCGCCGCAGGCCGACGCAGCGGAACTGGCGCGCTCGGCCGAGCTGCTGCAGCGCATACGCGACGAGATCGCGCAGTCCGGGGGCTGGATCGGCTTCGACCGCTACATGCACATGGCGCTGTACCAGCCGGGCCTGGGCTACTACGCCGCTTCGCCGGCCGTGCTCGGCGCCTGGGGCGGCTCCAGCGACTTCGTCACCGCGCCCGAATTGTCGCCGCTGTTCGCGGCGGCGCTGGCCCGGCCGCTGGCGGCGCTGGCCACGCGCCAGCGACTGGACACCGTGGTCGAGTTCGGCGCCGGCAGCGCGCGCCTGGCCTGCGAGCTGCTGCGCGAACTGGCCCGCGCCGGCGCCTGGCTGCCGCGACACTACGTGATCGTCGAGGTTTCGGCGGCCATGCAGCAGCGCCAGCGCGACGCGGTGGCGGCGCTGCCACCCGAACTGGCTCGGCGCGTGCAATGGTGGCAAAGCCTTCCCGAGCGTTTCGACGCGCTGGTGCTGGGCAACGAAGTGCTCGACGCGATGCCGGTTCGCCTGCTGCACCGCCTGCCCGAGGCCTGGGTCGAGCGCGGCGTGAGCGCCGCCGCGGACGGCACGCTGAAATGGCAGGACCGTGCGCTGCCGGCCGACTTTTCGCCGCGCCCCACGCTGGAGCAGCTCCCGGTGGGCAGCGTCACCGAGTGGCACGAGGCGGCCGAGGGTTTCATGCGCACCCTGGCGGCGCACCTGCGACACGGCGTCGCGCTGCTGTTCGATTACGGTTTTCCGGCGCGGGAATACGACCACCCGCAGCGCGCCGCGGGCACCTTGCGCTGCCACCGCGCGCACCGCGCGCACGATGATCCGCTGTGGCAGCCGGGGCTGTCGGACATCACCTCGCATGTCGACTTCAGCGCCATGGCGCGCGCGGCGCGCGCCGGCGGGCTGGACCTGCTGGGCTATACCAGCCAGGCGCGCTTCCTGCTCAACGCGGGCATGCTCGACGTGCTGGCCGAGCGCATGCAGGCGGCCGACGCCGCGGCGCTGCGCCTGGCCGCCGGCGCGCAAAAGCTGCTGGGCGAGCACGAGATGGGCGAGTTGTTCAAGGTGCTGGCGGTGGGGCGCGGCATGCCCGTGCCATGGCCGGTGCTGATCGAAGGCGACCGCAGCGCGGCGCTGGACTGAGGCACCGTGAACCTGCTGGGATTTCTCATCGGCAGCGCGGTGCTCACGCTGCTGCTGCCGTGGCTGAGCAAATTCGGCTTCGGTCGCATGCCCGGAGACCTTCGCTGGCGCATGTTCGGCAAGGTCTGGCTGCTGCCGCTGGGCTCGCTAGGCCTGCTGTGGCTGGGACTTTGGCTGCTGGACCGGCTGCTGGGCTGACGGGCGCGCCGGCCAGATGCGCAGCGCAGCGATGCCGATGAACAGCTGGACCAGCATGACCAGCCCGACGCAGCCGGGCCACCCGGCGCGCAGCCACACCACGCTGGGCGCGAAGGCCCCGACGCTGCCGCCGATGTAGTAGCACATCACGTACAGGCCCACCGCGCTGGAGCGCGACTCCCGCGCGAAACCCGGGACCTGCGACGTGGCCATGCTCTGCGCGATGAACACGCCGGCCGAGCTCAGCGTCAGGCCGGCGACGATCAGCGGCACGCCGGGGGCCAGGGTCAGCGCCATGCCCAGCGCCGAGCAGGCCACCGCGCACAGGAACACCCGCCTCTGCCCGAAGCGCCAGGCCAGGCGCCCGGCCACCGGGGTGACCAGCATGCCCACCAGGTACACCGTGAACAGCATGCTGAGCTGGCGCAGGTCGAGGTCGTACGGCGCCTCGGCCAGGTGAAAGCTCACGTAGGTGAAGGTGCAGACCTGGGAGAACAGGATGCCGAAGCCGATGGCGTAGCTGCCCAGCAGTTGCGGGTTGCGCAAATGGCGCGGCAACCCGGCCAGCGAGTCGAGCAGGCTGGCACTCGGGCGAAAGCGCGACGAACTCGGCAGGCCGCCGGCCACCAGGGGCACGAAGGCGGCGTTGATCAGGCCCAGCAGCACGAAGGCCGCCTGCCAGTCCCAGCGAGCAGTGGCCAGCCCGGCGATGAAGCGCCCCAGGAAGCCGCCGGCCACCGAGCCGGAGATGTACAGCGCGGTCACCGCCGGGACCTGGCCGACGGGCCATTCCTCGCCGATGTAGGCCACGGTCGCGGTGAAGATGCCGGGAATGCACAGGCCCTGCAGCAGACGCCACACGAGCAGCCCGTGCAGCGACCGGGCGCTGGCGGCCAGCAGCGTGGTCGCCGCCAGCGCGGCGATCGACACCACCAGCACCCTCTTGCGTCCGAAGCGGTCGGACACGCTGCCCGAGAAGGGCGCCGCCACGGCCACCGCCAGCGTGGTGAAGGTGATGGTCAGGCTGAGCTCGGCCACCCCCGCGTGGAACACGCTGCGCAGCGATGGCAGCAGCCCCTGCGTGACGTACATGGTGAAGAACGCGCTCATGCCGGCGGCGACGACGGCCACGCGCGCACGCCACGTGGGCGACGCCTGCAGCGCGCCAGCCGACGGCAGCGGGATCTGGGGGGAGGACATGGGACGGAGCGGTGCGCGCCAGTGCCGCGCACGGGAAGATCGCAAGGAGGCGCCTGGCGCCCGACGTCGAAAGCTTAGCGGCTGGCTTTCCATATGAGAAATCGATTTTTCATCTGTTTCGATATGATTTGCATATGGATTTCGCCGACCTGAGGGCCTTTGTCGCAGTCGCCGAGGAACGCCACTTCTCGCGTGCCGCCGAGCGCCTGCACATTTCGCAGCCGCCGCTGTCGCAGCGCATCGCCGGGCTCGAACGCAAGCTCGGGGTGCCGCTGTTCCGCCGCGGGCGCGGCGGCGTGTGGCTGACCGCCGCCGGCCAGGCGCTGCTGCCGCAGGCGCATGCGGTGCTGGAACAACTGGCTCGCGCCGAGGAGCTGGCGCGCCGCGCCGGGCGCGGGGACAGCGGTCAGTTGTCCATCGGCTTCGCCGGCTCGATGCCGTTCTCCGAATTGCTGCCGAGGCTGCTGCGCGACTTTCGCCAGGCCTGGCCCGACGTCAGCCTGCAGTTGCGCGAGCAGTCGTCCAGCGAACAGGTTCGCCAGTTGCTCGAGCACGGCCTCGACATCGGCTTCCTGCGCCCGACGCGCCACGAGGCCGAGCAGGCGCTGCACACGCGCGTGCTGCAGCGCGAACCCCTGTTCGTCGCCGTGCACAGCGAGCACGCGCTGGCCGCGCTGCCGAGCCTGGCGCTGCGCAGCCTTCGAGACCAGCCATTCATCCTCTACAGCAGCCAGTTCGGCGCCGGGCTGCGGGAGCAGATCCTGGCCATGTGCCTGCGCGCCGGCTTCACGCCGAAGGTGGTGCAGGACGTGCACGAAATGCCCACGCTGATCAGCCTGGTGTCGGCCGGCATCGGCGTCGGCCTGGTCACCGCTTCCATGCAGCGAGCTTCGGTGCCGAATGTGCGCTACGTCGCGCTGTCGGATTCCGGCGCCACCAGCGACATCGTGCTGGCCTGGCGTCGCGGCGACGACTCTGCGGTGCTGCGCAACTTTCTCGGCGTGGCGCTGGGCGCGCCGCCTCCCGCGCCCTGAACGGCGGTCAACGGCAGGCCTGCTGCACCAGCGCCTGCTGCACCGCCTGCTCGCGCGCATCGGCCACCGCGCGCGCGATCTGCTGCGCCGCGCCACCCGCCGCGGTGACTTCGCGCGCCAGCGCCCCGGCGTCGACCGTCAACGCCGCGCGCAACGCGGCCAGCAGGCGCGGCTGCGGCTGGTAGGGCTGCCGCGGCCAGTCGCCGCCACGCCCGAGGTGATCGGCCAGACAGGCCTGCAGCACGAGCTCGAAGCGCTGCGGCCTGCGCAAGGCGTCGCAGCGCTGCAACAGGCGCAGCACGGCGGCGGCGCCGAATTCCACGCTGCGGTGCACATGGCCGTGCTCGGCGCCGACCACCGCCGCCAGTTCGGCGCAATCCGCGGGCACGCGCAAGCGCGCCGCCACGCCGGCGGCCAGGCGCACGCTGCGCGCCTCGTGGCCGATGTGCCGCGGCAGCATGTCGGGCGGCGTCGTCGCCTTGCCCAGGTCATGCATCAGGCAGGCCCAGCGCACCGGCAGCGGCGCGCGCAGCCCGGCCGCGGCCTGCAGCACCAGCATCAGGTGCTCGCCGCAGTCGATTTCCGGGTGCGCGTCGGCACGCTGGGGCACGCCCCACAGAGCATCGACCTCGGGCAGCACCCGCGCCAGCGCGCCACAATCGCGCAGCACCTCGAACATGCGCCGCGGGGCCGACTCCATCAGGCCCCGCGCCAACTCCTGCCACACCCGCTCGGGAACCAGCGCGTCGACCTCGCCGGCGTCGACCATATCGCGCATCAGGCGCAGGGTCTCGGGGTGCACGCGGAACTCCGCGAGGCGGGCGGCGAAACGCGCCACCCGCAGGATGCGCACGGGATCCTCGACAAAGGCCGGGCCGACATGGCGCAGCACGCGCTCGCGCAGGTCGCGCTGGCCGCCCCAGGGGTCGATGATCCGCCCCTGCTCGTCCTGCGCCATGGCGTTGATGCTCAGGTCGCGGCGCTGCAGGTCCTGCTCCAGGCTCACCGAAGGGTCGGCACGGACCTCGAAACCCCGGTAGCCGGCCGCCGTCTTGCGCTCGGTACGCGCCAGCGCATATTCCTCTGCGGTTCGCGGGTGCAGGAACACGGGGAAATCCCGTCCCACCGGGCGGAACCCGGCGTCGAGCATCTGCTGCTCGGTGGCGCCCACCACGACCCAGTCGCGGTCGTGCACCTCGCGGCCGAGCAGCGCATCGCGCACCGCGCCGCCCACCACGTAGACCCGGCCCGGGGGCACCGGCGCCGCGCCGGCCTCGGGTCGCGCGGTCACGATGCGCCGCGCTGCACGACCTGCTCGCGCAACGAGCGCCGCAGGATCTTGCCCACCGAGGTCTTGGGCAGCTCGTCGCGGAATTCGATGCGCCGCGGGCGCTTGTACCCGGTCAGGCGCTCGGACAGGAACGCGCGCAGCGCGCCCTCGTCGAGCGCGGGATCGGATCGCACCACGAACAGCAGCACCGATTCGCCCGAGTCCGGATCGGGCACGCCGACCGCCGCGGCCTCGAGCACCCCGGGGTGGGAGACCGCGACGTCCTCGATCTCGTTCGGATAGACGTTGAAGCCCGACACCAGGATCATGTCCTTCTTGCGGTCGACGATCCGCACGTAGCCCTGGGCGTCGATCACGCCGATGTCGCCGGTCTTGAAGAACCCGTCGGGGGTGAACACGCGCGCCGTTTCCTCGGCACGCTGCCAGTACCCGCTCATGACCTGCGGGCCGCGCACGGCCACCTCGCCCGGCTGGCCCGGCGGCAGCACCTGCCCGGCATCGTCGAGCACCACCATCTCGGTGGAAGGAATGGGCATGCCGATGGTGCCGGAGAAATGGTCGGTGTCGGTGGGATTGCAGCACACCGACGGCGAGGTCTCGGACAGCCCGTAGCCCTCGCAGATCGGGCAGCCGGTGCGTTCCAGCCATTGCCGCGCCACGGCTTCCTGCACGGCCATGCCGCCGCCCAGCGACAGCATCAGCTTCGAGGTGTTGAGCCGGGCGAAGTCGGGGTGGTGCAGCAAGGCGTTGAACAGCGTGTTGACGGCCGGGAAGGAGTGGATCTCGTAACGCGACAGCTCGGCGATCGTGGCCTTCAGGTCGCGCGGGTTGGGGATCAGCACCATCATGCCGCCCTGGTGCGCCGACAGCAGCATGACCACCGTGAACGCGAAGATGTGATAGAGCGGCAGCGCGCACACGGTGTTGACCTGCGCCAGCTCCGGGTGCCTGCGCAGCGCCGGCTGGTTCCAGGCCATGCTCTGCATCACGTTGGCGATCAGGTTGCGGTGCGTCAGCGCCGCTCCCTTGGAAACCCCGGTGGTTCCTCCGGTGTACTGCAGCACCGCGACGTCGTCCGGCGCGGTGCGCACCGCAGTGAACGGCAGCGACCGCCCCTGCGCCAGCGCGTCGGTGAAACGGCGGTGCCCCGGCAGCTCGAAGCGCGGCACGAGGTGCTTGACGTGGCGCACGACGAAATGCACCAGCGAACCCTTCAGGGCGCCCAGCATGTCGCCCATGCCGGCCACCACCACCACGCGCAGACCCGAGCGGTCGCCGACCTGCTGCAGCGTATGGGCGAAATTCTCCAGGATGATGATCGCGCTGGCCCCGCTGTCGCGCAACTGGTGCTCGAGTTCGCGCGCCGTGTACAGCGGGTTGACGTTGACCACCACCAGCCCGCAGCGCAGCGCTGCGGCCACCGCGATCGGGTACTGCGGCACGTTGGGCATCATCAGCGCGATGCGCTCGCCGGGCTGCAGGCCCTGCCGCTGCAGCCACGCGGCCAGCGCCGCGGCGTCGCGATCCCACTGCGCGTAGGTGGTGCGCCGGCCCATGAAGCTGAACGCATCGCGCTCGGCATGGGTGTCGAAACTGCGTTGCAGCAACTCCGGCAGCGAGCCATAGGCGCCGGGGTCGATCTCGGCGGGCACGCCTTCGGGGTAGTGCGCGAGCCAGGGACGGTCCATCGGATGCTCCTCACGGATCCGGCCCCTGCGGGGAGGGCCGGAAAAAAACGAACGATCGTTCGCTAGATCCGTCAAGGATAACCCGCCGCGGCTGCTTTGCCCAGATGGCAGGCCGCCAGCGAGGGCAAATCCCGAGCCGCGGCGCGCCGCGTTCAGGTCTCGGCGATCTTGATGCTCGGGAAGCGCGACGAGTAGTCGCGGGCGCGCTGCGCCACCCGCGCGCCGAGCTTTCGCGCGATCGCCAGGTACTCGCGGGCGGCCGCGCCCTGCGGCTCGGCCGCCACGCTCGGGGTGCCGCTGTCGGCCTGCTCGCGGATGCGCAGGTCCAGCGGCAGCGAGCCGAGCAGTTCGACGTCGTAGTCGCGCGCCATGCGCTCGCCGCCGCCGGTGCCGAAGATGGGTTCGGCATGACCGCAGTGGGAACACACGTGCATGGCCATGTTCTCCACGATCCCCAGCACGGGAACCTGGACTTTCTCGAACATCTTCAGGCCCTTGCGAGCGTCGAGCAGCGCGATGTCCTGCGGCGTGGTGACGATCACCGCGCCCGTCAGCGGCACGCGCTGGCTGAGCGTGAGCTGGATGTCGCCGGTGCCCGGGGGCATGTCGACGATCAGGTAGTCGAGATCCTGCCAACGGGTCTGGTGCAACAGTTGCTCGAGCGCCTGCGTGGCCATCGGGCCGCGCCAGATCATCGGCGTGTCGGCATCCATCAGCACGCCGATGGACATGACCTGCAGCCCATGGCTGCGCATCGGCTCCATGGTCTTGCCGTCGCTGCTCTGCGGGCGCCCCTGCAGGCCCAGCATCATCTGCTGCGACGGCCCGTAGATGTCGGCGTCCAGCAGCCCCACGCTGGCCCCCTCGGCGGCCAGCGCCAGCGCCAGGTTGGCCGCCGTGGTGCTCTTGCCGACGCCGCCCTTGCCCGAGGCCACGGCGATGACATTGCGAACGCCTTCCAGCGTGCGAACCCCGCGCTGCACGGCATGGGCATCGACGCGCGTGCTCAGGTCCACCGTCACTTCGCGCACCCCCGGCAGCGCCGCCACCGCCGCGCGCGCCGCGTCGCGCAACGAATCGTGCAGGCTGCGCGCCGGGTAGCCCAGCACCAGGCGCAGCGTGACCTGGCCGCCGTCCCCGAGTTCGACCTTGCGCAGCACGCGCGCGGCGTGCAGCCCCTGGCCGCTGCCCGGATCGGTCACGGTGTCGAGGGCTTGTTCGATCTGTTCCTGGGTGGGCATCGAGGACATGGTGCGAGACGTCGAAAGGGTTTTGCGCAGCCGCCGCCCGCCGGCGGCAGCCCAAGGACCGCAAGTCTAGTGCGCCCGTCCGCGGCGTGCCGGCGCGCGCCCGACCTGCCTGCCTACAATGGTCCCTTGGCCTTCACGCCGCCTCCGGCCCGCCCGGAAGCGGCTCGCAACCGAACAACGGCACGCACCCGAACGCGCATGACCTCGCCGACGCCCCCCTCCCCCAGCAGTTCCGTGACGCCCAAGCGCCGCCTTTTCGTCACCACCGCCCTGCCGTACGCCAACGGGGCGTTCCACATCGGCCACATGATGGAGTACATCCAGGCCGACATCTGGGTGCGTCTGCAACGCATGCTCGGCCACGAGGTGCATTTCGTGTGTGCCGACGACGCGCACGGCGCGCCCATCATGATCGCCGCCGGGAAGGCCGGCAAGACCCCGCAGCAGTTCGTCGCCGACATCGCGGCCGGGCGCGCTGCCTACCTCGACGGATTCCTGATCCGCTTCGACAACTGGCACAGCACCGACGCGCCGGAGAACCATCAGCTGGCGCAGGACATCTACCGCGCTCTGCGCAAGGCGGGGCTGATCTACGAGCGCTCCATCGAGCAGTTCTACGACCCGGTCAAGGGCATGTTCCTGCCGGATCGCTATATCAAGGGGCATTGCCCCAAATGCGATTCCGCCGACCAGTACGGCGATTCCTGCGAAGTGTGCGGCGCGGTCTACGGGCCCACCGAACTGCGCAAGCCTTACTCGGTACTGTCGGGCGCCACGCCGGAACTGCGCAGCAGCGAGCATTATTTCTTCCAGTTGTCTTCGCCGCGCTGCGCGGAATTCCTGCGCGACTGGACCCAGGGCAACGGCCCGCACGGCGCACCTCGGCTGCAGCCCGAGGTGCTGAACAAGGTGCGGGAATGGTTCACGGTGGACGAGGCCGGGCGCGGCGGGCTGGCCGACTGGGACATCTCGCGCGATGCGCCGTACTTCGGCATCGAGGTGCCGGACGCCGCCGGCAAGTACTTCTATGTCTGGCTGGACGCCCCGATCGGCTACCTGGCGAGCCTGAAGAACCACTTCGACAAGGGCCAGGCCGCGGCGCACTGGCACGAGGCCTCGCGCACGTCGCAGAGCTTCGACGAGTTCGTCGCCGACCCGGCGGTCGAGCAGGTGCACTTCATCGGCAAGGACATCGTGTATTTCCACACGCTGTTCTGGCCTGCCACCCTGCAGTTCTCGGGTCGCAAGACACCGAGCCAGATCAACGTGCATGGACACGTGACGGTCGGCGGAGAAAAGATGAGCAAGAGCCGCGGCACCGGAATCTCGCCGCTGCGCTACCTGGAACTCAAGCTCAATCCGGAATGGCTGCGCTACTACCTGGCGGCCAAGCTCTCGGCGCGGGTCGACGACCTCGACTTCGGCGCCGACGACTTCGTCGCGCGGGTCAACAGCGACCTGATCGGCAAGTACGTCAACATCGCCAGCCGGGCAAGCCGGTTCATCGCGCAGTATTTCGACGGACGTCTGGACTATGTCGGCGCGACCGACGAGATGGTGCAGGCGGCGAGCGCGCTGGCCGACGACGTACGCATGGCGCTCGATGCCCGCGAGTATTCCCGTGCGCTGCGTGAAGCCATGGCCTACGCCGACCGCATCAATGCCGCCTTCGACGCCGCGCAGCCCTGGGTGCTGGCCAAGGACGAATCGCGGCGCGCCGAGCTGCAGGACGCCTGCTCGCGCGCGCTCGCCGGCTTCCGCACCCTTTCGGTGCTGCTGGCGCCGATCCTGCCGGCCACCGCGTCGCGCGTGGCGCGCGAACTGTTCGGCATGCCGCGCGACTTCCTCTGGAGCGATGCCGCCGAGCTGCCGCGGCGCGTGGCCCCGTACCAGCACCTGATGCAGCGCGTCGACCCCAAGCGCCTGGAGCAGCTGCTGCAGGCGCCGGCCGAGCCGGCCCGCCCGGCTGCCGCGCCGGCGGCGGCGGCCAAGGCCGCGCCTGAGCTTGCGTCCGCTCCGATCGGAATCGACGAGTTCTCGCGCGTCGAGCTGCGCATCGCGCGCATCCACGACGCGCAGGCGGTCGAGGGATCGACCAAGCTGCTGCGCCTGAGCCTGGATCTCGACGAGCGCGACGAGCAGGGCCACCCGCGCCTGCGCAACGTGTTCTCGGGAATCGCGTCGGCCTACGACCCGGCCGCGCTGGTGGGCAAGCTGACCGTGGTCGTCGCCAACCTCGCCCCGCGCAAGATGAAGTTCGGCATCAGCGAAGGCATGGTGCTGGCCGCGTCGGCCGACGACTCACCGGGCATCTTCCTGCTGTCCCCCGACTCCGGCGCGCGCCCGGGCATGCGCGTGAGCTGAAGCGCGCGCCGGCACGTCATGGACCCTTCCCCCGTGAACCCGTCGACGCAGATCTCGAGCACGTCGCGCAGCGCGGCGCCGGCACCTTCGCGGGCGCTGCACGCGCTGGGCGACACGCGCTGGGACGAAGGCCCCAGCCGTCACCTGGAACACCTGGTCGAGGCCGGCGGCGTGCTGCACTTCACGCGCATGCCCTTCGTGCTGCGCGAGCCCGAGCGGTGCTTCCTCGACCCGCGCTGGAGCGACGGGCATTCGAAGAACATCAGCCTGCGCGGAGCCGGCGAGTTGCGCGGCGCGCAGGGCACCCCCGACGAGCTGCGGGCGCTGCGCGAGATGATCGAGCGCTTCGCGACCCAGGCGCAACAGCTCGTCGACCGGCTGTTTCCGCAATACCGTGGCAAGCTGCGATCGGGCAACGCGTCGCTGCGCCCTTTCGAGGTCGCCACGCGCAGCAGTTCGTGGCGCAAGGACGACACGCGGCTGCACGTCGACGCCTTTCCGTCGAACCCGATGCGCGGCGTGCGCCTGCTGCGCGTGTTCACCAACGTGCATCCGGGACAGCGCCCGCGCCAGTGGCGGGTGGGCGAGCCCTTCGAGGATTTCGCCAGGCGCTTCGCGCCGCGCCTGCGCCAGCCCTGGCCGGGTTCGGCCCGCCTGCTGCGCCTGCTGCGCGTGACCAAGGCGCTGCGCACCCCGTACGACGAGGTGATGCTGCAGTTGCACGACCTCGCCAAAGCCGATCTCGACTATCAGCGCGAAGCGCCGCAGGCCGCCGTGGACTTCGCGCCGGGCAGCACCTGGGTGGTGTTCTCGGACCAGGTGCTGCATGCGGTCATGGGCGGCCAGCACATGATGGAGCAGACCTTCTATCTGCACCCCGACGACCAGCTGGTGCCGCAGACCTCCCCGCTGCGCGTGCTCGAGCGCGTGCTCGGGCGCGGGCTCGGTGTGCCGGCGCGCCAGCGAAACCCATGAAGCTTCCGTTGCGCTGGCCGGGGCCGCAGGGCCCGCAGCCGCGGCGCGTGCTGCTGGTGCAGCTGTCGGCGATGGGCGACCAGGTGCAGACCCTGCCGGCGGTGTCGGACATCCTGGCCCGCTGGCCGGGACTCGAGCTGCACTGGGCCGTGGACCAGCGCTTCGCCGACATCGCGCGCATGCACGCCGGCGTGCACCGGGTGCATGCACTTCCTCTCAAGGCCGTGCAGCAGCGGCGCCGCGGCGCGCTGCGCGAGCTGCTGCGCGAACTGCGCGAGCTTCGGCGCACCCGCTTCGACCTCGCCTGGGATCCGCAAAGCGTGCTCAAGAGCGCGCTGGTGGCGCGCGTCGCGCGCCTGGCCCCCGGCGGGCTGCGCGTGGGCTATCGCGCCGCCGACTGCGGCGGCGAGCCGCTGGCCGCGCGCCTGTTCGACCTGCACTTCCAGCGTCCGGCGGGGGCCCACGGCACGCTCGGGCGCCGGCTGTTCGCCCAGGCGGTGTTCGACACCGACTCGACGCGCCCCATCCGCTACGGCATCCGCGATGCCATGGCCGTTGCGCGGCCGGGCAACTACGCGGTGCTGGCGCATGGCGCATCCAAGCCCGAGAAGCTCTGGCCCCAGGCGCACTGGCTCGAACTCGGCGCGGCGCTGATCGAAGCCGGCCTGGAGCTGGTGTTGCCGTGGGGCAACGAGACCGAGCAGCGGCGTGCGCAGCAATGCCTGGCTGCCTGGCCAGCCGGGCATGCCCGGCTGGCCGCCCGCGGCGGGCTGCCGGACATGGCGCGCCTGATCGCCGGCGCGCGCCTGGTGGTCGGCGTCGACAGCGGCTTCAGCCACCTGGCGGCGGCGCTCGGGCGCCCGCTGGTGATGCTGTTCACGAGCACCGGCCCCGAATTGTTCAGCCCCGAATGCCCCGAGCGCAGCATCACGCTGGGCGGCGATGGCGACATACCGACTCCGGCGCAGGCCGCGCAGGCGGTGTCGCAGGTGCTCGCGGCCGCAGGCGAACCCGACCCGGCCGGCCAAACGTCCTAAGATTGCCCCCTGGCGCCTTGTGTGTTCCACCTTTTCACCTGCTCTCACGCCCATGCCTTTCGCCGTCAAGCCCTACGTGTCCGAAGCCACGCGGTTCCTGCAGGAGCTGAAGTCGCAGCGCCCCGAGCTCGAGTCCGAGCAGAAGCAGGGACGCTCCCTGCTGTGGGATCGTCCGCAGAACCCCGAGCTGCGCGCCGGCTTCGATGCCGCGCGGGTTCGCCAGAAGGCCTACGTGTACGGCATCGACTGAACGGGAAGCTCCGGTGTCCAGCGTCCTCCCCGATCCTGGCGGCGCCGAGCAGGCGCTGGCCGCCGCGGGCGACACGCTGCCGCAGACCGTCGACGGGCTGGCCGTCGCCCGTCTGTACGGGCAGCCGCTGTTCGAGATGCCGCAGGACCTGTACATCCCCCCGGATGCACTGGAGGTCTTTCTCGAGGCCTTCGAGGGTCCGCTGGACCTGCTGCTCTACCTGATTCGGCGCCAGGACTTCAACATCCTGGACATCCCGATGGCGCAGGTCACGCGCCAATACCTCGAGTACATCGAGCAGATCCGGCGCTCCAACCTGGAGCTGGCCGCCGAGTACCTGCTGATGGCCGCGATGCTCATCGAGATCAAGTCGCGCATGCTGCTGCCGCGGCCGCCGGCGGTCGACGGCGCCGAGCCCGAGGATCCGCGCGCCGAGCTGGTACGCCGGCTGCTCGAGTACGAACGCATGAAGCTGGCGGCCCGGCAGCTCGACGCGCTGCCGCAGGCCGGGCGCGACTTCTGGCGCGTGCAGGTGGCCGTGGAACGCACGCCGCGCTCCCTGCTGCCCGAACTCGGAGTCGACGAGCTGCAACAGGCGTGGGCCGACGTGCTTCGCCGCGCGCGCCTGAACGCGCACCACACCATCGGCCGCGAGCAGATCTCCATGCGCGAGATCATGAGCGACGTGCTGCGCCGGCTGCACGACCGCCGCTGGGCCGAGTTCGGCGAGTTGTTCGAGCCCGCCCGCGGCGTGCTGCACGCGGTGGACACGTGCATTGCACTGCTCGAGCTGGCGCGCGAAGGCCTGGTGCACATCACCCAGGCCGAGGCCTACGCCCCGCTGTACCTGCGACTGGCCTATACCCCTTCCTGAGCCGGTGCCGGCGCCACGCGCGAGCGCGCGAGACCGCCACGGCCCGCCCCGCCCGCATTCCTCCACTGCCATGTCCGCGAATCCTGCGAATCCCTCCCAAGACGCCACGACCCCCTACGGCGGCGCGTCCGCCGCGGGCGCCACGCGCAAGCCCATGACCCTGCACCGACTGCGGGCGATGCGCGAAAGCGGCGAAAAGGTCGCGATGCTGACCGCCTACGACGCCGCCAGCGCCGCGCTGCTCGACGACTGTGGGGTCGACTGCCTGCTCGTCGGCGATTCGCTGGGCATGGTCATGCAGGGCCACCCGTCGACGCTGCCGGTGAGCCTGGAGCACATGGCCTACCACGTCGCATGCGTGGCGCGCGCGAACCGCCACGCCTGGGTGCTGGCGGACCTGCCCTTCGGCAGCTACCAGGGCGATACGGCGCAGGCCGTGCACAGCGCGGTCACGCTGATGCAGGCCGGGGCGCAGATGGTCAAGCTCGAGGGCGGCGGCTGGACCGCGCCGCTGGTGGGCGCGCTGGTCGAGCGGGGCATTCCGGTGTGTGCGCACCTGGGACTGACCCCGCAAAGCGTGCATGCCCTCGGCGGCTACCGCATCCAGGGGCGCGACGAACAGGGTGCGCGGACCCTGCTGCGCCATGCCGCCGAACTCGGCCGCGCCGGCGCGGCGATGCTGGTGCTCGAACTGGTGCCGTCGGAGCTGGCCGCGCGGGTCAGCGAGGACTTCCCCGGAATCACCATCGGCATCGGAGCCGGCGCGCGAACCCACGGCCAGGTGCTCGTGCTGCAGGACATGCTCGACATCACCCTCGGGCCCAAGCCGCGCTTCGTGCGCAATTTCATGCTGGGCGCGGCAAGCGTGCGCGAGGCGGTGCGGACCTACGTGCGTGACGTCAAGTCCGGAAGCTTCCCGGACGAGGCGCTGCACGGCTACGCCGCCTGAGCCCGCTCCGGAGACCGCCCGATGCACATCCTGCACACGCGCGCCGAGCTGCATTCGGCGTTGCAATCGAAGCCCCGTCCGGTGCTGGTGCCGACCATGGGCAACCTGCACGCCGGACATCTCGCGCTGGTGGCCCGGGCGCGCGAGCTCGGCTCCACGGTGATCGCCAGCGTGTTCGTCAACCGCCTGCAATTCGGCCCCGGCGAGGACTTCGAACGCTACCCGCGCACACTGCAACGCGACGCCGAGCAACTGCGCAGCGCCGGCTGCGACCTGCTGTTCGCACCCGACGAGGCCCAGATGTACCCGTCGCCGCAGACCTTCCACGTTCGCCCCGACCCGCTGCTCGCCGGTGAACTCGAGGGCGCGTCGCGCCCCGGGCATTTCGAGGGCGTGACCACCGTGGTGCTCAAGCTGCTGCAACTGGTGCAGCCGGGCGTCGCCGTATTCGGCAAGAAGGACTACCAGCAGCTGCTGCTGATCCGCGCCATGGTCGAGCAGTTCGCGCTTCCCGTGCACATCGAGGGCGTGGAAACCGTGCGCGAGGCCGACGGCCTGGCCATGTCCTCGCGCAACGGCTACCTCGACGCGTCGCAGCGCGCCCAGGCGCCACAGCTGCACCACGCGCTGCGTGAGCTCGCGCAGCGCGTGCGCGCCGGCTGCCGCGCGGACGAACTGCGCGACGCCGAAACGGCAGCCGAGCAGCGCCTGCGCTCGCTGGGTTGGCAGCCCGACTACACCAGCGTGCGCCGGCGCCGCGATCTGCAGCGCCCGCAGCCCGAGGACCTGGCGCGAGGCGACCAGCTCGTCGTGCTCGGCGCGGCCCGCCTGGGCGGCACCCGGCTGCTCGACAACCTCGAAATCTGAAGCGCCGCCGCAGGCGCGGCGACCCATCATGCACCATAGCGACGTAATCATCATCGGTGGCGGCCTGGCCGGACTCAGCGCGGCGCTGCACCTGGCCGACCGCATGTCGGTGACGGTGCTGGCCAAGCGCGAGCTGGAAGTCTCGTCCAGCCAGTGGGCACAGGGCGGAATCGCCGCGGTGCTGGCCGAGGGCGACAGCTTCGACTCCCACGTGCACGACACCGTGGTCGCGGGAGCCATGCTCAACGACCTGCCGGCCACGCGTTTCGTCATCGAGCAGGGCCCGTCGGCCATCGCCTGGCTGCGCGCGCAGGGCGTGCCCTTCGACACCGAGCACGGCGAACTGCATCTGACCCGCGAAGGCGGGCACAGCCAGCGCCGAATCGCCCACGTGGCGGATGCCACCGGCGCGGCGATCCAGCGCGCGTTGCTGGCGCGCGCGCGCGCCCACCAGCGCATCACGCTGCTGGAGAACCAGGTCGCAGTCGACCTGATCACCGCTCGCCATGTCGATGACGGACACCAGGACCGCTGCCATGGCGTGTATGCGCTGGACCTCGAAAGCGGCAAGGTGCTCACCTTCACGGCAGCGCACACCATCCTGGCCACCGGGGGTGCCGGCAAGGTGTACCGCTACACCACCAACCCGGACACGGCCAGCGGCGACGGCGTGGCGATGGCCTGGCGCGCCGGATGCCGCGTCGCGAACATGGAGTTCATCCAGTTCCACCCGACCTGCCTGTACCACCCGAAGGCGAAGAACTTCCTGATCTCCGAGGCGGTTCGCGGCGAAGGCGGAGTGCTGCGCCTGCCCGACGGCACGCGCTTCATGCCCGCGCACGACGAACGCGCCGAACTGGCGCCGCGCGACGTGGTGGCGCGCGCCATCGACTTCGAGATGAAGCGCCATGGCCTGGACTGCGTGTACCTGGACATCACCGAGCGCGGCGAGGCATTCATCCGGCAGCATTTCCCGACCATTCACCAGCGCTGCCTGGAACTGGGAATCGACATCGCACGCGAGCCCATCCCGGTGGTGCCGGCGGTGCACTTCACCTGCGGCGGCGTGCTGACCGACCTGGCCGGGCGCACCGACCTGCCGGGGCTGTACGCGGTGGGCGAGGTCGCCTACACCGGGCTGCACGGCGCCAACCGCCTGGCCAGCAACTCCCTGCTGGAATGCGTGGTCTTCGGCACCGCGGCGGCCCAGGCCATCGCGCAGGCGCCGGCGCCTCGAATCCCCGAGGCGCGTCCGTGGGACGAGAGCCGGGTCAGCGACGCCGACGAACTGGTGGTGATCAGCCACAACTGGGACGAGCTGCGGCGCATGATGTGGAACTACGTGGGCATCGTTCGCACCGACAAGCGCCTGGAGCGCGCCGCCCATCGCATCGCGTTGCTGCAGTCCGAGGTGCAGGAGTTCTACGCCAACTTCCGCGTCACGCGTGACCTGCTGGAATTGCGCAACCTGCTGCAGGTGGCCGAACTGATCGTGCGCTCGGCGCGGCTGCGCCACGAAAGCCGCGGCCTGCACTACAGCGCCGACTGGCCGCGCACCGCGGCACCCGCGGCACCGACCATCCTGGTGCCGCGCATCCCCGCCGCGGCGGCCTGAACAGCGCCGCTGGCGGCGCGGCGGCGGAAACCCCTCGGCCCGCGCGCCCTGCGGGGCGGGAATACAAAGACCCCTGCACGCCTCCTTCGAGGCAGGCAGGGGATCCCCGATGCATTCGCGCAAAGCCCGACTCGCCGCACTGTGGTTGTCGGTCCTGCCCGGCGTGGCGTGCGCCGACACCGGCGTGTACTGGACCTTCGTCAACAACACGCCGCAGGACGTCCACCTCGTGCTTGGCGACATCCACCATCTGGAATGCTGGATGCCCTCGACCTTCCGGCAGGACAACCTGCTGCCAGCGGGTCAGAGCCGCACCTTCTACCTCGAGACCGGCTGCACCGACATGGCCTTCACCGTGAAACTCCACGGCGCCGGCTACGACGGCTCGCGGGTCAGGATCTGGTCCGGTGACGCGAACCCCCTGTACGCCGCGGTGACACGCCATGTTCACTGGGCATACAGCGCCAAGCCACTGTGGAAGCCGTCGCCAAGGGCCATCGGCTCCAGCAGCGAGGACCTCGACACCGCCATCGGGTTCACCGGCCGCGGCTGGTACGACACCATCGAGGCCAGCGTGCAGATCGCGCCCGGGCACACGCCGCTGCCCCCGGGCAGCTACACGACGAGCTGCAACGCGGACTACGACGCTTCCAGCGGCTTGCTGCGCACCGACTGCATGACCCCGCGCGACGTCATGCAGCACGAGCAGGACATGAACTACAAGCATCTGTGCAAACCCGGCACCAATGTGCGCAACGACAACGGCCGGCCGGTGTGCGATGAGTTCAGCGACGCGGTTCCGCCGGGCAGCTACCGCGACAGCTGCACGCTGCGTGACTTCGACCCCCGGGACGGCAAGCTTCACGTCGATTGCCTCGACGAGTGGGGCCGCGAGCAATGCGCGCGCGAGCTGAACTACACGCACCTGTGCGCGCCGGGCTCGCCAGTGGTCAACGCGGACGGCCAACCGCTTTGCGAGCAGCTGAGCGACGAGCTTCCGCAAGGCAGCTATCTCGACAGCTGCACACCGGTCGACTTCGACCCGCAGGAAGGCCTGCTGTCGGCCACCTGTCCTGACCACACGGGCAAGGGTGCCGACGCCCGGCTCGAGACCTACTATCGCTGCGCCCCGGGAAGCACGCTGTCCAACGACGACGGCACGCTGCGCTGCGACACGCTGTTCATCCCCGAGGGCTCGTACACCAGCCAGTGCTCCGACATACGCTACGCCGACGGCGTGCTGCAGGCGAGCTGCAGGACCCTCTCGCCGCTGGGCACGCTGCGCCTGGACTATGAGCAGACCTGCGCGCCGCGCAGCACCGTGCGCCTCGACAACGCCACCCTTCGACTGGCCTGCGACACGCCGAAGCCCGGCTGAGCGCGCAGGACGAGTACGATGCCCGGCTGGTACAGCGCCCGGCTTCGTGCAACTCCATGGCCCCGTCCTGCCCGACCTCCGACGATCTCGATGCCCTCGGCGCGCTGCTGCGCGAAGCGGCACAGCTGCACATCCTGCCTCGCGCAGCCGATCCGCGCGCGCGTCTGAAGGACGATGGCAGCTGGGTCACCGACGCGGATCTGGCGATGCAGCACCACCTGCAGCAACGCCTGGCGCAACGCTGGCCCGACGTGGCCCTGCTGGGCGAGGAAATGACCCCTGAACAGCAGCAGGGCCTGATGCGCACCGAAGCCGCCACACCCGACGGGCCGGGGCTGTGGGTGCTCGATCCGATCGACGGAACCAGCAACTTCACCGCCGGCCTGCCGGCCTTCGGACCGTCGCTGGCCTGGGTGCAGGCGGGGCGCGTGCGCCTGGGCCTTGTGCTGGACGTCATGCGCGACGAACTGTTCGACGCCGCGCTCGGCCACGGCGCCCGCCTGCAGCGCCGGCCCTTGCATTGCCCTGCCGCGCCGCCGATGCGGCGCGCCATCGCCTGCGTGGACTTCAAGCGCCTGCCGCACGCGCTGGCGGCGCGCCTGGCCACCACCCCGCCCTACGCGTCGCAGCGCTCGCTCGGCTCGGTGGCGCTGGACTGGTGCTGGGTGGCCGCCGGACGCTTCCACCTGTACGTGCACGGCGCGCAGGGCTTGTGGGACTACGCCGCCGGCAGCCTCATTCTGGCCGAGTCCGGCGGCAGCGCGCAGACCCTGCAGGCCGACGAGGTGTTCGACAACTCGCTGCACAAGCGCTCGGCGCTGGCGGCGGTGGACGCGGCGCTGCTGCGCGAATGGGCGGACTGGGTGGAACGCGCCAACGCGGGTCGCTGAACTGCGCGGCGTGCCCGCGCTGGCGAGGCGTCGTCGCGGGCGCGCAAAAGCCCTACGCCCGACCCGGGACCGGCAAGGGGCTACAAAGATCGCGAAGGGCAGCGCCGGCAACCGGACGCGGAGGTCCATCGTGAGTCGCACCATTCGTCATCTCGCCGCAAGCCTCTTGCTGGCGCTTACTTCCCCTGCGATGGCCGGCACGGGGATCTACTGGACCTTCGTCAACAAGACGTCGCAGGATCTGTACCTGACGCCGGCTCCACTCGACGAAAGCCACTGCTGGGCGCCGTCGGACTTCAAGGTCCGAAGCCCTGTTTTCGCGGGACAGACCCGAACCTTCTACATCGAGCTGGGAAACTGCACTGACACGGCATTCACGGTCAACTTCAGCGGCGCCGGATACGACGGCACGCGCGCCAGGATCTGGGCCCAGGAGCAATTCCCTTTCGATCTCACCGTGACGCGGCATCTGAAGTCCGCGCGCAGCGACAAGCGCAGCATGAATCTGCCCGTCATGGGAATCGGCAGCAGCAGCGATGCCATCGACAACAGCATCGGCTTCACCGGCCAGGGCTGGTACGACACCATCGTGGCCAGCACGACCCTGTCGGCGACACACGACCCGCTGCCGCCCGGCTCCTACACGCAAACCTGCAACGCCGACTACGACGCCGCCAGCGGGCTGTTGCGCACCGACTGCATGTACCCCAACCTGACGCCGAACTACGACGCCAGCCTGAACTACCTGCGCATATGCGCACCCGGATCCACGGTACGCAACGACAACGGCCAGCCCGCATGCGACCACCTCAGCGACAGGATTCCCCCCGGGTCGTACCGGCAAAGCTGCGGCCTGCGCGACTTCGACCCCGACACCGGCCGTTTGCAGGCCGCCTGCGCCGATCCCGCGGGCCGGCACTTCGACACTTCGCTGCAGGCCTACTACGAGTGCGAGCCGGGCAGCACGATCTCGAATGACAACGGCACGCTGCGCTGCGACCGCCCGTTCATCCCGGGCGGCGTCTACACCAGCCAATGCAGGGACATCCAGTACCGGAACGGCGTACTCCAGGGCGACTGCAGGACCTTCGTGCCGCTCGGAACGCTGCGCCTGGATTACCAGGCACAGTGCGCCCCGTGGAGCAGCGTGAGCCTGGGCCTGGAGCACGAGCGCAGTGCGCTGGTCTGCGACACGCCGAAGGCGCGCTGAAGCCCAGCCCAGCGCGGGTGCGCAGCGCGCACCCGCGTGCCCGTGCCCCATCGGCCGCCGCCCCCCTGCTACTGGAAGGCCACCTCGTCGAAACTGCGCAGCTTGCGGCTGTGCAGGCGCTCCATGCGCTGGCCGCGCAGGATCTCCAGCGCACGCAAGCCGATTCGCAGGTGCTGGCCGACGCGCTCGCGATAGAAACGGTCGGCCATCCCCGGCAGCTTGAGGTCGCCGTGCAGCGGCTTGTCACTGACGCACAGCAGGGTTCCGTAGGGCACGCGCAGCCGGAAGCCGTTGGCGGCGATGGTGGCGCTTTCCATGTCCAGCGCGATGGCCCGGCTTTGTGAAAAGCGCAGCCGCGGCGTGCTCAGCGGCCCGCCGAAGGGCTGCAGCTCCCAATGCCGGTTGTCGGTGGTGGCCACGGTGCCGGTGCGCATCACGCGCTTGAGCTCCAGGCCGTGCAGCCGGGTGATCTCGGCCACCGCCTGCTGCAGCGCCACCTGCACTTCGGCCAGTGCCGGGATCGGCACCCACGGCGGCAGGTCCTCGTCGAGCACATGGTCCTCGCGCACGTAGCCGTGCGCCAGCACGTAGTCGCCGAGCTGCTGGGTGCTTCGCAGCCCGGCGCAATGACCCAGCATCAGCCACGTGTGCGGGCGCAGCACGGCGATGTGATCGGTGATGGTGCGCGCGTTCGACGGGCCGACGCCGATGTTGACCAGCGTGATGCCCGAGCCGTCGGCGCGCACCAGGTGGTAGGCCGGCATCTGCGGCATGCGCGTGGGCGGCGTGCCGCTGGCGTCCCCGGGCAGGCCGGGGTGCCCCGCGCGCCGCGTCACCACGTTGCCGGGCTCGACCAGCGCCACGTAGTCCTGCGCATCCGCGGCCGGGCTGCGCATCAGCTCGCGCCCGAGGCGAACGAACTCCTCGACGTAGAAGCCGTAGTTGGTGAACAGCACGAAATTCTGGAAATGCCCGGCCGACGTTCCCGTGTAGTGCCGCAATCGCTGCAAGGAATAGTCCACGCGCGGCGCGGTGAACAGCGCCAGCGGGCGCGGCTGCCCCGGCGCCGGGCAGAAGGTGCCGTTGGCGATGCCGTCGTCCATGCCCGACAGATCGGGCATGTCGAAGCACGACAGCAGGTCTCGCCGCTGCGCGGCATCGAGCTCGGCGTCGAACGACGTGTGCTCGTCGAACGTGAAGGGCAGCGCGATCGGCACGTCGCTGGGGCCGACCACCAGCGGCGAGCCGTGGTTGCGCAACAGCAGTTCGAACTGCTCGCGCAAGTACCCGGCGAACAGGTCGGGCCGGGTCAGCGTGGTCTCGAACACCCCTGGGCCGGACACGAAACCAAAGCTCGCGGGAGACTCGGCCGGGGTCGCGACCTGGGGATGCCCGGGCACCTCCACGCGCACGCGTGGGTAGAACGCGCGCACGCGCGGCGCCGGGCTCGTCGCGCCCTGCGCATGCCGCGCGACCAACTCGTGCAGCGCGGCGTGCAGGCGCTGCACGCCTTGTGCGTACAAGGCCTGCACATGGGCGAGCGCCGATTCGGCGTCGACATGGCTGAGCTGCGCCGTGTCGTCGGCAAGCGGGGGCGGCGGCGCCCGATGCAGCGGCGTCGCGCGCGGCAGCGGGTCGGGCGGATGCTGGGGACTGCGGGTCATGAGCGCCTCGTCGGGTTCGCGCGAAGCGTCCAAGCTTAGTGCCAGGACGCCAGCGGCGCCCGCGGCTCAGGCGGCGGCGACCCGCTCCAGAACGCCCAGGCTGGCATCCGCCTGGTTCAACGTGTAGAAGTGCAAGCCGGGCGCGCCTCCGGCGAGCAGTCTGCAACACAATTGCGCCACCACATCGCGCCCGAAATCCACGATCGAGTCACGGTCATCGCCGAAGCCGAGCAGGCGCAGGCGCATCCAGCGCGGCACCTCGGCGCCGCAGACCTCCGAGAAGCGCAGCAACTGGCTGGCGTTGGTCACCGGCATGATTCCCGGCACAACCGGCGCATCGACGCCTGCCTTGCGCACCTCGTCGACAAAGCGGAAATACGCGTCGGGGTTGAAGAAGTACTGGGTGATCGCGGAATTCGCCCCGGCGCGCATCTTGGCCACGAAATGCCGCAGGTCGTCGGCCGGGCTGCGCGCCTGCGGATGCACCTCGGGATAGGCCGCCACCTCGATGTGGAACCAGTCGGCGCTCTCGGCGCGAATGAACTCCACCAGGTCGGCGGCGTGCGAGAACTCGCCGCCCAGGCCGTAGCCCGAGGGCAGGTCGCCGCGCAGCGCGACGATGCGCCGGATGCCCTCGGCGCGGTAGCGCCGAAGGATCTCGCGCACGCTGTCGCGGCTGGCACCGATGCACGACAGGTGCGGCGCCGCCCGCACCCCCTCGGCGGCGATGTCCAGCACGGTCTCCAGCGTGCCCTGCTGCGTGGAGCCGCCGGCGCCGAAGGTCACCGAGCAGAACTCGGGCGAACGCTGGTACAGGCGCTGGCGCGCCGCGCGCAGGCGCTCGGCGCCCTCCGGCGTCTTGGGCGGAAAGAACTCGAAACTCAGGTGGGCGACTTGCATGCCTGCGCAGGTCGGGTCAGTAGCGGTAATGCGCCGACTTGTACGGGCCTTCCTTGGCCACCCCGATGTAGGTCGCCTGCTGGTCGGTGAGCTCGGTGAGCTTGACGTTGAGCTTGCGCAGCTGCAGTCGCGCGACCTTTTCGTCCAGATGCTTGGGCAGCGTGTAGACCCCCACCGGATACTGCTCGGTGCGCGTGAACAGCTCGATCTGCGCGATGGTCTGGTTGGCGAAACTCGAGCTCATCACGTAGCTCGGATGCCCGGTGGCGCAGCCCAGGTTGACCAGGCGCCCCTTGGCCAGCAGGATGATGCGCTTGCCGTCGGGGAAGATGACGTGGTCGACCTGCGGCTTGATCTCCTCCCAACGATACTGCTCCAGCGCGGCCACGTCGATCTCGTTGTCGAAGTGCCCGATGTTGCACACGATCGCCTGGTCCTTCATGCGCAGCATGTGCTCGTGGGTGATCACGTGGTAGTTGCCCGTGGCGGTGACGAAGATGTCGGCCTGCGAGCAGGCCTCGTCCATGGTCACCACGCGGTAGCCCTCCATCGCCGCCTGCAGCGCGCAGATGGGGTCGATCTCGGTCACCCAGACCTGCGCCGACAGCGCGCGCAGCGCCTGCGCCGAGCCCTTGCCGACGTCGCCGTAACCGCACACCACCGCGACCTTGCCGGCGACCATCACGTCGGTGGCGCGCTTGATGCCGTCGACCAGGCTCTCGCGGCAACCGTAGAGGTTGTCGAACTTGCTCTTGGTCACGCTGTCGTTGACGTTGATCGCCGGGAAGCGCAGCTCGCCGCGCTGGTGCATCTGGTACAGGCGATGCACGCCGGTGGTGGTCTCCTCGGTCACGCCGCGCACCTGCGCCAGGCGCGTCGAATACCACTTCGGATCGGCCTGCACGCGCGCGCGAATCGCCGCGAACAGCACGCGCTCTTCCTCGCTGGTGGGATGGCTGAGCACGGCCAGGTCGCTCTCGGCGCGCGCGCCCAGGTGCAGCAGCAGCGTGGCGTCGCCTCCGTCGTCCAGGATCATGTTGGAGAAGCCGCCGTCGCCCCACTCGAAAATGCGGTGGGTGTAGTCCCAGTACTGCTCCAGGCTCTCGCCCTTGACCGCGAACACCGGCGTGCCGCCGGCGGCGATCGCCGCGGCCGCGTGGTCCTGCGTGGAATAGATGTTGCACGAGGCCCAGCGCACCTGCGCGCCCAGCGCCTGCAGGGTCTCGATCAGCACCGCGGTCTGGATGGTCATATGCAGGCTGCCGCTGATGCGCGCGCCGCGCAGCGGCTGGCTGGCCGCGAATTCCTCGCGGATGGCCATCAGGCCGGGCATCTCGGTTTCCGCGATGCGGATCTCTCGCCGGCCCCACTCGGCCAGGCCGAGGTCGGCGACGACGAAATCGGAAGCGGCGGGGGTGGCGGCTTGTTGTCGGGCCACAGCGTTCATGTCGGATTCTCCGCAAGACATCGGTCCGACACGGGATGCGCACCGCATCCCGTGCCGGGCACGGGTTGGGTGAGCGCCGTTGCACAGGCGCCGCCGGCGGCCGGCCGGCGACGCTCCACGTCCGTGGACCCCGAGCCTGGCGATCCCCCCGACCACGCAGTCGGGTGGTCGGGGCGGATGCGTCGCAACGCTCCTCGGGGAAGCCAGATTGTAGCCATGCATTCGGCGAATCCGCCGCATGCACTACGAACCCTCGCGCAAGCCGCTCAGGCTGCGGCCACCGGCAGTTCCGGGCTCAGCCCGATGGCCTCGCGCAGCGCAGCGGCCTTGTCGACCGCCTCCCAGCTGAAGTCGGGCTCGTCGCGCCCGAAGTGCCCGTAGGCGGCGGTCTTCGCGTAGATCGGGCGCTGCAGGTCGAGCATGCGCGTGATGCCGCGCGGGCGCAGGTCGAAGTGCTGGCGCACCAGTTGCTCCAGGCGCGCATCGTCGACCACCCCGGTGCCCTGGGTGGTGACCATGATGCTGGTCGGCTCGGCCACGCCGATGGCGTAGGAGATCTGCACCAGGCAACGCCTGGCCAGCCCGGCGGCGACGATGTTCTTGGCCACGTAACGCGCGGCGTAGGCCGCCGAACGGTCGACCTTGCTCGGATCCTTGCCCGAGAACGCACCGCCGCCGTGGGGCGCGGCACCGCCGTAGGTGTCGACGATGATCTTGCGTCCGGTCAGACCGCAGTCACCCTGCGGACCGCCGATCACGAAACGTCCGGTCGGGTTGATCAGGTACTTCACCGGGCCGCGCATGAAATGCGCTGGCAGCACCGGCTTGATGATTTCCTCGATCACCCCTTCGCGCAGACGGGCCATGTCCACATCCGGCGCATGCTGGGTGGACAGCACCACGGTGTCGATCCCGGTGGGCAGTCCGCCCTCGTAGCGGAAGGTGATCTGGCTTTTCGCGTCCGGGCGCAGCCACGGCAGGCGGCCGTCCCGGCGCAGCTGGCTCTGGCGCTCGACCAGCCGATGCGCGTAGTAGATCGGTGCCGGCATCAGCTCCGGGGTTTCATCGCAGGCATAGCCGAACATCAGGCCCTGGTCCCCGGCGCCCTGGTCCAGGTCGTCGTCGTGCGCCTTGTCCACGCCGCGCGCGATATCGGGGCTTTGCTTGTCGTAGGCCACCAGCACCGCGCAGCTCTTGTGGTCGATGCCGAAATCGGCGTCGTCGTAGCCGATGCGCTGCAGCGTGCTGCGTGCCACCTGGATGTAATCCACCACTGCCGTCGTGGTGATTTCCCCCGCGAGCACGATCAGCCCGGTGTTGGCCAGCGTCTCGGCGGCCACGCGCGAACGCGGATCCTGCTCGAGGATCGCATCCAGGATGGCGTCGGAGATCTGGTCGGCCACCTTGTCCGGATGCCCCTCCGAAACCGACTCGGAGGTGAACAGGTGGGAAGAGGAATGCAGTTCGGCCATGCGCGGCTCCTTGTTGGGAATGACTGCGGGTGGGGTTCCGCCTCGAGCCTGCTGCATGCCGACGCTTTAGCGGATTCTCGCTCCCCGGGGCAGGCCCCGGAGCTTGTCGCCCCGCAAGTTGTCATTAACTCGGCGACTTTCGCAATTATAGGCCGGCGCCGGCCCGTGAGTCGCGCGCTGGCTAACATAGCTGTCCCGCCCGACCACGCCGCCGAACACCACCCGCGATGCTGCGCCTGCTCCACGTCCTTTCGCTGCTGCCCCTGGGGCTGCTGCAGGCCGCCGGCGCCGTGCTGGGACTGCTGGTCTACGCGGCGTCGCCACGTTATCGCCGGGTGCTGCGCGCCAACCTGGCGCAGGCCGGCTTCACGTCGCGCCGACAGGTCCTGGGCAGCGCGCTCGAGGCCGGGCGCATGGTCGGCGAGCTGCCCTTCGTGTGGCTGCGCGGCGGCCCCCGGGCCGCCGTGCGGCGCGTCGAGGTGTCGGGGCGCGAGTGCGTCGAGCAGGCGCGCGGCGAAGGTCGCGGAGTGCTGTACCTGACGCCGCACCTGGGCTGTTTCGAGGTCTCGGCGCAGGTGGCCGCGACATGGGGGCCGATCACCGTGCTGTATCGACCGCCGCACAAGACGTGGCTGGCGGCGCTTGCGCCGGCGCGCCTGCGCCCCAACCTGCGCACCGCGCCGGCCACGGCCGCGGGCATGCGCCCGCTGCTGCGCGCGCTGCGCAACGGCGAGGCCGTGGGGCTGCTGCCCGACCAGGCGCCGTCGGCCGGGGAAGGCGTCTGGGCGCCTTTTTTCGGTCGTCCGGCCTACACCATGACCCTGCCGGCACGACTGGCCCAGCTCACCGGCGCGCGCATCGTGTTCGCCGTCGCCGAGCGGCTGCCGCGAGGCCGCGGCTACCGCCTGCGCCTGCGGGCGATGCAGCGCGAGCTGCCGGGCGACGCGGCGCAGGCAGCCGCCTGCATCAACCGCGAGATCGAGTCCCTCGTGCGCGCCTGCCCCCTCCAGTACCTGTGGGGGTACAACCGCTACAAGGTGCCGGCCGGAGCGCCGTTGCCGCCGCAGGAGTTCGCGCCATGACCCGCGTGCTGCTGGGCCTGCTGTGGCTGCTGCACTGGCTTCCGTACGGCGTGCAGGCCGCGCTGGGACGCGCGCTGGGACGCGCGCTGTGGCCGCTTGCGCGAAAGCGCCGGCGCATCGCGTTGCGCAACCTGGAACTGTGCTTCCCGCAGTGGAGCGCCGAGCAGCGCGAGCGCGTGGCCAGGGAGCATTTCGTCTGCGTCGCGCGTGCACTGCTCGAGCGCGCCTTCCTGTGGTGGGGCAGCCCACGCCGGCTGCGCCGCGTGCTGCACCTGAAGGGGCCGATCGACGAGGCGCTGCACGGCGACGGCGCGGTGCTGCTGGTGGGCCTGCACTTCGAGGGCATGGATGCGGCATGGACCGCGCTGACCCTGGCGTCGCGACGCCCGCTGTCGGGCATGTACACGCCCCAGAAATCGCAGTCGCTGGACCGCTGGGTGCTGGCCGGGCGAAGCCGCTTCGCCACCGAGCGCATCGTCTCGCGCCACGAAGGCGCCACCGGCATGCTGCGGGCGCTGCGCCGTCACACCCCCTTCTACACGCTGCCGGACATGGACTTCGGGCCCAAGCATTCGCGCTTCGTGCCCTTTTTCGGGATTCCCGCGGCCACGCTCGACGTCGTTCCGCGCCTGGCGGCGTCGGCCCACGCGAGGGTGTATCCGGTGGTTGCCCGCATGCTTGCCGGGTCGCAGGGCTACGAAATCACCATCCACCCCGCGTGGGAGGACTACCCGCGACTGCGCGACGGGCGAATCGCCGATATCGATGCCGAGCTGGCGCGGCTGAACACCTTCATCGAACAGCGCGTGGCCGAGATGCCCAGCCAATATCATTGGGTGCACAAACGCTTCAAGACGCGCCCGCCGGGCGAGGACTCGCTGTACTGAAGTCGCGCCGGCCGCGGGCACATCCCCCGACGCCCTTCGCCCCGCCACCGCCAACCCCGCTGCGTTCATGCCCCTGCACTTCGCCAAGATGCACGGCGCCGGCAATGACTTCGTGGTCATCGACGCCACCCGCGAGCCGTTCACGCTGCAAGCGGCCCAGCTGCGCCTGCTCGCCGACCGCCATTTCGGCGTGGGCGCGGACCAGATCCTGGTGGTCGAGCCCCCGCCGGGGCCGGAGGTCGATTTCCGCTACCGCATCTTCAACGCCGATGGTGGCGAGGTCGAGCAATGCGGCAACGGCGCACGCTGCTTCGTCGCCTTCGTGCGCCGGCGCGGGCTGACGTCCAGTCGCTCGGTGCGCGTGCTCACGCGCGCCGGCATCATCGAGCCGCGCATGGAGGACGACGGGCGGGTTCGCGTGGACATGGGCGCGCCGCGCCTGCGCCCGCCCGACGTGCCCTTCGACGCGACCGGCCTGCGCGCGGTGACCGAAGGCGGACTCGAGCGCTTCGAGCTTGTCGTGGACGGCCAGCCGCTGCTGCTCAGCGTGGTGTCGATGGGCAATCCGCACGCGGTGCAGCGCGTCGACGATGTCGACGCCGCGCCGGTGGCTCGGCTGGGCCCGCTGCTCGAGCATCACCCGCGCTTCGCGCAGCGTGTCAACGCCGGATTCCTGCAGGTGATCGACGCGCACCACGCGCGACTGCGGGTGTGGGAACGCGGCGCCGGCGAGACCCTGGCCTGCGGCACCGGGGCTTGCGCCGCCGCGGTCGCCGGAATCCGGCACGGCTGGTTGAGCAGCCCGGTGCACGTGCGCGCGCGCGGCGGCGAGCTGAGCATCGCGTGGGACGGCCCGGGCCATCCCGTGTTGATGACCGGCCCGGCCGTGCATGTATTCGATGCCAGCATCGACCTCGACAGCCTGCCCCTTCCCCCCGCGACCCTTTCCGGAACGCCCTGATGGAACTCACCGAGAACGACCTCGCCGCCTATCTGGCCGAGCATCCCGACTTTTTCGAGCGCCACGCCGAGCTGCTGGCCACCGTGCAGCTGCAAAGCCCGCACGGCAACCGCGCGGTGTCTCTGCAGGAGCGCCAGATCGAGATGCTGCGCGACAAGATGCGCGCGCTGGAGCATCGCCTGGCCGAGCTGATGCGCAATGCCGCCGACAACGAGATCCTGTCGGCGCGCCTGCTGGCCTGGGCACGCGCGCTGCTGCAGCAGACCGACCCGGCAGCCTTGCCGGCCACGCTGGTGCAGCAGTTGCGCGACGGCTTCGACCTGCCGCTGGCGGCGCTGCGCATCTGGGGCGTTCGCCCCGAATACGCCGGCCTGCCCGAAGCGGCGCCGGTGGGCGAGGACATTCCGGTGCTGGCCAGCAGCCTGAGCCAGCCCTTCTGCGGCGCCAACGCCGGCTTCGAGGCCGCGCGCTGGCTGGCATCGCCGCCGCAATCCCTGGCGCTGGTGGCGCTGCGCCCGGACCCCCAGGCGCCGGCCTTCGGCCTGCTCGTGCTGGGTTCGCCGCAATCCGACCGCTTCACCGCCGACATGGGCACCGAGTTCCTGGCGCGTGCCGGCGAGGTCGCGTCGGCCGCGCTGGCAGGTCTGCTGAGGGTCGGCTGACGCCGCAGGCCATGGGCCAGCTCGACGCGCCAGCGCCCGACGCGGCGGCGGCCTCGGCGGCGCCGCCGCTGCTGGAACGAGCCTGCCGCGAACACCTGCAACGCCTGGAACAGGTGCGCAGGCTGGCGCCGCGCACGCTGGTCAACTACCGCCGCGACCTGCAGGACCTGTGCCGGCGTGCCGCGCAGGCGGGCCTGGACGCGCCCGCGCTGCAGGCGCGTCACCTGCGCAGCTGGGTTGCCGCACTGCATGCCCAGGGCATGAGCCCGCGGGCCATCGCCGCACGCCTGTCGGCGTGGCGCGGATTGCTGCGCTGGATGGGAACGCAGGCGCTGCTGGCCAGCGACCCCGCGCGAGACGTGCGGGCACCGCGTGCGCAACGCCCGCTGCCCAAGGCGCTGAGCGTGGAGCATGCGGTGGCGCTCGCCGCCGGAGCTCCGGCCGGCAGTGGGCACACCGGCGCCGAGCCCGTCGATCCGCGCGCCCTGGCGCGCTCGCGGGCGCTGGCCGAGTTGCTGTATTCCAGCGGCCTGCGCGTTTCCGAGCTGATCGGGCTGGACCTGCGCCCGGTGCGCGACGACGACCATGTCTCGCAGGGCTGGATCGACTGGGACGACTCCCAGGCGCACGTGCTCGGCAAGGGCGGCAAGCGTCGCAGCGTGCCGGTCGGGCAGCAGGCCATGCAGGCGCTGCGCGAATGGTTGCGCCTGCGTGGCCCGGCGGCAGCGCAGGCCACGGCCTCGGACCGCGCCGCGCTGTTCCTGGGGCCTCGCGGCGCGCGCATCAGCGCGCAAAGGGTTCGCGAGGAGTTGCGCCAGCGCGCCCGCGACGCCGGGCTGCCGAGTTCGGTGCACCCGCACATGCTGCGGCACTCGTTTGCCTCCCACCTCCTGCAGTCCAGTGGCGACCTGCGCGCGGTGCAGGAGCTGCTGGGCCACGCGAGCGTGGCCAGCACCCAGATCTACACCCGGCTGGACTTCCAGCATCTGGCGCAGGTCTACGATCAGGCCCACCCCCGCGCACACAAGCCGCGCTGAGCCCGAACCGGGCGCGCCCGAATCCCCTCCCCAAACGTCCCGTACCTTGAAAGTCATTCGCCTGCACCCCGGCAAGGAGCGCGCCGTGCTGCGCCGCCACCCCTGGGTCTTCGCCGGAGCCATCGCGCGCGGCGGAGCCGACAGCGGGGAGACCGTGCGCGTGGAGTCCGCCGACGCACAGGTCCTGGGCTGGGCCGCCTACAGCCCGGCGTCGCAGATCCGCCTGCGCATGTGGAGCTTCGACCCGGCGCAACGCATCGATGCCGCGTTCCTGCGCCAGCGCCTGCAGCAGTCCATCGAGCGCCGCCGCGAGCTGGGACTGGACCTGCGCGCCGCGCGCCTGGTGTGGGGCGAGGCCGACGGCATCCCGGGACTGGTGGTGGACCGCTTCGACGACATCGCGGTGGTGCAGCTGCTCAGCGCCGGCGCCGAGCGCTGGCGCGACACCCTGCTGCAGGCGCTGCGCGAGCTGCTGCCCGAGGTGCGCATCTACGAGCGCTCCGACGTCGGCGTGCGGGCGCACGAGGGGCTCGAGCCGCGCAGCGGCTGGCTGCACGGCGACGGCTCCACGCAGGTGGGTATCGACGAACACGGCATGCGCCTGCGGGTGGACGTCGCGGCCGGGCACAAGACGGGCTTCTACCTCGACCAGCGCGACAACCGCCTGCGCTTTCGCGAACTCGTGCGCCAGCGCGGACTGCGCCGCGTGCTCAACTGCTACGCCTACACCGGGGGCTTCACGTTGGCCGCGCTGGCCGGCGGCGCCGAGCAGGTGCTCAGCGTGGACTCGTCCGGCCCGGCGCTCGAGCTGGCCGCCGCGCATGTGCGCGACAACGGTTTCGACGCTTCGCGCAGCGTGTTGCGCGAAGCCGACGTCGGACGCGTGCTGCGCGAGCTGCGCGACGCCGGCGAACGCTTCGACGCCATCGTGCTCGACCCGCCCAAGCTGGCCCC
Organism: Pseudomonadota bacterium; assembly: GCA_021847345.1. GTDB lineage: Bacteria > Pseudomonadota > Gammaproteobacteria > Burkholderiales > Burkholderiaceae_C > Thiomonas_A. The sequence continues at coordinate 33,540 of JAJZTW010000026.1, forward strand.
CACGGTGGCCCAGGCCGCGCGTGCCACGCGCGCCTACAAGGACATCAACCGCCTCGGCCTGAGCCTGCTGCGCCCCGGCGGCTGGCTGTTCACCTTTTCCTGCTCGGGAGGAATCGACGCGGCGCTGTTCGGCAGCGTGGTGGCGGGCGCCGCGGTGGACGCGCAGCGCGAGGCCGAGATCGTGCAGCGCGTGGGACCGGCTCCCGACCATCCGTTGCTGCTGAGCTTCCCCGAAGGCGAGTATCTCAAGGGCCTGCTGCTGCGCGCACGCTGACGGCCCCCGCGACTTACACTGTCGCGGGAGTCTCCCGGCAGGCGCCGGGAGACTTGCAAAACCCGCGGCGCGCCCCCACATGCGCGGCATGCGCGTCACGGCCGTCGGCCGGCCTGCGCCTGACGCCCGGCCCCCGCGACCGGACCCCGCCCTTCCCCGCCCGAATCCACACCATGTCCTCCGTCCTGATCCCCGCCACCATCCTCACCGGCTTTCTCGGCAGCGGCAAGACCACCCTGCTCAAGCGCGTTCTGGGCGAAGCCCACGGCTCGCGCATCGCGGTGATCGAGAACGAGTTCGGCGAGGAGAACATCGACAACGACATCCTGGTGCAGGAACGCGGCGAGCAGATCGTGCAGATGTCGAATGGATGCATCTGCTGCACCATCCGCGACGACCTGCGCGCCACGCTCAGCGACCTGGCCGCGCGCCGCAGGCGCGGCGAGCTGCTGTTCGACCGCGTGATCATCGAGACCACCGGCGTGGCCGACCCCGGCCCGGTGGCGCAGACCTTTTTCATGGACGACGACGTCGCCAGCCAGTACCTGCTGGACTCGATCGTCACGCTGGTCGACGCGGTGCATGCGGGTCAGCAGCTCGACACCCGACTGGAGGCCCAGCGCCAGGTCGGCTTCGCCGACCGCATCTTCATCTCGAAGTCGGACCTGGCCGAACCCGCCGCGGTCGCCGAGCTGCAGCAGCGACTGCGCCGCATGAACCCGCGCGCGCCGCAACAGCTGGTGCACTTCGGCGAGGTGCCGCTGCGCGAGGTGCTCGACCTGCGTGGCTTCAACCTCAATGCGCGCCTGGAGATCGACCCCGAGTTCCTGCACGAGCAGGAGCACGGGCACGGGCACGGGCACGACCATGATCACGATCACGATCACGCCTGCGAGCAGGACCACGAGCACGGGCCGCATTGCGGGCACCACCACCATCACCACGATGACGACGTGAAGTCCTTCGTGTTCCGCGCCTCCCAGCCCTTCGATCCGGCTCGCCTGGAGGAGTTCCTCGGCACCATCGTGCAGATCTACGGCCCGCGCATGCTGCGCTACAAGGGCGTGCTGAACATGAAGGGCATCGACCGCAAGGTGGTGTTCCAGGGCGTTCACCAGCTGATGGGCAGCGACCTGGCCGCCGCGTGGGGCCCGCAGGAGACTCGCGAGAGCCGCATGGTGTTCATCGGCATCGACCTGCCCCGCGACATCATCGAGCAGGGCCTGCGCCAGGCCCTCGTGGCCTGAGCCCGAACCGAAGCCACGCCGCGACAAGGCGTTTTTTGCGCGTTTCGTACAGCGCTATAATCGACCGGTTTTGGCTCGCGAGGACGAGCGCGCCCGGCGCAAGCCGCTGGGGCGCCGGATCCGCGCCTGCCTTGCGGAATAGACCGCGTAGGGTGCGGCGCCAACGTACCCTCGAGCGGCCCCGCTGCGTCGGGGCTTGACGCTGGAATCACGCCCCTGGTTGCATGCAAGCAACAAGCATGTGCGGCAAGCGCGCCGCCAGATGCTACAAAGGTCGAAGGGGGATCCACCGTGGCCAAGAGCACACGCACAGCATCCGCGGCACCGCCGGCGCGACGCCCGTCGACTCCGGCAACTGCCCGAACGTCATCGGCTGCCGCTACACTGCCGGCCGCGCAAGCCCCCGGGCCTGACGCAGGCCGCCCTTTCGCATCATCCAACGCAGCCCAAGCCATGAGCACCGTCGCCCCCTCCACCGCACCGACCCAAGCCGACCCCAAGCTGGCCAATGCCTGGAAGTCGAAGTCGCCCAAGGACCTGACCGACGCCGAAGTGCTCGCGATGCCCGAGAGCGAATACATGAACACGGCCCAGATGGAGTTCTTCCGTCACCGCCTCGGAACCTTGCGCGACGAGTTGCTGCGCAGCGCCGGCGAGACCACCGAGCACCTGCGCGAGGACACGCTGCTGGTCCCCGACCCTGCCGACCGCGCGACCATCGAGGAAGAGCATGCGCTGGAACTGCGAGCGCGCGACCGCGAGCGCAAGTTGCTCAAGAAGGTCGAGCAGGCGCTGGCGCTGATCGACAGCGGCGAGTACGGCTGGTGCGAGGAGACCGGCGAGCCCATCGGGATCGGGCGCCTGCTGGCGCGCCCCACCGCGACGCTTTCGCTGGAAGCCCAGCAGCGCCGGGAAATGAAGCAGAAAATGTTCGGGGACTGACTCCCTTGCGCCAGGCCCGAGGCCTGGCTGACGCAGCCGCCCGCCCGCACCGCCCATGGCCGAAGAACCCGTCAAGCAGCGCAGTTTCTGGGGCAGGGTCAGCGAATTCGTCAAGAATCCTACCCAGGATTGGTCGCTGACCCGGCACGAGAACGCCCTGCGCGAGCAGCAGGAGCAGGAGCACCAGCGTGCGCGCGAGGAGCAGCGCAAGCTCGACGCCTTCATCCGCAAGCGTGAACTCGCGGCGCTGCGTCGCCTGCGCAAGCAGCAGGCGAGCGGGGAAACCCCCGACCTGGTGCTGTCCGACCTGCCCGACACGGGCGCCGGCCTGCCGCAGGCGCCGCAGCGCGAGGCCACGCTGCGCAAGATCAACGAGATCGAGCGCGCGATGGTGCAGGACTCGACCTCCGAATCGCGCTCGCCCCTGTCCGTGGCCTCCACGGTGCCGATGCCGCCGCCCGCGGCGCCCGCGCACAGCACGCAGCCGCTGACTTTCGCCGCCACCGACACGCTGAGTCGGCAGCCGCAGGCAGGCACCGGCGGCGCGATGCAGGCGACTGTGCCCGCGCCGACCCAGCTCGCACCGACGCAGATGGCTGCCACCCAGCTCGCGCCGACGCGAATCGGCAGCGTGGACGCCGCCACCCATTCGCCCTTCGCGCGCGCTGGCGCGCAGCCCTGGTCCTCCAGCTCGCTGGCATCCGACCCGACCCATTCGATGGCCGTGGACGTGCAGGAGGGGGTCTCGTCGAGTCCCCTGTTCGACCAGGCCTGCATGGACTTCGCCAACGGCAACGACCAGGGCGCCGAGCGCGCGCTGCTGGAGGCCATTTCGGGCTCTCCCGAGCGCAAGCTCGAAAACGAGTTCTGGCTGGCCCTGTTCGACCTGTACCGCGCCGGTGGCGACCTGCAGCGCTTCGAGGCGCTGGTGAGCGATTACGTCGACCGTTTCCAGTCGTCCGCGCCGTCGTGGGGCGGCGCGCCGCTGGCGCCTGGCGCGCAGGCGCCGGGGGCAGGCGCACCGGCCGGCTCGTTCACCGCGCTGGGCGAACTCGACGCCGCGCGCGCGCAGGCCCTGCTGCTGCTGGCACGCGACGGCACCGGCCCGGTGGCGCTGGACTTCAACGCGCTGACCGCCGTGCTCGACGGCGCGCAGGAAATCCTGCAGGAAACCTTCAAGGTGCTCAACGCCGCGGCCGGCCGCCAGGTCGAAGTCTCCGGCCTCGACCACCTGCTCGAGGCCTGCGCGGCGCAGTCGCCGGCCATGCAGCGCGAGGCCGACCCGGCCTGGTGGGGCGCTCGCCTGGAACTGCTGCGACTGGCGGCGGCGCAGGAGGCCTTCGAGTCCACCGCGCTCGACTACTGCGTGACCTACGAGATCTCGCCCCCGTCGTGGGAACCGAGCCGGGCCCGCGTGCGCCTGCTCGGCCTCGGCGAGGGGCCGCTGCCGGGGGGCCCGGGATCGCTGCTGCCCGGCGCCGCCAACAGCCGTCTGCCGACGCGTTTCTCGAACTCCGAGACCGATGGCGTGGCGATGGCGCGACTGCAGGGCGAGATCAGCGGCGGCAGCGAGGATTTTCTCAAGCCCCTGGACAAGGTCGCCGAAGGCCACGGCGCCGTGGTGGTCGACCTCGCCGCGCTGCGGCGCCTGGACTTCGCCAGCGCCGGCGTGGTGCTGAACTGGGTGATGGCGCAAAGCAGCGCCGGACGTGCGGTACGCTTCGAGGGCACGCACCGGCTGATCGCCGGCCTGTTCGCGATCCTCGGCATCAGCTCGGTGGCCCAGGTCGAACTGCGCAAATCCTGAACCCCGGGCAACCCGGTCGGCGGCGGCAGCCCCTGCCGCCGCCCCATCGCATTTCGTACAAGCACATGGATCAATATCACGGCACCACCATCCTGAGCGTGCGCCGCGGCTCGCACGTGGCCCTCGGCGGTGACGGCCAGGTCACGCTCGGCAACGTGGTCATCAAGGCCAGCGCGCGCAAGGTGCGAAAGCTGCACGAGCAGCGCGTGCTGGCCGGATTCGCCGGCGGCACGGCCGATGCGTTCACGCTGTTCGAACGCTTCGAGGCCAAGTTGCAGGAGCATCACGGCCAGCTGGTGCGCGCTGCCGTCGAGCTGGCCAAGGACTGGCGCAGCGACCGCGCGCTGCGCAGGCTCGAGGCCATGCTGGCGGTGGCCGACGCCAGCGCGTCGCTGATCATCACCGGCAACGGCGACGTGCTGGAGCCCGAGCAGGGCATCCTGGCCATCGGCTCGGGCGGAGCCTACGCGCAGGCCGCCGCGCGCGCGCTGCTGGAGAACACCGAGCTGCCGGCGCGCGACATCGTCGAGCGTTCGCTGCACATCGCGGCCGACCTGTGCATCTACACCAATCACGAACTGCGCATCGAGACCCTGGGCGACTGATGGCCATGGACATGACCCCCCGAGAAATCGTCTCCGAACTCGACCGCTTCGTGGTCGGGCAGGCGCAGGCCAAGCGCGCCGTCGCGGTCGCGTTGCGCAACCGCTGGCGCCGCCAGCAGGTGGCCGAACCGCTGCGCCACGAGATCACGCCCAAGAACATCCTGATGATCGGCCCCACCGGGGTCGGCAAGACCGAGATCGCGCGCCGCCTGGCGCGCCTGGCACACGCACCGTTCATCAAGATCGAGGCCACCAAGTTCACCGAGGTCGGCTATGTCGGGCGCGACGTCGACACCATCGTGCGCGACCTGGTCGAGGTCGCCGTCAAGCAGGTGCGCGAGCAGGCCATGCAGGCGCATCGCGCGCCGGCCGAGGACGCCGCCGAGGAGCGCATCCTCGACGCGCTGCTGCCCGGCGTGTCGGGTGACTCCAACACGCGACAGGTCATGCGCAAGCGCCTGCGCGAGGGCCAGCTCGACGAGCGCGACATCGAGATCGAGATCAGCCGCGCGCAACCCAGCGTCGACATCATGACCCCTCCCGGCATGGAGGAGATGGCCGAGCAGCTCAAGGGCTTGTTCGCCGGCATGGGCCAGGCCGGCGCGCGCGGCACCCGGCGCACCATGAAGGTGCGCGACGCGCTGCGCGCGCTGCAGCAGGAGGAAGCGGCCAGGCTGCTCGACGAGGAGCAGATCAAGTCGCGTGCCGTGCAACTGGTCGAGCAGCACGGCATCGTGTTCCTCGACGAGATCGACAAGATCGCCGCCGGCGACCGCGCGCACGGTGCCGACGTGTCGCGCCAGGGCGTGCAGCGCGACCTGCTGCCGCTGGTCGAGGGAACGACGGTCAGCACCAAGTACGGCATGGTGCGAACCGACCATGTGCTGTTCATCGCCAGCGGAGCGTTCCACCTGTCCAAGCCCTCGGACCTGATCCCGGAGCTGCAGGGACGCTTCCCGATCCGGGTCGAGCTCGACAGCCTTTCGGTGGAGGATTTCGTGTCCATTCTCACCAGCACCGATGCCAGCCTGGTCAAGCAGTACCAGGCCCTGCTGGCCACAGACGCAGTGCGCCTGGAGTTCGCGCCCGACGGAATCGCGCGCATGGCCGAGATCGCCCACGCCGTCAACGAGCGCACCGAGAACATCGGCGCGCGACGCCTGCACACCGTGCTGGAGCGACTGCTGGAGGAGGTTTCCTTCCAGGCCGACGGCAGCAGGGAGCAGACGCTGCGCGTGGACGCGCAGTTCGTGGAGTCGCAACTCGGCGAGATCGCGCGCGACCAGGACCTGTCGCGCTACGTGCTGTAGGCGCCGGGCGCGCCGGCGCGCCCGGGATCAGGCGCGCGCCGTGCCGTGCCCGGCGCGCTCGCGCTGCCGCGGGATCAGGCCGCGCTCGGCGGCGATGCCCAGCAGGCCCTCGAACACCAGGTGCTCCACGCTCTCGTGCGGCAGCCCCAGCGCGAGCTCGAGCTTGGGCGCAGCGCCTCCGGTGAGCAGCACCGCCGGCTCCTGCTGCTGCAGGCGCGCGAGGCGTTCATGCATCTGGCGCGCGGCGCCGGCGATGGCCAGCGCGCCGCCGGTCATCAGGCCGTCGCTGGTGTTGTTCGGGAACTCGCGCAACTCGCCCTCGGGAACCTTGAGCCCGGCGGTTCCCATTTCGAGCGCGCGCAGCATGAGTCCGAAGCCGGGCAGGATGACTCCGCCCAGGAAGCGCCCGTCGGCGGCGAGGCAGTCGATGGTCACCGCGGTGCCCACGCTGATGATCAGCACGGCGCGATGCGAATGGCGCCTGCGCGCGCCGATCAGCGAAGCCCAGCGGTCGGCGCCGAGCATGCTGGGCGTGGTGTAGCCGTTGCGCACCCCGCATTGCTGCGGCACCGAATGCATCCAGTGGCAGCGCAGCCCCAGGCGTGTCAGTTGCGCCTCCACCCGCATCGTGGCCACCGCGCCCGCCACCGCGCAGCCCACGGCCACGCGCGGCAAGGTGCCGCCTTGGGCGCGCACGCTGTCGGCCAGGGTCTCGATGGCTTCCAGCGGCATCGCGCCGTGGGACTCGGCCTGTGACAGATCACCGGCGCAGTCGAATACCCCCCACTTCAGGCGGGTATTGCCGAGGTCGAGCAGCAGCAGGGACATGGCGGGCGTTGGCGAACGAGTGCGCCACCATAGCAGACGCCGCCGGCCGGGCAAGGCCCGGCCCTCGGGGGGGTCACAACGGGCGGGATGTCCACAACGCGAGCACCACCAGCACCGCCAGCACGCCGAGCCCGAAACCGACCAGGCCCTGCAACAGCGCGTTGGTGCGCCGCTGCTCGGCCAGCAGCTGGCGGTACAGGTCGCGCTCGCGCGACGGCACGCCGTGCTCCAGCGCCTGGTGCGCCAGGCGCGGCAGCGCCGGCAGATACTGCGCGTAGCGCGGAGCCTCGCGCTTGAGGTGCTCGCGCAACGCCGGCCAGCCCACCTGCGAGCGCATCCAGCGGCGCAGGAAGGGCTGCGCAGTGCTCCACAGGTCGAGATCGGGGTCGAGCTGGCGCCCCAGGCCCTCCACGTTGAGCAGGGTCTTCTGAAGCAACACCAGCTGGGGCTGGATCTCGACCTTGAAGCGCCGCGACACCTGGAACAGGCGCATCAGGATCTGGCCCAGCGAAATGTCCTTCAGCGGCCGCTCGAACTGCGGCTCGCACACGGTGCGCACCGCGGCCTCGAGCTCGTCCACGCGCACGTCGGCCGGCACCCAGCCCGATTCCAGGTGCAGCTCGGCCACGCGCCGGTAGTCACGCTGGAAGAAGGCGATGAAATTCTGCGCCAGGTAATCCTTGTCGAAGGCGGACAGCGTGCCGATGATGCCGAAGTCGAGCGCGATGTACCAGCCGAAGGTCTGCGGAGCCAGGCTGACCATGATGTTTCCGGGGTGCATGTCGGCATGGAAAAAGCCGTCCCGGAACACCTGGGTGAAAAAGATCTCGACGCCGCTTTGAGCGAGCTTGCGGATGTCCACGCCGGCCTCGCGCAAGCGCTCGACCTGGCTGATCGGAACCCCGTGCATGCGTTCCATGACGATCACGCTGGGGCGGCACAGGTCCCACACCATCTGCGGGATCAGCACCAGGCCGAGGCCGTCCATGTTGCGGCGCAATTGCGCGGCGTTGGCAGCCTCGCGCACCAGGTCCAGCTCGTCGTGCAGGTATTTGTCGAACTCGGCGACCACCTCGCGCGGCTTCAGGCGCTTGCCATCGGCCCAGGCCCGCTGGACCCACCCGGCGAGCAGGCGCATCAGCGCCAGGTCCTGGTCGATGACCCGCAGCATGCCCGGGCGCAGCACCTTGACCGCGACCTCCCTGCCGACTCCGGCGTGCTCCTCGGGCAGCAGCGCGAAATGCACCTGCGCGATGGACGCGCTGGCCACCGGAGTGCGCTCGAAATCGGAGAACAGCTGCTCCAGCGGGTGCCCCAGCGCCTTCTCGATCAGGCGCACCGCGACGTCGGAGTCGAAGGGCGGAACCCGATCCTGCAGCAGCGCGAGCTCGTCGGCGATGTCGCGCGGCAGCAGGTCGCGCCGGGTCGACAGCATCTGCCCGAACTTGACGAAGATCGGGCCGAGCTCCTGCAGCGCCAGTCGCAGGCGTACGCCGCGCGGAGTGCTCAGGTCGCGACCCAGCGCCAGCAGGCGCGCCAGCGCCCTCACCCAGCGATGGCGGAAACCCTCGAGCGCGAGTTGGTCCAGCCCATGGCGGTAGACGACCAGCAGGATGCGCAACAGGCGAAGCAGGCGGCGCATCGGATTCAGGCGCCCAGGCGTCGGCGCAGGGCCTCGACGCGCTTGTCCAGGCGCGCCGTGGCGTCGCGCAGGCGAGCCAGCTCGGCCGCCATCGATTCGGTCTCCCAGCGCCCGACCACGCCGCGAGGCGCCTCGCGCAGCCACTCGCGGGCGTCGCTGTCGACGCGCGAAGCCAGGCCTCGCATACGCGAGCCTGCGTCGCGCGCGCCGCGCACCACGCGGTGCGCCGCGATGTCACCGACCCAGCGGGCGAGATCCGCCTCGGCATCCCAGCGAACATGGCCGAGCAGCCACGACACGGCCTGCGCGAACTCGGCGTCGCCGGCGATTCGAACCCCGCCCAGCGCGGCCTCGGGCCCGCCGCGCATCTGGGCCGACAGCCAGCGAACGAGGTCGACGTCGAGCTGCAGCGCGGGAGCGCTGTCGGTCACGTCCACGGCCTGCAGGCTGCCCTGCTCGCCGACCAGCAGGCGCACTGCGACACCTCCGGCGCGCAGCTGCACCGTCTTGCCGGCATGCGGCGCAAGACGCGCGCGGCCCTGCGGCTGTTGCGCCACCAGATGGTCGGCGATGGCCACCGTGCGCCGCAGCAGGACCTGCGCGGCGGATTCGAGGGCGGACGAGGCACTGGCGGCGGGGGACCCGGCCGGGGGGAAGGCGCTGGACATGGGGGACTCGCGAAACGGCAACCGCATTCTAGGGTCCCGCATGATTCCTGGCCGGCCGCTAGCCGGCATGCGAATGCGCGACATCCGGGCGCGCGCAGCGCGCCGGGGCGCTCAGACGCGAATGCCCACGTGCAGCGCGACCACTCCGGCGCTGAGGTTGTACCACTGCACCCCGGCAAAACCCGACTGCTCCATCATGGCCTTCAACGTGGCCTGGTCGGGGTGGCGGCGAATGGACTCGGCCAGGTAGCGGTAGCTGTCGGCATCGGAGGCCACGAGGCGGCCCAGGCGCGGCAGCACCTTGAACGAATACCAGTCGTAGGCCGGGCGCAGCGGCTCCCAGGGGCGGGAGAACTCGAGCACCAGCAGCTTGCCGCCCGGGCGCAGCACGCGCCGGAACTCGGCCAGCGCGCGCTCCTTGTGGGTCATGTTGCGCAGGCCGAAAGCGACGCTGACGCGGTCGAAGCTGGAGTCGGCGAAAGGCAGCTGCTCGGCGTCGCATTGCACCGCCGGCACGCAGACACCGGCATCCAGCAGGCGCCGGCGCCCCTCGTCGAGCATCGCGCCGTTGATGTCGGTCGCCACCACCATGCCGCCGGGCTGCACGCGCGCGGCGAAGGCGCGCGCGAGGTCTCCCGTGCCGGAGGCCACGTCGAGCACGCGATGCCCGGCACGCACACCTGCGAGCTGCACCGTGAAGGCCTTCCAGATGCGGTGCAGGCCTGCGCTCATCAGGTCGTTCATCAGGTCGTAGCGCGGCGCCACCGACTCGAACACCTGCGCCACGCGGCGCGCCTTGTCTTCCTCGGCGACGGTCTCGAAACCGAAGTGCGTGGTCGGTTCAGTGGACATGGCGGTGCCCCGAGTGCTGCGAGCACGACGCGCCGGAAGCGCCCGACCCCATCGCTGCGTCTCGGTCGACTCCGGCCAGCTGCAGCTTTTCCAGGTACTCCTGCCACAGGCGCTCGCGCTCCTGGCCGAGAAAATACAGGTATTCCCAGGTGTAGATCCCGCTGTCGTGCCCGTCGGAGAACACCGGCTGCACCGCGTACTGGCCGACCGGCTCCAGCGCGTCGATCAGCACGTCCCGCTTGCCGGTCTGCAGCACCTCCTGGCCCGGGCCGTGGCCCCGCACCTCGGCCGACGGCGAGTACACGCGCAGCAGCTCGAAGGGAATGCGGAACGACGCGCCATCGTCGAAGGCGACTTCCAGCATGCGCGAGCCGCGATGCACGGTCAGCGCGGTAGGTTGGGCAACGGACTTGGTCATGGCGTGAAAAAACCCCGGATAGGCGCATTATGCGACTGGCTCGCCGGCGCGCGCGCGGCGCACAATGAAGGCCATGGACAAACATTACCTGACGCCGCTTTTCACCCCGGAATCCATCGTGGTGTTCGGGTGTTCCGACGGATGCGCCGGGTGCAGCGCCGCGCTGGCCGTGCAGCAGGCGCTGCGCCAGGGCTCCTACCAGGGGCGGCTGCAGTTCGTCGACCTGCACACCAGCGGCACGCTGGAACAGCTGTCGCACACCCACGCGGACCTGGCGGTGATCGCGCTGCCCGAGGAACAGGCGGCCGAGGCGCTGGAGCTGGCGGCGCGCATGGGCTGCCGCAGCGCGCTGATGGTGTCGCACGGCGTGGGGCCTGAGGCCGCGCGCAAGCTGCGCGACATCGCCGCGCGCGACGGGCTGCAGCTGCTGGGGCCCAACAGCCTGGGCTTCCAGCGTCCGGGCGCAGGGCTCAACGCCAGCGCTTGCGGACCGCTGGCCAAGCCCGGGCCGCTGGGCCTGGTGTCCCAGTCCGGGGCGCTGACGGCGTCGATGCTGGACTGGGCGCTGCAGAACCGCGTGGGCTTTTCGTCGCTGATCTCGGTCGGCCCGCACACCGCCGTGGGCATCGCCGAGGCGCTGGATTTCCTGGCCAACGACGCTCAGACCCACAGCATCATCGTGTACCTGGAAGGAATCACCAACGCGCGCAGCTTCATGAGCGCGCTGCGCTCGGCGGCCAACGCCAAGCCGGTGATCGTGCTCAAGGCCGGACGCCGGCCGGCCGGCGGGCGCGCCGCGCAGACCCACAGCGCGGCCAGCGTCGGCAGCGACGACGTGTTCGACTCGGCGCTTCGCCGCGCCGGCGCCGTGCGCGTGCGCTCGTTCGTGGAACTGTTCTCGGCGGCCAAGTGCCTGGCTTCGCGCTACCGGCCGGTGGGACGGCGCCTGGCCGTGATCACCAACGGCGGCGGCCCCGGCGTGCTGGCGGCCGACTGGGCCAACGAGATCGGCCTGGAGCTCGCGCGCCTGGCCCCCGACGTGGCCGAGGGCCTGCGTGCCCGGCTGCCGCCGCTGGCGTCGCTGAGCGACCTCATCGACCTGTCGGAGGATGCCACCGCCGAGCACTACCGGCTGGCGCTGGAGGCGGTGGCCGCCGACCGCGGAGTCGACGGCGCGCTGGCCATCCACTCGCCGAAGGCCGGCAGCGACTCCAGCGCGGCGGCCGAGGCGGTGGCGGCCATGCAGCGCCATTTCGGCAAGCCGCTGCTGGCGTGCTGGATGGGGGACTCGAGCGTGGAAGCCGGGCGCGAAGTGTTGCGCGCCGCCGACATCCCGAGTTTTCGCACCCCGGAGGCAGCCGTCGGCGCCTTCGGCAACATCGCCACCTTCTACCAGAACCAGCAACTGCTGCAGCAGACCCCACCTCCGCTCAGCGACCTGGGCGCGCCCGACCTCGAGTGCGCGCGCCTGGTGATCGAGAGCGTGCTGGCCGAACGCCGCACGATGCTCACCGAAATGGAGTCCAAGGCGCTGCTGTCGGCCTTCCACATCCCGGTGACCCATGCCGCGCTGGCGCGCAGCGCCAACGAGGCGATGCTGCTGGCCAGCCAGATGGGCTTCCCGGTGGCGCTCAAGATCGATTCCCCCGACATCGCCCACAAGTCCGACGTGCAGGGCGTGGCGCTGAACGTCAGCAACGGCGCGCAGGCCCGCGACACCTTCGAGGACATGATGCGCACCGTCGCCCGGCTCAAGCCCGACGCGCGCATCAACGGCGTGACGGTGCAGAAGATGGCAGGGGCGCGGCGCGGGCGCGAGGTGTTCGTCGGGCTGGTCACCGACGACCCCTTCGGCCCGGTGATCGTGTTCGGCGCCGGCGGCATGATGGTGGAGCTGATCGGCGACCGCGCGATGGAGCTGCCGCCGCTGAACCAGTTCCTGGCGCGGCGCCTGATCGAACGCGCGAGGGTGTCGGAAACCCTCGGCGAGTGGCGCGGCGCGCCGGCCGTGGCCCTGCAGTCGCTGGAGCAACTGCTGCTGCGGGTGTCGGAAATGGTCTGCGAGCTGCCGCAGCTGCGCGAGATGGACCTCAACCCGGTGATCGTCGACGAGCACGGCGCGGTGACGGTGGACGCGCGCATCGTGGTCGACAGCGCCCAGGTGGCCATGGCCGGCAGCGGCGACCGCTACCGCCACCTGGCCATCCGCCCCTATCCGGCCCGCTTCGAGCAGCTGCTGCCGCTGCCCGGAGGCGGCGAATACCTGATGCGTCCGGTGCGCACCGGCGATGGCGAGATGCTGCAGCGCCTGGTGCGCGGGCTGTCCCCGCAAAGCCGCTACTTCCGCTTCGTGTCGTCTCGCGCGGAGTTGCCGGCGTCGATGCTCGCGCGCTTCACGCTGATCGACTACGACCGCGAAATGGCGCTGGTCGCCGTGCTGCGCGAGGTCGACCCCGAGCATCCGCAGGCGCCGCCCGGCGAGCGCATCATCGGCGTGTCGCGCTACATCACCAACCCGGACCAGAGCAGCTGCGAATTCTCGCTGGTGGTGGCCGACGAATGGAGCGGCAAGGGCATCGGCTCGCGGCTCATGCAGGGCATCATGGACGTGGCGCGCGAACGCGGCCTGAAGACCATCGAGGGACTGGTGCTGAGCAACAACCCGGCCATGCTCAAGCTCATGCGCGGCCTGGGCTTCGCGGTGGAGGCCTTCCCCGAGGACCCGGACTTCAGGCTGGTTCGGCACGCCCTGTAGCCGACCCGGCGGATGCGTCGGCGGCCCAGGGCGGCGCATCGATGCCGATGGCGCGCAGCAGCGCCTCGGCCTCGAGCGTGGCCGAGCGCAGGCGCTGCAGGCGGTGCGCGGCATCGCCACGGTAGCGCGACCGCATGTTGTGCTCGGCCTGCGCCTCGAAGGCCTCGGGCGACTGTTCCAGCCAGCCGGCGCCGTTGCGCGCCACGCGCCAGGCCAGCCAGTCGACATCGCGCAGCAGGGTCACCAGCGACCCCGCCTGCTCGTCGCTCGGGCAATCCTGCCGCCCAGGCTCGTCACGGTGATGGTCGCGCGCCGCCACGGCCAGCGCCTCGGGCAGGCCCCAGCGCGTCAACGCCAGGTACGCAAGCTGGGTGTGGGTGCACCCACAGGCATGCAACTCCGCGTCGAGCAGGCCCTGCGACGCATCGGCGGCGCCGTCCTCGGTCAGCGCGAACACCTCGGGAAGCAGTTCGAACATCAGGAATCGCCCGACGTCGTGCAACAGGCCCGCCAGATAGGCCTGCTCGGCGTCGATGCGCGCGTCGATGACCATCGGCGCCATGCGCCGCATGTAATGCGCGACCAGGACCGAGTGCCCCCAGAGGTCGCGCTGCCATTGTTCACGCGCCGGAAACATCTGCAGCGCCTGGTCGGCCAGCATGAGCTCCACCGCGGAGCGCGCGCCGATGCGAATCAGCGCCATGTCGACCGACGGCGTGGTGTTCATCGCCCCGCCGCCCGCCGAATTCGCCACGCGCAGCAACTTCACGGCCATGCCGGGGTCGGCGTGCACCAGCGAGCGCACGTCGTCGAAATAGCTGGGCTGGTCCGGCGCCAGCGTGGCCAGGCGCAGCAGCACCGAAGGCAGCATCGGCAGTTGCACCACGTCGGCTCGCAGGCGGCTGGCGATGTCGGCCGCGGCGGACGTCGATGCGGACGGTTGGGACATGGGCAACTCCGAAGGCCGTGGGCGCGCCCGGATCGGCGCCGTTCGCGGCGCGGCGCGCGGCCTCCCATCCGGATCCGGGAGCGCGGGCGGCACAGGCTGCCTGCCGACACCCGCTCTCCTGGCCGGATTATGCGTCGGCGCGAAGGCGGCAGCACGTCATTCGCGAGCGCCCGTACCGCCTTCGCAAGCCGTCGTTGCGCCCCGCCGTGCGGCAGGGGGAGCCGCAGTCCATCGCATCACCATGTTCGACGAAACGCCGTTGCCATCGTTGGCATAAACTGAAATCGCGCCTCGGCCAGAAATTATTGAATGACTTTGGCGCCGATTGAATGAATTTGCCGTTATCGAAAACCCATCACACGACAAGCACCAGGGAGACGCGATGAATTGGCTGGAGCAGTCCATCATGCACTCGCGAGGGGTGGCGCGCGGCCGGGTCGGCGCGACGCATCACCTGTCGGAGGCCAGGCAGGGCAAGTATCACTACACCATCGGGCCGTACTCGGAACCTGTGCTGCAGGTCGCTCCGGGCGACCGGGTCGTGATCGAGACCCGCGACGCCTTCGAAGGCAAGGTGAAGACCGAACAGGATCTGCCGAGCAAGGTGCTCACGGTGCCCTTCCTCAACCCGCAGAACGGGCCCATCATGATCGACGGCGCCGAGAAGGGCGATGTGGTGGCGGTGTACATCGAGTCCATCAAGCCCCGAGGGGACAATCCCCGCGGCACCTGCTGCCTGATTCCGCGCTTCGGAGCGTTGACCGGAACCGACTACACGGCGACCCTCAACGAGCCCCTGCCCGAGATCACACGCAAGATCGACCTCGATGAGCAGGGCGTGTACTGGAGCCGTCGGGTCACGCTGCCCTACCGCCCCCACATCGGCACGCTGAGCCTGTCTCCCGAGATCGACTCGATCAACTCGCTGACCCCCGACACCCATGGGGGAAACATGGACGTGCCCGACATGGGGCCGGGCAGCATCACCTATCTGCCCGTGCGCTCGCCGGGCGCGCGCCTGTTCATCGGCGACGCGCATGCGTGCCAGGGGGACGGCGAGGTCTGCGGCACCGCCGTCGAGTTCGCCAGCACGACGACCATCCACGTCGACCTGATCAAGAACTGGGCCATCGCGTGGCCCCGGCTGGAGACCGACGCGCTGCTCATGACCATCGGCAGCGCGCGGCCGCTGGAAGATGCCACTCGCATCGCCTACACCGAACTGGTGCACTGGATGAGCGAGGAGTACGGCTTCGATCGCTGGGACGCCTACATGATGCTCAGCCAGTGCGGCCAGGTCCGCCTGGGCAATTTCGTCGACCCCAAGTACACGGTGGGGTCGGCCATCCGCAAGAAATACCTGCTCGGCAACGCGGGCTGAGCACATCCCAACCACACTCACGAGAAAACGCAGGGCCGCCCCAAGTTTTCTCGACCCCCACGGGGGATGAGGCCGGACCAGCTGCTGTGCCTGCGCACAGCAGCGCGCCGGCCGAATCCGAGCAGC